>NZ_JBVKDO010000011.1:0-338474 GCF_055633805.1 Amycolatopsis sp. NPDC114478 | reverse complement strand
GATCGCGAAGGTGTTCGGCAAGGTGCTGGGCAAGGTCAGCGGTCTGGACGGGTTGCACGTCAAGGAGGGCGGGTTCGTCCACAAGATCCCCAAGGGGGAAGGGGGCGGAGTCCACACCCGCGCCCACGGCGGGGACGGTTCCCACTCCGGGGACGGTTCCCACTCCGGCGATCCGGGCCATGCGAATGGGGATTCGCCGAGTTCGGATCCGATGAACACCGATCCGGGGTCGCGGCGGAGTTCGGGCCGGGACGGATCTAGTTCGCCGGACGGGGGCAGTTCCCCGTCGCACACGAACGATGGCGATGGGTCGCCCTCGCACACGGGTGAGGGGGATGGTTCGCCTTCCCACACCGGGGATGGTTCGCACACCGGCGACGGTTCTCCTTCGCGGTCGGGCGACAGCAGTCCCTCCCCGACCCGAGGAGGAGACAACACGCCCTCGCACACCGCCGATGGTTCTGCCTCGCGAGCAAGCGACAACAGCCCCTCCCCGACCCGGGGCAGCGACAGCACCCCCTCACACACCGGCGACGGTTCTCCCTCGCGAGCAAGCGACAACAGCCCCTCGCACGGTGGGGATAGCAGTCCGTCGCCCACTCGGGGCAGCGACGGCACCCCCGCGCACACCAGCGACAGCAGCCCCTCGCCCGCCCGCAGCGGCGACAGCGCGCCCTCGCACACCGGGGACGGTTCTCCGTCGCGAGCGAGCGACAACAGCCCTTCGCCGACCCGGGGTGGCGACAGCACGCCCACCCACGGCGGCGACTCTTCCTCGCACACCGGTGGCAGCTCGCCGTCCCGGAGCGACGGCAACGCACCCGGCTCGCACGGCGGGACCGAATCCCCCAGCAGCGCCGCACCCCCGCGCACCGATGGCACCACCTCCGCCAGCGGCACCGCCCCCACCGCCCCTCGCACGGGCGAACCCGGCGCCGTCCCGGCGCCACGCGGTGGCGATGGCGCCTCCGTCCCGTCGCAGGGCGGCGCGCCGATGATGGGCGGCGGTGGTGGCATGCCACCCGGCGGCGGGCCCGGTGGTGGCGGCCTCGGCGGCGGCTCGCCGCGCACCGGCAGCGCCGGCTGGACCGGCACTCCGGGCACCCCCGGCGCGCACGTCGACGCCTCCGGACGGCCACGCACCGGCGGTGATCTGCCCAGCGGCGGTCGTCCGCGCACGCCGGACGCACCCGCGGCCCGCGGCTTCGGACCCGGCACCCACACCCCGGGCACCCGGCCGCACGAAAACGGCCCCCGCCCCGGCTCGCACACCGCCGACACCCACGCACCGGACACCCGGCCGCACGAAAACACGCCCCACGAGCACGACCACGACGGCGCCACCCCGCACCACGACGAACCCCTCACCCCCGACGAGGTCAACGCCCGCCACGCCGAGAGGACCCCCTCCGGCAGCTCCTACCACGCCGGCGATCCCCACATGGGCGACCTGCCCCACCGCGTCCACCCCGACCCCGATGGCCGCTACACCGTCGACGTCCACGTCACCCCCGACGGGCACGCCCGGATCGGCGACCGCCTCTACACCCCCGAAGAGTTCGCCGACATCCTGCGCCGCAACGGCGACTACGACGGCCGCCCCATCCGGCTCATCGGGTGTGATGCCGGCTCCAACGACTTCGCCCACCGCCTCTCCCGCGAACTCGACACCGAAGTCACCGCCCCCACCAAACCCGCCTGGACCGACTCCCACGGCCGCGTCTTCTCCAGCGACTACGAAATCGGCCCCGACGGCAAGATGCGCCCCCGCATCCCACCCGACGGCGAATGGAACACCCACCACCCGGACGGCACCACGCACCGGGCGGGCGACGACGGCTTCGCGCCCGACAGCCACCACGGCGACCAGCACGACGTCGACGCCGACAGCGCGCAGCACCGCGGCGACGGCGACACCCACGACGACCCGCTGCCCTACGACGAAGTCCCGAAGCCGCGGCCGATCGCCCGGGACTCGCCGGAGTTCGGCGAACGGTTCGTCACCTTCGACCGGCACGAGGACAGCCACTACGCCGGGCACCGCGAGCGCCCGGACGGGCACCCGCCGATCGAGTCGCCGCGCGAGATCGACGACCTCGACCCGCGCACCCGCAACTCCAAGCTCACCGAAGACGGGGTCCCGCAGGTGCTGCGCGGTGAACGTCCGCTGGCACCGGACGCGCAGTACAACGTGTCCTACAAGAACGGCGCCACCAGCCACTTCTTCACCGACGCCGACGGCCGGGTGACGCACGTCGAGGCGACGCCCGGCAAGGAGCCGCCGTTCCACAACCCCGACCTGCGCTACCCGCTGCTCCCGGGCGCGCAGTACCGGGTGGCCAACTTCCACGACCCGGGCAAGCACTGGGACTTCCAGATCGGCGACCACGGCCGGCCGGTCGCGATGACCGGGGAGCCCGCCTTCCGCGGCCAGAACGAGGACTTCCGCGACACCGCGTCCCAGAACCGGTCGGGCGGCGAAGGCCGCAAGGCCTTCCAGGGCGACGCCGACTACGACCAGGTCAAGTGGGCGGGCGGGCACTTCGCGGCCAACGAGATGGGCGGGCCGGGCGAGTACGTCAACATGCACTCGCAGATGGCCGCGTCCAACAGCGGCAACAACCGCGACGGCTGGATCCACGACGCTTCGTGGCGCCGGCAGGAGGTCGCGCTCGGCGAGTACGCCGCCCACCCCGGTCAGGAGATCGAGAACTACCAGGTCCGGACCTCCGGCGAGCTGCCGGGCGGCATCCCCGCGGAAGTCACGATGCGCTGGCAGAAGGTCACCTACGAGCTCGACGCGGAGGGCCACCTCGTCCTCGGCCCGGACGGCAAGCCGGTCGAGCTCACCCGGGAGACCCAGGAACGCGTGTTCAAGAACGACCCGTCGAAGATCAACTACGGCCCGAAGACCCCGTACGGAAGCGAGACCGCCGATGCCTGACGACCTCACCGGCGGGATCGCCGCCGCGCTCGCCGGCGGCGCGCCCGCGGGCTGGGCGCGGATCACGCTCACCGTTTCCTCGACCGTGCTCGCCGACGACTACGCGCTGCAGGTGAAACTGGCCGACGGCCGCAACGGGGCGATGGCCGTGCCCGCCGCGGTGAAGGCCGGCTTCGAGCAGCTGCGTGAGCGGATGTATGAACCCGGGCGGGGCACGTGGTTCTCGGCGACCGTCGAGCTGCGGGCCGGCGCCGCGCCCGAGTTCGCCTACAACTTCGACGACGACCCCCGCTGGTGGCCGCCGTTGCACCCCACGGCGTTCGCCCGCGACCTCGAAACGTTCCCCCGCGACGAGGGCCACATCCCGCCGTGGCTGCGGGAGCTGCTCGACGAGGGCGCGCAGCTCGAACGGCAGCGGACCCCGCCCGCCGTGCCATGATGGCCCCCGCCCCGAACCACCAGGAGGAACCCGCGCATGCCCGTTTGGCCGCTGCTCGACCCGATCCAGCAGAAGGAAGAGCTGGACGGAATCACGAACGCGCTGGTCTCCGCGCTGCCGCCCGGCTGGCGTGAGCTGGTGATCGACTTCCGCGCGCTCGGCCGGAACCTCGACGTCGCCGTGGCCGTGACCGGGCCGGACGGCAAGGAACGCGTCTGGGAGCCGCCCGCCGAGGTCTGGCGCGCCTTCCAGCGGCTGCGCGGCGGGATGTACGCGGAGAACGAGGGCACCTGGTTCTCCGCGCGCTACATCCTCGAACCGCCGGCGCGCTTCACCATCCAGTACAACTACCAGAACCAGCCGGACTTCCAGCCGCCGCCCGCGCCGCAGGAGTTCCTGACCGAGCAGGAGCGCTTCCCGCGCGACGAGGCGCACATGCCGGAGTGGTACCGCGCCGGGCTCCAGGCCGCCCGCGCGGCCGGCAACTGACCCCAGGAGTTTCCGCGCCATGAGCCAGCCACCGGGGCCGCTGAGCCCGGACCAGCAGCAGGAGATCGTCCGCCGGATCGGGGCGGTGCTGACGTCGCAGGTGCCGCCGGCGTGGCGGCAGCTGCGCGTGGAGTACCGCGCCGCCGGGCGGCACGTCGAAGCCGACCTGCTGGTGACCGGGCCGGACGGCGTGCCCCGGCCGGGACAGCCGCACCCGGAAGCGGTGCGGCTGCTCGGAGTGCTGCGCTCGGGCATGTACCAGCCCGGCTTCGGCACGTGGCTGGGCGCGATCCTCGTGTTCGAGCCGGCGCAGCCGCCCGACGTCGACTTCGTGCGGCCGGACCTCGAACCGCCGTTCCGGCAGCAGCCGCCGCCGATCGGGTTCCAGGACGAGCTGCGGTTCTTCCCCCGCGCCGACGAGCACATCCCGGCCTGGCTGCGCGAGCGCGCCGCGCTGACCCCGCCGGTCGCCGAAGGCGAGGTGCGCACGCCGCGGATCTACGACGGCGTCGACGCTTCGGGCAAGCCGCTGGTCCGGCGCCGTCCGCTCGTCCCGGCCGAAGCCGAGCGGGTGCTCGCGTACCTCGACGCCGCGCCGGTCATCCTGGCCTCGCGCAGCAACGGCCCGGACGCGTTCGCCCCGGACCGCGCGGACGCGGTGCCGATGAACTTCCGCACCGACGGCGCTTGGGCGTGGCCGGGCGCCGTGGCGTACTACCTCCGTGAGCACGGCGTGCCGCCGGACCCGGACCTGGTCGCCCACATCCGGGCCCGCCGCTTCACCGCGCCGTCGGAGGTACCCGAGTCCGCCAAGGACCTCGCTCTGGCGGCGATCACCGGCGAAGCGCTGTGACAACCGGGGCTTCGCCCCGGGCCGGGGGCTCCGCCACCCGGAACCCCCGAAAGACCGGTTAGACGACCGTGTAACCCGCGTCCGTCAGCGCGATCTCGAGGTCCTTGCAGTGCTCGGGGCCGCGGGTTTCGAGCGCCAGCACGATGTCGGCCTCGCCGAGGTCGAGGCTGCCGGAAATCCGCGAGTGCTCGACGTCCAGGACGTTCGCGCCCAGCCCGCTCACGCAGGACAGCACGCCCACGAGCGACCCCGGCCGGTCCGGGACGCGCAGGTGCAGGCGCAGGTAGCGGCCACCCGCCGTCATGCCGTGCTGGATGATCTGCAGGAGCAGCACCGGGTCGACGTTGCCGCCCGAGAGGACCGCCACCACCGGGGGCTCGAAGATGCCGGGGTGCTGCAGCAGGGCCGCGACCGTCGCCGCGCCGGCCGGCTCGACCACCAGCTTCCGGCGTTCCAGGCAGAGCAGCACCGCGCGCGACAGGGACTCCTCGGACACCGTCACGACGTCGTCCACCAGGGATGCGACGTGCGCGAAGCTGACCTGGCCCGGTTCGCCGACCGCGATGCCGTCGGCCATCGTCGAGGTCGACCCCAGCCGGACGGGCATGCCCTTGGCCAGCGACGGCGGGTAGGCCGCCGCCTCCTCGGCCTGGACGCCGACGACGCGGACGTCCGGGCGCACCGCCTTCACCGCCGAGGCGACCCCGCCGACCAGCCCGCCGCCGCCGGTGGCGACCAGGATCGTCTTCACGCCCGGCACCTGCTCGAGGATCTCGAGCCCGACGGTGCCCTGGCCGGCGATGACGTCCACGTGGTCGAAGGGGTGGATGAACACCGCGCCGGTCCGCTCGCCGAACTCGATCGCGGCGGCGAGGGTCTCCTCCAGCAGCGCGCCGTGGAGGTGGACGTCGGCGCCGTAACCGCGGGTCGCGGCGAGCTTCGGCAGCGGCGCCCGCAGCGGCATGAAGACGGTGGACTTGGCCCCGAGCAGCGACGACGCGAGCGCGACGCCCTGCGCGTGGTTGCCGGCGCTCGCCGCGACGACGCCGCGTTCGCGCTCGGCGGCGCTGAGGCCGTGGATGCGGGTGTAGGCGCCGCGGATCTTGAACGACCCCGTGCGCTGCAGGTTTTCGCACTTCAGGTGCACCGGACCGCCGTGGAGCTTGCGCAGGTCGCGCGCGTGCTCCATCGGCGTCACCCTGGTCACTCCTTTTAGGAGTTCCCGGGCGGCCTGGATCCGCTCGATGGTGACGAGTTCCATGGCCCGGACTATGCCACTCAGGAACTCCACAGGTTGACGGGGCGGGAGCCGGGTACCCTGGGCGTGTCAACACACGGTAAACAGGGAGCAACCATGGCACGGGGGAACGACGCTCGACGGGCTCGCGCCACCCGGTCAGCCGGGCTGGTCCCGCTCGTGATCGGCCTGGCGTCGGCCGCAGCCCTCACGGGAGCCGCGTACATCACGGTCGACAGCGCCTCGTGCGCGTCCCCGGCCCAGTACATCCGCCACGACAGCCACGTGGAGCTGGTGGGCGGCTGCGTGGACGGCGCGAACCTCCCTGCCGCGGGCACCCCGAGGCCCGGCGGCGTCGTGCACGGGAATTACAACCCCTGACCTGGTGGGTTACCCCGGTGTGCCCCGTCGCCCGATGATCATCCGGTGACCACCGTTTACGAGCCGGGCCGCGGTCCCTTCCCTGACCCCGGCGACGAAGCCGTGTTCCTACGGAACATGGTCGAAGACCGCCGCGTCGTGATCACGCTCCGGGTGGAGCGGCTCTACGGCGGCGGTCTCGACCTCGGTGACTGAGGCTCAGCCCAGCGCGGCCAGCAGGTCGGCCACCAGGTCGCGGCCGTCCTCGATGCCGACCGACAGGCGCAGCAGGTCCGCCGGGACCTGGAGCGTCGAGCCCGCCGTGCTCGCGTGGGTCATCTTGCCCGGGTGCTCGATCAGCGACTCGATGCCGCCCAGCGACTCCGCCAGGATGAACAGCTTCGTGCGGGACGCCACCTCCAGGGCCGCCGCTTCGCCGTCCGCGTGGCTGAACGACACCATCCCGCCGAAGCGGCGCATCTGCTTCGCCGCCGTCTCGTGGCCCGGGTGCTCCGGCAGGCCCGGGTAGTAGACCTTCGCCACCTTCGGGTGCTTCACCAGCGCCTGGACGATCAGCTCGGCGTTGTCGCTGTGCCGCTCCATGCGCAGGGCGAGAGTTTTGATGCCGCGCAGGGTCAGCCATGCGTCGAACGGCCCCGGCACCGCGCCCGCGGCGTTGCGCAGGTAGAAGAACTGCTCGCGCAGCTCGTCCTCGTTCGTGATGATCGCGCCGCCGACCACGTCGGAGTGGCCGCCGAGGTACTTCGTCGTCGAGTGCAGGACGATGTCCGCGCCCAGCGACAGCGGGTTCTGCAGGTACGGCGTCGCGAAGGTGTTGTCGACCACCAGGCGCGCGCCGGCGTCGTGCGCGACACCCGCCAGCGCGGCGATGTCGGCGATGCCGAGCATCGGGTTGGTCGGCGACTCGCACCAGATCAGCTTGGTCTCGGGCCGGATCGCGGCGCGCACCTCGTCGAGGTTCGCGAGGTCGGCGACGGTGTGCTCGACGCCCCACAGGCTGAGCACCTTGTCGATCAGGCGGAACGTGCCGCCGTACGCGTCGTTGCCGAGCACGAGGTGGTCACCGGGGCGGAGGGTACTGCGCAGCACCACGTCGGAGGCCGCCATGCCGGACGCGAAGGCGAGCGCGTGCCGGCCGCCTTCCAGCGAGGCCAGCGCCTCCTCCAGCGCCGAACGGGTCGGGTTCGCGGTGCGCGAGTACTCGTAGTCGCCCTCGCGGGTCCCGCCCACGCCGTCCTGCGCGTAGGTCGAGGTCTGGTAGATCGGCACGATCACGGCGCCGGTGCGGGGGTCGGGCTTCTGACCGGCGTGGATCGCGCGGGTCTCGAATCCCAGTACGGAGTAGTCGTCCACCATGGGTAGAGCGTACGGCGAGGGCCCGGCATTCCCGTCAGGTGGGACGGATCTCAGGGGTGCACCACCGGGCGACGGGGGCGGACACGGCGAGCACCAGCGTGGCCAGCGCGGGCGGCACCACCACGGCCAGCGCGGTCAGCCCGCCCATCGCCAGGTCACCGGGGCCGCCGAAGGTCACCCCGGCCGCCGCGAGGGCCGCCGACGTCAGCGTCGCGAGCAGCGCGGCCGAGCTCCCGGCGACGCAGCCGATCCGTCCGGCGTTCTGCCGCCGCAGCAGCAGGATCCCGCCGGGCAGGAGCGCGGACGCGAGCACCAGGTCGACGGCGGCGTGGATGACGACGCGCCCGGCGTCTTCGGGGAACCGGAGCAGCGAGACGACGTCCAGGACGAGCCCGAGCAGGTAGACCGCCCCGCCGAGCAGGGCGAGCACGGCGGCGGCGAGCGCGGTCCGGCCTTCGGTTCCGGTCACGGCTGCCGAGGATACGACCGATCACCGGGGGTGACCGGCACGGGTCACCAGCTGCGGGTCGAGTAGGCCTCCTGGCCCGTCCACATCCCGAGCGTCGGCGTGCGGTAGCGCAGGTAGCGCAACGTCGGCGGCACGAATGCCAGGACGAGCACCAGCACGGCCAGCGCGGCCAGCCCCACCCGGTCGGCCATCGCGAAGCCGCCGTGGGTGAACATCGCGTCGGCGAAGCGGGCCAGCGGGACGCCCACCGAGAGCGGCTCGGTCAGCAGCGCGCCGATGGCCAGCAGGGCGCCGAGGCCGAGCAGGACCGCGCCCGCCGTCGCGCGGAAGAACGTCACCAGCGCGCCCAGCAGGAGCACGAGCCCGGCGCCGAGGTAGCCGGCCAGGTCGATCAGCACCCAGCCCGGCAGGGCACCGAGGCTGAATTCGGCGGGCATGTCGAGGTAGATCTTGACCGGCACGTACCCCGCCGCGACGGCGGCCGCGATTCCGAGCAAGCCGGCGAGAACCGCCGTTACTCCGGATGGCCGAGCCGATGAATACGAATGCGAACGTGCCACCGGGTATCCGTGCGGACCGGCCACGACTCCCCCATCACTTCAACGCCAGACGACGGCGCCAACCCTAGCCGGGAAAGGGGGAAATGACTCCGAAAGAGAACGGAATTCGGCCGGACGGCGGAACCCAAGATCATTTTCCTGCGGTAGTGGCAGAAATGCTGTCACGTGATCACCGACAGTTGATGTATCGGTTATTGGTCCTCTTCGGACAATTGCGAATCGGGCGGTAAATGCAGCGTGCCCCGGAGCCGAATGGGCTCCGGGGCACGAGGAGGTGTACTAGTTCACCACTGCTGCTGCGGCGGCTGGCCGGGCTGGCCCGGCTGGCCGAACCCGCCGCTCGGCGGACCCTGCTGGCCCGGCGGCTGGCCCCAGCCCTGCGGCGGCTGACCCGGCTGCTGCGGGTAGCCGTGCGGCGGCTGGCCCGGCTGGCCGTACCCGCCCTGCTGCGGCGGCTGGCCCGGCTGCGGGAAGCCCCCGCTCGACGGCTGCGGGAACCCTCCGCTGGACGGGTTGGGGCCGCCCGGCTGGCCGTAGCCCGGGGGCGGGCCGTAACCCTGCGGCGGCTGACCGGGCTGGCCGTAGCCGCCCTGCTGCTGCCCGAACCCACCCGGCTGACCCGGCTGGCCGAACCCGCCCTGCTGTTGCTGCTGCGGGCCGCCGAAGCCCTGCGGCCCACCGAAGCCCTGCGGACCGCCCGGCGCGGCGCCGCCGCCCCCGAGGCCGACGAACTGCTGCGTCGCCGGGATGAGCCCGAGGACACCCACGATGAGGATGAGGATGCCGATGATCAGCGGCGGGAGCCCGAGGCCGAACGTGTCCTTCTCGGACGCGGAAGCCTGCGCGAGCGTCTTGGCGTTCGGCGTCATCCCGATCTTGAGCAGGAGCGCGAAGAGCGTGAGCAGCGCGCCACCGGCGACGATCGCGATCGGGACGAACTTCTTGATCCCGCCGAGCTTGCCCGCGAGCGCCAGCCCGACGCCGCCGGCGAGGGAGACCAGCGACCCCACCAGGATCATGATCACGTAGAACCAGACCGTGCCCGGGCCGACGATGCCGGCGTCGGAGAGGAGCTTGTCGATCGCCGCCTGGTCCGGGGCGAGGTCGAAGATCTTCGAGTAGTCGCTCGCGTCGCTCATGTAGCTGAACGAGATGATGAGCGCGACCAGCGCCAGCAGGGCGACGACGCCACCGAAGATGTAGCCGAAGAGGCCGTTGTTCCCGGCCGACGGGCCGCCGAACTGCGCCGGCTGACCGCCGAAGCCGGGCTGCTGGGGGCCACCGAACCCGGGACCGCCGAAGCCCTGCGGCGGCTGGCCGGGCTGGCCCGGCTGGCCGAAGCCCGGCTGCTGCTGCCCGAACCCGCCCGGCTGGCCGTGCTGCCCCGGCTGACCGGGCTGGCCGAAGCCGCCCGGCTGCTGGCCGTACGCCGCGGCCGGGTTGTCGGCCGCGCTCGGCGGCGGGGTGTACGGGATCGCCGGCGGCTGGGAGCCCGGCGGAACCAGCTGCGTGGAGTCCGCGACCGGGGCGTCGCCGCCGGCCGGGTTCACCCACTGCGTCGCGTTCGCGTCGACCGGCGGCATCGCCTGGGTCGCGCCCGCCCCGCCATCACCCGGCTGGGCAGGCTGGACGACCTGGGTCGGCTCCGGCGTCTCCCCGAACGGGGAACCGCTCTGGGGCTGGGCGGGCTGGACGACCTGGGTGGGTTCCGGGCTGCCGAACGGGTCCTGCTGCGACTGGGGGCCACTCGGCGGGCCTTGAGGTGGCTGGCCGCCACCCCACGGCTGGTTCGGTGGCTGCGGTGCACTCATGTGGGTCTTGAACCCCCTTGACGAGGACGCGAAAGTTTTGTACTCGCGCTCACGCTATCGGATCACCCGGCGGGGCGCTCGTAACGCCCCTGCCGGGTTCACCGATTAAGACCCTTTCCAGCTGCTGTTCAGCGCCCGGCCAGGAAGCCCAGGAGGTCGTGGCGGGTGACGACGCCGGCGGGCTTGCCGTCGATCAGGACGAGCGCCCCGTCGGCGCCCTCGAGCGCCGTCATCGCGGCCCCGACCTGCTCACCGCCGCCGATCGTCGGCAGCGGCGGGGACATGTGCCGCTCGAGCCGGTCGGCCAGCTGCGCCTTGCCGGTGAACAGCGCGTCGAGCAGGTCGCGCTCGTTGACCGCGCCGACGACCTCGGCGGCCATCACCGGCGGCTCCGCGCTGACGACGGGCATCTGGCTGACGTCGAACTCCGCCAGGATCGCGATGGCCTCGGCGACGGTCTCGTTCGGGTGCGAGTGCACCAGGGCCGGCAGGTGCCCGCTCTTCTTGGTGAGCACGTCGGCGACCGTCGCGCCGGAGGAGTCGGGCGGCAGGAAGCCGTAGGAGGACATCCAGGTGTCGTTGAAGACCTTCGTCATGTAGCCGCGGCCGCCGTCGGGCAGCAGCACGACCACGACGTCGTCCTCGGTGAGCCCTTCGGCGAGCTTCAGCGCGGCGGCGACGGCCATCCCGCAGGAGCCGCCGACCAGCAGGCCCTCCTCGAGCGCGAGGCGCCGGGTGACCTGGAACGAGTCGGCGTCGGAGACCGGGATGATCCGGTCGGCGATGTTGCGGTCGTAGGTGTCCGGCCAGAAGTCCTCGCCGACGCCTTCGACCAGGTACGGCCGCCCGCTGCCGCCGGAGTAGACCGAGCCCTCCGGGTCCGCGCCGATCACCTGCACGCGGCCGTCGCTGACCTCCTTGAGGTACTTGCCGGTGCCGGAGATCGTGCCGCCGGTGCCGACGCCCGCGACGAAGTGCGTGATCTTGCCTTCGGTCTGCGTCCACAGCTCGGGGCCGGTCGAGAGGTAGTGGCTCTCCGGGTTCTGCGGGTTGGCGTACTGGTTGGGCTTCCAGGCGCCGTCGATCTCGCGGACCAGGCGGTCGGAGACGTTGTAGTAGGAGTCCGGGTGCTCGGGCGCGACCGCGGTCGGGCACACCACGACGCGGGCGCCGTACGCCTTGAGCACGTTGCGCTTGTCTTCGCTGACCTTGTCCGGGCAGACGAACACGCACTGGTAGCCCTTGCGCTGCGCGACCATGGCCAGGCCGACGCCGGTGTTGCCGGACGTCGGTTCCACGATCGTGCCGCCCGGGCGCAGCTCGCCGGAGCGCTCCGCGGCTTCGATCATGCGCAGCGCGATGCGGTCCTTGACCGAGCCACCCGGGTTCAGGTACTCGACCTTGGCCAGCACGAGCGGCTTGAGCCCCTTGGTCAACGAGTTCAGCTTGACCAGCGGGGTGTTGCCCACGAGGTCTGCGATGTGCTCTGCGTACTCCACGACCGCCAGCCTAAACGGCGCACCGGTGGCGTTGTCCACTCGTGCGCCGGCGGGGTCCGGGCGGTCTCCGGGTGCGCGTCGGCGATGCCGGGTCGCGTCAGCGAGGTCGAGCCGCCCGGAGAGGACCGCCGGCGGCCACCAAGCCGCTCGTCCACGCCGGTACCGGCCCGAGGGCCGCTGCACGCTGAGCCGTCATCCCGTCCCGGAGGTTCCACCCGGCGCCGATCGCGCGGCACCCCGTCCGAAGGGTCGAGGACGCCCAGTAGGCGGCCCGTCCGGTCATCATCGCCAGTTCACCTCCCGTGTCGGAAACGGCGACCCTGCTATTGGTGCGACGATTCTATCGGCGCGCCGGTTGCCCCGGTTCGTCCTTTCGAGTCAATTGTGACCTCCCCGGGCCGTCGCGTTCTTCCCAGCCGTCCGGCCAGGTGCGCGGAAACCCCGGTTCCGCTTCGGCACCGGCGAGCCGGGCGGTCGACTTCGTCCCGAAATCGGCCGGACCTGCGAAAACGGCGCCATTGAACGTCTCGCACCCGTCGCCGAATTCGGCACCGCGGAAATCGACGCGGTTTTCGAACGTCGCCTTGTTGAAGTCGGCTTTGGTGCGGAATCTGCTGCCGCGGAAGGACGTCAGCTCGGAGAACGTCGCGTCGTAGCAGGTGATCGACCGGATCGCGCAGTGCGTGAAGTTCAGCCCGACCCAGCCGCGCCCCGGAGAAGTCGAGGTCGATGTCCGGCCAGAAGTCGCCGCTGGGCTGCTCGGGCTTGCCGGGACGCAGGTGCAGCATGAGGATGCGCTGCGCGGTCTTGCGGACCTGCAGCTCCTCGAGGTTTTCGCCGGGCTTGTCGAACGGCATCCGCAGGTAGGCGCAGAGGACGTTGACGATGGTCTGCCGGTGCTCGGGGTGCCCGCCGGCGAGCCGTTCGAGCGAGTACAGCCCGGCGAGGCGGACCGGCGCCTTGTCGCTGCCGAGCTGGTCGGCGGCCAGCTCGATAGATCTCGGTGATCCGCCGTTCGGTGGCGTCGTGGTCCTTCTGCGCGAGGTCGAGCTCGGCCGAGCGCTGCCGCCGGGCGGCGAGCAGCAGCGCGGCGGCGCCCCCGGTGCCGACGACGATGTTGGCGGCGGTCTTGAGGGCGTCGAGACGGGCGGAGTCCTCCGGGCGGCCGCCGCCCAGCAGGGTGAGCAGCAGGGTGGCCGCGAGCGCGGCGACCACCAGCAGCCCGGCCCCCCACAGCAGGATCGTCCTCGTCCGCAGCACCCGCGTCTCGGTCCCCACCCGGGTGATCCTGCCAGCCCGTTGTTGCGTTGGTCGCGTTCGGCTTTGCCCGCGGCGTGGTTCACGGCACACTGGTGAGCAACCGCTTAGCTCGCGATACGAGGATGTGTCACGTCATGCCTGAAGCCGTCATCGTCTCCACCGCTCGTTCGCCGATCGGCCGTGCCGGGAAGGGCTCGCTGGTCGGCATGCGGCCCGACGACCTGACCGTGCAGATGGTCCAGGCCGCGCTGGCCAAAGTGCCGGAGCTCGACCCCGCCGACATCGACGACCTGATGCTGGGCTGCGGTCTGCCCGGTGGCGAGTCCGGGTTCAACATGGGCCGCGCGGTCGCCGTCGAGCTCGGCTACGACCACCTGCCCGGCTGCACCATCACGCGGTACTGCTCGTCCAGCTTGCAGACCACCCGGATGGCGTTCCACGCGATCAAGGCCGGCGAGGGCGACGTCTTCATCTCGGCCGGCGTCGAGACCGTCTCGCGGTTCGCCAAGGGCAGCTCGGACTCGTGGCCGGACACGCACAACCCGCTGTTCGCCGACGCGGAGAAGCGCACCGCCGCGACGGCCGAGTCGGGCACCGACAGCTGGACCGACCCGCGCACGTCCGGGGACGTTCCCGACGTCTACATCGCGATGGGCCAGACCGCGGAGAACCTGGCGCGGCTGAAGGGCGTCACGCGCGAGGACATGGACGAGTTCGGCGTCCGCTCGCAGAACCTGGCCGAGAAGGCCATCGCGGACGGCTTCTGGGCCAAGGACATCACCCCGGTGACGCTCCCGGACGGCACGGTCGTCTCGAAGGACGACGGGCCGCGCGCGGGTGTCACGATCGAAGGCGTTTCGGGCCTGAAGCCGGTGTTCCGCCCGGACGGCCGCGTGACGGCGGGCAACTGCTGCGCGCTCAACGACGGCGCGGCGGCGCTGGTCGTCATGTCCGACACGAAGGCGCGCGAGCTGGGCCTGACGCCGCTGGCGCGGATCGTGTCGACGGGCGTGACGGGGCTGTCGCCGGAGATCATGGGCTACGGGCCGGTGGAGGCGTCGAAGCAGGCGCTGTCGCGGGCGGGCCTGTCGATCGGCGACATCGACCTGGTGGAGATCAACGAGGCGTTCGCCGCGCAGGTGATCCCGTCGTACCGCGACCTGGGCATCGAGCTGGACCGTCTGAACGTCAACGGCGGCGCGATCGCGGTGGGCCACCCGTTCGGCATGACGGGCGCGCGCATCACGTCGACGCTGATCAACTCCCTGCAGCACCACGACAAGCAGTTCGGCCTGGAAACGATGTGCGTGGGCGGCGGCCAGGGCATGGCGATGATCATCGAGCGCCTTTCCTGACCTGCTGAAACCGGCCCGAAGGCCACCTCGACGCGACTCGAGGTGGCCTTCGGCGTCAGTGGACCATCGCCGGGGGCGTGACCTCGTCGCCTTCCGAGGGGGCCACCGCCGGCTTCGTCTTCGGCAGGAACAGCGCCGGGATCACGCACAGCACCACCAGTACCAGCGACCACACGAACGTCGTCGAGAACGCTTCCGCCGCCAGCCCCGTTGCCGCCGCGTGCGACTGCGGGTTCAGGATCGCCGCCGTGGCCGCCAGCTGGCCCTGGGCCGTCGGGACGCCGAACTTGCCCGCCAGCAGCGCCGCCAGGATCGTCGCCATCACCGCCGAGCCGATCGCTCCCGCCGTCTGCTGGACGATGTTCGTCGCCGTCGAGGCGCGGGCCATGTCCTTCGGCTGCAGCGTCTGCAGCGCCGACGTCGTGATCGGCATCATCGTGCAGCCCATGCCCAGGCCCATCACGAACAGCGCCGACAGCAGCGTCCAGTACGGCGTCGTCGCCGTGACCTGGGTCAGCACCGCCATCGCACCGATGATCAGCACCATGCCCGGCAGCACGATCTTGCGCGCCCCCACCTTGTCCGCGAGCCGGCCGGTGACCGGCATCGTGATCATCGCGCCGATGCCCTGCGGGGCCAGCAGCAGGCCCGCGTGCAGCGTCGTTTCGCCGCGCACCAGCAGGAAGTAGGTCGGCAGCAGCATCATCCCGCCGAGGAACGCGACGAAGAACAGCGACATCGTCACCATCGCCACCGTGAACGACCGGTTCTTGAACAGCCGCAGGTCCACCAGCGGGTTCGGCACGCGCAGCGCGCGCAGCACGAACGCCACCAGCAGCGCCAGCCCGGCCAGCGCCGGCAGCCACACCTCGACCGCGCCGACCCCGCCCGCCGACGGGATCTTCGAGACGCCGAAGATCAGCGCCGCCAGCCCCGGCGACACCATCAGCATGCCCAGGAAGTCGAAGCGCGAAGCCGCCTCGGGCTCGTCCTTCGGCAGCAGCCGCCACGCCAGCAGCAGCGTGACGACGCCGATCGGGACGTTGATGAAGAAGATCCAGCGCCAGCTCACCGCGTCGACCAGCCAGCCGCCGAGGATCGGGCCGCCGATCGGGCCGAGCAGCATCGGCACGCCCAGCACCGCCATCACCCGGCCGAGCCGCTGCGGGCCTGCCGTGCGGGTCAGGATCGTCATGCCGCACGGCATCAGCATGCCGCCGCCGAAGCCCTGCAGGACGCGGAAGGTGATCAGCGTTTCGATGTTCCACGCCGCGCCCGCGAGCATCGAGCCCGCGAGGAACAGCACGATCGCGAGCATGTAGAGCCGCTTGGTGCCGAAGCGGTCGGACGCCCAGCCGGTGACCGGGATGACGGTCGCGAGCGCCAGCAGGTAGCCGGTGGCGACCCACTGGATGACGTCGAACGACGTCGAGAACTCGATCGTCAGCTTCTGCAGCGCGACGTTGACGACCGTGGTGTCCAGGATCGCCATGATGGCGCCGAGGACGACCACGGACGCCACCTTGAGCACCCCGGCGTCGAGCGCGTCACCGTTCGGCGCCGAGCCGGTTCTTTGCGTAGCCATAAGGAGAAATCCCCCAGTTTCGTCGATTCGTCCGCGACCCTACCGGGGGCCTCCGACAAAAACGCCTCAGCAGGTGCTGTCGGTCGGCACCGGGTTGGCCAGCCCGAACAGCGGCCGCAGCTTCAGCCCGACCCACGTTCCGCCGAGCGCGAAGACGCCCCACAGCCAGCCGTGCAGGCTGCCGGTCGAGATCCCGCCGAGGTACGCGCCGATGTTGCAGCCGCCCGCCATCCGCGCGCCGACGCCCATCAGGACGCCGCCGAGGATCGCGGCCACCGCCGTGCGCCACGGGATGGAGCTGTGGATCTTCCACGCGCCCGCGGCCGCGGCGGCCACCGCCGCGCCGATCATGATCCCGATGTCGGTCAGGCTGTTCTTGTCCTTCCAGATCGGGCCGGCCAGCGACACCGCGTTCGACTTCTGGCGCCAGAACTCCCAGGACTCCGGGCGCAGCCCGAACACCTGCAGGATCTTGGCGCCCCACAAGGAGAACGCGCTCGTGACGCCCCAGATCCCGCCGGACACCAGGAACACCGCGCCGGCCAGCACGCCCAGCACGACGGCGCCGACGAGGATCGGCCACGAGCCGCGGAAGACCCGCGCGAAGCCGTGCGCGGTCGGCACGACGTCCACCGGCGGCGGCGTGCGGCGGCGCTGCACCGCGCGGGTGACCAGCACGATCCCCGCCAGCACGGCGATCGTGATCGCCCACGAGCCGAACCAGCCGACGTGGTCGGCCAGCAGCACGCCGGGGAAGGCGGGCCAGCCGTTCAGCAGCGGGTACGCCCACGTGTAGAGCACGGACCCGGTGATGAACCCGCCGAGCGTCAGCACGATCGCCGACTGGCCCGAGCCGACCGCGAACAGCGTGCCGGACGCGCACGCGCCGCCGAGCTGCATGCCGATCGCGAACAGCGTCGCGCCGACGAAGAGGGCGAGCCCGAGCGGGCTGGCCGTCGGCGCCGGTTTGCTGCCGAACAAGCCGGCGCCGGTGCCCGCGATCAGCGCGATCAGCGTCGCGGCGGTGCCGAGCAGGAGCGTGTGGGCGCGCAGGCCCTGGCCGTTGCCGACGGCGATCAGCTGCCGCCACGCCGACGTGAAGCCGAACCGCGAGTGGAACAGCGCGAGCCCGAGGCCCAGGCCGAGCAGCAGCAGGACGCCGAACTTGGCGCCATGGCTCGCCCAGACGTACCAGGTCAGGCCGGCCGCGAGGACACCCGCGACGGCCAGCGCGACCACGCGGACGGGCTCCTCCGGCCGCGGGACGGGCGCGGCGCAGGAGGTGGGGAACTCGAGGAACTTCTTTTCGCCGGCAGGGGATTCGGTCGTCGCCACCAGTACTCCAGGCTTGGGTGGGCGGAGCAGGACGAGCAACGTTAGGTCCGGTGATCGTTTCGTCGCAGCCCGTCGCACACTGTGGGACGAACGGAGCAATCCGGGTACCCCTGAACGCGCAGAAGGCCCCCTCGCCGGCGGGGCGAGAGGGCCTTCGGAAGCACTGGGTGACTACCGCTTGGACTTGAAGCACATCGTGCGCGCGGGCTCCGGGTACGCGACCGGGATGATCCCTTCTTCGGTGCCGCACGCGTTCTTGTCGGCCTGGCCTTCCACGACCTTCACGACCTCGGCTTCGGCGCCCGGGTCGGTGCACGGCACCTTCTGGTAGCCCTGCGTCTTCGAGGTGAGGTTCGCCAGGCAGTCGCCCTGCTTGGCGTTGACCATCAGGCACAGCTTGTAGGAGCTGCGGCCGGTGACCGAGTAGGTGTCGTACGGGGACTCCCCGCCACCCGGGCACGCGTTGCTCGCGCTGTCGAGCTTCGCGCCGATCTTCACGTTCGCCTTGACGTCGTTGCAGTCGGCCTTGACGGGGTCGTCGCCACCGCTCGTGAACTCGGTGATCGTCAGGCAGTCACCGACGTTGGAGCTGGCCGGCGAGTTGTTGAACGACACGATCCCGATGACGACGGCGACGATCACGACCACGCCGATGAGGGAGAACTTGATGATCGAGCCGGTCTTCGACTTCTTCGGCACCGGCGGCGCGGGCGGGAACTGGCCGCCCGGGAAGCCGGGTTGCCCGGGCGGGTACTGCCCCGGCGGCGGGCCGTACTGGCCGCCCTGCGGCGGGGTGCCCGGCGGCGGGCCGTACTGACCGCCCTGCGGCGGGGTGCCCGGCGCGGCGCCGAACTGGCCCGGCTGGCCGTACTGGCCCGGCTGACCGCCCGGCGGCGGCCCGTAGGGACCCGGCTGACCCACCGGCTGCTGGCCCCCGGGGGCCGGAGGGGGAACGCTCACTGTGCACCTCACACATGTGAAATGAAGAACCGACCGGCACATCCAACACGCAGGGTGAGCGCGTTCCGCAGTGGGGTCCCCGGATGCACTAATTACCCACAAAGAAGGCGCCCCGGTTGGTTACGGAGCGCCTTCATCGCGAGACAGTGAGCCAGAGTTACTCGCGGAGGTACGACAGCAGCCGCAGGATCTCCAGGTACAGCCACACCAGCGTCGTCATCAGGCCGAACGCGGTGTACCAGGCCCACTTCGACGGCATGCCCTCGCGGATCATCCGGTCGGCCTGGTCGAAGTCGAGCAGGAAGCTGAACGCCGCGATGCCGATGCAGACGATGCTGAACACGATGGCGAGCGGGCCGCCGTCGCGCAGCGGGTTGAACCCGAAGACCAGCGAGCTGATCAGGTTGAACAGCATCAGGATCGCGACGCCGACGACGGCCCCGACGATCCACTTGGTCAGCTTCGGCGTCACCTTGACCGCGCCGGTCTTGTAGACGACCAGCATGCCGATGAAGACACCGGCGGTGCCGATGATCGCCTGCAGCGCGATGCCCGGGTAGACGACCTCGAACACGCCGCTGAGCGCGCCGAGGAAGAGCCCTTCGGCCGCCGAGTAGACCAGCGTCAGCGGGCCGCTCGGCTTCTGCCGGAAGATGATCACGAGGGAGATGACGAGCCCGACGACGAGGCCGCCAAGCATGGCGCCGATCAGGGCGCCCGACAGCCGGCCCGTCTCGGCAAGCTGGTTCTGGGCCCAGATGCCGGTGACGATGCCGGCGAGCAGCGCGACACCCAGGCTCATGCCGGTCTTGACGACGACGTCGTCGACCGTCATCGGGCGGTCGCCCTCACCGGAGCGGGTCTGTCCCGGGCCGTACCCGGGCACGCCGCCCTGGGGCTGGTTGAAGCCCACCGGGGGGCCGTACTGGCCGTAAGTCTGCGTTCCGCCGTGCGGCAGGTTGCGGAACGCCGGGTTGCTACTGGAACGCACCTGATCCTCCTGGATCTGCTGCTTCGTGGATCGACGCTGCATCGGGTTCAACGACCGCCGGGAGCGAGCGGTTCCCGTCGAGTAAAGACGACTTTAATCGACGGACGGCCTCTGGCCTCGGTGGACACCGTATGCGACGGAGATCACGACCGTTCGGCGACAGCCACCCGAAGAGCGGTAGACACCCCCGCCCCTTCCGAGTGACCCTCACCTGGCGTGCCCGGATGCTCACCGTGCGCGCGTCGGGGACTTGATCAATCACGTGACCTGCGGAGACGCGGCTGCCCGGCAACCGCGTCCGACGAAGGAGCCTGCACACCATGAGGTGGTCGACACGTCCCCGCGCGGGCGTCCGCGCACTCACCGGCCTGGTCGCCGCGGCCCTGCTGGGCGCGCTCTCCGTGACCGTCGCGGCCCCGGCGGCCTACGCCGCGAAGCAGGAGGGCATCGGCTACGCGGTCCAGCCCGGCCAGGACGGCACCGGTTCCCGGAACTGGCTGGGGTCCTACATCGTCGGCGGGCAGCAGGTGTTCTGCGTCAGCTTCCAGCTCAAGGCACCGGACACCGACGAGGTCTACAAACCCGGCGACGAGCTGCTGACGAAGTGGGGCACGAAGCTCCCGGCCGAGCAGGCGGCGAACATCTCGTACCTGCTGCTGCGCTACGGCGACACGAAGAAGCCGGACGAGGCCGCCGCGCTGGCGCACCTGCTCCACTCCTGGACGTCGGCGCCGCGCACCCCCGCCGACCTCGACCCGTCGCTGCCCGCCGCGAAGCTCGGCTACGACGCGCCGTACCACCTGGGGAAGCTGCCGGCGAGCGCCCAAGCCGCCGTCGATGCGCTGACGGCCGAAGCCGTGGCCAACCGCGGCCCGTGGACGGCGTCGGTGACCACGCCGAAGGACCCGCAGTACCCCGGCGAGGCCGGCGAGTGGACGGTCACGGTGAAGAACGCCAAGGGCAAGGGCGTTCCCGGCGTGGCGGTGAAGCTGGTGGCGTCGGCCGCGACCCTGGGCGGCGAACCGGCCGCGGGGAACGCGAGCCCGCAGGGCGCCGCGAAGGACGTCACGCTCGACACGGGCGCGGACGGGACCGTGAAGGTGAAGCTGACCCCGACCGGCGAGCAGCCGAAGCTGGTGGCGTCGCTGGCCGCGCCGGCCGACCGGCCGTACGTGCGGGTGCCGGTCGACACCGGGAAGCAGCGCGTCGTCTCGACCGGCGGTGAGAAGGAGCTGACGGCGCAGGGCGTGGTCAGCGTCGCGAAGCCGGGCAAGGTCCAGGTGACGAAGACGGACGCGAACACGGGCAAGGGCGTCGGCGGCGCGGTCCTGCGGATCACGGGCAAGGACAAGGCGACGGCCGCGCTCGGCCAGGACGGCAAGCCGCTCACCGGCGCCGACGGCAAGCCGGTGGTCGTCACGACGGACGGGGCGACGGGTGGCGTGACGGTCGACGGTTTGCGCGCGCCGCAGGAGATCTGCGTCGTGGAGGCCGGCCCGCCGCCGGGTTACACGAACGCGTACGACCCGAAGAACCCGCCGTCGGCGTGCGGCACGGTGAAGCCGGGCGAGACGCTGGCGTTGACGGTGGTGAACAAGCCGAACGAGGTCCCGCGCGCGATCCCGGCGGGTGGCGCGCCGTCGGTCCAGGCGCGGGGCGCGGTCGAGACGAGCTACTCCGCGCCGGGGCTGGCCGGGCTCGGCCTGCTGGTGCTGGTGGGCGCCGGGCTGGTCGCCCTCGCCGCGCGGCGGGCCACGCGCAGGTAAGCGAGATGGCACGCACCAACGCCGAGGGCTGGTCGGCGGACGACGACGGGACCCTGTACCGGCCCAGCGCGGCCCCGAGCAGCTGGTTCGAGCCGAGCCCGGCCCCGCCGACCGGCGGCGACGGCCGGGCCGCAACGGTCTCGGGCACGGCCGGCAACGGCGGCTGGGCCGGAGCCGACCCGGCTCGGGCCGCGAGCGACCACGGGGGCAGCCGGACAACCGACAGCACCGCCGGCCAAGCCGCCGCGAACCCCGGATGGGCAGACCCGACATGGGCGGCACGCGACCAATCCGCCAGCCGCGCGACCGAGCGCACCGCCGGACAGGCCGCGGCGACCCCCGGCTGGTCCGCGGATGACACCTGGGCCGGCTGGGGCGAGTCGGATCCCGGCGGGGAATGGGCACCCCGGAAACCGAAGCGTGGGCGGCTGCTCGCCGGCTTCGCACTCGGCGCGGCCACCGTGCTCGCGATCCAGTTCGGCGGCACCGTGGTCACCTCGCCGCCCATGGCTGTCGTCGCCGGGACCGCACTTCCCGCCGCCGGGGCCGCTGGGCCGGCGGCCCGTCCGGCCACGCCCGCACCGCCGCCGCCCGCGGCCGCACCCGCGACCACCAGCGCCGCTCCCGCGGCCCCGGCCGCGCAGACCTCCACTCCACCTCCCCCGCAGCAGCCCGGCACCGTCCGGCTGCCCGCCGGCGGCACCGCATCCCTGGTCCGCAAGGACCTCGGCCCCGGCGGCGAACTCCCCATCCCCGCCGACCTCGGCCAAGCGACCTGGTGGGGCGCCGAACTGGGCGCCGCCGGTGGGGCGAGCGTCTTCGCCGGGCACGTCAACTGGCGGGGTGCCACCGGGCCGTTCGCCGAGCTGTGGTCCGCGCGGATCGGCGGCGAAGTGACCATTGTGGACAGTGCGGGCAAGACCTGGCGCTTCCGCGTCTCCCAGCTGGTCACGGTGCACAAGGACGACCTGCCCGCCCGCGCCGACGACCTGTTCGGCCAGTCCGGCCCGCACCGCGTGGTGCTGGTGACGTGCGGCGGCCGCTGGGTCGGCGGCGCGGACGGCTACGAGGAGAACCGCGTCGTCGTCGCGGACCCCGAATAAGTTACTCGTGGGTAACATCACGTTTCGGCACGGTGGTCAGTGACGTCGCCATGCAGCAGAATGCCCAGGGTCAGGGCGAAGCGGTGAGAGGTGTGAAGACGATGGCGACGTTCTTGGTGACCGGGGCGACCGGACTGATCGGGCGCCAGTTCACCCGGCTGCTGCTCTCCCGTCCCGACGACGACCGCGTCGCGCTGCTGGTCCGCGCGTCGAGCAAGGCCAAGCTGGCCGCGCTCGTCGACCAGTGGCCGCACTCCGACCGCGTCACGCTCGTGACCGGCGACCTCGGCGAGCCGCTGCTCGGCGTGTCCGAAGCGGACCGCGAGGAGCTGCGCGGCAGCGTCGACCACGTCGTCCACCTGGCCGCGCTCTACGACCTCACCGCGGACGACGAGGAAAGCATCAAGGCCAATGTGGACGGCACGCGCGCGGTCGTCGACCTGGCCGCCGACCTGCGCGCCGGCTGCCTGCACCACGTGTCCTCGGTGGCCGTCGCGGGCGACCACGAAGGCGTTTTCACCGAGGAGATGTTCGACGCCGGGCAGCGGCTCGTCACGCCGTACCACCGGACGAAGTTCGAGGCCGAGAAGATCGTCCGCGAGCAGGACCGGGTGCCCTGGCGGGTGTACCGGCCCGCCGTCGTCGTCGGGCACTCCGAGACCGGCGAAATGGACAAGATCGACGGCCCGTACTACCTCTTCCCGGCGATCAACCGGCTGGCCGGGCTGCCGGACGTGCTGCCGCTCGTCGGGCCGGACCTCGGCGACACCAACATCGTGCCGGTCGACTACGTCGCCAAGGCGCTGCTGGAGCTGGTCGTCAAGCCCGGGCTCGACGGCCACGCGTTCCACCTGGTCAACCCCGAGCCGCAGCCGGTCGTCTCGGTCTACAACGCCTTCGCGAAGGCCGCCGGCGCGCCGACGATCACCGCGCAGCTCGGCGCCGGCCTCTCGAAGCGGATCGTCGGGCTGGTCAAGCTGACCGAGCACATCCCCGGCGTCACCATCGCCCGCGACGCCGTGCTCGAGCGGTTCGGCATCCCGCCGGTGCTGCTGGAGACGATGGCGTTCCCGTCGGTGTTCTCCTCGGCCGAGACCCGCAAGGCGCTGGCCGGCAACGTGGAGGTCCCCCGGCTGGAGGACTACGCGCCGACGCTGTGGCGCTACTGGCGCGAGCACCTCGACCCGTTCCGCGCGCGCAAGCACGGCCCGCGCGGCGAGCTGGACGGCCGCCGCGTGATCATCACCGGCGCGTCCTCGGGCATCGGGCGGGCGACGGCGTTGAAGGTCGCGGCCGCGGGCGGGGTCCCGCTGCTGGTCGCGCGCCGTCAGCACGAGCTCGAAGAGGTGCGCGACGAGATCGTCGCGGCCGGCGGCACGGCGTCGGTCTACCCGGCCGACCTGACCGACGAGGACTCGGTGCACAAGGCCGTCGACGCGATGCTGGCCGAGCACGGCCGGATCGACATGCTGGTCAACAACGCCGGCCGGTCGATCCGCCGGTCGATCAAGCTGTCCTACGACCGGATGCACGACTACGAGCGCGCGATGGCGATCAACTACTTCGGCGCGGTCCGGCTGATCCTCGCGGTGCTGCCGCACATGTCGGAGCGGAAGTTCGGGCACATCGTGAACGTTTCGTCGATCGGCGTCCAGGGCATCGCGCCGCGCTTCTCGGCGTACGCGGCGTCGAAGGCGGCGCTGGACTACTTCTCGCGGATCGCCGCGACCGAGACGCACGGCGACGGGATCACGTTCACCACCATTCACATGCCGCTCGTGCGGACGCCGATGATCCGCCCGACGAAGATCTACGATGCGTTCCCGACGAAGTCGCCGGAGCAGGCCGCGGACATGGTGCTGAAGGCGCTGGTCGAGCGGCCGAAGCACATCGGCACGCCGGCCGGGCAGGCGATCGGGCTGGCCTACACGCTCACGCCGGGCCTCACCGACGCCGTCGCGTACCAGGGTTTCCGGATCTTCCCGGATTCGACCGCGGCGGGCGGTTCGGGCGAGCTGAAGATCGGGCGTGGCGAGAAACACCTCTCGCGCGCGGCGATGGCGCTGGCCCGGCTTTCGCGGGGCTTCCACTGGTAACTGAGCGTTTCGAGGGTGAGGCCGTTCCGGCGACACGGCGACACGTGTTGGTGATTCGTTAAGCCGGACGGCGGAAGCGGACGGTCCCCGGGTACGGTCGGGCGCATGGTTCCTGAGCGCGACCCCGCCGCAACCGCCCTCAACGGCCTCCTCCCCCTCCGCCGCGAGTACACACAGGCTTGGCACGGCTTCGACCGCAACGAAGTCCGCCAGTACCTCGACCACGTCGAGGCCCAGCTGCGCCGCGTGCTCAGCGAACGCGACGCCGCCGCCGCGCAGGCCGCCGCCGCCGCGCGCGACGCCGAGTCGGCCCGGTCGAAGGTGGCGTCGCTGGAGGCGCGCATCGAGGAGCTGAAGAAGCCGCCGGAGCGGCTCGAGGACCTCGACGAGCGGATGCAGCGCACGGTCACGCTCGCGCAGGCCCGCGCGGACGAGATCATCAAGCGCGCCGAGGCCGCCGCGGAGAAGACGTGGGCGGGCTCGACCGAGGCGTCGACGAAGCTGCGTGAGCGGTACACGAAGCTGGTCGCGGAGCTGGACAAGCAGGCCGACCTGCTGCACTCGGAGCACGAGAACGCGCTCGCCGAGACGCGCGCGGAGGTGCAGCGGCTGACCGTCGAGGCGGCCCAGCGGCGCGAGCTGCTGGACAACGAGGCGGAGCGGAAGCGGCGGAAGCTCGAGCGCGAGTTCGAGGCGTCCCAGGCGGCCCAGAAGGCGGCGCTGGAGAAGCACGTCGCGGACCAGCGCACGGCGAGCAAGAACCAGGCCGAGCGCCGGCTCGCGGAGGCGACGGCGGAGGCCAAGCGTCGGCTCGACGAGGCCACGGCGGAGGCCCGCCGCCGTCTCGACGAGGCGACGACCCAGGCGGCCCAGCGCACGACGGCGGCCAACCGCAAGGTCGAGCGCCTGGCGGAGATCCGCGAGCAGGCCCGCAAGAGCCTCGCGGCGGCGGAGGACATCCTCAACCGCAGCGAGACGCAGCTGGCGACGCTTCCCGAAGAGGCGGTGATCCCGCAGGCGTCGAAGCTGGTGGGCGGCGACTCGGCGGACGATTCGGCGACGACGCCGTCGGCCCCGGTGGTGCCGGTGGTCCAGCCGTCGATCCCGGCGAAGCCGGTGGCCGCGAAGCCGGCGCCGAAGCCGGTCGCCCAGGCGGCGAAGCCGGGCAACTCGAACGGCCCGGCGACCAAGCCGGCGAACGGCAACGGGAACGGCGCCAAGCCGCTGTCCCCGACGGCGAGCAAGCCGGGTTCCTGAGCATTTGACGCTGAAGGCCGCCTCGAGCGTTCGAGGCGGCCTTCGTCGTGTCAGGAGCGGGCGGTGCGAGGCCACGGGTTCGCGGCCTCCAGCTGAGCCGCCAAGCCCAGCAGCAACGACTCCTCACCCGGCCGCCCCACCAGCTGGACCGACGTCGGCAGCCCCGACCGCGCCGACCGGCCCACCGGGACCGTGATCGCCGGGTAGCCCGCGAAGTTCCACTGCCCCGTGAACCCCGCCAAGCGCGTCGACGGCAGCACGTTCGTCAACCAGCGACGCTCGTGCCAGCGACCCGCTTTCACCGGCCAATGCGACAGCGTCGGCGTCATCAGGACGTCGTGCGAAGCGAAGAACTCCTCGGCCCGCGCGACCCACCGGTCACGCGTGCTCGAGCGGATCAGGCCCGCTCGGGACAGCAGCCGGCCGACCCGGACGTGCATCCGCGTCCGGCGCTGGAACCGCGCGAAGTCGAAGTCCGCCGCCTGGACGGCCGGGCCCGCCAGCCAGCGGGCCGTCATGCCCAGGACCATCGTCGCCGGGTAGCGGGGCGCGGCCGGTGACACCGCGTGCCCCGCCGAGGCCAGCAGACCCGCCGCCGTCGACACCGCCGCCACCAGCTCGCGGGGCACCGGCGTGCGCAGCAGCGGCACCGTCATGCCCAGGACCATCGTCGCCGGGTAGCGGGGCGCGGCCGGCGACACCGCGTGCCCCGCCGAGGCCAGCAGACCCGCCGCCGTCGACACCGCCGCCACCAGCTCGCGGGGCACCGGCGTGCGCAGCAGCGGCACCGTCGTCGACATCCCGATGCGCACGGCCGCCGGCGAAGGCACCGACGCCAGCGAAGGATCGCCGGCGAGCACCGAGTACAGCAGCGCCGCGTCCGCGACCGTCGTCGCCAGCGGGCCGTGGACCGACATGCCGAACCAGCCGCCCTCCGACAGCTCGCCCGCGCCCGGCTTCAGGCCGACCAGCCCGCACATCGCCGCCGGGAGCCGGACGGAACCCATGCCGTCCGTGCCGTGGGCCAGCGGGACCAGGCCCGCCGCCACCGCCGCCGCGCTGCCGCCCGACGAACCGCCCGAGGCGTACGTCGGATCCCAGGGGTTGCGGGCGATGCCGTCCGGGGTGTCGCTCATCGGCCAGACGCACAGCTCCGGCACCCGCGTCAGCCCGACGAGCACCGCGCCCGCCGCGCGCAGCCGGGCCGCGACCACGCCGTCCGCGTCGAAGGGCGAAGTCGGCCCGGCCAGCGAACCGTGCGACGCGTACTCGCCCGCGATCTCCGTGACGTCCTTGACCGCGACGGGCACCCCGGCCAGCGGCAACGACGCCAGATCGGGCCGCGCGGCCACCGCCGCGGCCTCCTCGAGCGCCTCGGCCGAGCGCACCCGGCGGAAGGCGCCGACCACGCCGTCCGCGGCCGCGATCCGGTCGAGGGCCTCCTTGGTCACCTGGACCGGGTCGAGCTGCCCGGCCCGCACGGAAGCCGCGATCTCGGCGGCGGTCGACACCATGATCGCGACCCTAGCCCACGGAAAGGTGACAGTGGCTAAGAAAACGTCTCAGATAGCGCCCGCTCGCAATGCGTAAGCGACGGCGTGGGCGCGGTTGTTGAGGCCGCACCGCGTCATCAAGCCGTAGAGGACGTTCTTCACGGTCCGCTCGGAGTAGCACAGCTTCGCCGCGATCTCTTCGGTCCCGAAGCCCTCGGCGACCAGCCGCAGCACGTCACACTCGCGGGCCGCGAGCCCGGACAGCGTGAGCCCGTTCGGCTCCAGGACGTCCTTGCGCATCCGCTGGACCTGCGAAAGCAGCGCCCCCTGCAGCCGCGGCGGCAGGTTCGCGGTGCCGTCGCCCGCCGCGAGCACCGCCGTCACCAGCTCGGCGCCGCCCGTCTCGCGGCGCGGCAGGATCGCCACGACGCCGCTCTCCAGCACCGACATCAGGTCGCTCTCGCGGAAGTGCTCGACGACCAGCACGACGTGCGACGCCTTCGCGGCCCGGATCTCGCCCAGCACGGCCTCGGTGACGTGCTCCTCCATCACCAGCAGCACGTCGGGCACCAGGTCGGTGATCCGGACGTCCGGATGGCTTTCCAGGAGGCTCACCGCGCCGGCGTGCGTGATCGGGTCCGAGGCGAGGACGGTCACTTCGACGGGCTTCATGGTCGCAGTGTGGACGGCCCGTCTTCACGCCGTCCCTATTCCGTCTTCACGCGCGTGAAGACGGAGCCCGCCAGCTCGCCGAACGCCTCGCGCGCCCGTTCCAGGCACCCCGGCATCCGCTCGGCCGCACGCCCCCACTCGCGCTTCGCGCGCAGGTACTCCTCGCGCGCCTCGCCGGTCCAGCCGGCCAGCTCCGGCTCCACAGTGGACTCCAGCTCGGCGAGCAGGTCGCCCAGCTCACCGGTGATCGCGCCCATCCGGTCGAGCACCAGGTCGGCGAACCGGACGTCCAGCTCGGGCCGGCTCATGGCCGCCGGGGCAGCGGCACCCGGCCGCCGGTCGTCTCGAGCAGCCGCGCCAGCCGCGAGAGGATCACGTCGAACTCCTGCTCCCAGTCGCTCATCGCCTGGCCGAACCGCACCGACGCCTCGCCGCGCCAGGACGCCTGCACCAGCGCCATTTCGCTGGCGACGTCACGGAGGTGGGAGCCGGCTGCGTCGACGGCGTAGGCGAAGCGGGCGGCCGCCCGCTTCATGTCCTCGGTCGGCTCGGCTGTGGCCATTTTCGGGCTCCTCGAGGTCTCGGCGCCCCCGAGCGTCGCGCACGCCGCGGCCCGGCGGAACCCCGCCCGTGCGCCGTTGCCCGAATGTCCGCCATCCTTGCCTGCCGGTTCACGACGGCCGCGTATGCTCACGTCAGGCATCCGGCGCGTGACGGTTCGTCAGCGCACGAAGGGAGACCGATGTCGGCTGCGGACGGCGCCGCACCGAGACTCCAAATGCTCGGCCCGGTCAAGGCGTGGCAGGGCGAAACGGAGCTCGACCTCGGCTCCGCGCACCGTCGGACGGTTCTCGCGGTACTGGCGATGAACCCGAACCGCACGGTCTCGCGCGAGGAGCTGATCGACGCCGTCTGGGGCGAGGCGCCGCCGCAGAGCGCCCAGGGTTCCATCTACACCTACGTCTCCGGGCTGCGGCGCGCGCTCGAACCCGGCCGTGCCAAGGGCGAAGGCCCGCAGCTGCTCGCGTCGATCGGGTCCGGCTATTCGCTGCGCCTGGACGCCGGCGCGATCGACGTCCACCGCTTCGAAGCCCTGCGGGAACTGGCCCAGCGCAAGCAGTCGGCCGGTGACTCGCGCGGAGCGCGCGAAATCCTCGACGAGGCCCTCGACCTCTGGCACGGCGTCCCGCTCTCGGGGCTGCCCGGGCCGTTCGCCGCCGCCCAGCGCGCGCGGCTGGCCGAGGTCCGGCTGGCGACGATCGAGCGGCGCGCGGAGATCGTCCTGGAGTCGGGCGGGCACGCCGAGCTCATCGCCGAGCTGACCGCGCTGACCCGCGAGCACCCGTTCCGCGAAACGCTGCGCGGCCTGCTCATGCGCGCGCTGGCCCGGTCCGACCGGCGGACCGAGGCGATCGCCGTCTACACCGACGTCCGCGACCGGCTCGTCGAGTCCTCCGGCACCGAACCGGGTCCGGCGCTGCGGCGGCTGCACGACGAGCTGCGGGACCAGCCGGCGCCGAAACCGCCGCCGCCGGTGCGAGTGCCGCGCTCGCCGGTCACGGCGACGCCCGAACGCGCCGACGTCTTCGTCGGCCGGACGGCGGAGCTGGCCCGGCTGCGCGAAGCCGTCGCCGACGTCGCCGCGGGCACCGGGCATTCGCTGTGGCTGGAAGGCGAACCCGGCAGCGGCCGGACGGCGCTGCTGGCCGAGCTGGTCGCCATGGCGCACGACCTCAAGCCCGCGTTCGCCGCGGCGGACGCGCTGGACCAGCGGTTCGCGCTGCGGCCGCTGCTGGACGCCCTGGGCGTGCACCCGCGGGCCACCGACGAGCGCCGCGCGAACCTGGCCGCCCGGCTCGGCGAGCGGTCGGGCGAGGACCCCGTCGACAGCCTGCTCGGGCTGGTCCGCGAGCTGTGCGCGGAGGCGCCGCTGGTGCTCGTCGTCGACGACCTGCACTGGGCCGACGACACCACCCTGCGCGTCTGGCGGTACCTCAGCCGGGAGACGCGGGAGCTGCCGTTGCTGCTGGTGGGCGCGTGCCGGCCGGTACCGAAGCCGGCCGCGCTCGACGAGCTGCGAGCCGAGCTCGACAACGATGTCACGACCGTTGTCGCGCTGGCGCCCCTGGCCGAAACCGAGACCACCGAACTGGCCACCGAGCTGGTCGGCGCACCACCCGGGCCGGGGCTGCGGACGCTGGTGTCCTACGGGTCGGGGAACCCGCGCTACACCAAGGAAATCGTCGAGACGCTGCTGGCGCAGTCGATGATCGTGCTCGACGGCGTCCACGCGCACCTGGACGGCAACTCGTGCCAGACCATCCCGGCGCCGCTGGGGTCGCGGATCACGCTGTACCTGAGCTTCCTCTCCAGCGGCACCCGGGACACGCTGCGCTGGGCCGCGCTGCTGGGCCGCGAGTTCTCGCTGTCGGACATCGCCGTTGCCACCGAACGGCCGCCGACGGCGCTGGTCGGCGCGGTCGACGAGGCGATCACGTCCGGGGTGCTCGTCGAGTCGGGCGACCGGCTGGCGTTCCGGCACCCGTTGCTGCGCCGCGTGCTCTACGAAAAGACGCCCGCGGCGATGCGGGTGGCCCTGCACCGGCAGCTGGCCGAGGCGTTCGCGGCCGCGCGCGCTCCCGCCGCCCGCGTCGCCGAGCAGCTCGCCGCGGCGCCCGCGCAGGTCGACCCATGGGTGACGACCTGGCTGCTGGACAACATCGGCGCGGTCGCCACCGAGACCCCGCGCGTCGCCGTCGACCTGCTGCGCCACGCCGTCACGCAGGGCGCGCTGCCGCCGGACGCGCGCGAGACGCTGACCGCGACGCTCGCGCGGCTGCTGTTCTGGCTCGGCCGGGAGCCCGAGGCCGAAGCTCGCTCGGTCGTCGCGCGGACGTCCGACAGCCGGCGCGCGGCGGAAATGCGCTGGATCCTCGCGTACGTCTACTACCGCCGCGGTGACTTCGCCGAAGCGACGGCCGAGCTGAAGCGGACCCTCGACGACGCCGACGTCCCGGAGATGTGGCGCGGGCGGCACGAGTCGCTGCTGGCGACGCTGGAGCGGCTCGGCGACGAGACGGTCCTGGCGCCCGCCGGATTGCACCCGCTGGACGACGCGGCGCTGTCCGTGCCGACGCTCGACAGCCTCGACGAAGCCGCGGAACCCCTGCAGGCGGCCCGGCGGATCGCCGCGACCCGCGCGGTGCCGGGCGAGATGCACCTGGCCGGCGCGGTCCACTACTACTGGCTGGGCCGCTGGCCCGAGGCCCTCGAAGAGCTGGACGCGGTGATCCGCGACGGCGCGGAGACGGCGTCGTACGTCCTGCGCAGCCCCGGTTCGGCGCTGCTGGTGCACGGCGTCGGCGCGCTGATCGCCGGGCACCGCGGCGAGCCGGCGGTGGCCCGGACGCACCTCGACGCGGCGGGCCGGCGGCAGTGGCCGCCGGGGCTCGAGCCCGACGGCGGCGACTTCCTGCTCGCGGCCCGCGCGCTGCTGGCCGAGCAGGACGGCCGGCCCGAGGCGGCACTGGCGGCGTTGTTGCCGCTGCTGGAGGAGAACTACCCGCCGGCCGCGCGCCACCAGTGGCTGCCGGACGTGGTCCGGCTGGCGCTGCGGCTGGGCGTGCCGGACCGCGCGCAGGAGGCGGTGCGTCTGCTGTCCGGGGAGGGCGAGGTCCCGCCGGCCCACGCGGCGGCGGCCGCGCACTGCCACGGGCTGATGACCGGCGACCCGGAACCGGTGCTGACGGCGGTTTCGCACTACCGCGCGGCGGGCCGGCTGCTGAAGCAGGCGAAGGCGACCGAGGACGCGGCGATCCTCCTGGCGGAGTCGGGCCGCCTCGACGACGCGCGGGCGGCATTCCGGACGGCGTTGACGGCGTACACGGGGATGGGCGCGGTGTGGGACGTCCGGCGCGCGGAGAGCCGGATGCAGCCGTTCGGGATCCGGCGGGCGGGCGCGGTGCGGTCCCGCGCGGTCGCCGGCGAGTAAGCCTCCCAGCTCCGACTCTGGCCGAAGGTCGCTCCTCCACAGCCCTGCCACGGCAGCCAGGCGCCGCGCGGTCGCCGGCGAGCGATCCCGCGGCCCGCTCAGCCAACCCCGCCACCGGCAGCGCCCGAAGGTCGCCCCTCCACTGGCTCCGGGCGCCCGGCCGCGCCATCGGCATACCGGTCGGGTGATCGGTACCCGCCCCGGCCGGATCCCGTCACCAGGCAACCCGATCGGGGCTTGCCACGTCGGTAAGCTCGGCACGAAAACGTCCGCCGGGGTCCTGGGGGCCCGCCCCCGGCGGGTTCGTCCCCCGAGGGAACGGCAGGGACATGCGAGGGGAAGCGGACACCGGTCTGCGAGTGGGCTTGCTGGGACCCCTGCGGGCCTGGCGCGGGGCGGCCGAGATCGGCCTGGGCCCCGCTCGTCAGCGCGCGATCTTCGCCGTGCTCGCGGTCAACGCCGGCCGGCCCGTCCCCCGGGCCGAGCTGATCGCCGGCGTCTGGGGCGACTCCGCGCCCGCGAGCGTCGAGGGCAGCGTCCACACCTACGTCTCCGGGCTGCGCCGCGCCCTCGAACCCGACCGGTCGCGCTGGTCGGCGGCCAGCGTCCTCGTCTCGGACCCCGCCGGGTACTCGCTGCTGCTCGGTGCGGACGCGCTCGACGCCGCCGTCTTCGAACGCCACCGCGAACAGGCCCAGCAGCACCTGGACCGAGGCGATCCGCGAGCCGCCGTCACCGAGCTCGACGCCGCCCTCGCGCTCTGGCAAGGGGAAGCGCTCTCCGGCGTGCCCGGCGCGTTCGCCGAACGGCACCGCGAATACCTCGCCGAGCTGCGGCTGGACACCCTCGAACGGCGGGCTCAGGCCCTGCTCGCCCTCGGCGGCCACCTCGATCTCGCGCCCGAGCTGGCCGTGCTGGCCGGCGAACACCCCTTGCGGGAGTCTCTGCGCGAGTCGCTCATGCTCGCCCTCTACCGCAGCGGCCGGCACGCCGACGCCCTCGACGTCTTCCGCGACGCCCGCGCCACCCTCGTCGGCGAGCTCGGCGTCGAACCGGGACCCGCGCTGCAGCGGCTCCACCAGCGGATCCTCGCCCAGGACCCGGCCCTCGACGCGCCCGCGGCGCCGGTCGAGGTCACCGGGCACCGGCTCTTCGGCCGCGAAGCCGAAACAGCCCGGCTGGCCGAGCTCGTCGCCGACGTCCGGGCCGGGCGCGGCCGGGCCGTGTGGATCGAGGGCGAGGCCGGGATCGGCAAGTCCGAGCTGCTGACCAGCACCCTGCCGGACGGCCCCGGCTTCCAGCGCCTGTGGGCGGCCGCCGACGAGCTGAGCACCCGCTTCCCGTTGCAGGTGATGCTGGAGTGCCTGGAGATCGACGCGCATTCAGCCGACCCGCGGCGCGCGCGGCTGGCGAAAGAGCTCTCGGGCGACCCGGTGCGGCGCAGCTGGGGGCCCGCCGACCCGGTGCTCGGCGCCGTCGACCGGCTGCTGGCGCTGGTCGACGAGCTGTGCGCGGACTCGCCGCAGGTGCTGGTCGTCGACGACCTGCAGTGGGCCGACGAGGCGTCCGTGCTGGTCTGGCACCGCCTGTGCGCGGCGACCCGGCAGCTGCCGCTGCTGCTGGTGGCCGCGACCCGGCCGGCGCCGGACCGCGCCGAGCTCGCCCAGCTGCGGCGCGGCGTCCAGGCCCGCGACGGCGTCGTGCTCGACCTGGCGCCGCTGAGCGGCGACGACGTCGGCCGCCTGATCGAGGACCAGATCGGCGCGGCACCGGGGCCCGGGCTGCGCGAGCTGGCCGCCCGGGGTGCCGGGAACCCGTTGTACGTCCGGGAAATGGTCGACGTCCTGCTGCGCGCCGGCGCGGTCGAGGTGTCCGGTGGCGAGGCCGACGTCGACGACCCGGCCGAGTTCGAGACGCCGAGCTCGCTGGTCGCCGCGGTCGACCGGCGGCTCGACTTCCTCCCCGCGCGGACGCAGGAAGTCCTGCGCTGGGGCGCGCTGCTGGGCATGGAGTTCGCCGTCGGGGACATCGCCGCGGTGCTCGGCACGCGGCCGTCGGACCTGCTGGAACCGCTCGAAGAGGCCGTCGCCGCGAACGTCCTCATCGACACCGGGACGCAGCTCGCGTTCCGGCATCCCCTGCTGCGCCAGGCACTTTACGACCGGCTGCTGGCCGGGACGCGGGCGGCGCTGCACCGGCAGGCCGCGGAAGCGCTCGCCGGGATCGGCGCGCCGGTGAAGCGCGTCGCCGAGCAGCTGGTCGCCGCACCGGCCACAGTGGACGAATGGGTGCTGGACTGGCTGGCCGCGCACCACGCGGCCGTGTCCAACCGGGCGCCACTGATCGCCGTCGAGCTGCTGGAACGCGCGTTGGCCGCCGGCGCCGGGGACCGTCGCGAAGTCCTGCTCGTGGCGCTGGTCAAGGTGCTGTTCCGGCTGGAGCGCAACCCGGAAACGCTGGCGCAGCAAGCACTCGACGTCGCCACCGAGCCGGACGCCGTCGAGGAGATGCGGCACGTCCTGGCGGCGCTGCGGCACCGCCGTGGCGACACCGAAGGCGCCGTCGCGACGCTCGCCGCGTCGGTGGACGACCCGGCCGTGCCGGAGCTGTGGCGGGTCAAGCACCGGCAGCTGCTGGCGAACTTCCGGCGCGGCGATCTGTCCGATTTGGACACGGCGGAAAAGGCGGCCTACGAGACGAAGTCGTTCGCCGACGGCGACCGGTACCTGACGGCGCACGCGCTGCAGTCGTTGTGGCTGGTCGACTCCGTTCGCCGCGAGCACGATTCCGCGCTGGCGCACATCGACGCGGCGATCGAGGCCGTCGGTGACGAGCACGAACTCGCCGACCTGCACCTCGACCTGCTCGACAACCGCGTCTTCACGCTGCAGAACCTCGACCGGCTCGCCGAGGCGGACGCGGCGTTGCGCGCGGCGGGCGACGTCGCGGCGCGGCACGCGATGCCGGTGGGGTTGCAGGTTTCGGTCGCGGTGCACCGGTACTGGGAGGGCCGCTGGGACGAGGCGCTCGTCGAGCTGGACACGGTCACCGAGGACGGCCCGGCGATCACGTTCTACGGCCTGCGCGAGCCCGGCCCGGCGGCGCTGCTGCTGCACGGCGTCGCGGCGCTGATCGCGGGCCGCCGCGACGACCGCGCCCAGGCGGCGGCCCACCTCGACGCGGCGGAGGAGTACGCCCCGGCGACCGGCGCCGAGCGCGAGAGCTTCGACTTCCTCTTGGTGGCGGACGCACTGGCGGCCGAGCAGCGCGGCGACCGGGTCCGCGCGATGGCGATCCTCGAGCCGATCCTGAACCCGACGTACGCGCAGATGATGCTGCGCCACCAGTGGCTCCCGGCGTACGTGCGGCTGGCGATGGAGCAGGACGAAGTCGACCGGGCGCGGCGCGCACTGGCGGTGTGCGAGGAGGAGGCGGCGAAGGAGCGACGCCCGGCGCGCGCCCACGCGGCGGCGTCGTGGTGCCGGGGGCTGATCGAGGACGACCCGGCGGCGGTCCTGGCGACGGCGGAGCACTTCCGCGTGGTCGGCCGCCGCCCGGAGCTGGCGACGGTGCTGGAGGACGCGGCGGTCCTCCTGGCCCGCGCGGGCCGCCTGGACGCGGCGCACGCGGCGTTCGAAGAGGCGGCGGAGCTGTACACGGCGTTGGGTGCCCGCTGGGACTTGCGCCGCGCGGAGACGCGGTTGCGCCGGCTGGGCGTGCGCCGCGGGGCGCTGTTCTCGCCGATCCGGCCGGGTCACGGGTGGGAGTCGCTGACGCCGATCGAGGTCCGGATCGCGAGCCTGGTCGCGGACGGGAAGTCCAACCCGGACATCGCGGCGGAGCTGTCCCTCCCGCGCCGGACGGTGCAGGCGCACGTGGCCCGGTTGCTCGGGAAGCTGGAGACGCCGTCCCGCTCGGGGGTCGCCGACGCCTTCCGGCAGCGGCCTTAGCTCAGACGCGCTCGAAGGTCGCGGCGCTGGACACCGGAGTGGCGGACCACAGCGCGCGGACCAGCGGTTGCGCGAGGGCCAGGGCCCGCGTCTCGCGGATCGCCGCGGCGCGGGCGGGACCGACCGGCTCGAAGCGGAATCCCGTGTCGGCCGCCGCCGCGGCAGCCCGGGTGTCCTCGAACTCGAGCACCAGCTCGACCTGCCACAGGTCCGGCTCCTCGGCCGCGGCGACGGCGAGCTGCCTGGTCAACGCCAGGTGAGGCCGCGGGCGCCGCCCCCACTGGACGATGAAGCCGTCGCCGTCTTCCTCGGCCGGCACCAGCCCGGCGACTTCGGTCTGCAGGAAGCCGGCGAACGCGTGCCACGCCGTTTCGACGTCGGTCAGCGAACCGGGCCGGACGCTCCGCTCGAGCACCTCGCCCGCCGTCTGCCACGGGATTGCCCCCACGGTCACTCCGGGAGCGCGTTCGCCTTGGCGACCCGGCCCAGGAAGCGGCCCGAGTCCTTCACCGTCCGCACCTGCGTCTCGAAGTCCACGTGCACCAACCCGAACCGCTGCGAATACCCCATCGCCCACTCGAAGTTGTCCAGCAGCGACCACGCGAAGTACCCGCGCACGTCCGCGCCGGCCCGGATGGCGGCGTGGACCGCGGCCAAGTGCTCCATGAAGTAGTTCACCCGGGCCGCGTCGTACACCCGGCCGCCGACCACCTGGTCCACAAAGGACGCACCGTTCTCCGCCACCACCAACGGCAACCCGGACCGCGACGACAGCCACCCCAGCAGGTCGGTCAAGACCGCCGGTGCCTGCTCCCAGCCGAACGCCGTCAACGGCCCCTGCGCCGGCAGCACGTCCAGCCCCCGCAACCCCGGCAACGGGCAGTTGCCCGGCGACAGCGGATCGGCCAGCGGCGTGACCCGCGCCGGCGCGTAGTAGTTCACGCCCAGCCAGTCGATCGCCGCCGCGATCGTGTCCGTGTCGCCGTCGCGCACCGATGCCGCGAACCGGCCGCCGTGGTGCTCGACGTCGGCCACCACGTCCGGCGGGTACCCCCGGCCCAGCACCGGGTCCAGGAAGAACCGGTTGTGGATGCCGTCGAACTTCCGGGCCGCTTCGAGGTGCTCCGGCGACGAGCCGTCGGGCAGGGCGGGCGCGAAGTTCAGCGCCAGTGAGAACTCGTGGGCCGGCCGGGCCTGCGCGGTCAACGCCCGCGTCGCCAGCCCGTGCCCCAGCAGGAGGTGGTGCGCCGCCACCAGCGCCGTGTCGTAGTCCCGGACGCCCGGCGCGTGCACGCCGCTGCCGTACCCGAGGAACGCCGCGCAGAACGGCTCGTTGATCGTCGTCCACTGCTTGACCCGGTCGCCCAGCGCGTCGTGGACGACGCACGCGTACTCCGCGAACCAGTACGCCGTATCGCGCGCGGGCCAGCCGCCGGCGTCTTCCAGCGCCTGCGGCAGGTCCCAGTGGTACAACGTGAGAACCGGCACGATGCCCCGGCCGAGCAGCTCGTCCACCAGCCGGTCGTAGAAAGCGAGCCCGCCCGGTGCGGTCGTCCGGCCGTCCGGCATCACCCGCGGCCACGCCACCGAAAACCGGTACGCGTTCAGGCCGAGATCCGCCAGCAGCCCGATGTCCTCGGGAAACCGGTGGTAGTGGTCGCAGGCGACCTCGCCGGACGCATCACCCACGACGGCCCCCGGACGAGCCGCGAACGTGTCCCAGACGGACGGTCCGCGGCCGTCCGCGGTCACCGCCCCTTCGACCTGGTAGGACGCGGTCGCCGCGCCCCACAGGAAGCCCGTCGGGAAGGTCATACCGGCGCCCCTTTCAGAATCCCCCGCACGATGTGGCGGCCCAGCAGCAGGAACAGCGCGATCACGGGCAGGACGCCCACGGTCGCGCCGGTCAGCATGAGCGCGTAGTCGGTGTAGTACCCACTGGCGAGCTGGGAAAGCGCGACCTGCACGGTCGGCGTCTCGTTCGGGTCGAGGACGACCAGCGGCCAGAAGTAGTCGTTCCACGTGGCCAGGAACGTGAGCATCCCGAGCACCGCGGCCGCCGGGCGCAGCGACGGGACGGCCACGTGCCAGTACGTGCGCAGGATCGAGCAGCCGTCGACGGTCGCCGCGTCGACCAGCTCGGCGTCGATCGCGTTCTCGCACGCCTGCCGCATCCAGAACACGCTGAACGCGCTGAGCAGCCCCGGCACGATCACCGCCTCGAGCCGCCCGTACCAGCCGAGCTCGCCGACGACCAGGTACAGCGGGATGACGCCGAGCTGCGCCGGCACCATCGCCGAGCCGACGACCAGCAGGAACAGCGTGTTGCGGCCGGGGAACCGCAGCCGCGCGAAGGCGAACCCGGCCAGGCTCGCGAGCACGACGTTGGACACCATCACCGTGCCCGCGACGATCAGCGAGTTGCCCAGCGCCAGCCAGAAGTCGACGGTGTCGAACACGCGGCGCACGTTCTCGAAGAGGTGCCCGCCCGGCAGCAGCAGGGGTGACGTCTCGCCGATCGCCGCGTTGTCCCTTGTGGACACCACGAACGACCAGTACAGCGGGAAGACCGACGCGCCGAGCACCCCGATCAGCACGGCGTAGACCCAGCCGCCGGGGCGCCTCACGCCGACCTCACGAACCGGCGCACCAGCCGGTAGTTGACCAGCGCGAACCCCGCGCAGACGACGAACATGACCCACGTCAGCGCGGCCGCGTAGCCGGCGTTGAAGTGCGTGAAGCCCTTCTCGTACAGGTACATCGCCAGCGTCTGGAACTGGCGGTCGTTGCCGCCGGTCCCGCCCGACCCGCCGGCGTCGAACAGCTGCGGCTCGGCGAACAGCTGCAGGCCGCTGACCGTCCCCGCGATCGCGGTGAAGGCCAGCGCGGGCCGGATGCCCGGAACGGTGATCGACCAAAACGTCCGCCAGCGCGACGCGCCGTCCAGCGCCGCGGCTTCGTAGAGGTCACCCGGGACGGCCTGCATCGCGGCGAGGTAGATCAGCGCGTTGTAGCCGGTCCAGCGCCAGAGCACCATCGACGCCACCGCGAGGTGCGACGTCCACCGCGTCGCCTGCCAGTTGACCGGGGCGATGCCGAACCAGCCCAGCACTTCGTTGACGACGCCGTAGTCGCGGCTGAACAGCTGCCCGAACACGAGCCCGATCGCCACGACGGACACGACGTTCGGCAGCAGGACCCCGGTGCGCCACCAGGTCGCGCCGCGCAGCGGGCGGTCCAGCAGCGCCGCGATGCCCAGGGCCAGCAGGAACTCCGGGACGGCGGCGAGCAGGAAGATGCCGACGGTGTTGGCGAGCGCGTTGTAGAAGTTCGGGTCCGCGAGCAGCTCGCCGTAGTTCGCCAGGCCGAGGTAGCCCTGGTCGCCTTCCAGGAGGTTCCAGTCGTGCAGCGACACCCACGCCGTGTAGAGCAGCGGGAACGCGCCGAAGACGAGGAACAGGACGAAGAAGGGCGCGACGAGCAGCAGCGGCGTTACTCTGCGGTCGAGACGAGCGAGCACGCGCGCTACTTCAGCGCGGCTTGTGCCTGGTGCACGGCTTCCGCCCAGGCCGCGTCGACGCTGTCGGTCTTGTCTTCGATCCGCCCGAGCGCGCGGCCGAACTCGGGCCGGACGTCGGCGTCGCGCAGGCCGCGGTAGTTGGGCCGCAGCTGGTCGGCCGACGCGGCGAAGATCCGCCCGATCGGCGCGTCCCCGAAGTACGGGTCGGTGTGCGCGACGACCTGCGGATCCGTGTACACCGACGGCTCGCTCGACAGGATCCCCTCGGAGAGGAAGAGCTTCTTCTGCTGCTCCGGCGCGGTCAGCCACTTCGCGAGCTCGTAGGCCTCCTTCGGGTGCGCGCTCTGCTTCGGCACGGTGAGGAACGAGCCGCCCTGGTTGCCGCCTTTGCCGGGCACGGTCGTGACGTCCCACTTGCCCTTGCCCGCGTCGCCGCCGGCTTCCTTGATCTGGCTGAGCATCCACGCCGGGCAGGCGACGGTCGCGAAGGAACCCTGCTTGATCGCGACGTTCCAGGCCTGCGTGAAGGTCGTCGCGGCCGCCGTCTCCCCCTTCGCGGCAATGCCGCCGGAGAGGTAGAAGGCGTTGCGCACACTGGGGTTGCGGTCGCCGATGAACGAGTCGTCGGCCGCGGCGAAGTAGTTCTCGGGCGACTGGTTGAGCATCGCCGTGTAGACGGTCCCGGCCGAGTCGGCGAACTTCACGTCCGGCGTCTTCTCGGTGAACCGCTGGGCGGTGGCCGCGTAGGCGTTCCAGTCCGGCATCAGCTTCGCGACCTCGTCGCGGTCGGTCGGCAAGCCCGCGGCCTGGAACAGGTCCCGCCGGTAGCAGAGGGCGAGGCTGCCCATGTCGGTGCCGAGGCCGAGGACGAACCCGCCGTCGGTGCCCTGCGCCCACTTCCAGGGCGCCCACTGCTTTTCGAGGTCCCGCGCGCCGAAGGAGGCGAGGTCGACGAACTTGTCCTTCGCCTTGCGGTACTGCGGTATGTACTGCTCTTCGATCGCGACGACGTCGGCCGCGCCACGGCCGGTGGCGAGCTGCGTCGCGAGGCCCTTGTGGTGGGTGTCGAAGTCGGTGACGCGGTTCTGCACCGTGATGTCCGGGTGCAGCTTCTCGTACTCCGCGATCAGGGGCGCGTAGCCGAATTCGCCGAAGGTGGCGATGGTGAGCTTCGTCGGGCCGCCGGCGTCACCCGTGCTGCAGGCGGCGAGCGGGATCAACGCGGCGACCGCGACGGCGGTCCGGCGGACGATCGTGCGCAACGGCCTTCCTCAGATCACACCGGCCCGCACGGCGTAGGCGACCGCGTGCGGCCGGTTGCGCAGGTTGAGCCGGTTGGTCATGGCGTAGATGACGTTCTTCACGGTCCGCTCGGAGTAGCAGAGCTTGCCCGCGATCTCCGCAGTGTCCCAGCCTTCGGCCATCAGGCGAAGCACATCCACCTCGCGCGGCGTCAGCGCCGCAGCGGTGCCCCCGTGGGCCAGTGCCTCGATCTGGTCCCGCAGCGAAGTCGTGCGCCCCCGTGCGGCAGCCAGCACGCTCTCGTGGAGCCGGTCGAGCGCCGTCCGCGGCAGCACGACCGAGACGTGGCACTCGGCGAGCAGGCCGAGGTGTCCCGGGTCGACGTGCCCGGCGACCAGCACGATCGCGGCGGGCGACTCGGCGGCCGCGGCCCGCAGCGCGGCGATCGCCTCGCGGTCGACCTGCCCGACGGCGAACACCAGCACGGCCGCCTCGCCCCGGCGGGCACGCGGCACGACCAGCAGCTCCGGCCGGGACTTCAAGTGGTTGATCAGCCCCGTGAGCGCGATCGGATCCGACGCCCACGCCGCCACCCGCACCTGGTCCATCGAACCCCTCCCCACTGCCCGTGTCCTTGCGGCGCCAGTCTGCTGAGGTCGCCTTCACGATTTCTCTAACCTTCCTCACCACCTTCTTCACATCGTGAAGCCGGGGCGTCGACTACGGTCGTGGGGCACGCCGACGACTGAAGGGACCGATGAACCGCCGACGTTTGGCCGCCGTGGGGGTGGCGTTGTGCTTGAGTTCCCTGGTCACGGGGTGCGGATCGGAGACCGTCGCCGGGCTCGCGATCCCGCGGTCGCCGATTCCGCCTCCGCCCTCTTCTTCACCGCCTTCACGGACCTCCACCGCGGCTCCGACGTCGAGACTGGCCCGGCCGGGTGACTGCGCGTCGCTGGTGAACAGCCTGGACTTACGCCGTCAGGTAGCGCAGCTGGTCGTCGTCGGGGTGTCCGGAGACAACCCGGGCGCCGCGGTGTCGCTGGTGCGCGACAACCAGGTCGGCGGGATCTTCATCGGCGGTAACGCAACAGCGTTGTTGAAAGATCGTTCCCTGGACGCCGTGCAGGCCGCGGCCCAGCTGCCGGTGGCGGTGTCGGTCGATGAAGAGGGCGGCCGCGTCCAGCGCATCGACGACCTCGACGGCGCCATCCCGTCGGCCCGGCAGATGGCCGCGACGAAGTCCCCGGCCGAGGTCCGCGCGCTGGCCGCCGACCGCGGCCGCCAGCTGCGCGCCCGCGGCGTGACGGTCGACTTCGCGCCGGACACCGACGTCACGGACGCCCCGGACGACGACGTCATCGGCGACCGCTCCTTCAGCCCCGACCCGAACCGCGTGAAGACGTACGCGGCGGCGTTCGCGGCGGGCCTGCACGACGGCGGCGTGCAGCCGGTGCTCAAGCACTTCCCGGGGCACGGCCACGGCTCGGGCGACTCCCACCAGGGCACGGTCGTGACCCCGCCGCTCGCACAGCTGCGGGCGGTGGACCTGGTGCCCTACCGCGGCATCGCGGACTACGGACCCGTCTCCGTCATGGTCGGCCACCTCGACGTGCCCGACCTGACCGGCGGCGTCCCGGCGTCGGTCTCGTCGGCGGCCTACCAGCTGCTGCGGACCGAGTTCGGCTTCACCGGCGTCGTCGTGACCGACGACCTCGGCGCGATGAAGGCGATCACCGCGCAGTACCCGCTCCCGGACGCCGTGCTGAAGGCGCTGCAGGCCGGGGCGGACGAGGCGCTGTGGTCGTCCGGCGGCCGGGTGAACGAGGTGCTGGACCGGCTGGTCAAGGCCGCGCAGAGCGGCGAGCTGCCCAAGCAGCGCGTGCAGGAGTCGGTGACGCGGGTACTCCGCGGCAAGGGCGCCTGCGGCTGATCCTCCCTAGACTCCTCGGCGGAACGCCACCTACCTGAGGAGCGGAATGGCAAACCTGGGCGGCACTTTCAGCCTCGGCGGGGAAGTCCCGGTGACCCGGATAGGGTACGGGGCCATGCAGCTGGCCGGTCCCGGTGTCTGGGGACCGCCGCGTGACCACGAGACCGCGGTCGCCGTGCTGCGCGAAGCCGTCGAAAGCGGCGTCACCCACATCGACACCAGCGACTACTACGGGCCGCACACCGTGAACGCGGTGATCAAGGAGGCGCTACACCCGTACCCGGAGGCGCTGACGATCGTGACGAAGGTCGGCGCGCGGCGGACGCCGGACAAGGCGTGGCCGCCCGCGTTGTCGGCCGACGACCTGACCCAGGCTGTGCACGACAACCTGCGCAACCTCGGCGTCGACGCCATCGATGTGGTGAACCTGCGGCTGAGCAACACGGCCGGCGACTACCCGGTGCCGATGTCGGTGGCCGAGCCGTTCGGCGTGCTCGCCGAGCTGCGTCAGCAAGGCCTGATCAAGCACCTCGGCGTCAGCCACGTCAGCGCGGAGCAGCTCGACGAGGCCAAGGCGATCGCGCCGGTCGTCTGCGTGCAGAACCAGTACAACCTCGCGCACCGCGAGAACGACGACCTCGTCGACAAGTGCGCCGCCGAGGGCATCGCCTTCGTGCCGTACTTCCCGCTCGGCGGGTTCAGCCCGCTGCAGTCCGGGATCCTCGACGACTGCGCCACCCGCGTCGGCGCGACGCCGATGCAGGTCGCGCTGGCGTGGTTGCTGCAGCGGTCTTCGTCGATGCTGCTCATCCCCGGCACGTCGTCGCTGGAGCACCTGCGCGAGAACCTCGCCGCGGCTTCGCTCGAGCTGCCGGCGGACGTCCTGGCCGACCTCGACCGGATCGGGGCCGCCTGATGGCCGACTGGGGCGATCTGGTCGCGTACATCAGGCAGGCGTACCGGGTGGTGCGCGACGAGCCCGACGAAATCCGCATCCGGCTGATCTTCGGCGACGACCCCGACACCGAGCAGCGCGCCCAGATCATGGTGATCGCCCGCGAGATCCTCGACCAGCGCGAGGACTGGGTCCAGATCGCGACGCCGTTCGCCCGCCACGACGAGGTCGACCTCCTCGACGTGCTGACCGAGGTCGGCAACTCGACCGTGGTCGGCGGGCTGGCCGTGATGGGCGACCACCTCGTGCTGCGCCACTCGCTGCCGCTGATCAACCTCGACATCAACGAGTTCATCGACCCCTTGGAGCTGGTGGCGGGCGCGGCGGAGCTGCTGGAACAGCAGTTCACCGGCCGCGACGACTACTGAGCGGGATCACCGCGATGGCGGCGGCCACGGTGAGCCCGGCGGCGACGCCGAACGCCGTGTCCGCCGTGCCGGTGTTCAGGTAGAGCCCGCCGAGGAGGGCGAACGCCGAGGGTTCCGCCCAGCTGCTGCACGGCGTTGAGCAGGCCCGCGGCCGAGCCCGTCTCGTGCGGCCGGACGCGGTCCAGCGCCGCGGTGAAGAACGGGACCGTGAACGTCCCCATGCCGAGACCGCAGAAAGCCAGGGCGGGCCCGGACGCGCCGGCCACGATCCCGCCCAGCAGCAGCGCCAGCCCGGCGAACATCACGCGCGAGCCGAACTTCGGCACCAGCCAGGACCCGGCGACCCACGACGACACCGCGAGCCCCGCCGAAAGCGGCAGCAGCGTCAGCGACGCGGTGCGGACGTCGACGCCGTAGCCGAGCTGCAGCCGCAGCGGGACGAGCAGCATCAGCCCGGTCATCACGGCGAAGTACAGCAGCGATCCGGCGAGCGCGGCCGGGAACGCGCGGTGGGTGAACAGGCTCGGCTCGACCAGCGGCGCGGCCGCGCGGCGCTGCTGGAAGCCGAACACGACGAGCAGCGCGGCCCCCACCGCGAGCAGCGGCCACGCCGTCGCGCCCGGGCTGATCAGCGGGTGGACGAGCAGCCCGGCGCCGGCCACGACGAGCCCGGTGCCGACGAGGTCGAGCTTCGGGCGCGTGCCGGCTCGGTCCTCGCGCAGGAACCGCGCGGCGAGCAGGACCGCGAGGCCGAGCGGAACGTTCACCAGGAACACCGCCCGCCACGAAAGCGCTTGCGTCAGCAGGCCGCCGAGCAGCGGCCCGGTGACCGCGGACAGGCCCATCACCGGGCCGATCGTGCCGAGCGCCTTCGCGCGCTCGTCGCCGTCGAACAGCGCGCGGATCAGGCCGATCGTCTGCGGGATGACCAGCGCCGCCGCGGCGCCCTGCACCGCGCGGGCGCCGATCAGCAGGACGGCGTCCGGCGCGGCCGCGCAGACCAGCGACGCGAGCACGAAGGCCGTGACGCCGATCTTGAACGCCTTCGCCCGGCCGAAGACGTCGCCGAGCCGGCCGCCGGTGATCAGGAATGCCGCGAACGGCAGCGTGTACGCCGCGCTGAACCACGGGATGTCGGCGGCCGGTCCCGGCAGGCCGGCGTGGATCACCGGGCCGGCGACCTGGACGATCGTCGTGTCCAGCAGGTTCATGGCTTCGGCCGTGAGCAGCACGGCGAGCGCGGCCCAGCGGTGGCCGTAGCGAGTGGTGGTCGGCATGCAGTGGACCTTCGCCTTCCGCCGGTCCGAGCTTCCACCGCTGGCGATCTTCTTGCTGATTTCTTCCACGGCGTGCGCTTTGATGAGGGATATGACCACGGATCTGGACGACGTCGACCGCGCGCTGATCCACGCGTTGCACCTCGACGGCCGGGCGCCGTTCACCAAGATCGGGGACGTCCTCGGTGTCTCGACGCAGACAGTGGCGCGCCGCTATCGCCGGCTACGCGCCGAAGCGTCGCTTCGCGTCGTCGGACTGCCGGACCCGCAACGCGCCGGCCAGGCCGAGTGGATGGTCCGGCTGACCGCGACGCCGAACACCGCGCGCGACGTCGCGCTCGCACTCGCGCGGCGGGCCGACACGGCGTGGGTCAAGCTCGTGTCCGGCGGCACGGAGATCTGCGTGAACGTGCACACGCCCGCGGCGAGCGACCATTCGCTGCTGCTGCGGGACGTCCCGCGCTCCGCGAGCATCACGGCGGTATCGGCGCACCAGCTGCTGCACCGCTACTTCGGCGGCCCGACCGCGTGGCTCGGGCGCGCGAACGCCCTCGACGCCGCGCAGATCACCGCGTTGACCCCGGTCGTCTCGGGCGAAGGCAAGCCCCTGACCGGCGACGACGACGCGCTGCTGGCGGCGCTGCAGCGCGACGGCCGGGCGAGCCTCGCCGAGCTGGCGGCGGCCACCGGGTGGTCCGCCGCGACCGTCGCGCGCCGGCTGGCCGACCTGCAGGCGGGCGGCACCGTGTTCTTCGACTTGGAGGTCGACCCCGCCGCGCTCGGCGCGACGACCCACGCGCTGCTCTGGATGTCGGTCGCGCCCGCGCACCTCGACGCCGTCGCCCGGGAGCTGGCCACGCACCCGGAGCTGGCGCTCGTCGCGGCGACGACCGGGCCGGCCAACCTGGTCGCGCACGCGCTCTGCCCGGACGCGGCCGGGCTGCACCACTACCTGACCCGCCGGCTGGGAGCGCTCGACGCCGTCCACACGCTGGAGACGGCGCCTGTCCTGCGCACCCTCAAGGCCGCCGCGTCCCGCTGACCCGCGCTTTCGCCGGTCAGCGCGCCCGCGGTATGCGGACCTGGGCGGCCGGGGCCAGCTCCAGGATCCGCTGCAGCCGGGCCCGCCCCAGCCGGTGGAGCATCTCCCCGAGTTCCTCCGCCGCGATGCTGCCTTCGAGGTCGAGCCGCGTCACCTTGACGACGCGGTCGATCTCCCCGGCGGGAAGCCGGCTCCCGAACTCCCCCGCCAGCCACACCCCGACCTCGTCCACGACGTCGTCCGCCCGGTGGCTCAGTACGGTCATCGCTCTCGCTCTCCTCGGTTCGGATCGCCTTCACCCAGGTCGGAGCCGGAAAATTCCGGTCCGACGCAGAACCGACGAGCCCGCTACCTGGCCATGACGCCGATTCGCGGAAATTCGTGGCACAAAAGCTTTCCGTGTCCGGACCGGTGAGTACCGTGACCACCTGCTTTCACTCACATGGGCTGTTCGCCGCCGCAAGTTGTCGGCCGATCGGGTGGAAAACGGCGGAAGATCGCCGAGGCCGCGTACGGGCCAGGACTCTGGAGACGTCCGGTAGTGCGGGCGTTCCCTTGCGGGACGCGGAAACGGAGACGCGACCCATGGCCCGGTACGACCGGACCGACCTCGGGGCGTACAGCCTCGGGTTGCTCGACGCCGCCGAAGCGGCGCGGGTGGAGCGGCACCTCGCCGCGTGCCAGGACTGCCGCCAGGAGGTCCGGGAGTTCGAAGCCGTGCGCTCGATGCTCGACCACCTCGGCCGCTCACAGTCCACTTAGGACACTTCGCGGAAACTGTCGGTGCCCGCCGGTACCGTCCGCGCCATGACCGACTTCCTGACCACCACCCGCCACACCTACGCGATCGTCGCCGAGAACTACGACCAGTTCGCGCCCCCGATCGCCGAGGACGTCCAGGACCGCGCGCTGCTCACGGCGTTCGCGGACCTCGTCCGCGATGAGGGCCCGGTGGCCGACCTCGGCTGCGGAACCGGCCGGGTGACGGCGTACCTGGCTTCGGCGGGCCTCGACGTCACGGGGATCGACCTGTCACCGGAGATGCTGGCCATCGCCCGCCGCGACCACCCGGAGCTGCGGTTATCCGAGGGTTCGCTGCTGGAGCTGGACCTGCCGGACGGCGGTCTCGCGGGCGCGGTGGCCTGGTATTCGATCATCCACACCCCGCCGGCCCGGCTGCCCGAGGTGGCCGCGGAGCTGTTCCGGGTCCTGCGCCCGGGCGGCCACCTGCAGCTCGCGTTCCACGTCGGCGACCGGCGGCACCACCGGACGGACGGGTACGGGAAGGACGGTTTCTCCCTGGACATCTACTGGCTGCCCGTGGAGCGGGTGTGCGGACTGCTGTCCGGCGCGGGGTTCGAGATCCTGACGCAGGTGCTGCGCGACCCGGCGGCGCGGGTGCCGCAGGGTCGGGTGCTGGCCCGGAAACCGGCCGAGTGACCCAGGCCGGGCGGTTCAACGCCGGAGTCGTTCGCGCACACCCGTTGCCCGACCCGCCAGAATCCTTGACTGGACTAGACCAATCTGTTCTAGTGACCGGTGTCACCCTCGTCCCGGCCGGATGAGCACACCCCCTCCGAAACCGGGCGCCCCCGCGTCCGGGCTTCGTCGTGGCCGAAGGAGTGAGCCAGTTTTGAGAAGACGTCTTGTCGCGGTCCTGTCAGCATTCGCCGCCGTCGCCGGGCTCGTGCTCGGCGTGCCCGCCGCCACCGGTCAGACCCCGCAGGCCGCGGCCGCCGCGTGCAGCGGGCCCGACTGGGTCGCCGGCCAGTGGTACGACGTGGGCGCGGTCGTGAAGTACACCAACGGCAGCTACTACCGCGCCAAGAACGCGAACCCGGGCTACGACCCGATCATCAGCACCTGGTACTGGGAGCCCTACAGCTGCGACGGCGGAGGCGGCACCACCTGCAGCTACCCGAACTGGGTCGCCGGCCAGTGGTACGACGTCGGCGCGATCGTCCGTTACACCAACGGCGGCTACTACCGCGCGAAGAACGCCAATCCGGGCTACGACCCCATCATCAGCACCTGGTACTGGGAGCCCTACAGCTGCGGCGGCGGCACCGACCCGGGCAACCCCGGCGCGTTCGTCATCAGCGAAGCGCAGTTCAACCAGATCTTCCCCGGCCGCAACTCCTTCTACACCTACAGCGGCCTGACCGCGGCCCTCTCGGCCTACCCCGGCTTCGCGAACACCGGCAGCGACACGGTCAAGAAGCAGGAAGCCGCCGCGTTCCTCGCGAACGTCAACCACGAAACCGGCGGACTCGTCTACATCGTCGAGCAGAACACGGCCAACTACCCGCACTACTGCGACGCGAGCCAGCCCTACGGCTGCCCCGCCGGCCAGGCCGCGTACTACGGCCGCGGCCCCATCCAGCTGAGCTGGAACTTCAACTACAAGGCCGCGGGCGACGCGCTCGGCATCGACCTGCTCGGCAACCCCTGGCAGGTCGAGCAGAACGCGGCCGTCGCGTGGAAGACCGGGCTCTGGTACTGGAACACCCAGAGCGGTCCCGGCACCATGACCCCGCACAACGCCATGGTGAACGGCAGCGGCTTCGGCGAGACCATCCGCAGCATCAACGGCTCGATCGAGTGCAACGGCGGCAACCCCGCCCAGGTGCAGAGCCGCGTCGACAAGTACCGCCAGATCACGTCGATCCTCGGCGTCGACCCCGGCGCCAACCTCTACTGCTGACCTGACGCGAGCGGCTCACCCGCCCAGCGGGTGAGCCGTTCGCCGAGCAAGGCGCCCACCGCCGCGCGGTGGTCGTTCACGTAGAAGTGCCCGCCCGGGAACGACTTCAGCTCGAACTCCCCGGACGTGTGCGCCGCCCACCGCCGGGCCTCCGCCTCCGACACCTTCGGATCGCAGTCCCCGACGAGCGCGACGATCGGGCAGCTCACGTCCGGACCGGGCCGGTAGCGGTAGGTCTCGGCGGCCCGGTAGTCGTTGCGCAGCACCGGCAGCACCATGCGGACGAGCTGGGGGTGTTCGAGCACCCGCGTGTCGGTGCCACCCAGCCGCCGCACGTCGGCGAGCAGCTCGTCGTCTCCCCCCTCGTGGATCCGCGACGCGCGGGGGGCCGACGGGGCCCGGCGCGCGGACACGACCAGCCCGCGCACCCGGGGCCCGAGCCGCCGCGCGACCTCGAACGCCAGGCTCGCGCCCATGCTGTGCCCGAAGAACACCACCGGCCCGGCGACCTCGGCGGCGAGCACGCCGGTCAGCCGGTCGGCGAGCACGAGCAGGTCGTCCACCAGGGGCTCGGCGTGGCGGTCCTGCCGGCCCGGGTACTGCACGGCCAGCACGTCGATCGCCGGGGCCAGCGCCGCCGAAGCCGCGTGGAAGCAGCTCGCCGACCCGCCGGCGTGCGGGAACAGCACGAGCCGCGGCGCGCCGGGTGCCGCCGAGTGGAAGCGCCGGAGCCACGGCCGGGAATCCGTCATGCCGCGAATGTCGCAGGCCGGCCCGGGCCGGGTCGACGCCAATCGTGCGGAAAGCCGGGCGGGTCCCGGCGGTGCGGACTCCGCGACCCGCCCGTTCCCTCCCTCCTCAGCGGGTCACTCCGCCCGCCACAGCGCGGGGACGGCCGGGGGTTCCCAGCCCGGCTGGGCGGTGTGCCCCTGCAAGCACACGTAGCCGCGGCCGCCGTAGGTGACCCGGGCACCGGCCGCGTAGCTGGTGCCCGCCGCCCAGGGGGTGCCGCCGGGCGGGGTGGAAGTCGGCGGGTTCGACGTCGGCGGGGTCGATGTCGACGTCGGCGTCTGCGGGACGTCCAGCACGAAGTCGAAGGCGCCTTCCTTCGCGGAGCCGTTGTCCCGCACGGTCATCAGCAGCCGCGCGTCGAAGATCGTGTCGGTGTTGTTGCGCGGCTCGTTCGGGAAGTAGAGCTGGGTGGTCAGGATCGGCCGGCCGGGCGCCTGGACCTTGACGTGGATGTGCCGGGTGCGGCCCGGGTAGAGGCCGGGCACGATCGTCGAGAGCCGGAACGCGCCCTGGGCGTCGGTGTACTGGTGGCCGCGGAAGGTGTAGCCGGTGTTGTCGTACGCGCCGTTGACGTCGACCTGCCAGAAGTCCAGCAGCGCGCGGCTCACCGGCAGGCAGGCGCGTCCGAAGACGTAGCCTGACACGGTAAGGCGCGTGCCCGGCGTGCCGGGCGTGACGAGGTCGGTTCGCTCCGGCGAGTTCGGCTTGAAGTACGGACCTTCGGTCTGCTCGATCGTCGGCTCGTCGCCGTCGTGGCAGGCCGGGGTCAGTTCCGGGGCCTGCCCGCCGGCGACGGTGGTGCGGGCGAGCGCGGGGCCGCCGATCAGCGCGACCGGCGCGGCGACGCCCGCCGCCAGCACGGCGCGCAGCACGGTCTTGCGGCTGAGCTTGCTGTCTTCGTCCATGCCTCGAACGTAGGCAGCGCACCGGGTCCGCGGCGATGGACTGGACCGGTCAGTCGTGGTGATTCTCCCCGCCACGCCGGTAGTCGCCGGGGCTCAGCCCGGTCTCCCGGCGGAAGAACCGGCAGAAGTAGGCGGGGTCGGTGAACCCGACGCGGACGGCGACCTGCCGCACGGTGAGGTCCGTCCGCAGCAGGAATCGCTGGGCCTCCCGGGTCCGCGCTTCGCGCAGCAGCTGCGCGGCGGTGCGTCCGGTCGCCGCTTTGACGGCCTCGGTGAGGTGGCCGGGCGTGACGCCGAGGCGACCGGCGTGCGCGGCCACCGACCACAGCCCGAGGTCGGGCCGGGCGGTGAGCCGGGTGAACTCCGCCGCGACCGCCCCGGCCGGCGCGGGTGGCGGTGCGCCCAGCAGCCGTCCGGCGCGCACGAGCAGGACGTGCAGGAGCGCCCGCAGCACGGACTCGTCGCCGTGCCGGCGTTCTTCGACGAGATCCGCGATCAGCCGCGTGACCACGGCGTCGGTGCGCTCGTCCAGCACCGGCCACGGCCCGGCGCTGAGCCGCCGCAGCCGTTCGCGGTCGGCCGGATGGTCGAGCAGGAAGTCGTCGGTGAACAGGACGACGTGCCCGGTGAGGCCCCGCACGCCGGCCCAGTGGTGCACCTGCCCCGGCGTGATGGCTCCCAGGTGCGGCGGCCGCAGCGGCCACCGGTCGGTGTCGACGACGTGCGTGCCGGTGCCGCCGGTGACGTGGACCAGCTCGTGGAAAGTGTGCCGGTGCGGGAAGTCCGCGCGGGAGAGCGGCCCGACGTCGTCGAACGTCCCGGCCGCGAACGGCGGCGCGGGTGGCGCCGGCACCTCCAACCGGTGCATCGGCAGCTCACCCGGCCGCGGCGGCGGGCACGGTGTCCCCGGTGGAACGGTCGTTCCCCGCATGGCCAAAAAGTCTAGACCAATTCACGGACTGTTCGCGGCTTTTGCCCCGATGATCGCAATACGATGGTCGGGCACGAAGAAGGGGCCGGTCCACTGTGGACCGGCCCCTCCCGGGTACTGACTGACGCTTACGCGCGGCTGCGCCGGCGGTTCACCAGCAGCATCAGCGCGCCGCCACCGAGCAGGAGGCCGCCGACGGTGAACGGAACCGCGGCGTCGACGCCGGTGTTGGCCAGTTCGCCGCCCCCGCCGGGCGAGCCGGCCGGGGTGGTGCTCGGCGCCGTGGTCGGAGCGCCGGCCTCGGTCCAGCTGGCGGCCGCGTTCGCGGTCACCTCGGCCTTCTCCGAGTCGGCGACGATCAGCGACTGCGCCGGCGTCTGGTCGTAGTTCTCCGCGACGAACAGGCGGCCGGTGTCCAGCTCGCCGGTGGCCTTGAGCGTGAAGCCGCCCTTGCCCGGCTTGGTGCCCGCCGGGACGTCGACGAACAGCTTGCTGCCGTCCTTGACGTCGGAGTTCTTCAGCTCCTTGCCGTCGGCGTCGGTGATCTTGACGCCCTCGGGCAGCTGGCTGGTCAGGGAGGTGATGTCCCCGCTGGTGGCGACGCTGAACGGGCCGATCTTGCCGCCGGCCGCGCCTTCGGTCTTGTCCGAGGCGATGTTCAGGGTCGGCTTCGGCTGCTCGCCGATGCCCTTGTTCTGGTCACCGGTGAAGTAGGCGTAGAGCGCGGCGACGTCGGCGTTCGCGCCGGCGTCGTCCTCCTCGGCCAGCGGCTTGGTGCCGTCCAGGTTCACGCCGTCGCTGAAGTGCCACACGGCGGCCTGCGTCGCGGCGATGGCCTCGCGCTCGGAGATGCCGCCGTGGGTCTCGACGCCGGCCTTCTTCAGCGCCGCGCCGAGGGCGTCGAGGCCGGTGCCCGGGTAGCCGTGGTGCAGGACCCAGTTGATCTTGCCGCTGTTGTCGTTGAACGACGTCTTCGGCTTGGTGGGGTACTTGCTCCACGGCCGCTCGACCATGTCGACGTCGGCGCGCAGGCCGACGGTGATCTGCACGCAGTACAGCTTCAGCGTGCTGCCGTTGGACAGCTTCATGTCGAACAGTTCGGCGATGTAGTCGCCGCCCCGGCCGAGGTTGAGCCGGTAGCCGACCGTGCCGCCGTCGGCGATGACGCGGCCGCGGGCGGCACCGTCGTCGGCGGCGAGGGCGGCCGGCGAGCTGATCATGACGGCGGCGGCCGCGGCGAGAGCCGCGATCCCGCCACGCACGAGGGTGGACCTGACCTGCATAAATCTCCTATCCGAGCCCGAACCACGACGGAGTGGCCGCGTACCCCCGCCGACGGCCACCGATTCGGGTGAGCGATCACCCGGTCAAGCGAGACCGGAGCCTACACGGACCTCACAAGTGCTACGCAGGGTGTCCCCACTATCTCGAATGGGGCGAAGAATTGCCCAAAACGGCTGCCGGAAATGACTATTCAGGCAACCGTGGGTCGCAACCCGGTGGCCATTCGCCCGATGACCGCCGCGTACTCCGCCTTCAGCCGTGGTTTGTCCACATCGGACGCCTCGGCCAGTGCCATCCCGGCCGTGCCGACCATGCCGAACACCAGCCGCGTCGTGGTCTCCAGCGGCTGGTCGTCGATGTCGCCGCCGTCGACGAGCGCCTTGATCAGCTGCTCGACGAGGCCGTACGCGTACTGCTCCTCGGCCGCCTGCCAGCGCACCCAGCCGAGCGCGATCGGCGCCTCCCGCCAGACGAGCTTGCCGTAGACGGGGTCGCAGCAGCGGTCGAGGAAGGCGTCGAGGGCCGAGAACGCCGCCGACCACGGGTCCGCCGCGCGCGCCGCCGCGTTCGCGGACACCTCCAGCGCGCCCGTCTCGAGCTCCTCGAAAACCGCTTCGAACAACGCTTTCTTGCTGGCGAAGTGGTGGTAGATGGCGCCGCGCGTGGCCTGGATGTCGGCGGCGATGTCTTCGAGGGCCGTGCCGGCGAAGCCGTCCTCGGCGAACCGGCGGGTGGCCGCGGCCAGCAGGGCGGCCCGGGTGGCCTCGGAGTACTGCTCCCGCCGGCTCTTGACAGTCGACATGCGCAAAGCATAGGACATACACTGCGTATGTCACCGACACGGTGTAGGTACGGGGGTAGGCCATGACGAACACCGACGAGCTCCTCTTCAACCCGTTCGCGCCCGGGTTCTTCGAGAACCCGTACGAGCAGTACAAGCTGCTGCGCGACGAAGACCCGGTGCAGAACCACCCGCTGGGGTTCTGGTTCGTGTCGCGCTACGAAGACGTCTCGACGCTGCTGCGGGCGGGGTTGTCGGTGGAAATCGAGAACCTGGCGGAATCGCCGTTGGACTTCTCCGCCGCCGGCGAGGACGCGGGCGCGCTCAACCGCTCGATGCTCGACCGCGACCCGCCCGACCACACGCGCCTGCGTTCCCTGGTGACGAAGGTGTTCACCCGCCGCGCGATCGCCGCGCTGGAGCCGAAGATCGTCGGGCTCGTCGACGCGGCGCTGGACCGCATGGCGGAGAAGGGGACCTGCGACCTGGTCGAGGAGCTGGCGTTCCCGCTCCCGTTCGCGGTGATCTCCGAGATGCTGGGCATGCCCCCGACGGACCACTCCCGAATCCGCGAGCTGAGCGGAACCCTGGTCCGCTCCTTGGAGATCGTCGCCGACGAGGAAACGGCCCGCGCGATCGCGGCGGCGGACGCGGAGCTGACGGGCATCACCCGCGAGGTGATCGCCTGGAAGCGAGCCAACCCGGCGGACGACTTGCTGACGGCGCTGATCGCGGCCGAGCACGACGGCCACGTCCTGGACGGCGACGAACTGGTGGCCCAGGTGGTGCTGCTGTACGTGGCGGGCCACGAGACAACGGTCAACCTGATCGCGAACGGCGTCAACGCGCTGCTGCGCAACCCGGCCCAGCTGGCGCTGCTGGGAGCTCAGCCCGACCTGGCGGCGAACGCGGTGGAGGAGTTCTTGCGGTACGACTCCCCGGTCCAGCAGACCCGCCGCGTCACGACCGCGCCGTACACCGTGGCGGGCCGCGAGATCCCGGCGGGAACGTTCGTGCTGGCGTGCTTGGGCTCGGCCAACCGCGACGAGAGGTTCTTCGGCCCGGACGCGGCGGAGTTGCGTTTGGACCGCCCGGAAGCGCGCCACCAGGTGTCGTTCGGAGCGGGCCCCCACCACTGCCTGGGCGCGGCGTTGGCGCGGTTGGAGGGTCAGGTCGCGGTGAGCCGTTTGGTACAGCGGTTCCCGAAGCTGGGCTTCGCGGGCAAGCTGGAGTGGAACGGCCGCATCAACCTCAGGGGGCCGTCGAAGTTCCCGGTGACCGTGCACGCCTGACCGGACGGCCGGCGGGGATCGGCTGCACCGCGGTGGGCCACCCGCGAGAGCGCGGGCGGCCCACCGAAGGCAGCGTCAGCGAACGCCGACGCCGGTGGTGTAGATGTCCTGGTCGTTGGCGATCGACGCGTTCGGCGCGCCGGCCTGGCAGGTGCGCGGCGGGGTGCCGGGCGTGCCGGTGCCGGGGCAGAGGAACAGGTCCGGCGGGCGGGTGTCCGACCAGACCGGGTACGCGGTGCGGGCCGTGACGGCGATTCCGGCGTAGTCACCGTAGAACGTGCCGGTGAACTGCGTCGGCGGCGGCATGCTGCCCGACGTCGCCCGGGTCTGGGTGAACCCGGCGGAGACCGTGATGTCCGAGAAGCCGGTCGTCTCGTCGGCGCCGTACTGGCGGTCGTAGTAGCTGACGGCGAAGGTGCCGTCCGGGGTGAACGCGGCGCCCTGCCAGAACTGATCGGTCCGGGCCTGGCCGGGCGCGGTGGTGACCACCGGCAGCTGCCGGACATCGGTGGTACCGCCGGCGAACGAGGCACCGGCGTTCGTCGAGGCCGACAGGACGATGTCGTTGTTGCAGCCGCCGTTCTTCACGCCGGTGTAGGTGTTGATGCCGGTCGCGGGGTTGAACCCGGTCGGCGTGCAACCGTTGGCCTCGTTGGAGTTCCGGCTGATGTACGAGCCGTAGGTGACCAGGATCCGGCGCGGGTTGCGCGGGTCGACGCCGCCGATCGGGTAGTTGCTCGCGCGGAACACCGAGTTGGCCGACGGCCCCTTCTCCGGGACGCAGGCGCGTCCGGGGTCCTGGCCGTTCTGGTAGGTCGCGCAGTCGGGCAGCTCGTGGTAGTTCCCCACCAGTACCGGGGTCGAGAAGCTTTGCCCGCCGTCGGCCGAGCGGGCCAGCAGGACCTGGTTGTGGTTGTCCGCCGCGTTCGCGGTGGCGTTGTTGAAGTTGTTGAACACCACGTACAGCGCGCCGTCCGGACCGACGAACGGCTGCGAGTCCTGGTTCTGGTTGCACCGGCCCCGCGGCGTCGGGAAGCCGAGAGCGTTGGCGCACAACGGAGTGTCGGCGCTGACCAGCACCGGCGCGGAGAACGTTTCGCCGTAGTCGGCGGAGTAGGCCTCGTAGATGTAGCCGGTGCCGTCGTCGGCGAAGGTCGTCCAGGACACGTAGACGCGGTCGCGGAACGGGCTGCGGGGGTTGCTGTCGACGGTGAGCAGTTGCTTGTCCAGCAGGAAGTTCCCGGCGCCGGCGGTGTCGTCGTGGGTGGCGACGGGACGTCCGGGGAAGTTCCAGGACGCGCCGTCGGTGCCGGTCGAGCGGAAGACCAGGAACGCGCTGGACTGGTCCGGGTTCGGCGACACGGCGCTGCCGCGGTTGAACACCTGGCACGACAGGTAGGCGTTGCCGCGCGAGTCCCACGCCACCGACGTGTCGCCGCCGGACTGCCAGTACTCCCGGGCCGCGCCGCCGAAGTCGGTGCCGCGGCTGAAGCCGTTCGGCGTGGTCGCGTCGGTCCAGGTGCGGGCGCCGTCGAGGGAGTAGCTGACGCCGCACGTGCCGTCGCCGCGGCGGTAGTCGTTGTAGGTGGCGATGACGTGACCGGGGTTGTTCGGGTCGGCGGCCGCCCAGGTCTCGTTCTGCGCCTGGGCCCGGCCCTGCAGATCGGGGTCGGAGAGGTTCAGGCAGTTCTGGTTGACCTTGACGTTGGCGCCGAAGCGGTTCGCGCACGGCGCGGCGGCCGAGGGCGTGGCCCGGTTCGGGGCCAGTGCTCTGGCGGCGTTCGCCGGGTCTTCGCCGTTGAGGACCGTCGACAGCAGCCCGGAGACGTGGCGCTGCTGCACCGGGTTGAGCTGGTGGTAGCCGAACGGCTGGGCGGTGGCCGGGGCCACGGCGAACACGCCGAGCGCGGCCGTACTCAGAATCGTCACGCTGATCACGGAAATGGTGCGGGGACGCGACACGGGCGTGCTCCCTCTTTTGACCGGTATTTCCGGTTTGCGGTCAGCCACACGGAATCGTCCGTGCCTTGGCCGCCGTGGGAATGGTCGTCCCGAAACGCCCCATCGTTACCCGGGTGTCCACTGTCCACAGGGGAGCAAGTAAGCGCACGGCCAACTGTTCCGCCGTTCGGCCGCCCCCGAACGGGTCTGGATCGGTGGAGACCTCTTTACGGCACCCGATCCGAGTGGCTGGATCGACAGTCGTCATGGCCCGCAGCGGCGACCCCGCTGCCCGCCTCACTGCCGCACCTCACCGGAGAAGGTGAACGCGCCATGCCGCTTTCCCGAAGAATGCTCACCGCCACCCTGCTGCCCGCCGTCGTGGTCGGCGGCCTGCTGGTTTCCGCGACGTCCGCGTCCGCGAACGTCGCCGTGACCCAGGTCAGCACCGATCCGTTCACCGACGCGCAGGCCCAGCACAGAACCGAGGTGGAGCCGGACACCTTCGCGTTCGGCTCGACGATCGTCTCGGCCTTCCAGGTCGGCCGCGTGTTCGGCGGCGGGTCGTCCGACATCGGGTTCGCCACCTCCACCGACGGCGGCGCCAGCTGGACCCAGGGCTTCCTCCCCGGCACCACCGCCAACACCGGCGGCCCCTGCGGCCAGATCAGCGACGCCTCCGTCGCGTTCGACGCCAAGCACAACGTCTGGCTGATCTCCTCCCTCGGCGTCAACTGCCCCACCGGCGAGCCGGTCCTCACCAGCCGCTCCACCGACGGCGGCAAGACCTTCGGCAACCCCGTCACGACGGCGACGGGTTCGCTGGACAAGAACTGGATCGTCTGCGACAACACCGCGACCAGCCCCTTCTTCGGCAGCTGCTACACCGAATACGACATCACCAGCTCCGGTGACTCGCTCCGCATGAAGACGTCCACCGACGGCGGCCTCACCTGGGGGCCGGCCCGCGCCCCGTCGGGCACGCACACCGGGCTCGGCGGCCAGCCGGTCGTGCAACCCAACGGCACCGTCGTGGTCCCCTACCTGTCGCTCAACGACCAGATCCGCAGCTTCCGCTCCACCAACGGCGGCTCGAGCTGGACGTCGACTACTCAGGTCGCCTCGATCAGCCACCACAACGCGGCGGGCGGCCTGCGCGAAGAAGCCCTGCCCAGCGCCGAAATCGACGGCACGGGCACGGTCTACGTCGCGTGGTCGGACTGCCGGTTCCGCTCCGGCTGTCCGAGCAACGACATCGTGCTGAGCAAATCCGCCAACGGCACCACCTGGACCACGCCCACCCGCGTACCGATCGACGCGACGACCAGCACGGTGGACCACTTCGTCCCCGGCATCGGCGTCGACCCCTCGACCTCGGGAACGAGCGCCCGCATCGGCCTGACGTACTACTTCTACCCCACCGCCAACTGCACCGCCTCGACGTGCCAGCTCGACGTCGGGTTCATCTCCTCGACCAACGGCGGCACCAGCTGGAGCACCGCCACCCAGGTGGCCGGGCCGATGAACCTGTCGTGGATCCCGAACACCTCCCAGGGCCGCATGTTCGGCGACTACATCTCAACATCGGTCCGAGCCGGCGGCAACGCCTTCCCGATCATCCCGATCGCCTCGGCCCCAAGCGGCTCGACGTTCACGATGGGAATGTTCGCCCCAACCGGCGGCCTGCCGATAACGGGCGGCACCCGCCGTACGGCTGAGACCCCCGCATCACCGGCGGCGGTTGAACAATCCGTGCTGACCGCGTTCTGATCGAAGGGAGCCGGCCCTGCCCCGCGCCTAGGTGAACGACGCGGCGGCAGGGTCTGCGGGGTGCCCCCGACGGGACTCGAACCCGCACTGAATCGATTTTAAGTCGACTGCCTCTGCCGGTTGGGCTACGGGGGCACCGCACACTCTAGGCGATCGCCTCAGTTAAGCGTCCACGACTGGTTCGCTGCCCCCGTGCAGGTCCAGATCTGCAACGGTGTTCCGTCCGCCGAGCTCGGGCCCGTTGCGTCCAGGCACTTGCCCGACGCCGGGTTCACCAGCTGGTTTCCGCTGTGCGTCCACTGCTGGGCGCCCGTTCCGTTGCAGTCGTACAGCTGGACCTTCGTCCCGTTCGCCGTTCCCGCCGCGTTCACGTCCAGGCATTTGCCGAGTGCTCGAAGCGAAGAACCGGAAGACGTCCACTGCTGGGCGTTCGTCCCGTTGCACGTGTACAGGTCCACCGTCGTGCCGTTCGCCGAGGACGCTCCTGCCACGTCGACGCACTTTCCGCCGTAGCCCGTGATCGTTCCGCCCGACGAAGGCGGCGGGGTGGTCGTGCCGCCCGTGATCGCGTTGAAGATGCGCGAGTACGCGTACCCCGTTGCCCGGTCGTAGTCCTGCAACTCCCAGAACGACAACTCCGCGACGCCGTTGGAAGCCGCGAAGCTCTCCAGCTGCTGGGCGTCCGACTGGCTGAACTGGGCGCCGTCGTCGTTGCGGCCCGCGATCGGCGTCAAGCCCATCAACGCGTACGCCGCCGACGTCGAAATGCCGTACAGGCTCGCCAGCTGGGATGCCGATGCCCGGGCCGCCGACAGGGCGTCGCCCAGGACGGGCTGGCCGTCGTAGAAGTCCATCACCATCAAGTTGACCACGCTGACCTTGACGCCCTTGCTCTTGGCGTCGCGCAGGAGGTCGAGCTCGTTCGACGGGATGCCCGTCGGGTCGACGGCGAGGGTGTAGTCGACCTGGACCGCGCCGTTCTGCTGCTGCAACGCCGCCAGTGCCGAGTTGCGGCGCTGGTTGGACGCCGTGTCGTTCAGGACGCCGCCCTCGATGTCGAAGTCCAGGCGGGGTGTGCCGTACGTGTTCACGACGTTCGCGTACGCCGCGGTCAGGCTGGCCGTGTTCGTGCACGTCTGGGCGAGCTCGCCGCCTTGGGCGCCGCCGAACGACGGGATCACGTTGCCGCCCGCCGCCTGCAGGGCGCTGATCTGCGACTTGAACGAGCCGACGCCGGTGCCGTTCGCCTCCCACACCGGCGTGCAGCCGGACTGCGGGGTGAGGAACGCCAGCGTGTAGAACTTCGTGCCGGTCGCGTTCAGGTCGGCGGCCAGCTGGCCGGCGTCGGCGTCGCTGATCTGCAGGTACGGCGCCGCGTAGTGGGCGGGGAACGCGCCCCCGGCCGCGGCGGCGGTCGAGGGGGTCGTGGCGAGGACGGCGGCACTCACGACCGCGGGCAAAGCCGCGGTGAGGGCACGGGAAACGCGCATGCGAGCTCCAAGGAGGGGACCGTGGGGAGGGAGCCGGAGCGGACTTATTCCGCGTTGTGAAGAAAGGGTTTACCCGCTCACCGACCCAGTTGTCCAGACCATGTCACTCACCGGCACACAGCCGGTCATTTCCCTGCAATAGCCCCGAAAACGACGAATGCCCCCGGCCACGAGGGCCGGGGCATTCGACGAAAGAGCGTCAGGACTTCGAGACGCGCGCGAACTCGTCCTTCGGGTTGTTGATCTGACCCAGCGAAACGACCTCACGCCGGAACAGCCCACCCAGGATCCAGTCGAACAGGATGCGGATCTTGCGGTTCCACGTCGGCATCGCCTTGAGGTGGTACGCGCGGTGGAAGAGCCACGCCGGGAAGCCCTTGATCTTCAGGTTCAGCGCGTCCGCGACGCCCTTGTGCAGGCCGAGGCTGGCCACCGCGCCGAGGTTCTTGTGGTAGTAGTCCTTCGGCTTGCCGCCGCGGATCACCTTGATGATGTTCTTCGCCAGCAGCGTTGCCTGGCGGACCGCGTGCTGGGCGTTCGGCGGGCAGGTCGCCGTCGGGTCCTCTTCGGTGCGCGAGAGGTCCGGGATCGCCGCGTTGTCGCCCGCGGTCCACACGTCCGGGTGGCCGACGACCTGCATGGCCGCCGTCGCCTCGACGCGGCCGCGCTTGTCGAGCGGCAGGTCCGAGTTGGCCAGCACCGGGTTGGCCTTCACGCCGGCGGTCCAGATCAGCGTGTCGGTGTCGAACTCCGTGCCGTCCGAAAGCACGACGTGGCCGTTCTCGAACGACTTCGCCGCCGTCGACAGGTAGACCTCGATGCCGCGCTTCTCCAGCTGCTCGACCGTGTAGACACCGAGGGTCTCGCGGACCTCCGGCAGGATCCGGCCGGCCGCCTCGACGAGCACCCAGCGGATGTCGGAGGTCTTGATGTTCGGGTAGTAGTTCTCCACCGCGAACCGGGTCATGTCCTCGAGCTCGGCCAGCGCCTCGATGCCGGCGAACCCGCCGCCGACGACGGTGAACGTCAGCAGGCGCTTGCGCAGCTCGGGGTCCAGCGTGCTGGCGGCCTCGTCGAGCTTGGTCATGATGTGGTTGCGCAGGTAGATGGCCTCGCCGATGGTCTTGAAGGCGATGCCCTGCTCGACCAGGCCCGGGATCGGGAGGATGCGGGCGACGGCGCCGAGCGCGACGACCAGGACGTCGTAACCCAGCTGCTCGATGTGGCCGTCGGCGGCCTCGACCGTGACGGACTTCTTCTCGTTCTCGATCTTGGTGACGCGCGCGGTCAGCACGTGGCAGCGCTTGAGCACCCGCCGCAGCGGCACGACCACGTGCCGGGGCTCGATCGCGCCGGCCGCGGCCTCCGGGAGGAACGGCGCGTAGGTCATGTGGGGCTGCGGGTCAACGACGGTCACGGAGGCCTCGTTGGCCCGGAGCATCTTCTGGAGGCCGTACGCCGTGTAGAGCCCGACGTACCCACCACCGAGGACGAGGATCCGAGTCGGTTCCGACTTCGACTTCGCAGCAGCCATGTCCTCATGGTGACACCTTCGCCGCGACCTCGCTCGGGGGCCCCATCCGGCTGTGACCAGCGTCGCTGCGGTTTCCGTAACGATTCAGTCGTGCCCTGTCACCGAGGTCGCGGCGCGGAACACGTCCGCCACCATGGCGTGGGTCACGCGGCCGGTCTGGACATTGCGTGGCGAGACGTGGTAACAGCCGAAAAGCCGCAGGTCGCCCAGCTCCACGACCGCGCCGTGCGCGAACGCCGGACGCGGCTGCGGCACCGGCCAGCCCGCCGCGGCGAGCACGGGCAGTAACGCCTGCCAGCCGAACGCCCCGAGCACCACGATCGAGCGCAGTGTCGGACGTAACAGCGTCAGCTCCTCCGCGAGCCACGGGCGGCACGTGTCGCGCTCGGCCGACGTCGGCTTGTTCTCCGGCGGGGCGCAGCGCACCGGCGAGACGAGCCGCGTGCCGTACAGCTCGAGGCCGTCGCCGATGGCCGTCGACGTCGGCTGCGACGCGAGGCCGACCTCGTGCAGCACCCGGAAGAGGAAGTCCCCCGACGGGTCGCCGGTGAACATCCGGCCGGTGCGGTTCGCGCCGTGCGCGGAGGGCGCCAGACCGACCACAGCGAGGGAGGCGTCCGGCGGCCCGAAGCCCGGCACCGGCCGTGCCCAGTACTCCTCGCCGCGGAACGCCGCTTTGGTGCCCGCCACGCCTTCGCGCCACGTGACCAGCCGCGGACAGGCGCGGCACGCCGAGACAGCGGCGTCGAGCTGGGCGAGGGACCTCATCGCAGCGCCGCCCGGGACAGCCGGTCGGCCCGCCGCGTCGTCTCGGGGAGGCGGTAGCGCGGGGTCAGCGCCAGGGTGAGCCGGCAGGCGTGGGCCAGGCCGACGCGGTGGCCGGCCGAGACGTACACCGGTTTGACGCCGTCCTGGGTCCGCAGCACCGCGCCCACCTCCTCCCCCGCGTCGACCAGCGGCACCGACGAACCCCGTGGCTCCGGCGGGACGCCGTGCGAGCCGACGAACCGGGTCTTGCCGACGCCGAACGCGGGCCACCCGGTCAGCACGCCGAGGTGGCAGGCCAGGCCGAAGCGCCGCGGGTGGGCGAGGCCGTGGCCGTCGCAGACCAGGACGTCCGGCTCGTGGTCCAGCCGGTCGAGCGCGGCCAGCAGCGGCGGCAGCTCGCGGAAGGCGAACAGGCCCGGTTCGTACGGGAAGACGGCCCGCGCGCGGTGCGTCCGCTCCTCCACGACCGTCATCCCGGCGGTCTCCAGGGTGACGACGGCCGCGGCGATCTCGCCGGTGCCGTCGTAGGCGACGTCGAGGCCGGTCACCGTCGGCGGCAGCTCCGGGAGGTCGTCGGTGAGGTCCACCAGGCCGCGCAGCCGTTCCTGGACGGCGAGCGCCTCCTCGACCGTCGCCGGCCAGTCCCCGGTGTGCACCAAGTCACCCTGCCACAACTAGGTTGGGGCCATGGCGGACACGACCCCCGAAGAGGCCCCCGAGAAGAAGACCGGATCTTCATCGGAGACGACGGAGATCCCGGCCGAGCCGACCGACGACATCGTCACGACTCAGCACACGCTCACCGTGAAGCGCAAGAAGCTCGCGTACACGGCGAAGGCGGGCCGGATCGTGCTCCGCAAGGAGATCGTCAAGGACGGCAAGTCCGAGGGCTTCAAGGCGAAGGCGGAGGTGTTCATCACCTCCTACACCCTCGACGACGCCGAGCCGGGCTCGCGGCCGGTCACGTTCGCCTTCAACGGCGGCCCCGGGTCGTCGAGCCTCTGGCTCCACCTGGGCCTGCTCGGGCCGCGCCGGGTGCTCTCCGGCGACGTCGACGCCCCCGAGCCGCCGCCGTACGGGCTGGCCGACAACCCCGAGACACTGCTCGCGCACAGCGACCTCGTGTTCATCGACCCGGTGTCCACCGGCTACTCGCGGGCGGCCGAGGGCGGCGAGACGAAGGACTTCCATAGCTTCAAGGGCGACATCGAGTCGGTCGGCGAGGTGATCCGGCTCTGGGTGTCGCGCCACCAGCGCTGGCTGTCGCCGAAGTTCCTGGCCGGCGAGTCCTACGGCACGCTGCGCGCCGCGGGGCTGGCCGCGCACCTGCAGGAGCGGTACGGGCTCTACCTCAACGGCCTGCTGCTGATCTCGTCGGTGCTCGACCTCGGCACGCTGCGGTTCACCGAGGGCAACGACCTGCCGTACTCGCTGTACGTGCCGACGTACGCGGCCATCGCGCACTACCACGGCCTGCACGGCGAGCGTCCGCTCGACGACGTCCTCGCCGACGCCGAGGACTTCGCGGCGAAGGAGCTGCCGTGGGCGCTTTCGCGCGGCGCGCGGCTGTCCACACAGGACCGGGCGGAAGCGGTCGCCACGCTCGCGTCGCTGACCGGGCTCACCGAATCCTATGTGGACCGGTTGAACCTGCGGATCGAGCACGTGCGGTTCTTCACCGAGTTGCTGCGCGACCGCGGCCTGACGGTCGGGCGGATGGACGGCCGCTTCACGACGTGGGAGCCCGACGGCGGCCGCGAGCACATGAGCGACGACCCGTCGATCTCCCGCGTGGTCGGCGCGTACGCGGCGGCGTTCAACCACTACGTGCGGGCCGAGCTCGGCTACGAGAACGACCTGCCGTACGAGATCATCCACGAGGACACGTTCCGGGCGTGGTCGTACTCGGACTTCGAGGGCCGCTCGGTGTCGGTGGTGGACTCGCTGGGCGCGGCGATGCGGGCGAACCCGCACCTGCAGGTCCACGTGGCGTTCGGCCACTACGACGGCGCGACGGCGTACTACGCGGCCGAGCACGTGCTGGCCCACCTGCAGATCCCGGAGGAGCTGCGCGACAACATCGACACGGCGTACTACCCGGCGGGGCACATGATGTACGTCCACGAGCCGACGCGGGTGCAGCAGTCGAAGGACCTCGCGAAGTTCGTCAAGAAGGCCTCGAACCGCTGAGCTTCACCGGTCTCTGGAGAGGTCGCGCTCCAGGGACCGGTGGAGGTCGTCGTTGCGCTCCCGGACGTCCGCCCAGGCCGGGCTGGTGTGCACGATCTCCTTGGCCTCGGCCAAGGAAGCATCGGTTAGCGCGCGGACCGCGCGGATGCTGTCCACCTGCGTGAACCCGCCCTCACGCAGCTCGGCGAGCACGGTGTCGAGCGGGACGCCGGCGGCCAGGCGCGTCATGGCTTCGAGCGGGCTGTCGTCGATCACGTCCCCAGTCTGCCCGCGTCAGCGGGCTTCCGGGGGCGACCAGCCGACCTCGGTCCCCCGTGGCACCGGGTCGCCGTAGTGCCCCGGCGGCAACCGGCCCGTCCCCCGGCGGTTCTTCGGCGAACACGGTGTCGACGATCGGCGGGACCGCGACCATGGCGGGTGCGGCCACGTGGATGTTTTCCGCCAGCAGCGCGCGGTGCACCGCCGGCGAGGCCGGTTCCTCCGCGAGCACCGGGGCCCGCAGGAACCCGGTCAGGACGACGGCCTGGCAGAGCGCGCTCATCCCGAGCAGGGGTTCGCGGGTCGCGTCGGGCCACGGGTGGGTCGTCTTCGCGAGCCGCCGCTGCCTGGGACCGGATGCCCGACCACATCGCGAGCTGCGCGGCGAAGTAGAGCGTTCGGCTCCCGAGCGCCCGGCCGAACGCGGCGGCCGAACCGGCAATCCCCGGTTCGCCAGCCAGCGCGACGCACTCCGCCCGGCTCACGCCGGCACTCCGTACTGCCCCTCCGCGGGCAACGCCGGAACCCTCCGCCGCTGGGCGTCCACCACGGCGCCGACCGCGAGCAGGGCGAGCCAGAAGAGGGCGATGGCGAGGACCGCACCACCACCGAACGTGATCGCCGGCGACGCCAGGTACCAGCCGCCGAGCACCTCGGCGGGCGCGGGCGGTCCAGGCGCCGGGCCCCCAGCCGGACCGCCGGTCGCCTGTACGGCGGTGCAGCCACGCCGTCGTCGAGATCAACGCGATCAGCAGAGGCAGGAAGCCGTTGGCCAGCAGGTCGGCGCGATCCACGCCAGGCAAGAGCCGCAGAAACGGGTAGCCGAGGATGACGGTGCCGAGCACCGCGGCGACCGGGGCGAACGCACGCCCTTGCCGCCGCGGGGCTGAGCCGCGCCGTCAGCAGCGTGGCCGGCTCGGCCACGCGGACGCCGTGCCGCTTCAGCCACTTCGCCGCCGCTCACTCCTCCGCCGTCACGATCATCGGGCCTCCCCTTCTCCTTACCGGCCGTAGAAGCCTGGCGGCAGCTTGCGGCGGCGCGTCACGAGCCAGCCGGTCAGCTGGGCGCCCAGCGTCACCACGGCGAACGCGACCGCCGTCAACTCGAGCCAGCCGGGCAGCCGCCCGGCGGCCACGGTCGCGGGCAGCGCCGCGAAGGCGAACACCGCCGACGGTGCGTACCGATAGGCGTCTTGGGCCCGGAGCAGGGCGTCGACCGCCCGCGAGGCGGCGTCCTCCGCGATGACCGGGGCGCGCAGGATCCGCCCGACGACCGCGACGGTGACTCCGGCGCCCACGGCCAGCGCGGCGGTCTGGGCGAAGGCGTCGAAGGTCGGGTCGAGCAGGATCATCGCCGCGCACAGGGCCGCTCCGCCGGCGAAGGTGATCGCGGTGGTGGCCAGGTACCACCCGCCGACCTGCCGCGCGGCGTCCCGCGGCGCCGGCGAGGTGCCGGTGCCCGCCCAGCGCTCGGCGACGTCTTCGCGGCGGCGGAACTCCCGTGGACGGACCAGCAGCAGGACGGCCAGCACGACGAAGAGCAGCCCCAGCCGGCCGGGCACCTCCCGCAGGAAGGTGCCCGAGAAGAGCACGAGGACGTAGCCGGCCCCGAACCACGGCGACACCGTCCGGGTGGCCCACTCCCGGGAACCGAGCCTCAACGAGAGCAGCCGGGTCGGCAGCCACACCCGCACGCCCCGCCGGGCCAGCCACGCCCGGGCGGCGGCCACCTCGCCGACCGTCGGCTCGCCCGGCAACCGCGGATCGACCGGCAACGCCGGTTCACGCACGTCCACCCGAACCTCCCCCTTGTCCCGCTGGAACCGCCCGAGGCCGTGAAAAGGTTGCTGCGCAAAGCGAAACGGCCCACCTCCGGGCGGAAGTGGGCCGTTCACGGGAAAACCTACTTCAGGTACTGCGTCCCGTGGGTCACCGCGGAGTACGCGTCGACCGCGCCGTGGCCGTAGAAGCCGTTGAACGACGGGTCACCCACGCACGTCGCCGTGAACGTCGCGTCGCGGCCTTCCTTCAGGTAGTCCACCGTGCGCGGGACCGGGCAGGCGATCTTCGACGCGGTGCCCTCGAGCACGCGCTGGACGGCGTCCGGCGAGAGGCCGAAGCCGCCGTGCGACGGCTTGCCGTACTGCGAAACGATCAGTGCCGCGACACCGGTCGCGTGCGGGGTCGCCATCGACGTGCCCTGCAGCCACTGGTAGTAGCCGACGCGGCCGTCGGGCGCCGTTGCCTTCTGGATGCCCGCCGTCGTGCCCGCCGCGGTGATGTTGCCGTCGGCGTCGATGTTTCCGGCCGCCACCCCGACGTTCTTCGGGTACGTCGAGAGGATCTCGTTCTGCAGCGTGCGGAACCACGGAGTGCCGAAACCGTCGCGGAAGTAGCCGCCCGGCGCGGAAACCGAGATCTGCTCGGTGCCGTAGTTCGAGTAGTCCGCCTTCGCCTGCGACGGCCCGAACGAGCTGACGCCGATCGTGTGCGGGCCCTCGACCGGCAGGCTCAGGCAGGTCGAGTTGTCGACGGTCCGCGGGTGGGTGCTGCTGCTCGGGTAGTCCGGGCTGGTCGTGTCCGGCTGCGGCGCGCCGAGGTCGGTGTGCTGGTTCCCCAGCGCGACGACCGAGGTGACGCCCTTGCGGTACGCGTAGTTCAGCGCGCGGGTCGTGGCCTCGATGATCGTGCGCTGCTCGGCCTGCTCGGCGGGCGAGTCCGCCGGGTTCGCCGTGCAGTTGTACAGCCACGGGTCGGTGTAGAAGGACATGTTGACCACGTCGATGCCCGCGTCGCCGGCGTAGGTCAACGCGTCGACGGTCGGCTGCAGGAAGAAGAACCCGGAGTCCTGGCCGGCGCGGACGTTCACCAGCGTCACGTTCGGCGCGACGCCGGAGACGCCGAAGTCGTTCAACGCGGCGCCGATGGTGCCCGCCACGTGCGTGCCGTGGCCGTTGTCGTCGTGGTCGACCGGGTCCACGCAGCCGCGGAACTCGCAGGGCCCGTCGACGACGGTGCCGTTGACGTCGGTGGGGATGTCCTTGGTGAAGTTGCGCGAGTCGGCGTAGTCGAAGTTCGGGGCGATGTCGGGGTGCGTGCCGTCGACGCCGGTGTCGATGATGCCGACCTTGACGCGCTTGTCGCCACGCTGCACCGTGTGCGCGAGGTCGGCGCGCACGGCCTGCTGCCCCCACAGCTGGCCGTCGAGCGGGTCGGTCTTGATCGGCTGGGGCTTCTTCGCGGCGGCCTTCGGTGCCGCGGCGGCGGTGCCCTGGCCCTCCTTCTCGACGGCGTCCGGCTTGGTCTTCGGGGCGCCGTCCTTGGGTGCCTTGCCGATCACGCGTTCCTTCGCGGCGCCGAACACGGCCCGGTTCGCGTTGACGCGTTCGGCGAATCCGGTGGCCGGGGCGCTGGCCTTGATGAGGCCGACGGCGGTGTTGGTCTCCAGCACGGTGCCGCCGGCGGCCTTGATCGCCTGCTGGGCGGTGCCGATGCTCTGCGTGTCCTTGGCGAGCACGGTGAACTCGGTCGCCGGGCCGGACAGCGCGGGCTGCGCCGACGCGACCGGGACCGCGACGGCCGAGATCGCCCCGAACAGCGGGACGGCCATGGCCGCGGCGAGAAGCCTGGGTCTCTTCACGTTTCTCCTCCTCCGGAAAGCGGTTCCTGCACCGTATAGATCGGACATTGCGCAAACAACGGCCAAACGTACGTTATGGAACAACCGACTTCTGCTCCGCGAAGTGACAAGCTGACAAGTGGCCGTCGGTGCGCGGCTCCAGCAGCGGGACGTCGGTCGCGCACACGTCCTGCGCTTTCCAGCACCGCGTCCGGAACCGGCACCCGGACGGGGGATCCAAGGGACTCGGCACGTCCCCGGTCAGCCGGATCACCTGCCGCTGCCCGCGCACGGCCGGGTCGGCCACCGGCACCGCCGACAGCAGCGCCTGGGTGTACGGGTGGGACGGTCGTTCGTAGATCTCCTCGTCCGTCCCGATCTCGACGATCCTGCCGAGGTACATCACCGCGACCCGGTTGGACAGGTGCCGCACCACGGACAGGTCGTGGGCGATGAAGACGTACGACAGCCCGAACTCGCCCTGCAGGTCGCCGAGCAGGTTCATCACCTGCGCCTGGATCGAGACGTCCAATGCGGACACCGGCTCGTCGCAGATGATCACCTTGGGCCGCAACGCCAGCGCCCGCGCGATGCCGATGCGCTGGCGCTGCCCGCCGGAGAACTGGTGCGGGTAGCGGTTGAGGTGCTCGGGGTTGAGCCCGACGACTTCCAGGAGCTCCTGCACCTTCTTCGCCCGCGACCCCTTGGGCGCCACGTCGGAGTGGATCTCGAAGGGCTCGCCGACGATGTCGCCGACGGTCATCCGCGGGTTCAGCGAGGTGTACGGGTCCTGCAGCACGATCTGGATCTCGCGCCGCAGCTTCCGGAGTTCAGTGCCCTTCATGGAAAAGATGTCGCGGCCCTCGAACTTCGCCGTGCCGCCGGTGGGTTCTTCGAGGCGCATCAGCACCTGGGCGAGGGTGGACTTGCCGCAGCCGGACTCGCCGACGACGCCGAGCGTCTCGCCCGGCAGCAGATCGAACGAGACGCCGTCGACGGCCTTGACCTGGCCGATCGTGCGCTTGAACAGGATGCCGGTGCGGACCGGGAAGTACTTCTTGAGGTCGGTGACCGACAGGATGGGTTCAGGCACGGGAGTTCACCACCTCTTCGGCGAAGTGGCACGCGCTGGTCCGGCCGAAGCCGATACCGAGCGGCGGCGGGACTTCCTCGCTGCACCGCGCTTCGGCCCGTTTGCAGCGCGGGTGGAACGGGCAGCCCGGCGGGATGTCCAGGAGGCTCGGCGGCAGGCCCTTGATGGTCTCCAGTGTCTGTCCTTTGAGGTCGAGCCGGGGCAGCGAGTCCATCAGCGCGGCGGTGTACGGGTGGGCCGGCGCGCGGAACAGCTCGACGACGTCGGCCTGCTCGACGATCCGGCCCGCGTACATCACCGCGATCCGGTCGGCGACCTCGGCGACCACGGCCAGGTCGTGCGTGATCAGCACGAGTCCCATCTTGCGTTCGGCCTGGATCTCGGCCAGCAGGTCCATGATCTGGGCCTGGACGGTGACGTCGAGGGCCGTGGTCGGTTCGTCGGCGATGAGCAGGTCCGGGTCGAGGGCCAGTGACATCGCGATCATCGCGCGCTGGCGCATGCCGCCGGAGAACTGGTGCGGGTAGTCCTTGACCCGCCGTTCGGCGGCGGGGATGCGGACGATGTCGAGCAGCTCGATCGCCCGCTTCCGGGCGTCCTTTTTGGACATCCCGAGCCGCACGCGCAGCTGTTCCTCGATCTGGAAGCCCACGGTGAACACGGGGTTCAGCGCGGAGAGCGCGTCCTGGAAGATCATCGCGATCTCACTGCCGCGGACCTCACGACGTCGTTCGTCGGACGCGGTCAGCAGGTCCTCGCCGCGCCAGCGGACGGCGCCGGCGGTGATCACGCCCGGGGGCATGTCGAGGATGCCCATCACCGTCTGCGCGGTGACGCTCTTCCCGGAACCGGATTCGCCGAGCACCGCGAGCGTCTCGCCGGCGTGCACCGAGTAGCCGACGCCGTTGAGCACGTTGGCCACGCCGTCGGACGTCCGGAACTCGACGTGCAGGTCCTCTACTTCGAGCAGGAGTTCGTTGTCGGACAAGAGGATCTACCTCGACTTCGGATCGAGCGCGTCGCGGATGCCGTCGCCCAGCATCACGAAGGCCAGCACGGTCAGGGTGACGAAGGCGCCGGGGAACAGCAGCATGTGCGGGTCGTTGCGGAAGTAGTCCCGCGAGTCGCTGATCATCACGCCCCACGAGATCACCGGCGGGCGCACGCCGATGCCGAGGTAGGCCAGCGTCGCTTCGGCGCCGATGAACGCGCCGAGCGCGATGGTCGCGTACACGAGCACCGGCGCGAGCGTGTTCGGCAGCAAGTGGCGGAAGATGATCCGCGGGGTGCTCGCGCCGAGGCCGCGCGCGGCCTTGACGTAGTCGAGCTGCTTGGCCACCAGCGTCGCCGACCGCATGATGCGCATGGCGACCGGCCAGCTCAGCACCGCGATCGAGCACACCACCTGGACGATGATGGTGACCGCGCCCGGGTTCGAGCCGGGCGCGTTGAACGTCGTCAGGATGACGATCGCGCCGAGCACGAACGGCAGGCCGGCGAAGATGTCACCGAAGCGCGACAGCAGGCTGTCGACGAGCCGGCCGTAGTAGCCGGCGAGGATGCCGACCAACGAGCCGATGAGGACGGTCAGCAGCGTCGCGAACACCCCGACCAGCACCGACGCGCGGGTGCCGTAGATGGTGCGGGCGTAGACGTCCTGGCCCTGGTTGTCGTAGCCGAACCAGGCGTCGGCGGACGGCCCTTCGTTGGCGTGCGCGAGGTCGCTGAAGCCCGCGTCGCGCGAGCTGAACAGGCCGGGCACGATCGCGATCAGCACGATCAGCACGATGATCACGGCCGAGGCGACGAACGCCGGCTTGCGCCGCAGCTGGCGCCACGCGTCGCTCCACAGGCTGCGGGGTTTCTGCGGGCCGGTGGCGGAGTCGTCGACGCGCGACAGCTCGGCCGCGTCGGCCCCGCCGCCGCCCACCAGGTTCGGGTCAGTCATAGCGGATCCTCGGGTCGAGAACGGCGTAGAGCAGGTCGACGATCAGGCTCATCAGCAGGTACACCAGCACCAGCAGGACGACCACGCCGACGACGGTCGCGCTCTCCCGGTTCTGGATGCCGCGGAAGATGAGCCCGCCCAGGCCGTTGATGTTGAACACGCCTTCGGTGACGATCGCGCCGCCCATCAGGGCGCCGAGGTCGGTGCCGAGGAACGTGAGGACCGGGATCACCGAGTTGCGCAGCAGGTGCACGAGCACGACCCGGCTCTGGGGCTGGCCCTTCGCGATCGCCGTCCGCACGTAGTCGGCGCGGCGGTTTTCGGCGATGCTCGTTCTCGCCAGCCGGGCCACGTAGGCCATCGACAGGCTGCCGAGCGCGATGCCCGGCACGATGAGCTCGCCGATGCCCGGGTCGTCCGACACGCTGGCCTCGATCAGGCCGAGGCCGTTGCTGCCCAGGGCGAGCTGCAGCACGATCGCCGTGACGAAGACCGGCAGGGAGATCAGGAACGTCGTCGAGACCAGGACGAGGTTGTCGAGGAAACCCTTGCCGCGCAGGCCGGTCAGCACGCCGGCGCTCAGCCCGATGACCGCCTCGATGACCACGGCGATCACGGCCAGGCGCAGCGTGATCGGGTACGACGTGGCGATCAGGTCGCCGACGGACGTGCCGTTGAAGGTCTCGCCCCAGTCGCCGGTGAACAGGCTCCCGAGGTACTTGAAGTACTGCACGAAGATGTTGTCGTTCAGGTGGAACTTCTCGGTCATCTGCGCGATGTAGGCCGGCGGGCAGGCGGCCTGGCCGCACTTGCCGGAGAACGGGTCGCCGGGCACGGCCCAGACCAGCACGTAGATGAGGAAGGTGGTGCCGAAGAACACCGGGATCAGCTGGAGCAGCCGTCGCAGGACATAGCGGGTCATGACGTTCCTAGTGCGCGCCGGCCGTCGTGAGCGGGAGAACCCTCCCGCTCACGACGGCGTGGTGGTGGTAACGGCAGATCAGCGCGTCACTACTTCTTCAGGACCTCGATGGACGGGTAGTCCGGCATGCGCCGGAAGTCCAGGGCCGCGGACTTGAGGTTCTTCGACTTCGCCGCGACGCCCTTCTCGTCCCACACCGGGATCGACGGCAAGTCCTTCGCGATCAGGTCCTCGGCCTGCTGGTACAGCTTGACCGCGGCGTCCTTGTCGGCGGTGGCGTCCGCCTGCGCCAGGATCGCGTCGACCTGCGGGTTCGAGTAGCTGGAGTCGTTCGAGGACCCGCCGGTCTTGTAGATCGGGTTGAGGAAGTCCTCGATGGACGGGTAGTCCGCGGACCAGTCCGAACGGCCCATGCCGGTCAGCTTCTTGCCGGTGACGATGCTGCGCCACTGACCGAAGTCGGTGGCCGGCACGAAGTCGCACTCGACGCCGAGGGTGTTCTTGATGCTGTTGCACGCCGCGGTCAGCGGTTCCTTGCGGCCGCCGTCCGCGTTGGACGCGATGGTCAGCTTGCCCGTGAACCCGGACTTCTGGAAGGCCTCCTTGGCCGCCGCCGGGTCGTACTTGCAGAACTGGCACACCCCGGGCCGCGCGCCCGGAATGCCCTGCGAGATGTAGCCGTCCGCCGGCACGTAGGTGTCGTTCATGACGGTCTTGGTGATCTGCGCCCGGTCGATCGACATCGAGATGGCTTTGCGCAGCTCGAGGTTGTTGTAGCCGGGCACGTAGTACGGGACGGCGATGGTGCTGATCCCGAGCAGGTGGCCGGTGACGAGCCGGTCGCCGAGGTCCGACTTGTACTTGCCGCCCGCGACCGCCGACGGCGGCAGCGCCTCCATGAAGTCCAGGCGCCCGCTCAGCAGGTCCTGGTAGGCGGTCTCCTGGCTGGCGTAGATCTTGATGTCGAGGTCCTTGAAGTGGACCTTGTCGTCACCCTTGTAGTCGTCGAAGCGGGTCAGCTTGATGTCCTGGTTCGGCGTCCGCGAGACGAACTTCATCGGGCCGTTGCCGATGGGGTGCTGCTCGAAGCCCTTGGGGTCCTTGAAGAACGCGTCGGGCAGCGGCGCGAACGCCTGGTAGCCGACCTTGATGTCGAAGACGGAGAACGGCGCGTCGAGCGTGACCTGGAACTCGTAGTCGCTCTTCTGCACCAGGCCGGACATCTTGTCGGTGGCCGGCTTGGCGTTGTCGGCCTCGGGGTGGACGTCCTTGTACCCCTGGATGTTCGAGAAGAAGTCGGTGTTGAGCTGGCCGTTCGGCGCGTAGGCGCCGTAGTTCCAGGCGTCGATGAAGTTGTGCGCCTTCACCTCGGTGCCGTCGTGGAACTTCCAGCCCTGCTTGATCTTGATGTCGTAGACCTTGGAGTCGGTCGTCGTGATCGAGTCGGCCATCAGGTTGAACGGCTTGGCGTCCGCGCCCTTGAAGCCGACGAGGGTGGCGAACATGACCTGGATCGCCTTGGTCCCGCCGAGGTCGTTGATGTTGGTCGGGACCAGCGCGTTCTGCGGTTCGGTGCCGTAGACGCTGACCGCGCCGTCCGGGTTTGTCTCGCCGGCTCCCGCGGAACTGCCCGATCCGCCGCCGCACGCGGCGAGCACGAGCGCCAGCGAAGTCATCACCACCGTGGGTCCCCAGAGCCTGCGCGAACGACGCATGATCCCCTCCATTTCCGGTGTGTCCGAAAGGTGAGACGCACGCTATCGGGGCCGGTGAAGCTGATCACAGGACTGCGGTGTTGCAAATGTGTGACGGTCGTCAGGACCACCTGGTTGGAGCACAACCAACGTAGGAATCCGGATACTCCGGACGGCGTAGCGCGGACAGGTGGTCATCACGCGCTCACCCACGGTTTGCTTGCGGCGCAAGTCTTTTGGGGTGGCCGAACGGTCGGTAAGGGCGGGAGCGGGCGACCGGTCGGGTTTGGACGCCGGCGCCGAACAGGCCAGGCCTTGCGACGACTCAAGGCCCGACTCACCTAGACCCGCGCCGGGATTCGCGCGTGCAACAGCGGGCGCCACGTCCGAAGTGGCGTTGCCGGCGGCGAACCGCCGCCGGGTCCTGAGGGAGGGAACCATCATGGTCGACTACTCGATCCGACGCGATGACCGGCCTCGGCGTCGCAGCAGTCCGGCCGCCTCAGCCGGGCCGGGTACGGCGCGGACCACCGCGGCGTGCGGGTACCACGAGACTTACCCGTTCGCGTACTGGTACAACTGCCGCTCGACGAACGTCAAGATCCGCGTCGACGTCATCGCTTACCCGGACTACGACTACTGCACGCTGCCCGGGGACAACCTGCTCGACAGCGGTTCTTCCCGCACCCGGGGCGCCCGGGAGATCGGCGGCTGCTGAGCGCGGGGGCGGCCCGCGGACGCGCCGGCCGCCCTCTTCGCGTTCAACGGATCAGGCCAGGGACAGGGCGATGCCGTCGAGGATGTCGTGCTCGCTGACCACCAGCTCGGTCGGGCCGCCGCGGGCCGCCAGTTGCTCGGCCAGGGTCTGGACCACCACCGCGCCGCCGCCGATCACGTCGACCCGGCCCGGGTGGATCACCGGGTTGGCCGCTCGCTGCGCGTGGTTCTCCGACAGCAGGCGGGAGGCCAGCCGGTCGATGTCCGCCGGGCTCAAAGTGGACAGGTGGACGCGCTCGCTGTCGTACTCCGGCAGCCCCAGCGCGATCGCCGACAGCGTCGTCACCGTGCCGGCGACACCCACCCACGTGCGAGCGCGCGCGACGTCGACCACGTCGAACGCCTCGGTCAGCACCTTGCCCGCCAGGTCGCGGGCGGTGGCGATCTCGTCCGCGGCCGGCGGGTCGCTCTTCAGCGCGCGCTCGGTGATGCGGACGCAGCCGATGTCGACGGACTTCGCGGCGAGCACCTCGGCCTGGCGGCCGTCCCACGTGCCGAGGACCAGCTCGGTCGAGCCGCCGCCGACGTCGGCCACCACGAACGGGCCGTCGTCCGGGTCCTGCTCGCCCACCGCGCCGGTGAACGACAGCCGGGCCTCCTCGTCGCCGCTGATCACTTCGGCTTCGACGCCGAGGGTCTCGCGGGTCATGCGGAAGAAGTCGTCGCGGTTCTTCGCGTCGCGCGTGGCGGACGTGGCGACCATCCGCACCTTCTCGACGCCCTTGCGCCGCGCGGCGATCGTGTAGTCGGCGAGCGCGGCACGCGTGCGTTCGATCGCTTCCGGCGCCAGCTGCCCGGTCGCGTCGACGCCTTGGCCGAGCCGGACGATCCGCATCTCGCGGTGCAGGTCGCGCAGGTCGACCGTGCCGTCGTGACGCGGCGTCAGCTCGGCCACGAGGAGGCGGATGGAGTTGGTCCCACAGTCGATCGCGGCAACACGAGGCATGCGATCACCCTAGCGGCCGGGTGTCGTCGTCCCGACGGTCGTGGTCGTGGTGGTGGCCGCGGTCGCGGTGACCGTCTGCCCGCACGTCGGCGGCGGCGGGGTGGTCGTCGTGCTCGGCGTGGTCTTACCGGTACTGGTCGGAGTCGGCGACGGCGGCGGCGTGGTCGTCGTGCTGATCACCGTGGCCGTGGTGGTGGTCGTCGTCGGCTTCGCGCACGAGTCCGACGGCGTGGTCTTCGTCGTCGTGCCCGCACCGGTCGGCGTCGTCGTGGGCACCGGCGGCGTCGTCGTCGGGGTCGGCGGGGGCGGGATCGCCGGTGGCGCGGGGAGCGCCGCCGCGTTCGGCGCGCCGATCGGCACCGTGCTGTCCGGCACCTGCATGATCCCGTTGCGGTACGCCTCGGCCCACAGGATCACGGTGTTCACGTACGTGTCGGAGTTGTTGTAGCGGTAGATCGCGCCCCGCAGCTGGTCCGGGTTCGAGAGGTCGAAGCCGCCGGAGCAGAGGTAGCGGCCGGTCGCCAGCGCCGCGTCGAAGATGTTGTTCGGGTCGGACTTGCCGTCGCCGTTGCCGTCGGAGGCGTACGCGCGCCACGTCGCCGGGATGAACTGCGTCGGGCCGACCGCGCGGTCCCACACCGGGTCCGTGTCGAGCTCGCCGTGGTCGGTGTCCGGGATCGCGGCGAACCCGCCCTGGCCGTTGAGCTCCGGGCCGAGGATCGGTTCGCGGGTGGTCCCGTTCGCGTCGACGTACCCGCCGCGCGCGTGGTTGGACTCGATCCGGCCGATGCTGGCGATCAGGGCCCAGTCGATGTGGCACGCGGGCAGCTCGCGGCCGAGGATGTCGGCGGCGTTCTTGTACGCGGCGAGCGCGGTGGCCGGGATGCCGAGGGGGCCGTCGGGGAGTTCGTACGCCGGGAGCGGCAGCGGGGTGGGCGCGCCGGGAAGGGTGCCGTCGACGGCGATCTGCTGGATGGCGGCGTGGCCGGGGTCGTAGCCCTGGCCGAGGGCGGCGTCGCGGGTGTGGTCACCGCTACCGCCGAGCCAGCCGAGCGTGCCGCCGCCGGCGAGCAACGCCGGGAGCACCGCGAAGACGCCGGTGATCAGGGGGAACGCGGTGCGGTGGCGGAGGCCGAATCTTCGGGTGTGGCTCCCGACTGCGTCAGGCAGTCGCCGCACGCGCATAGCTCGATACCCTCCTGGCCGGTCGCACCCTCGGGTGACAGCCTGCCGTACCCGGGGCGCGGTTTCACCCCTTCGGGAGTCTGGATCTCACCGGTCCGGGGTTTTCGCTCACCCAGACCAGTTATCTGTTCACGACGCGCGAGCGTTACGCGGCACAGTCTCCCGAGGGCCACCCGTTCGCCTTAAGGAGCTCCAGCGTCTCGTCACCGAACGGGTTCACGCCGGGACCGACCGCGAGCGAGTGGGCGACGTGCACGTGCAGGCACTTGACGCGGCCGGGCATGCCGCCGGCGGTGACCTGGTGGCCGAGCGGCTCGATCGCGTCGCGCTCGGCGAGGTAGGTCTCGTGGCAGCGCTGGTACTGGGCGGCCAGCTCGGGATCGGTGGAGAGCCGCTCGGTCATCTCCTTCATCAGCCCCGATGCCTCGATGGTGCCGATCATCGAGTTCAGCTTCGGGCAGGTCAGGTAGTAGAGCGTCGGGAACGGCGTGCCGTTCTCCAGCCGCGGGCTGGTCTGCACCACGGACGGGTGCCCGCTCGGGCACCGCGCGGCGACGGCCCGCAACGCCCGCGGCGGCCGTCCGAGCTGCTCCGCGATGGTCTCGCGGTCGGCGTCGGTGACGGGCTCGAACCGGTGCTGCTGCGTGCTGTTCACAGCGTCCAGGTTAGTTCAGCCGCCGGAGACCTGGTTCCAGAGGTTCTCGTACCAAGAGCCGTCCGGGACCTGCTGCTGTCCCTGCTGGGGCGCCGCGTCCGGGGCCTTGTCCTCGGGGAGCTGGACGATGTACGGCGTCTCGCCCGGCTTGACGTACCGCAGCCGCCGCCGGGCCTCCGCCTCGATCTGCGCCGGGTCGCTCAGCTCCGCCTTGCGGCCCTGGAGCTGGGCGACCGTCTGCTGCAGCTGGGCCTGCTGGGCCTGCTGCTCCCGGATCTCGGTGCGCTGGGCGAGGTACGTGCGCAAGGGCACGGCGATGGTGAACGCCAGCGCGCACACCACGATCGCCACCACCGCCGCGCGGCGGGTGGTGGACATGCCGAGCACCTTCGCCGCACCGGACGCGCGCTTCGCGGCCAGGCTCCGGCGCAGCCGGGCCCGCGTCGTCTCCGCGTCGCCGGTGCGGCGGCGCGCCGCCTCGGGGCGGCGGGCCGGCGCGGGCCGGTTGGCCCGCGTCGCCCCGCTGCCGCCGCGGCGGTTGCGCGTCGTCCTCCCCCGGTCGGCCATCGCGGGCTCAGCCCTCGGCGCTGAACCGCGGGAAGGCCAGCTCGCCGGCGTACCGGGCGGCGTCACCGAGGGTCTCCTCGATGCGCAGCAGCTGGTTGTACTTGGCGATCCGTTCGCCGCGGGCCGGGGCACCGGTCTTGATCTGGCCGACGCCGGTGGCGACCGCCAGGTCCGCGATGAACGTGTCCTCGGTCTCGCCCGAGCGGTGGCTCATCATCGACTTGTAGCCGAACGACGTCGCCAGCGAGATCGCGTCGAGCGTCTCCGACAGCGTGCCGATCTGGTTGACCTTCACCAGCAGCGCGTTCGCGGCACGGCGGGTGATGCCCTCCTCGAGGCGGTCCGGGTTGGTGACGAACAGGTCGTCGCCGACGATCTGGACCTTCTCGCCGACCTCGGCGGTCAGGGTGACCCAGCCGTCCCAGTCGTCCTCGCTCAGCGGGTCCTCGATGGACACGAGCGGGTAGTCGCGCAGCAGTTCGGCGTAGTACGCCGACATCTGCTCCGCGCTCTTCTTGCTGCCTTCGAAGGTGTACGCGCCGTCGGCGAAGAACTCCGTCGCGGCGACGTCCAGGGCGAGCGCGACGTCGCGGCCCGGGGTGTACCCGGCCTTCTCGATGGCCTGCAGGATCAGGTCGAGCGCCTCGCGGTTGTTCGCCAGGTTCGGCGCGAAGCCGCCTTCGTCGCCGAGACCGGTCGAGAGGCCGCGGCCCTTCAGCACCGACTTCAGCGAGTGGTAGACCTCGGCGCCCCAGCGCAGGGCCTCGCGGAAGGTCTCCGCGCCGATCGGCGCGATCATGAACTCCTGGACGTCGACGTTGCTGTCCGCGTGCGAACCGCCGTTGAGGATGTTCAGCATCGGGACCGGCAGCACGTGCGCGTTCGGCCCGCCCAGGTAGCGGAACAGCTCCAGCTCGGCCGACTCCGCGGCAGCCTTCGCGACGGCCAGCGAGACGCCGAGGATGGCGTTCGCGCCGAGGCGGGACTTCGCCGGCGTGCCGTCGAGGTCGACCAGCTTCTGGTCGACGATCCGCTGGTCGACGGCCTCGATGCCGACCATCTCCGGGCCGATCTCGTCGAGCACCGCGGCGACCGCGCGCTCGACGCCCTTGCCGTTGTAGCGGCCGGTGTCGCCGTCCCGCAGCTCGACCGCTTCGTGCTCACCGGTCGACGCACCCGACGGGACCGCGGCCCGCGCCAGCGTGCCGTCGTCGAGGGCCACCTCCACCTCGACCGTCGGGTTGCCACGCGAGTCCAGAATCTCGCGCGCGCCTACCTGCTCGATGAGAGCCACGCCATGCTCCTCGGTGCGTCGTGCCTGCGGTAACGCTGCCAGCCTAGCCGTCGTGGCTGTTCACCCGTTGGAGGACTCACCGCCCGCGCGGACGGCCTGCCAGCCCGGCGGCAGCTCGACGGTGTCGGACGTCTGCTGCCAGAACGTCCAGCTGTTGCCCCCGAGATCCGCCACGGTGAACACGCGGGCGCCGTAAGGCTGGTCCTGCGGCGGGTCGAGCTCGCCCTCGTCGCCGAGGGCCGTCTCGACCCGTTCGTACGCCTCGTCGACGTCGTCGACGTAGAGGATGTTGAGCTGACCGACCGGCCCGTCGACCCCCTTGGCCTGCCAGTAGTCCGGGCCGACGCCGGCGATCTGGATCCGCGCGTCGCCCGCGCGCAGCGTCGCCTGGAACACCTCGCCGGCGCCGTCGCTGAACCGGACCTCTTCGGTGAACCCGAAGACCCTGGTCAGCCAGGCGAGCGCCGCGGTGGCGTCGGCGTAGTAGAGGTAGGGCGCCAGGCCCCGGTACGGGCTGCTCATGGCGGCACAGTCCATCACGTCCCGTTCGGCGGCGTGTGCAACCCCCTCTTCCGAGGTAACGTGGGAGTGACCATGACGGACGCCGCAGCTGCTTCGCAGCCTCCCGAGGAGTCGCGGTTCCACGCCTTCCGCCAGGCCGAAGAACTGGTCGGCCGCCGCCGTCCGCTGGACGCGCTGAAGGCGCTGCAGCCCCTGCTGGAGACCGAGGCGGACAAGCCGTCGGTGCACCTGCTGGCCGGGCGCGCGTACTTCCACTCCGCGCAGCTGCGCCGCGCCGAGCAGGCGTTCACGCGGGTGCTCGAGCTGGACCCGACCGACCACTACGCCCGGTTCATCCTCGGCCGGACGCTGCAGCGCCTCGGCCGGTTCGTCGAAGCCCTGGCCCAGATGCGGATGGCGTCCGCGATGAACCCGGTGCCCGAGTACCTCGAGGCGATCAGCGAGGTCAAGGCGCACATCGCGCTGCGCGACTCCTGAGTCACCAGGGCCGAACGGCCCGGGACGTCTCGGACTTTCGGCCGATCAACGCGGGCCCCTCGGCCGATCCGCGCGACCCCCGCGAGCGGCGAAGCTGGTTCCAGACCGAACGAGGGAGGAACCGGAAATGTCGATCTTCGCCACCTTGGGTGCCTACGCCGGGTTGCTGCTGCTGGTCCTGATGGCCGTCACGCCGTTCTTCGCCGACCGCGAGCTCTAAGGCGCGACACTCGCTTCCGCGTAGGCGTCCGCCGCGCTGAACACGTCCTGGCCGTACGCGACGGCCTGGTTGTAGAACAGGATCGCCCGCCACCACCCCGCCGGCGTGCCGAGGTCGTCGCCCCCCGAACACAGGTAGCGCGCCGCCGTGAAGGCCGCGTCGTCGACGTTCTGCGGGTCCGGGGCGCCGCCGTCGCCGTTGGCCCGCTCCTGGTACTTCTTCCACGTCGACGGCAGGAACTGCAGCGGGCCGATCGCGTGGTCCCACGTCTTGTCGCCGTCGAGCTTGCCGCCGTCGGTGTCGTGCACCGCCGGGACGCCCGGCGAACCGTCCAGCGGCGGCCCGACCACCGGCTTGACGACGCGGCCGTTCGCGGCGATCGCCGAGAGGTCGAAGTCCCCCCGCTCGGTCTCGACCCGGCCGATGCCCGCCAGCGTCGCCCACGACAGGTGGCACGTCGGCCGCTGCCGCTGCATCCACATCTCCGCCCGGCCGTACGCGGCGAGCACGCGCGCCGGCAGGTGCGTCTTGTCCGCGACGCGGGTCGCCCACGCGTCCAGCTCGGCCTGGTCGGACACCGCGGGCCGGTCGACCGGCGCGGCGAGCCCGGCGCGCGGCGACTCGGCACCGGGCTGCGGGCGCTGCTCCGGGATGGCCAGCGCCGGCTGGACCGGCGGCGGCGCGGCGGGCGCGTCCGGGTTCCGGATCCCGATGGTGACGACGAGGACCACGCCGGTGAGCACCAACCCGAGCGAGAGGGCGATCCGGCCGACGTACCGCCGGGGCGGGCCGCCCGGAGGCGACGACGGGCGCGTGACGGTCGGCTGAGCGGTATCGGCCACCCGATCAGGTTACGGAGCCACTCAAGAGGGGTCCCTCGGACGGCTGATCAGGCAAGCGGACGGTTAAAACAAGCCCACTGCCAGCGACATCACAAATTTTGTTATCGAGTCGACGCGCAGGCTCCTGACCTGCGGTTACCCTAACCTAACTTCCGACCTATGCACTATTTGTCCGATTGTATCGTTTCGAGTGGCCACCGGCCCGCTGGACTTACAGGTGAGCCTTACCTAAAAACATCATGGAAGCAGAACCTCAGGGAGGCGGACCGGTGTTGTTCTCGAGCGCGCTGATCGGACTGCGCGAAGGTCTGGAAGCCGCGCTGGTCGTCAGCATCCTGGTGGCGTTCCTGGTCAAGACCGACCGGCGCCACGCGCTGCGCTGGGTGTGGCCGGGTGTCGGCGCCGCGGTGCTGCTGTCGGTCGCCGTCGGCGCGGTCCTCACCTTCACGACCGCCCAGCTGACCTTCGAGCACCAGGAGCTGCTCGGCGGCAGCCTGTCGATCGTCGCCGTCGTGTTCGTCACCGCGATGATCTTCTGGATGCGCAAGGCGTCGAAGAGCATCGCCGCCGAGCTGCGCGGGAAGATGGACGACGCGCTGGACGTCGGCCCCGCGGCCGTGCTGCTGCTGTCGTTCCTCGCGGTCGGGCGCGAAGGGCTGGAGACGGCGGTGTTCTTCTACTCGACCGTCCAAGCCGCGCAGTTGAATTCCGTGCAGCCGCTGATCGGCTTCACCGCCGGCATCGCGATCGCGGTCGTGCTGGCCTGGCTGCTCTACAAGGGCGCCGTCCGGTTCAACCTCTCCAAGTTCTTCACGATCACCGGCGTGCTGCTGGTGTTCGTCGCCGCGGGCGTGCTCGGCTACGGCCTGCACGACCTGCAGGAGGCCGCGTTCCTGCCCGGCATCCACACCCTCGCCTTCGACGCGTCGGCGACGCTGCCCGAGACGTCCTGGTACGGCGCGCTGCTGAAGGGCATCTTCAACTACTCGCAGCAGACGACCGTGCTGCAGGCCGTCGCCTGGGTCGCCTACGTCGCCGTCGTGCTGCCCCTGTTCCTCAAGCCCAGCAAGAAGACCGCGCCGGCGCCCGTCGCCGCGGCCGCCTCGAAGGAGTGACCGTGCGCAAGACCCCCTCGCTGGCCGTACTGGCCGGCGCCGCCGTCCTGGTGACGCTGGCCGCGTGCGACAGCAAGAGCGATCCCGCGAGCGCCGCGGGCGCCGGTGGCCCGATCAAGGTTTCGGCGTCCGACACCGCGTGCGAGGTCTCCGCGAACACGGCCAACGCGGGCAACCTGACCTTCGAGATCACCAACAAAGGCAGCAAGGTCACCGAGTTCTACCTCTACGCCGAGGGCGACCGGATCATGGGCGAGGTCGAGAACATCGCGCCCGGCCTGAACCGGCGGCTGATCGTCGAGGTCGCCGACGCCGGCAAGTACCAGACCGCGTGCAAGCCGGGCATGGCCGGCGACGGCATCCGCGGCGACTTCACCGTCACCGGCGGCGCGCCCAAGCAGGGTGACGCGAACGCGCAGAAGGCCCAGGCCACCAAGAGCTACAACGACTACATCGCGAACAACACCGCCGCCCTCGAAGAGGAGACCGGCAAGTTCGTCGACCTCGTCAAGGCGGGCAAGGTCGACGAGGCGAAGGCCGCGTACGCGCGCACCCGCGTCTACTACGAGCGCATCGAGCCGGTGGCCGAGAAGTTCGGCGACCTGGACCCGGCCATCGACGTCCGCGAGGCCGACCTCGAGCCGGGCCAGCAGTTCACCGGGTTCCACCGGCTGGAGAAGGACCTGTTCAAGACCGGTCTGCAGGCCGACAGCCCGCAGATCGCGGACAAGCTGCTGACCGACGTCAAGGACCTGGTCGCGAAGACCAAGACGCTGCAGCTGACCGCGCTCGACCTCGCGAACGGCGCGAAGGGCCTGCTCGACGAGGTCGCCACCAAGAAGATCGCCGGCGAGGAGGAGACCTTCTCGCACACCGACCTCTGGGACTTCCAGGCCAACCTGGACGGCTCGAAGGGCGCGATCACGGCGCTGCGGCCGATCCTGCAGGCGAAGGACCCGGCCCTGGTGTCCACTTTGGACAAGGAGTTCACGAACGTCCAGGGCCTGCTCGACAAGCAGCGCGCGGGTGACGGCTTCAAGCTCTACACGGACCTTTCCCAGGACCAGGTCAAGGAGTTCGCTTCGGCCGTCGACGCGCTGAGCGAGCCGCTGAGCAAGGTTGCGGAGGTCGTCTCGAAGTGACGTCGACAGAGGGCACGCGGGTTTCGCGGCGGAAGCTCTTCGGCCTGGCGGGCGCCGGGGTCGCGCTCGCCGGGGCGGGGGCCGCCGCCGGGATCGGGATCGACAAGGCGACGGGCAGCGCCGAGGCGGCGGTGAACATCGTCGGCTTCGAGGGGGAGCACCAGGCCGGCATCGACACGCCGACCCAGGCGAACCTGCACTTCGCGGCCCTCGACGTCACCACGAAGGACCGCGAGAAGCTGCGGCAGCTGCTGAAGACGTGGACCGACGCGGCCCGCCGGATGACGACGGGCCAGGAGGTCGTGGCGAACGGCGCCATCGGCGGCGGCGAGTACGCGCCGCCCGGCGACACCGGCGAGGCGCTCGACCTGCCGGCGTCGAACCTGACGCTGACCATCGGCTTCGGGCCGTCGCTGTTCGACGGCCGGTTCGGCCTGGCGGGCAAGCGGCCGCCGCAGCTGATCGACCTGCCGCTGTTCCCGAAGGACAAGCTCGACCCGGCCCGCAGCGGCGGCGACCTGTGCATCCAGGCCTGCGCGGACGACCCGCAGGTCGCGGTGCACGCGGTCCGCAACCTGGTGCGGCTCGGCTTCGGCGTCACCGAGGTCCGCTGGTCGCAGCTCGGCTTCGGCCGCAGCTCGTCGACGTCGCGGGCGCAAGCGACGCCGCGGAACCTGTTCGGCTTCAAGGACGGCACGAACAACATCAAGTCCGAGGACACGGACTTCCTGCGCGACCAGGTGTGGGCTTCGCCGGACGACGGCCAGGCCTGGATGGCGGGCGGCTCGTACCTGGTGGCGCGCCGCATCCGGATGCACATCGAGACGTGGGACCGCGAAACCCTCGATGGCCAGCAGAAGATCATCGGCCGCACGAAGGGCACCGGCGCCCCGCTGGGCCAGACCGCGGAGTTCGACGAGCTGGACCTCGACGTCGGCGGCGAGGGCGGCGAGAAGGTGATCCCGGAGGACGCGCACGTCCGACTGGCCTCGCACCAGGCGCTGAACGGCGTCCGGATCCTGCGCAGGGGCTACAACTTCGTCGACGGTTCGGACGGCGTCGGGCACCTCGAGGCGGGTCTGTTCTTCCTGGCGTTCAACCGGGACACGCGCAAGCAGTACGTGCCGATGCAGCAGGCGCTGTCCTCGAAGGACGCGATGATGGAGTACGTCCAGCACACCGGTTCGGCGCACTTCGCGGTGCCGCCGGGCGTCTCGAAGACCGGTTACTGGGGCGAAGGGCTCTTCGCCTAGAACTGCGCGGCGTCGTCGATAGCATGCCTGGCATGGCCATCAAACTTGAGAACGTCGGCATCACCGTTCGCGATCTCGAAGCGGCGATCGCCTTTTTCACCGACCTCGGGCTCACGGTCGTCGGCCGGGACACGGTCAGTGGCGAGTGGACCGACACCGCCGTCGGCCTCGATGGCAACCACGCCCACATCGCCATGCTCCGGACACCGGACGGCCAGGGCCGCCTCGAGCTCTTCGAGTACATCCACCCCGAAGCGATCGAGTCGGAGCCCACTCGTCCCAACGAGATCGGCATGCACCGCGTCGCCTTTTCCGTCGACAACCTCGACGAAGCCCTTGAGATAGCCGCAAGGCACGGGTGCCACCCGCTTCGCGGCGTGGCGACGTACGAGGACGTCTACAAGCTCACGTACGTCCGCGGTCCCGGCGGCATCATCGTGATGCTCGCCGAGGAGCTGAAGAAGCACTGATCGGCGCTACTCCACCTGTTCCGTCGGGTAGCGGTCCCGGATGCGGGTGTTGAAGAACCGGCCGTGGCTCGACGACGCCATCAGCTCGCGGTGCACGGACTCCGGCACCAGCCGGTACCGGTAGACGCTCTCGTTCACGAACTCGATCTCCAGGAGGTGCTCCTCCCGGTCGTAGCCGATCGACGCGATCGTCGATGAGCTCACGGCGTGGCGGCGCATGTCACCCATTATCCCCTTGCCTAAACCCTTTAGGTAAATCTACAGTGGCTTTAGGAGGTGGCTGATGGTTCGCGTCGGGTTGACGACCGAACGGCTGGTCCAAGCGGGCGCCGAGCTGGCCGATGAGCTCGGGTTCGACCGGGTCACGCCGTCGGAGCTGGCGCGCAGGTTCGACGTCAAGGTCGCGAGCCTGTATTCGCACGTCAAGAACGCGCACGACCTGCGGACGCGGATCGCGCTGCTGGCCCTGGAGGAGCTCGCCGACCGGGCCGCCGCCGCGCTGGCCGGCCGGTCCGGGCGGGACGCGCTGGTCGCGTTCGCCGACGTCCACCGCGACTACGCCCGGGAGCACCCGGGCCGGTTCGCCGCGGCGCAGCTGCGGCTCGACGCGGAGACCGCGGCGGCGAGCGCCGGCGTGCGGCACGCGGAGCTGATGCGCGCGATCCTGCGCGGCTACGACCTCACCGGGCCGGACCAGACGCACGCCGTCCGGCTGCTCGGCAGCTTCGTCCGCGGGTTCGTCGCCCTCGAAGCCGACGGCGGCTTCGACCACAGCCCGCCCGCGGCGCCCGAAAGCTGGACCCGCCTCCTCGACGTCCTCGACTCCCTTCTCCACGATTGGCCACGCTCGTGATCACCACCCCGCTCAACGACCTCGTCCGCGGCGCCCTCGAACTCGAAGAGACCCCGCGCGGCCTGGTCCCGCACCGGCTCCCGGCCCGCGCGCGGGCGCAGAACACCGACCCGCGGCTCGCGATGGCCGAAGCGCAGCCCGCGGGCGTCCGCCTGCGGTTCCGCACGACGGCTCGCCTGATCGAGCTCGACACGCTGCCGACGAAGGTCGAGTACCCGGGCGCGCCGCCGCGTCCGGACGGCGTCTACGACCTGCTGGTCGACGGCAAGCTCGCCGCCCAGGCGACCGCGCCCGCCGGCGTCCGGTTCGCGGACCTGCCCGGGCACGACAAGGACGTCGAGATCTGGTTGCCGCACAACGAACTGACGACGCTGGTCGCGTTGCGCACGGACGCCCCGGTTTCGCCCGCGCCTCGCGCCGGCCGCGTGTGGCTGCACCACGGCAGTTCGATCAGCCAGGGTTCGAACGCGGCGAGCCCGTCGACGACGTGGACCGCGCTGGCCGCGCTTTCGGCCGGGGTCGAGCTGGTCAACCTGGGCTTCAGCGGGAACGCGCTGCTGGACCCGTTCACCGCCCGCGCGCTGCGCGACACCCCGGCGGACCTGGTCAGCGTGAAGCTCGGCATCAACGTCGTCAACGCGGACCTCATGCGGCTGCGCGCGTTCGGCCCGGCGGTCCACGGGTTCCTCGACACGATCCGCGAGGGTCATCCGTCGACGCCGCTGCTGGTCGTCTCGCCGCTGTACTGCCCGATCCACGAGCGGACCCCGGGTCCCGGCGACTTCGACCACGCGGCGCTGGCGTCGGGGGTCGTGCGCTTCCGCGCGACCGGCGAACCGGGTGAGGGGAAGCTGACGCTCGAGGTGATCCGGGACGCGCTGGCGGAGATCGTGGCGCAGCGCGATGACCCGGCTTTGCACTACGTGGACGGGCTGTCGTTGTACGGGCCCGCCGACTACGCGGAGTTCCCGCTGCCGGACGAGCTGCACCCGGACGGCCCCGCCCACGAACGGATCGCTGCGCGGTTCGCGCCCCGGCTTGACTTCAACCTCCCTTGAAGTTGAAGGCTGGTGGCGTGTTCACCGAAGCAGAGCTCGAGTACCTCGACGCCCAGCCGCTGGGCCGGCTGGCGACCCAGCAGCCGAACGGAACCCTGCAGGTCAACCCGGTCGGCTTCCGGTACAACCCGGACGAGAAGGCCATCGACGTCACCGGCCACAACCTCAGCGGCAGCAAGAAGTTCCGCAACGTCCGGGAGAACGGCCGGGTCGCGTTCGTCGTCGACGACCTGCCGTCGACGAACCCGTGGCGCGTGCGCTGCCTGGAGATCCGCGGCCGCGCGGAGGCGCTGACCGGGGTGAACCTCCCGGACAACCACTTCGACGACGCCGTGATCCGGATCCACCCCGAGCGGATCCTGGCCTTCGGGGTCGAGGACTGGGACCGGGAGCCGCTGGAGCTGGAGGCGAACATCCGCAACGTGTGACGCCGGTGGGGCGCCGGGTCCGGCGCCCCACCCGCCAGGTCACTCGTTCACGCAGCCGCTCCGGGTGCAGGCCCGCTGGCCGAGCTTGTGGTTGTCCAGGTCGTACAGGCTGATGTGGATGAGCACCACGCCGCCGACCTTGTCGATGGTGTGGCCGTGGGAAATGGTGGCGTTGGTCCCCGCGGCCGCGCGAGTGCACTTCACCGGGCTGGTGTCGGTGCCGTTCACGCCCCACGAACAGACCTCGCGACCGCCGCTGACGGCGTGGAGGCTGCCGGACACGGTCGCCGATCGCCCGTCACCCCACGCGATCGACCCCGCCGCCAAGGTCGCGCCGTACGGGATCGACCACGGCTTCGTGACTGCTGCTTCGGCGGTGCCGGTGGTGCCCAAGACGGCGCCGGCGACCGCGGTGGTGGCCAGGAGTGTTCGAAGCATGCGCATGAAGGTCCTCCCTCGGAAGCGGCCGGTCACGGCGACCGGCCGCCCCCTCCACGCGCGAGGTCCGCCTTCGGTTGAGGCGGGCTACCGGCGACCTCCCCAAGCCGTGTAGGCCACCACTCCCGCCACCGCCGCGATCACCGCGGTCCAGGTCGCCGCCGGTGTTCCCGCCGGCTGCAGCGTCCAGGCCGCCACTTCACTGGCCGTCGTGCCGTCGTCGCGCACGAACAACGCCACCGCCGACCACGCCACCGGCAGCGTCCAGCCGAACTGGCCGCCCGCGGTCGTGGCCGCCAGGCCCGTCAAGCCCAGCAAGCCCGCCGCGTCGCGGAGGATGATCGGCAAGTCGGCATTCGACGACCCCACCGCCAGGACCGCGCCCGCCGCCGTCACGCCGATCAGGGCCAGGTGCGCGAACCGCCGGCGGGGCCACGGGAGCGCCGCCGCGCGGTCGAGGTCCGGGTCCTGGCCGCTCAAGCCGATCGCCGCCACCGCGACGGCCGCCGTCAGGGCCAGGCTCGCCTGGAACACCGCCCAGCCGGCGCCGGACAGGAGCCGGATCAGGACCGTGCTCACCACCAGGGCGATCGCCGCCGCCGGCAGCTGGCGCGAGCGCGCGTACAGGACCGCCCACCTCACGGCGAGACCAGCTTCGCGAGCGGGTCGCCCTGGCAGGTCAGCAGCACCTGCCGCGTCGCGGCGACGCGGGCCAGCTGGACGTCCGGGGGCAGCGCGCGGAACGTCGTCCACAGGTGCTCGACGGTCGAGAACCTGTCCCGGAGCCAGCCGCCGCCGAACTCCGGCAGCCGCTTCAGCTCGCCGGTGAAGTACGCCGCCATGATCATCCGCGAGCCCTGGTCCGGCAGGTCGGCGGCGCTCGGCCGGGTGCACGTCGGCACCCCGGCGCCCGACACGATCGCGAGGCGCAAGGTGGCCGCGTCCGCCGTGAGGAGACCGTTGTTGAGCTGGAAGTCCAGGTAGACGACGTCCGCGGCCCGGGGCGGCGCCCGGTCGAACGGGGTGGGCCCGGTCCGCTCCTCGACGCGCGTCGGCGCGCCGGGCAGCTTCGCCAGCAGCGCCAACGCTTCCCGCCCCGGTGCGGCCAACGCGGCCAGGCCGTCGGCGTGGAGCCTGCTCACGCAGATCGGGCCGTCGCAGACCTTTTCCGCCGCGGTGGTGTCGATGGTGAGCACGTCCGCTTGCGTGGCCGGCAAGAGCGGCAACGCGATCGCGACACCGGCCGCCATCGGCACCAGGCTCAGCAGCCGCGTCCGCAGGGAATTCGTGGCCAGCAAGAGGAATCCGGTCGCGGCGAGGCCGAGGAACCACACCGACTGGCCGAGGTCGAGCGACCCCGCGGTCGTCACCATCATCCCCCGCGGCTCGGCGAGCGCCGGCGACAGCACCCCGGCCCGGACGGGCAGGAGCGGCTGCAGGCCCGGTTCGAGCGCCGTCCAGCAGAGGATGGTGACGACGAGCGAGACGACGGCGAGCCCGGGTGCGGTCAGCGGGTGCGGCAGCAGCCGGCCGACGGCCAGGCCCAGCCAGCTCCCGGCGACCACGCCGAGGGTCCCGACGAGCAGCACGGGCACGAAGCCGGCGGAGAAGAACCCGCCGTGCGCGAGGACTTCGGCCGCGCCGACGGCGAAGACGAGCAGGAAGCCCAGCGCGCTCAGCCCGCCGACGGCCCCGGCCAGCCGCGCCGCGCGCTGCCAGCCCGGACGCGAGGTCGTGCCGAGCAGTTCGACCATGCCGGACCGGGCGTCGCGCATGCCCTGGATCGCCCCGGCGCCGATGACGATCGGCCAGAGGAACTGCAGGAGGAAGCGCACCCAGAGGGCGGCGGTGGTCGCGTGCGCGGTCCACGGCGCGGGCACCTTCCACCACGGCCCGCTGAGCAGGAACAGGAAGGCGAGCGCGACGGCGAGGACGGCGAGCCCGGCCCACGGCGCGATGGACCGGCGGAGTTCGATGCGGAAGATCACCAGGCCCCCTTGCCCGGCTCGTGCTTCAGCAGCGCCGAGTACCCGCGCTCGATGGGGCTGTCGCCCACGTCCTCCGCCGAACCCGCGGCCGCCAGTTCGGCCGGGCTCCCCTGGAACACCAGCTTGCCCTCGGCGAACAGCACCACGTCCGTGCACGCCGTCGCGACGTCCTCCACCAGGTGCGTCGAAATCAGCACGCACGAGTCCCGCCCCAGCTCCTGGACGAGCTCGCGGAACCGGACCCGCTGAGCCGGGTCCAGGCCGGCCGTCGGCTCGTCGAGCAGCAGGATGTCCGGGTCGTTGACGATCGCCTGCGCGATCCCGACCCGCCGCACCATGCCGCCGGACAGGGTCTTCATCCGGTCGTTCGCGCGGTCGGCCAGGCCCACGCGCTCGATCGCGCGCTGCACCGCACCGGGAATGTCCTCTTTGGACATCTCTTTCAGCCACGCCAGGTACTCGATGAACTCGCGGACCGTGAACCGCTTGTAGTACCCGAAGTCCTGCGGCAGGTACCCGATCCGGCGGCGCAAGGCGCGTTGTCCCGTCCCGCCGAGCAACGTCAACGTGCCCGACGCCGGCCGCAAGACCGTCGCCAGCGCGCGGATCAGCGTCGTCTTGCCCGCGCCGTTCGGCCCGAGCAGGCCGTGCACCCCCTTGCCGAGGGACAGGTCCAGCCCGTCCACCGCCATCTTCCGCCGGCCGACCCGCACCTTCAGCGCCTCCGCCCGGATTTCCCAGGCGTAGGTCGCGGGGGCGACTTCGGCGGCTCCGACTGCCCGCATCTCTTCCTCCCTAGTGGTGCGCGCCGAGCCGGGTGAACGTCGTCCTGCGCAGGACGACGACCACCGTGGTCAGCGCGAAGATCCCCGCCCACACCGGCAGCGCGCCGGTGCTGAGCGCAAACGCTTGCCCCTGGGCCGCGAAGCTCGGCAGCACGATGACCGCGACCCACACCGCGAGCAGCGCGTACGCCGCCCGGCTGATGCCGATCAGCCCGCCGAGCGCGAGCGTCCCCGTGGTGAAAGCCAGGCTCGGCAGCAGCCAGAGCCCCGGCGCGGTGCCGGTCAGCCACCCCGCGACGCCGAGCACCGGCAGGACGACGGCGAGCACCGCCACCGTCCGCCGCGCGACCAGGTAGAGCCCCGCCCGCGGCGTGGCCGCGACGACCTCGTACGCCGGGTCGAGCCCCCGCGCCCACGACGCCGCCACCCCGAGCACCGGCAGCACCGGCGCGAAGAGCTGCACCCCGGTGACGTCGAGCGCGACGTGCCAGACCTGGTCCAGCCCGACCGCGATCAGCGTGACCAGCACGATCATCGCCAGCCACGGCACCATCGCCGGCGTGACCCACGTGTCGAGCCACCGCCGCCGCGACCGCCGCGGCTGCGGCAGCAGCTCGACGGCGATCCGGTCCCAGACGGCGTCCACCACCGGCTGGACGGGGGCCACCGCGGCCAGCCGCGCCCGGCACGCCGGGCACGTCTCGAGGTGCGCTTCGAGGCCCCACAGCCGGTCACCCGGGAGGTCGGCCCCCGCCGCGTACCCGGCGAGGAGCTCATCCGACGCGTGGGTCATGACAGTGCCTCCCGCATCGCGACCCGCGCCCGGCGAGCGCGGGTCTTGACGGTTCCTTCCGGCAGCCCGAGCAGGATCGCGGTCTCCCGGACGGTCAGCCCGTCGAGCACCATCGCCTGCAGGACCTGCCGCAGTTCGGGCGCGAGCTCGCGCAGCGCGTCGCCGACCTCGTCGCCGACCGACGCCGCCAGCGCCACGTCCTCCGCCGCCGGCACGGGCGCCACGTCGAGCACCACCTCCGCCGGCGGAGCGGCGTGGTGCGCCCGGCGCCGGAACGCGTCGACCAGCCGGCGCGCGGCGATCGTCCACATCCAGCCGACCGCGGTGCCGCCGGTCGCGGCGCCCGCGAACGAGCCCGCCGCCCGCCACACGGCCAGGTACGTCTCCTGCATGACCTCGGCGACGACCTGTTCGTCCGCGCACCGGCGGCGCAGGCGCACGACGAGCCAGGGCGACGTGCGGCGGTACAGCTCCTCGAACGCCGCGCGGTCGCCCTTGGCCGTGCGCCGGACGAGGTGCTCCTCATCGGCGTCCTGCGGTGGCGGGTTCCTCACACCAGGCAAGACGCCGGACGGTCGCCGGCGGTTCTCACCCGGATGTGGGCTGCGTCACAGTCAGTGCGACGGCCAGAACTTGCGCCAGCCGTCGGCTTCCAGGGTCGTCGGCTCCAGTCCGGCGTCACGCGCGGCCTGCTCGGCGCCCCGGACGTCGGCCGCGAACTCCTTCGCCAGCGCCCGCAGCTCGCCCTCCGGGTCGACGCCCGCGCGTCGCGCCGTCGCCGCGATGCGGAACAGCTGGGCGGCGGCGCCGGTACCCGTCGGGAAGAGGTCGAGCGGGATGCCCGCGCGCCCGGAGCGCTGCCCGAGCTTGCCGGCCAGCGCTACCGCGGGTTGACCGAGCGCGACGCCGTCCACAATGGACTTGCGCTGCTTCTCCTGCTGCTTCAGCTCTTCCCACTTGGCGTTCTGGTGCTCGACCGTGTGCACGGAATCGGCGTCGGCGAACACGTGCGGGTGCCGGCCGACCAGCTTCGCGACGAGCTCGGCGGCGACCTCGTCGATGCCGAACGGGTCGGCCGGGTCCTCGGCCGCGACGCGCGCGTGGAACAGCACCTGGAGCAGGACGTCGCCGAGCTCCTCGCGCAGGGCTTCGCGGTCGCCCGACTCGATGGCGTCGAGCAGCTCGTAGGTCTCCTCGACGAGGTACTGCCGGAGGGAATCATGCGTTTGGGCGGCGTCCCACGGGCAACCGCCGGGCGAGCGGAGCCGGTCCATCACCTCGGCGGCCTCGACCAGCGGCGGCGCCGGCGTCTCGATGACCTCCGCGCCGGTCGCGATGAGCAGCGACGCCGCGGGCTCGTCGCGGGACCCGGCGAGCAGCACGATGTCCTTCATCGAGGGCGCCTCGGTGACGGCCGGGACGCCGAACACGCTCGCATCGACGTCCGTCGCCGCGTACACGGCGGTGGAGTCACGCAGGATCTTCAGGGCGGCGGCGGGCAGTGTCGCCCCGCGGACGACTACGACGACACCCGTGCTCACTGCTGGGCGGGTGCGGCACCGCGCAAGGGCAGCACGGTGCCCTTCGTGGCGTCCTGGTTCGGCGCGAGGTTCATGCCGACAACATCCCACACGCCGTACCGGGGGTTGACGCGCAGCCCGGCGTCGGCCACGTACGGCTGCAGCAGACGGGTGCCGATCGAGGTCAGCTGCTGGTCGGTCGGCTTCTGGGCTTCCTGGTCGGCCGGGACGGCCTTGTCGGTGCCGCGGTTGTGCACGACGAAGACGTACCAGTCGGGCTTGGCGGGCATCCGCGCCTGGAACGCGATGACGCTGTTCGCGGGCGAACCGAAGAGCGGCGTCTGCGCCAGCGAGAGGTACTGCGCGGCGCCGAAGACCTCGGTCATGCCCGCGTCGGAGAAGCCGCCCGGGCCGGGCGCGCCGGTCTGCTGCGCCTGCTGGGCTTCCTGGCCGGCCTGCTGGACGGTCGCCTGGATCTTGGCGGGGTCGGCCGAGAACTGCTTCGCGAGGTCGAACGCGCGGGCGCGGGCCTGCGGGTCGGTTTCGCTGGTGGCGCTGATGCCGACGTAGTCCGCGCCGACGGACAGCTTCGGCAGGTACTTCTGCGCGAGCTGCATTTCGAGGACGACGTCGTTCGCGACCTCGTTCGGGTCGCGCAGCTTCGAGACGATCTGCGTGACGGCGACCGAGTCGCCCTGCCCGGTGTCGGTGACCGGCGTGGGCTTCTCTTGAGCGGTCAGGGCGGCGACCTTCGCCTGGTCGACGACGAGGCCTTCCTTCCGCGCGGCGCGTTGGGTGAGCTCGTGCAGGACGGTCTGGCGGACGATCTCGCGGCCCAGCTGGTCGAGCTTGTGCTCGCGGGCGAGCTTCTGGCCGTAGGGCTGTTCGCGGACGGCCTGGTCGATCATCGACTGGACGCGGTCGAGGGAGACCGAGCTGTCGCCGACGATGACGGCGCTGCCGACCTGGCTGGGGCCCGAGCCGCACCCCGCCAGGAGAAGAGCACCGGCAACGACCGCGACCAGCGCGCGAGGGCGCCCCATGATCCGCATCACAGCGCATACCCTCTCACACCATCGCACCCGAAACGCAACACCCATGGGGTACGCCCGGCGGTAATGTCGACTTATGGACCAGTGGCTGACGATCGAGGTGTTCGACGGCGAGTCCACGGCAACGGTGTGGCGCCTTTCCCACGGCGACGCGCTCACGGAGGCGGCGCTCACGAACGGCGCTGAGCAGTGGGTTTGGCACGAACATCGCTGGGGTGTGGTGCTGGAGATCGAGTTCGCATCGGAGGAGCGCCGAGACGCGTTCCGGACGTTGCCGGCAGTGACGGCGGCGCTGGACGCGGTCCCGGACCCGACCCGGGGGTTGTTGGTGTACCCGGGGCGAGGTGGGGGTGCTGGGTCGCGGATGCCGCGTCGGCCCCGGCCGTTGCCGATGGCGGGCGCCGGGGCGGTCCCGGTACCGGTCGAGTCGGTGCGGATGGGGTTGGCGGAGAGCATGCCGCCGATGTTCAGCGAAGTCGGCTGAGCAGTTCCCGCCAGCCGGGGGTGCTGATGGCGAGTACGCCCCCGGCGCGGTCTTTCGTGTCCCGAACCAGCACGGTCCGATCGAGAGCGACCTCGACACAGTCGCCTTGGCTGCTATGGGTGCTCTTGCGCCATGCTTCCGGCATCTGCTTCTCCGATGAGATCGGCGATCAGTTCTCGTGATTTTGCCTCATCGAGAGCACAGCTCTCCAGCCCGCGCAGCACCCTTCGGTAAGCCTCGATCTCGCGCCGTTCCTCCAGGAACAGCGAGGTCTCCTCACTTTCGATGCAGACGACCGGCTGGTACGCGTCCGACTCCATCAGCTGGAAATGCCCTGCCGAGGCGGGGTGACCACCCAAGTTCGCCGGGACGATCCGGATGACCATGTTTCCCTGGGCGGACAATCGCGCCAGCTGCCGCAGCTGGCCGCTCATCACCTGCGGGGAACCGACCGGGAGGCGGAGCACGAATTCGTGCAGGAAGAACCTGAATCGCACGCGCGGCCTGGTCAGGATCGCTTGGCGGGACAACCGTGCGAATACCTGCTCATCGAGCTTGTCGGGATCGGGCTGATTGCCCATTTCGACCGCCAGGCTGCGAGCGTAGTCGCCGGTTTGCAGCAGGCCCGGCACCACGTTCGCCTGGAACACCGAGATGGCGATGGCGTGTTCTTCGTGACTCACGAGAGTTCGAATGTCTCCGGAGCGCTCGAGGAGGCCGGGCTTGCGCATCTCATCCCCCAAGGCCATCAGCTCGCGGAATTCCGCTCCCCGAACGCCCAGTTCCGTGAGGAACCGCGACAACCGCACCGGGTCGGGCCGCACCTGCCCTCGCGTCACCGAGGAAACCCACTGCGCACTGACTTCGAGCCTGCGGGACATCTCCCGGACGCCCCAGTTCTTCTCCGCCATGCGCTGGAGCAGCCGTTCACCGAGCTGCCTGCTACGGATGTTCATGCGGCGAACGTAAGGCCACCGAAAGCAAGAACCCCGGCGCCACAACGGGAGTTCCCCCGAAGTGGCGCCGGGTGTCCGCCGCTCTTTACACCGTCGCGGGCTTCTTCGTCAGCTGCGTCAGCAACTTCGTGCACCAGTCCAGCAGCTCTTCGTCCCGCAGCGTCGGCGCGCCGATCCGGCCGCCCGCCGGGCCCTCGGTCGGCTTGGGGACCGACACCGTGTTCGTCACGGCCTTGAACATCGCCTTCGGGTACAGCCTCTTCAACCGGACCATCTGCGAATCAGCCAACGGCAGCGGCGCGAACCGGATCGTGTTGCCCTGGACCGCCACCTCCGTCACGCCCGCCTCGCGGCACGTGTGCCGGAACCGCGCCACCGCCAGCAGCCGGTTCACCGGCGCCGGGGGCTGGCCGTACCGGTCGATCAGCTCTTCGCGGACCGCGTCCAGCCCCTCGGTGTCCGGCGCCGCCGCGATCTTGCGGTACGCCTCCAGCCGCAGGCGCTCGCCCGGGACGTAGTCGTGCGGGATGTGCGCGTCGATCGGGAGATCCACGCGGACTTCCGCCAATTCCTCCTCTTCGGAAGGCTCCGCGCCCGCGTGCCGCCGGAACGCGTCGACAGCCTCGCCGACCAACCGCACGTACAGATCGAATCCGACGCCCGCGATGTGCCCGGACTGCTCCGCCCCGAGGATGTTGCCCGCACCGCGGATTTCCAGGTCCTTCATCGCGACCGCCATGCCCGCGCCCAGCTCGGTGTTCTGGGCGATCGTCGCCAGCCGGTCGTGCGCGGTCTCCGTCAGCGGCGCCTCCGGCGGGTACAGGAAGTACGCGTACCCGCGCTCGCGCCCACGTCCGACGCGGCCGCGCAGCTGGTGCAACTGAGCCAGACCCAGCAGGTCACCGCGTTCGACGAGCAGCGTGTTGGCGTTCGAGATGTCGAGGCCGGTCTCGACGATCGTGGTGCACACCAGGACGTCGTACTCGTTCTCCCAGAAGCCCTGGATGATCTTTTCGAGCTTGTCCTCGTTCATCTGCCCGTGCGCGGTGACGACCCGCGCCTCCGGCACCAGCTCCCGGATCCGCCGCGCGGCCTTCTCGATCGAGGAGACGCGGTTGTGGACGTAGAAGACCTGGCCGTCGCGCAGCAGCTCGCGCCGGATCGCCGCGCCGACCTGCTTGTCGTCGTACGCGCCGACGTACGTCAGGATGGGGTGGCGGTCTTCCGGCGGGGTCAGGATCGTCGACATCTCGCGGATGCCGGCCAGCGACATCTCGAGCGTCCGCGGGATCGGCGTCGCGGACATGGTGAGCACGTCGACGTGCGTGCGCAGCGCCTTGATGTGCTCCTTGTGCTCGACGCCGAAGCGCTGCTCCTCGTCGACGATCACGAGGCCGAGGTCCTTGTAGCGGATGCCCGTCTGCAGCAGCCGGTGCGTGCCGATGACGATGTCGACCTCGCCCGCGGCCAGCTGCTCCAGGATGATGTCCGACTCGGTCTTGTTCGTGAAGCGGGACAGGCCCTTGATCGTCACCGGGAACGAGCGCATCCGCTCGTGGAACGTGTTCAGGTGCTGCTGGGCGAGCAGCGTCGTCGGCACCAGCACCGCGACCTGCTTGCCGTCCTGCACCGCCTTGAACGCCGCGCGGACCGCGATCTCCGTCTTGCCGTAGCCGACGTCGCCGCAGATGACGCGGTCCATCGGGACGCCGCGTTCCATGTCGGCCTTGACCTCGTCGATGGCCGCGAGCTGGTCGTTCGTCTCGGTGAACGGGAACGCGTCTTCCAGCTCGCTCTGCCACGGCGTGTCCGGGCCGAACGCGTGCCCGGGCGCGGCCTGGCGCGCCGCGTACAGCTGGACCAGCTCGGCGGCGATCTCCTTGACGGCCCTCTTGGCCTTGGCCTTGGTGTTCTTCCAGTCGGAGCCGCCGAGCTTGTTGAGCGTGGGCAGCTCGCCGCCGACGTAGCGGGAGACCTCGTCGAGCTGGTCGGTCGGGACGAACAGCCGGTCGCCCGGGTGGCCGCGCTTCGACGACGCGTACTCCAGCAGCAGGTACTCGCGGGTGGCGCCGGCGACCGTGCGCTGGACCATCTCGACGAACCGGCCGATGCCGTGCTGGTCGTGCACGACGTAGTCGCCGGCCTTCAACGCCAGCGGGTCGACGGCGTTGCGCCGCCGGGACGGCATCTTGGTGTTGAGGTCCTTTGTGGACGTTCCGGCGCCCGCCCCGCGGCCGGTGAGGTCCGCTTCGCTGAGCACGACCAGGGCGCGCTCGGGCGAGACGAAGCCGTCGGTGAGGCCGCCGCAGGTGACCGTGACCATGCCCGGGGCCGGCGCGCTGGTGAGGCCGTCGCCGGCTTGCGTCGCCGGGACGTCGGCGCCCGACAGCTGCTCGACCGCGCGCGCCGCGGTGCCCTGGCCGGCGACGACGAGCACCGCCGTGCCGCCCGCCGCCGTGTGGGCGCGCAGGTCCGTCATCGCGCGCTCGAGCTCGCCGCGGTAAGCCGGCGCGGCCTCGATCGAGACGCGGTAGACGTCGGGGTCTTCGCTGGTCAGCTGGGTGAGCGTCCACCAGGCGCGCTTGGTGTCCTGGGCGTGGGACGCGATCTCGTCGAGGCCGCGGTAGGCGGACGCGCCGAGGTCGATCGGGGCCTGGCCGCCCGCCGCGGCCGTCGTCCAGGAGGCTTCGAGGAACTCCTGACCGGTGCGGACGAGGTCGGCGGCGCGGGCGCGGATCTTCTCGGGGTCGGTGAGCAGGACGTGGGTGCCGGCCGGCATCGCGTCGGTGAGCAGCTCCAGCTCGCCTTCGCAGAGCACCGGGATGAGCGCCTCCATGCCCTCGACGGGGATGCCGTCGGCGAGCTTGGTGAGCATCTCGGCCAGGTGGGCGTCGGCTTCGTACGTCTTCGCCAGCTCCGCGGCCTTCTCCTTGACCGGCGGCGTGAGCAGCAGCTCCCGGCACGGCGGCGCGGTGACGCGCGGGATCTCGCCGGGCAGCGACCGCTGGTCGGAGACGGCGAAGGCGCGGATCTCGCTGACCTCGTCGCCCCAGAACTCGACGCGGACGGGGTGCTGCGCGGTCGGCCCGAACAGGTCGAGGATGCCGCCGCGGACGGCGAACTCGCCGCGCTTCTCGACCATGTCGACGCGGGTGTAGGCCAGCTCGACGAGCCGTTCGAGGAGGCCCTCGAAACTCTGTTCTTCACCCACGACGAGGTCGACCGGGGCGAGCGAGCCGAGGCCGGGCGCCATGGGCTGGATGAGACTGCGGACGGTGGCGACGACGACGCGCAGGGTGTCGTCCTCGGTCTTGAGCCGGTGCAGCACCTCCAGGCGGCGCCCGACGGTGTCGGCGCGCGGGGAGAGCCGTTCGTGCGGGAGGGTCTCCCAGGAGGGGAAGTCGGCGACTCTCTGCGTGCCGAGGAGGGCGCTGAGGGACGCGGTCAGCTCGTCGGCCTCGCGGCCGGTGGCGGTGACGGCGAGGACGGGCTTGGCGGCGCCCTCATCGGCGGCGAGGGCGGCAGCAACGAGCTGCCGGGCGGCGATCGGGCCTTGCAGCTCGAGCAGCGGCGCCCCGGCGCGCTCGACCACGCCACGCAGGGCCGGGTCGGGAAGGGTGGCGGTGAGGAGTCCGGACAGTGGAGCGTCGGTCACGGTCCCAGCCTACGTGCCACCCCCGACGAGTTCCCGATCACGCCTGGTGACGGCCCGGAAGGCCCGGCGGAAGTCCGGTCACGGCCGGTCGCGCAGCAGGTTCGCCACCTCCGCCAGTCTCGGCAGCTGCTCGTCGAACACCTTCGGGTCCGTGCTCGCGATCCGCAGCAGAACGTGCTCCGCCCCCTCATAACGCCGTAGCTGGGCCGCCACCTCCGCGGCCGAGCCCGTCACCTGCATCTGGATCCCCTGGACGAACGCCGCCGGGCGGCCGTAGTTCGTCAGGCAGTACTCCTCCAGCAGCTCCTGCCCGCGTGGGACGTCGTCCTCGACCAAGACCGTCGCGAACAGCGCCGGGGTCACCGGGCGCGACGCCGACGAGCGGATCCGGGCCAGCCCCGAGACGTAGTCCGCGGGGTCCGGCGGGTACGGCAGCCACCCGTCGTACAGCCGTCCGATGCGCGAAAGCGCCCCCGGTGTGTACGCCGCCAGCCACACCGGCGGCCCGCCGACACGCGTGGCCGCCGGGAAGGACGGCAGCGAGTCGTAGTGCAGCACCGACCCGTGGAAGGAATCCGAGCCGCTCCACGCCGCCCGCCACAGCCCCACGATGTCGTCCAGCCGAGCCCGGCGGCGGGCCCACGGCACCCCTACGAACGCGAACTCCGGCTCACTCCGCCCGGCGAACCCCGCGCCGACGGCCACCGTCACCCGGCCGCCGCTCAGAAGATCCAGGGACAGCAGCTGGTTCGCCGAAAGAACCGGGTCGCGCAACGCCGGGAGCAGCGCGGCCGTCCCCAGCGTCACCCGCGAGGTCCGGGCGGCAAAAGCACCTAGAACAGCGAAAGCGTCGAGAGGCGCGCGCGCCAGGGTGTCGCCCACCCACACCGAGTCGAGGCCGAGCTCTTCGGCGGCGACGGCGGTGTCGACCAGTTCGGGCGCCGTCCGCCCGGCGTCGAGGATGGGCTGGTAGGTCGGTACGACCAGGCCGTAGTTCGTCATGCCGGAAGCGTCGGGCAAAGCGGGTATGCCCTCAATTCCCCGCGGGGAATGGCGCCCCCGAGCAAGATGAACGGGTGGACTTCGGAACGGCGCTCAAGGACTGGCGCACCCGGCGGCGGCTCAGCCAGCTCGACCTGGCGCTGCGCGCGGGCACGACGCAGCGGCACGTCAGCTTCATGGAAAGCGGCCGCTCGCTGCCCGGCCGCGGCATGGTGCTGCGCGTCGCCGAGTCGCTCGAACTGCCGCTGCGCGAACGCAACGGCCTGCTCCACGCGGCCGGCTACGCGCCGACGTACCCCGAGACGCGGCTCGACGACCCGGCGATCCGGCCGGTGCTCGACGGGCTGCGGCGGCTGCTCGACGGCCACCGCCCGTACCCGGCGATCGTCGTCGACCGCTACGGCCTGCTCGTCGCGAAGAACGACGCGTTTTCCCTGCTCACCGAGGGTGTCGCAGCGGAACTCCTCGAGGAACCGGTCGACACGCTGCGGCTCGCGCTGCACCCCGACGGCATGGCACCGCGCGTGCGGAACCTCGACGACTGGGCCCGGCACATCCTCGAGCGCCTCCGCAACGACCTGGCCCGCACCCCGGACGAGCGGCTGGCCGCGCAGCTGGCCGAACTCGAGTCTTACCTGCCGCCGCAACGACCGCCGACGGACGGCCACCTCGGCTTCGCCGTCCCGGTGCGACTGTCCACTTCGGCCGGTGAGCTGCGGCTGATCACGGCCATCACGACGTTCGCGACCGCCGCCGACGTCACGGTCTCGGAGCTGAAGCTGGAGACGTTCCTGCCCGCGGACGCCGAAACCGCGGAACGCCTTCAGACGACCAGCGCCGTGACGTGACCGGCCAGCAGCTCCGCACTCGCCCACAGCACCGCCGCGCACACGCTGCCCGCCGCGAACCGGCGGTACGGCATCGCCGCCGACCCCGCGACGCGCGGCACCAGCGTCCGCAGGCCGGCCAGGCAGCGCCCGGCGATCACCGCCGGGACGCCGTAACGCGCGATCGCCGCTTCCGCGCGGTCCCAGCGCTCCTGACCGACGCGGCGGGCGAGCCGCGACCGCCGGAGCCGCCGTCCTTCGAGGTACGCGAGCTGGTCGCCGAGGACGGCCGCGAGCACGGCCACCGGCCACGCGAGTCCTAAGTGGAGCGTGCCGCGCTCGGCGAGGAAACCCATCAGCAGCAACGTCGACAGCGTCGGCAGCACGATCCCGGGCAGCAGCGCCGTCTCGGCCGCGATGATCAGGAAGCACACCAGGTAGACGAGCGGCGGGGGCGCGTCAAGCAGTGGCCGCAGCAGGCTGTCCATGGCCGGTCCTCCCCACCGCCACCGGCAGCGCCGCGCGGTAGACGAACGCGGGCGGCAGGTTGCCCCAGACGACCGAAGTGCGCTCCACGACGGCGAAACGGCTTCGCAGTGAAGCAGCGAAGCGACGCGCGGGTGGCGTCCAGGCCGCGTGGGCGTACGCGAAGGTCGTGAAGCGGCCGTTGGGGGTCAGCGCCGCCGTGACCGCGTCGAGGATGCGACGCCGGCGGTCCGCGGTCATGGCCGTCCACGGCAGTCCGGAGACGACGACGTCTACCTGGTCGAGAGCGAGGTGTTCCGCCGAGCCGGTGACGACGTCCACGTCCGGAAACTGCTCGCGAAGCGAGGACGCGAAACGCGGGTTGATCTCGTACGCGGTGAAGCGTGCTTCGGGGCGAAGCAGCGCGAGAACCGCTTCGGTGAACACGCCCGTGCCCGGCCCCAGCTCGACTACGCGAACCGCGCGTTCGAGGCCGAGGCCCGCAGTCATCGTCTCGGCCAGCCGCGGCGAGCTGGGCGCGATCGCGCCGGTCAGCATCGGGTGGCGGAAGAACTCCCTGGTGATCGTCATGATCCCGACGCTAGGAACGACCGGGGTCGCCGCGAATCCGTCGGACCGACCGGTTCCGTCCTCCCGCGGGAGGACCAGGTCGAGCCCCCGGGATGACGCCGTGGGCCGCGTCGCCGCGTTACGTTCGGCGCGTGGAACGGCTCGTGAGGTGGGTACGCAGGCACCGGTGGACGGTGGACCTGCCGCTGTACGCCGTGTTCATCTTCCTGGCGCCCGGCTGGACCGGCCAGGACCCGTGGGTGCTGCGCGCGATCCCGATGCTGTTCCTGCTCCCCCTGCTGGTCCGCCGCCGGTACCCGCGCACGGTCGCGGTGCTCATCCTGGCCGCCACGCTCGTCGCCTACGTGAACGGGGTCTGGGCCTACGACCGCGGCCGCGCCGAGCTGAGCATGGCCGTGGTGCTGTTCAACCTCGTCCAGCGCGGCGACCGCCGGTTCGCCGCGCTGACCGCGGCCGGGATCCTCGCGCTCGACGTGCTGTGGGGGATCGGCCGGAGCCCCGACACGCAGAACCCGGTCCTGAACGTCATCGTCATCGTCCCCATCCACTTCGCCGCGTGGGCGCTCGGCGAGTTCTTCCACGCCAAGGCCCAGCTGACCGCGGAGGAGAACCGGCGCGCCGAAGCGCAGGCCCGGGCGGCGATCGCCGAGGAGCGCACCCGGATCGCGCGCGAGCTGCACGACGTCCTCGCGCACAGCATGAGCGTGATCGTGCTGAACGCCGAGGGCGCGAAGCTCGCGCGGCACCGCGACCCCGAAGCCGTCGACCGCACGCTCGACACGATCGGCCGCACCGGCCGGGACGCACTCGCCGAGCTGCGGCGGCTCCTCGAAGTCCTGCACGCCGGCCAGGCGGCGCGCAGTCCCCAGCCGACCACCGCCGAGCTGCGCGGGCTCGTCGAGCAGTGCGGGCGCGCGGTCGCGCTCGAGGTCACCGGCGACGCCGATGGCCTGCCCGCGAGCGCCGCACTGCAGGCGTACCGGATCGTCCAGGAGGCCCTGACCAACATGATCAAGCACGCTCCGGCCGACGCGACCGGCCGCGTCGAAGTCGCCTTCGAGCCCGAGCGGATCCGGATCGAGGTGACGAACACCGGCGGTGAGTCGCCGCCGGCGCCGGTGTTGCCGTCGTCCGGGCGCGGGCTGGCCGGGATGCGCCAGCGCGTCGAGATGTACCACGGCGACCTGGCGGCCGGGCCGCTGCCGGACGGCGGGTACCGGGTCCGCGCGAGCCTGGTGGTCGGGTCGTGACCACGCGGGTACTGCTCTGCGACGACCAGGAGCTGGTGCGCGTCGGGCTGCGGATGATCGTCGAGAGCCAGGACGACCTGGTCGTCGCGGCCGAGGCGGCGAACGGCGAGGAGGCCGTCGCGAAGGCGCGCGAGCTGCGGCCGGACCTGGTGCTGATGGACGTCCGGATGCCGGTGCTGGACGGCGTCGCGGCGACCGGGCGGATCTGCGCGGAGCTGCCGGACGTGCGCGTCCTGATCATCACGACGTTCGACCTCGACGAGTACGCGTACGCGGCGTTGCGCGCCGGGGCGAGCGGGTTCCTGGTGAAGGACGCGCCGTCGGAGGAGATGCTCGTGGCGATCCGCGGGGTGCTGCGCGGCGACGCGATGGTCTCGCCGTCGGTCACCCGGCGGCTGCTCGACCGCTACCTCGCCGACGACCGCGACCCGGTCGACGTCGCGCGGCTCGACGTGCTGACCGAACGCGAAAAGGACGTGCTGGGGCTCATCGCGCGCGGGCTGTCCAACGGCGAGATCGCGGCGAAGCTGTACATCGGCGAGACGACCGTGAAGACGCACGTCGGGCGCATCCTCGGGAAGCTGCGGCTGCGGGACCGGGTGCACGCGGTCGTCTTCGCCTACGAGTCCGGCCTGGTGCGACCAGGCTCGTGATCCTTCCCTATTTATCCTCTTGATAGGGACAGATAGAGTACTTTGCATGATGATATACAAGTCCGAAGCCGGCGCGCGCCTCCTGCGCGAGCGCTACCTCGAGGCCCTGCGGGCATGGCCCGGCGCCCGCGAGGAGGTGCGCGTCCCGACACCGGAAGGCGAGACGTTCGTCGTGGTCGCGGGGCCGGCCGATGCCCCGCCGCTGGTACTGCTGCACGGGTCCGGCAGCAACGCGGCGGAGTGGGCACCGCGGATCCCGGCGCTGACCGAGCGGTTCCGGGTGCACGCCGTCGACATCATCGGCGAGCCGGGGCTGAGCGCCGAGACTCGGCCACCGCTCGGCAGCGACCGGTACGCGCGCTGGCTGGACGCGGTGCTCGACCACTTCGGCGTCCCCCGGGCGGCGTTCCTGACCTCCTCGTTCGGCGGCTGGGTGGCGCTCGACTACGCGACGCGGCGCCCCGAGCGCGTCGCGGCGCTGGCGCTGCGGTGCCCGATCGGGCTCGGCCCGATGAAGAAGGGGTTCGTCGTCAAGGCGGTGCTGCTGTCGCTGCTCGGCGAGAAGGGACGGCGGAAGTCCGTCGCGGGCACGATCGGCGAGCCGGAGACGTCCCCGATCGTCGAGCACCAGCTGCTGGTGTCGGCGCACTACCGGTACCGCACCGGGCCGTTCCCGGTCTTCGGCGACGCCGCGCTGGGCCGGCTGACCATGCCGGTGTACGCCGTCGCGGGCGCGGAAGACGCCATGGTCGACTCGGCGACGACGAAACGGCGGCTCGAAGCGGCCGGCGCCGTCGTGGACTTCGTGCCGGGCACCGGGCACTACATCCCCGGCTCGCGCGACCTGGAGTTCCTGACGGACGCGGCGGCGAACGGCGATTTCACCGCTTGATGGCAGGATGAACCGTATGCGGCGTGTGCTGGGTCTCATCGGTGCGGTGTCCCTGCTGGTCGCGGGCTGCTCGGGGGCGTCCAGCGCGCCCGTCCAGAGCGTCCCGCCGGCGTCCACGCCCCCGGCGTCGACCGGGAAGTTCAAGGTCGAGACGGTGACCGCCGGGCTGCAGCACGGCTGGGACATCGGCTTCCTGCCCGACGGCGGCATCCTCGTGCCGCAGCGGCCCGGCAAGCTCGCGCTGGTCCGCCGCGGGACGGCGACCGACGTCAAGGCCGACTTCTCCGACGTCCTCGTGCAGGGCGAAGGCGGGCTGCTCGGCATGGTGATCAGCCCGGACTTCAGCACCAGCCGCGAGTTCATCACCTGCCAGGACCACCAGGAGGGCGGCAAGGCCGTCGACATCCGGCTGGTCACGTGGAAGCTGGCCGAAGACGGCGGGTCCGCTTCGAAGGTGAAGAACCTGCTGACCGGGCTGCCGGTGAACCCGAGCGGGCGGCACTCCGGCTGCCGCCCGACGTTCGCGCCCGACGGCGCGCTGCTGGTCGGCACCGGCGACACCGCGCGGTCGACGATCGCCCAGGACCGGCACTCGCTGGGCGGCAAGGTGCTGCGGCTGGACGCGAAGACCGGGAACCCGTTGCCGGACAACCCGTTCATCACCTCGGCCGACCCGCACGAGCGGCTGATCTACACCTACGGCCACCGCAACGTCCAGGGCGTCGCGATCCGGCCGGGCAGCGGCCAGGTGATCACGGCCGAGCACGGGCCGACGTTCGACGACGAGGTCAACCTGCTCAAGCCGGGCGCGAACTACGGCTGGGACCCGTCGAAGGGCGGCACGGACTCGAGCTACGACGAGAGCGTGCCGATGACGGACCTCAAGCGCTTCCCGGACGCGGTAAGTCCACTGTGGACGTCCGGCAAGATCACCGAGGCGATCAGCGGCGACGCGTTCCTGACGGGCGCGCAGTGGGGCCCGAACGACGGCGCGCTGGTCGTGGTGGCGCTGAAGGGCCAGAAGCTGCTGCTGTACCACTTGGACCCGGCGGGCAAGGTCCTGGACGTCACGCTCCCGCCGGAGTTCAACGACAAGTTCGGCCGCCTGCGCGCGGTCCGCAGCGGCCCGGACGGCGCCCTGTACGTGACGACTTCGGACGGAACGGACGACAAGCTGCTGAAGGTCACGCCCGCCTGATCATGAGAAACCCACGGCCGCCGAGTGCCGTGGACACTTCCGCCGGGGTGGCGGATCGCGGAACATGGTGTGCACCAAGAGTTTTCGCCCGCCCCCGACGAGTGTTGGACGCGGTCCGAAGATAGCGTTCCCGCGGCAGCACCGCGCTGGTCCCCGATCGTCATCGCCGACCTGACGATCGGGGACCGGCCTCCAAGTGTGTCCTATTTCCCCAGGTGAGCCCCGCCGTTGACGTGCACCACCTGTCCGGTGACGTGCCCGGCGGCGGGGCTCGCCAAGAACGTCACGACCGCGGCGACATCTTCCACCGTGCCGGGTCGCTTGTTCATCGTGTTCCCGATCAGCCACTCGCGACGGCGGTCGGAAAGCTTGCCGTGGAAGAACTCCGTCTCACCGATCAGTCCGGGCGCGACGACGTTCGCGGTGATCCCGCGCGGGCCGAACTCCTGCGCCACGCTGACGTTCCACCCCTCGACCGCGGCCTTGGCGGCCCCGTACGAGCCGGCACCGGTGCGCGCGGCGATGGACCCGATGGTCACGATCCGCGCGTTGTCGGCGAGTCGCTCGCGCAGCGCGTGCGTCACCAGGGCCGCACTGACCACATTGGACCGGAGGTTGCGTTCGAACGCGGCCGCGAAGCCGGCGAGCCCTTCGCCTTCGGCGTCGACGAAATCCGTGTTGCCGCCGGCGTTGTTGACGAGGACGTCGACGCGCTCCGGCAACTCCCCGAGTGCGGACTCGACGCCGGCGGGATCGGCGGCATCGAAGACGACGGGCCGAGCACCCAGGAGCGCGGCGGCTTCGGAGAGGACCTGCTCGCGGCGCCCGGTGATGGTGACCTGATCGCCGGCTTCGGCGAAAGCCGCTGCGACGGCGTACCCGATGCCGGTGCCGCCGCCCGTGACCACTACTTCCCTGCTGTTCCCCATGGCTTCGACCTTAGTGCCTAGGATCGGGCCATGACCAAGATCGACCCGGCCACGTCCGCACTGCGGACGGCGTCCCGCGAAGCCGGGACGCCGGTGGTGATGGCGCGGCCGGACAACCCGCCGGGCAACGAGCTGGTGTTCGACGCGCAGGACGACAAGATCGTCACGAAGTACGCGATCGGCGGCTTCGCGAACACGGACCTCGACGAATTCCTCCGCGGCAAGGGCATCCGGACGGTGTACTTCGGCGGGATCGCGACGGAGTTCGGCGTGGAGTCGACGCTGCGCGCGGCGTCCGACCACGGCTACGACACGGTGGCGGTGTCCGACGCGATGACGGCGCTGTCCGACATTTCGCACGAGAACGCGATCACGAAGATCTTCCCGCGCTTGGGTGCGGTGCTGACGACGGACGAGGTCCTGGCGTGATCGACAAGGTGGCGTGGATCGAAGTCTCCGACGGCCGGGCCCTGGCGGCGCGCTCCCGGGGCAAGGACAAGTTCTACCTCCCGGGCGGCAAACGCGAGCCGGGCGAGACGGACGCCGAGACATTGGCGCGCGAGATCCGCGAAGAACTCGACGTGACGATCAAGGAGGAGTCGATCGCGCCGGCAGGCACGTTCGAGGGCCAGGCGCACGGTAAGGCCGAGGGAACGCTGGTCCGCACCACGGCGTACACGGCCGAGTACCGCGGGACGTTGCAGGCGAGCAGCGAAATCGAGGAGATCGCGTGGCTCGGGTACGAGGACCGGCCGCGGGTATCGCTGGTGGCGCAGCTGATCTTCGACCACCTCCACGAGACCGGCGCGCTGCGGTGATCGACAAGATCGCCTGGCTGCACCTGGCGGACGGCCGGATCCTGAGCACGCGTTCGCGCGGCAAGGACGTGTACTACCTCCCGGGCGGCAAACGCGAGCCGGGCGAGACGGACACTGAGACGTTGGTGCGCGAGATCCGCGAGGAACTCGACGTGACGATCACGGAGGAGTCGATCGCGCCGGCGGGGGTGTTCGAGGCGGAGGCACACGGCCACGCGGGCACGCTCGTCCGGATGACCTGCTACACGGCGGCGTACGCCGGAACGTTGGCCGCCAGCAGCGAGATCGAAGAGGTCGTTTGGCTGGCGTACGCGGACCGGGATCGGGTGTCGGCGGTGGACAAGATCATCTTCGACCACCTCCACGAGGACGGCCGGCTCAAGTAGCGAGGAAGTCGCCGACGTCCGCACTGAACCGGCGCAGCTCTTCGCCCGGCGTGACGAAGGTCCGGACGGTGCAGGACCACGGACGCGGCCCGCCGCCGGCCGGTTCGAGGCCGTGCAACGTCCAAGCCAGCTCCACGGACCGGCCACCGTGCGTCGCGCGGAGTTCGAGGTCACCGCGGAACGACTTCCACACCCGCTCGCCCGGCCAGCCGCGGAAGTCGCTTTCGAGGGCAGCGACGAAGGTTTCGAGGCCGTCGCCGCGGAGAGTCTCGACGCTGACCGCGGCGGTCATGCCGCCGCCTTCCGCCTGGGCCGCGAAGTGCACGAGGTCGCCGTCCGAACGGTCGAGGTCCGCGATGGTCACCAGTACGCCCGGTCCCGCGCAGGAAACGCTCACCCCAGCCGGAGCTTCGGCTTGTGCTCCAAGTGTGACAACCCGTTCCAAGCCAAGTTCACCAGATGCGCCGCGACTTCGTCCCGCTTCGGCTTCCGCGCGTCCAGCCACCACTGCCCGGTCAACGCGACCATCCCCACCAACGCCTGCGCGTACAACGCGGCCAGCTTCTCGTCATACCCCCGCGCCGCGAACTGCTGGGCCAAAATGTGCTCCACCTGGCTCGCGATGTCGTTCAGCACCGTCGAGAACGTCCCCGTCGAACTCGCCACCGGCGAATCCCGCACCAGGATCCGGAACCCGTCGTGGGAATCCTCGACGTACGACAGCAATGCCGTCGCCGCCTGTTCCAGCATCACGCGGGGGTGGCCGCCGTGCAGGGTCGAGACCATGCGGTCCAGCAACAGCTGCGTTTCGCGGTCGACGACCACCGCGTAGATGCCCTCTTTGCCGCCGAAGTGTTCGTACACCACGGGTTTCGACACGTTGGCGCGGTGCGCGATCTCCTCGATCGACGTACCGTCGAAACCCTTCTCGGCGAACAACGCCCGCGCCACGTTCAACAACTGCTGACGCCGCTCGCTGCCGGTCATCCGGACGCGTGTCACCGGGGCGACCGGACGCGCCCCGGTGACCTGCTGTTCCCGCTTCGAACGTCGTCTCCCCGCCATCGGGGGAGCCTAGTTGACTAGCCCTTTTCCGTCGCGATACGGGCCAAGCGCTGCGGAGTCGGCCAACGCACGTCGTGCACCCAGCCGAACTTTTCGAAGATCCAAATCAACCGCGCGGAGATGTCGATCTGGCCGCGCTTCACACCGTGCCGCGCGGACGTCGGGTCCGCGTGGTGCAGGTTGTGCCACGACTCGCCGAACGAAAAGATCGCCAGGGGCCAGAAGTTCGCCGACTTGTCGCGCGCCGCGAACGGGCGCTCGCCGATCATGTGGCAGATCGAGTTGACCGACCACGTCACGTGGTGCAGCACGCAGATGCGCACCAGCCCGGCCCAGAAGAAGGCGGTGACCGCGCCCCACAGCGACCACGAGATCAGCCCGCCCAGCAGCGCCGGCAGCAGCAGGCTGACCAGCGACCAGAGCCAGAACAGTTCGTCGACCTTCTTGATCGCGGGGTCCTTGACCAGGTCCGGCGCGAAGCGCTCGGCGTTGGTCTGGTCGCGCTCGAACAGCCAGCCCATGTGGGCGTGCCAGAAGCCCTTCGCGATGGCCCACGGCGAGGTGCCGAACGCCCACGGCGAGTGCGGGTCGCCGTCGCGGTCGGAGAACGCGTGGTGGCGGCGGTGGTCGGCGACCCAGGTGATCACCGGGCCCTGCAGGGCAATGCTGCCCGCGATGGCCATGAGCACGCGCAGCCACGGCTTGGCCTTGAACGAGCCGTGCGTGAAGTAGCGGTGGTACGACACGGTGATGCCGAGCCCGCTGATCGCGTAGAAGACGACGAAGATGCCGACGTCGACCCAGCTCAGTCCCCAGCCCCAGGCGAACGGCACCGCGACCAGCAATGCCACCAGCGGCGCGATCACGCCGAAGTAGACCGACAGTTGCACGCCGATGCCTCGCGTGCCTTCGGTGACGGGTTTGGGCCCCTTGGGGGCCGAAGGCTCCCCGGTGGGCTGAGAACGGTCGAGCGTGGCCGTCATACGCTTCACTTCTCCCTACGCGGGCTACCCTAGGACGTAGGGTGCCCTAACCTACGATGCCGTAAGTTACGGTACAGGAGGTTTCGGCGACTGGGGAGTGCCTGAACCTCACACCGGTACTTCGTAGCCGGGTACCCGGCGGCAGGCCCGGTAACGCATCCCCCGCGCGGACGACACCCGATCGTCGCTATCCTGACCAGGTTCGATCCGCCGTAGTGTAATCGGCAGCACTTCAGATTTTGGTTCTGACAGTTCAGGTTCGAATCCTGGCGGCGGAGCAGCAGAAGGACCCGAACCCACGAGACCGGGAGGTTGGCGCTGACCGACGAGGCGACCGACCCCGGTGCGGCCAGGCGTCCCGCGCTGGCCGAGATGTCCGACGCCTGGCTCGTCGGGCGCGCGCGGGAGCTCATCGCCGCGGTCCAGCGGCAGGAGTACACCCAGCAGCTGCAGATCGTCGAGCTGATGGACGAGCTGCTCGACGAGACCCAGCGCCGCGGCGAGCCGACGATGGTCGCGCAGCTGCTGCGCGCGTCCGCGATCGCCCGGCTGATCACCAGGGGCCTGGCGGCCGAGGCCGAACCGCGGCTCGACGAGATGCTCGCGCACACCCGCCGGCACGGCCTCGCCCTGCTGCGGGCCGACGCGCACGCGCTGCGCGGCCGCCGGCTGGTCATCGCCTCGCAGGAGGACCCCGCACTCACCGAGATCGCCCGCGCGCTGGCCATCCTCGACGACTCCGCGATCCCGAACCGGCAGGTCGGCATCCGCCAGTGGAACCGGATGCTGTGGTCGGCGCTGAACGACTGCTGGATCGTGCTGAACCAGCTCGGCGTCTACGAGGCCGCCGAGGAGGTCATCGGCCGAGCCGCCAGCGCGATCCGCGAGAGCGCGAGCCCGCACGAGATCACGCTGCAGCTGATGAACCGCGTCAAGATGCTGCTGGGCTGGGGCCTGCGGCTCGAGCGCATCGACGAGTACGACGAGAGCGCCGAGAAGTTCCGCACCGCGGCGTCCATGGCGCTGGCCGCCGAGGGGCCCTTCACCGAGTCGCTGTTCCCCCGCCGGGCGAACGTCCCGGCCGCCGACCAGGTCGGCGTCCTCGCCGCGGCGCAGGCGCTGCACAGCCCGAGCCCCGACCAGATCGACCGGCTCCGGGAGCTGCACGAAGGCACCGGCTACCCAGGTGAACGCGAGATCGTCGCCATCGCGCTGGCCCGCTGCCTGGACAAAGCGGGCCGCCGCGAAGACGCCCTCGACGTGCTGCGGCACGCCCGCGAGTCGCTGACCGACGACACCTCGCAGCCGTCGATGCGGCTCAACATCGCGCGTGAGCTGGCCCGGCTCGACACCAGCCCGGACTACGCGTCCGGCGCCAGCGAGTCGCTCATCGACTACGCGAGGCGGCTCGAGAACGAGATGTGGAGCCTGCGCGAGTCGCAGATCGCCACGCTGAACGCCCGCCGCGAGCACGAGCGGCTCTCCGCCGAGCACGGCGCGATCACCCAGCAGGCGCTGCAGGACCCGCTCACCGGCCTGCCGAACCGGCGCGCGCTGGACGAGAAGCTGCGCCAGCTGGCGTCGTCGGCGGACGCGCAGCCCCTCGCGGTCGCGCTGGTCGACCTCGACGGCTTCAAGGGCGTCAACGACAAGCAGTCCCACGCCGAGGGCGACAACGTCCTGCGCGTCGTCGCGAGCACGCTGCGTGACGCGCTGCGCGGTGACGACCTCGTGGCGCGCTACGGCGGCGACGAGTTCATCGTCCTGCTGCCGGGCACGCCGGCGTCCGCGGCGAAGATGGCGCTCGGCCGCGCGGTCAAGTCCGTCGCGAACCTGCCGCACCACCTCTCGCACGGCGTGACGCTGTCCATCGGGCTCGTCTCGCTGCGGCCGCAGGAGCGCGGCGAGCAGGTGCTGGCGCGCGCGGACGCGGCCATGTACCAGGCGAAACGCGGCGGCGGCAACCAGGTGGCGTCGGCCAACTCGATGGCCGCCGACCCGGCCGCCGCGTGGGCGGGCGAGGCCCCACCGACCGACCCCGCGTGGGACGCCGAAGACCACAGTTAGGATCGGTGCCCGACAGAAGCCATTTTTTGGTAACCGTTGGGAGCGCCGTTGACCGGCCCGCTGAGCACGTTGATCCTCGCCGCGGGTGAGGGCACCCGCATGCGATCCGCGACCCCGAAGGTGCTGCACCCGATCGCCGGGCGGCCCCTCGTGGAGCACGCCGTCCGGGCCGCCGCCGGCCTGGGTCCCGAGCACCTCGTGGTCGTCACCGGCCACGGCCGCGAAGCGGTCGGAGAGCACCTCGCGCGGGTCGGGGAAGCCCTCGGGCGCGCGGTCGGCACCGCCGTGCAGGAAGAGCAGAAGGGCACCGGCCACGCCGTGTCCTGCGCGCTGGCGACCCTGCCCGCCGACCTCACCGGCACGGTGATCGTCAGCTACGGCGACGTCCCGCTGCTCGACACCGCGACCCTGCGCGCCCTGCTCGACGAGCACACCGAGGCGAAGAACGCGATCACCGTGCTCACCGCCGTCGTCGCCGACCCGAGCGGCTACGGCCGCATCGTGCGCGACGGCACCGGCAACGTCACCGGGATCGTCGAGCACAAGGACGCCACCCCGGAGCAGGCGGAGATCACCGAGATCAACTCGGGCGTCTACGCCTTCGACGCCGCTGTCCTGCGCGACGGCCTTTCGCGCCTCTCGACCGACAACGCGCAGGGCGAGCTCTACCTCACCGACGTCCTGGGCATCGCGAACGGCGACGGCCTGCACGTCGGCGCGCTCGTCGTCGACGACCCGTGGCTGACCGAGGGCGTCAACGACCGCGTCCAGCTGTCGGTGCTCGGCGCCGAGCTCAACCGCCGGATCGTGCAGCGCTGGCAGCGCGAGGGCGTCACGGTCGTCGACCCGGCCACGACCTGGATCGACGCCGGCGTGACGCTGTCGCGCGACGTCGTCATCGAGCCCGGCGTGCAGCTCAAGGGCACGACGTCGGTCGGCGAAGGCACGACGGTCGGGCCGGACAGCACCCTGACGAACATGACCATCGGCGCCCGCGCCTCCGTGGTGCGCGTGCACGGCTCCGACTCGGAGCTGGGCGACGGCGTCAACGTCGGCCCGTTCACCTACCTGCGGCCGGGCACGAAGCTGGGCGAAAAGGGCAAGCTCGGCGCGTTCGTCGAGACGAAGTCCGCCGACATCGGCGCCGGCACGAAGGTGCCGCACCTGACCTACGTCGGCGACGCCACGATCGGCGAGCACAGCAACATCGGCTGCTCCAGCGTGTTCGTGAACTACGACGGGGTGAACAAGCACCGGACCGTTATCGGGTCGTATGTCCGGATGGGCGCGGACAACACGTTCGTCGCTCCGGTGCAGGTCGGTGACGGCGCTTACAGTGGAGCGGGTGCCGTGATCCGCGAGGACGTCCCGCCGGGCACACTCGCGGTGTCGGCGCCGCCGCAGCGCAACATCGAAGGCTGGGCGATCCGGCGCAGGCCGGGTACGCCCGCGGCGGAAGCGGCCCAGGCCGCGCTCGACGCCGAGTCAGCAGCAGGAACCGACGGGGAGTCGCCAGCATGAGTCCGAAGTCAGGTACGCCGAAGAAGAACTTGATGCTCTTCTCCGGACGGGCGCACCAGGAGCTCGCCGAAGAGGTCGCCAAGCACCTCAACGTGACGATCACCCCGCAGACGGCGCACACGTTCGCCAACGGCGAGCTGTTCGTCCGCTTCGAGGAGTCCGTGCGCGGCACCGACGCCTTCGTCATCCAGGCGCACACCACGCCCATCAACGAGTACGTGATGGAGCAGCTGATCATGGTGGACGCGCTCAAGCGGGCGAGCGCGAAGCGGATCACCGTGGTGATGCCGTTCTACCCGTACGCGCGCCAGGACAAGAAGCACAAGGGCCGCGAGCCGATCTCGGCGCGGCTGATCGCGGACCTGTTCAAGACCGCGGGCGCCGACCGGATCATGACCGTCGACCTGCACACCGCGCAGATCCAGGGCTTCTTCGACGGCCCGGTCGACCACCTGATGGCGCAGACCGTGCTGGCCGACCACATCAAGAAGACCTACGGCGACGCCGACATCACCGTCGTCTCGCCGGACTCGGGCCGCGTGCGGCTGGCCGAGAAGTGGGCGCAGACGCTGGGCGACCGGCCGATCGCGTTCATCCACAAGACGCGCGACCCGGACAAGCCGAACCAGGCCGTCGCCAACCGCGTGGTCGGCAAGGTCGAGGGCAAGCTCTGCGTGCTGATCGACGACATGATCGACACCGGCGGCACGATCGTGAAGGCCACCGAGGCCCTGATCGACGAGGGCGCGGCCGACGTCGTCATCGCGACGACCCACGGCATCCTGTCCGACCCGGCGACCGAGCGGCTTTCGCAGTGCAAGGCGCGCGAGGTCATCGTGACGAACTCGCTGCCGATCCCGGAGGAGAAGCGCTTCGAGGGGCTGACGGTCCTGTCGATCGCGCCGATGCTGGCGGAGGCGATCCAGCAGGTCTTCGAGGACGGCTCGGTGACTTCGCTCTTCGACGGCCAGGCCTGACAACCCGTCCGCCGGGCGCGAACTCCGCGCCCGGCGGCGGTTCCCGGCGCTAGCGTCGCCGGCATGGGGAACTTCAAGTTCGGCGTCAGCTTCCGCGAGATCGGCAGCCGGGACGCCTGGATCGCCAAGTGCCGGCGGGCCGAGGAACTCGGCTACGACGTCATCACCGTGCCAGACCACCTCGGCACCGGCCGCTTCGCGCCGTTCCCGGTGCTGGCCATGGCGGCCGCCGTCACCGAACGGCCGCGGCTGGGCACCCTCGTGTCCAATGTGCCCTTCTACAACCTCGCGCTCTTCGCACGCGAAGCGTCCTCGACGGCCGCGTTGCTCGACGGCCGCCTCGACCTCGGCCTCGGCGCCGGGCACATGAAAGCCGAGTTCGACGCCGCCGGGCTGCCGTGGCACCAGGCGTCCGAACGCATCGCCTACCTCGAAGAGAGCCTCGGCTACCTGCGGAAACACTTCGAGGACGAAGGCCTCGACCACCCGCGGCTGCTCATCGCGGGCAACAGCGACGGCGTCCTGGAGCTGGCCGCCGAGCACGCGGACGTCGTCGGGTTCGCCGGGCTCCGGCAGCAGCCCGGGAAGCCGCCGGGCACCTTCAAGCTCGACAACGCCGAGGCGATGGACGAACGGGTGCGGTTCTTCCGGTCCAAGACCGGCCGCAAGGTCGAGTACAACATGCTGGTCCAGCACGTCGAGGTCACCGACGACCGAGACCGAGCTGCCGCGGCGTGGCACGAGCTGACCGAGCGGAGCGCCGTCGCCGACGCCCGGGAGCTCCTCGACGCGCCCCAGCTCCTGCTGGGCACGGTCGAGGAGATCGCCGGGCAGCTCGAACAGCGCCGCGAGCGCTACGGCTTCTCGTACATCACGGTCTTCGAGCCGAACCTCGAGACCTTCGCCCCCGTGATCCGCGAACTTCAGTAAGCGACGGTGAAGCGCGCGCGGCGGTGCTTCGGCTGCTCGATCTCGTCGACGTACGCGATCGCGAAGTCGTCGCCGCCGATGTGCGACTTGCCGTTCTCGTCGGTCACCAGGACGTCGCCGCCGAGGCGGAACTCGCCCTTGCGCTCGCCGGGGGTCCAGGCGCCGAACTCGGCGGCGGGGCTGACGTAGAACCAGTCGAGGTCCTCGGGCTGCTCGCGCAGCAGGCCGAGCACCTCGGCGTGGCTGCCGGCCTCGTCCTTGTACTCGTCCGGGAACTCCGGCGTGTCGAACAGCCGCGGGCCGCCCTCGGCGACCAGCAGGCTCGCCGCGCCGCCCACGAACGACAGCCGGACGCCGTTCTCGCGCGCGATCCGGGCCAGCGACGGCACGGCGTCGATCAGCTTCTTGCCGTCGATCGCACGTGCCGGGGTGGCGACCACGAACACGTCGGCGTCCTTCGCCAGGCCCGCCACGAACTCCTCGTCGTGCAGCGAACCCTGCCGCTCGTCGACGCCTTCGGGCGCCGAACCCGGGTTGCGCGCGACGCCGACCACCTCGTGCCCGCGGCGCACCGCCTCGGCGCCGATCTTGCCCCCGGCGTACCCGGTCCCCCCGAAAACCACCAGCTTGGCCATGTCATTTCTCCGTTCGGTTCGGCTGTACGCAGCCGATGGTAAGAACGGAAGATCGCCTACTTCAACGGGAGCAACGCACCCCCGGGTAGGTGTCCAGCTCAGCCGCCCAGGCCGGCGAACTCCGCCGCGACCTGCTGCTTCACGGCGTTGACGTCGAGGGCCGCGCGGACCTCCGCGGTCGCGTTCGGCTTGGACAGGACCTGGTAGCTCGCCGTGCGGTTCGGCAGCTTGAACTTGACCGTGCAGGACATCTTGACCGTCGCGTACGGCTCGGCGTCGGCCGCCGCCGTGCAGGTCTGCGCACCGAGCGAGTCGGCGCTCACCTCGACCGCGAGGTTGATGTGCACGACGCTCTTGCCGCCCCCGGACGGCGAGCCGACCACGCTGTTGGAGACGTCGACGGTCGTCGTGCAGGAGCCGACGAAGTCCTTGCAGTCGAGGTTGTCGTTCGTGACGACGGCGCTGGCCTGGACCAGGCCTTCGAACGGCTGGCCCAGCCCGCCGACGGTGTTGTCGAGGTCGGTGTGGAACGCCTTGAGCGCGTCGCCGGCGAGCGGGTCGACGCGGAACTCGGCGCCGAACTTCGGCCCGGCCTGCGGGTCGAGCAGCGCCGGGGCGAAGCTGACGACCCGGTTCGGCTTGGCCGTAGTGACGCGCAGGACGCTGGGCGCGGCACCGAGCTGGTAGACCTCGGTGCCGTCCGGGAGCTTCACCTTGACCGGGTCGCTCAGCCGGTCGAGGCCGGCCAGCGTCTTGCGCAGGCCGTCGGCCAGCGCTCGCGGCGCGAACCGCGCGGCCGGGTCGAGGGGCAGCTCGGACCCGAGCGAACGCACCCAGCTCGTGCCGAACTGCGTGCCCTCGTCGATGGCGTGCGCCTTCCAGTAGTCGGCGTCGGCCTGCAGGTAGAACTGGCCCGCGGCGGCGGTCACCTGGACGACGCGGCCCTCCAGCGGCAGCCCGCCGAGGGCGCTGCCGCCGCGGGTGACCCGGAACTGCTGGTCGGCGCCGTTGACCGCCGACTTCAGAGCGAGCGCGGGTGCCTGCCCCAGCGCGGTGAGGGCGGCTTCGACCGCGGTGCGCTGCTCGGCGCGCCGGTCGGCCGTCTGCTGCCCGGCGGCGGAGACACCGGCGGTGCCGGGGACCGCCACCTGGCAGCCGGCCAGCAGTCCGCCCAGCAGCAGCACCGCCGCCGCCGTCGTGGCCCGTCGAGCCCGCATCTTCCGCCCCCTGCTCTCCCGCTGTACCCGAGGACACCTCGGCCGGTGAAGTCCCGCCACCGGATTTGTGTCGTCACGCACCGGGGTTCAGGAGGGTTCTAGCCTGGGCCGGGCCCCCGCCGCAACCCACCGTGATGAGGTTGGTTTACACTCTTGAGGTTGTCTCGGCGAGGCGGGGCCCTTCTGGGGTGCCCGGCGTGATCGACGCGGCGGCTCGAGTAGCCCCGGCTGTCGTGCACGCCTGAAACTCGCCGCCGCAACCGCCTGAACAGAACAACGCAAGCATCCCCGCCGCAGCATGCTGTCTCCCGCACCATGTTCGTGATTTGAAGGAGTGCCACACCGTGTCCGAGGTACGTCTGTCCGTCGAGCCGCGCACCGAGTTCGGCAAGGGCGCCGCGCGTCGCACGCGTCGCGCCGGCAAGATCCCCGCCGTCCTGTACGGCCACGGCTCGGACCCGCGGCACTTCGCGCTGCCGGCCATCGAGTTCGCCCGCGTCGTCCGGGAGAACGGCTCCAACGCCGTCATCACCCTCGCCATCGAGGGCTCCGACGAGCTCGCGCTGACGAAGACGATCGTCGTGCACCCGCTGAAGAACTACATCGAGCACGTCGACCTGCTGGTCGTGAAGCGCGGCGAGAAGATCGTCGTCGACGTCCCGGTCGTCGTCTCCGGCACCCCCGGCCCCGGCGGCCTGGTCAACCAGGACGTCGACACCCTGCAGGTCGAGGTCGAGGCGCTGCACATCCCGGAGCAGTTCGAGGTCTCCATCGAGGGCCTCGAGATCGGCAGCCAGGTCCTGGCCGGCCAGGTCGAGCTGCCCCAGGGCGCCACCCTGGTCACCGACCCGGAGGCGCTGGTCGTCGCCGTCAACGAGCCGCAGCGTGAAGAGGCCGACGACGAAGACGCCGCCACCGAAGCGGGCGACGAGTCGGCCGAAGCCGCCGAATAATATTTCCGCATGACCGAAGACCTGCCTGGGGCCGGCGAGCTGATCCTGCTCGCCGGCCTCGGCAATCCCGGACCCCAGTACGCCGGAAACCGGCACAACGTCGGTTTCATGGTGCTGGACGAGCTCGCCACCCGCATCGGGGGCAAGTTCAAGACGCACAAGAGCGGCGGCGAGGTGCTCGAAGGGCGCCTGGGTGGCCGCCGCGTGGTGCTGGTGAAGCCGCGGTCGTACATGAACCTCTCCGGCGGCCCGGTGGTCGGCGCGGCGCGGTTCTACAAGGTGCCGCCGACCGGGATCGTCGTGGTGCACGACGAGCTGGACGTCGACTTCGGCGCATTGAAGCTGAAGTTCGGCGGCGGCGACAACGGCCACAACGGCCTCCGCTCGATCACGAAGTCGCTCGGCACCCGCGACTACTACCGGGTCCGGTTCGGCATCGGCCGCCCGCCCGGCCGCCAGGACCCGGCCGACTTCGTCCTGAAGGACTTCTCGACGGTCGAGCGCAAGGAGCTCCCGTTCGAGGTGGACCGCTGCGCGGACGCGACCGAGGCGCTGGTCGGCACCGGTCTCGCGGCCGCGCAGAACGCCTTCCATGCGGGCTGACATCGGTGGCAAGGTGATCCCATGACCCCTGACGAAGTCCGGGCGATCGCGTTCGGCAAACCCCGCTTCGGCCGGCGCGGCTACAACGAGGACGAGGTCGACGCGTTCCTCGACCTGATCGCCGAGGCGCTGTCCGGCCGCAACATCCTGACGGCCGACGACATCCACTACGTCGAGTTCACGATCATGCCGGTCGGCATGCGCAGCTACGACCAGGCTCAGGTCGACCTGTTCCTGGACGAGGCGGAGGCGGCGCTCATCAAGCTGCGCAACCCGCGTCCGGCGGTCGAGGAGGCGCGCCCGCAGGGTCCGCGGAAGTGGTTCGGCCGCTCGTGACGGTGTGAGTCCGGCCACACAGCGCTGCGTAACCCCGGCTCACTCACAGGCGGACGGCGACCGCCCGTCGGGGTGAGCTTCGGGGTCCGACCCTTCCGGGGGAGCGCGTCCGCGGGTTAGGACGGTGTACGGCAGTTCGCACCGCCCAACCCCGGAATCGGAGAGTTGCATGTCGTTCACCGCCGAAGACCTCGCCGAGGTCACCTTCGGTAACGCCCCGATCGGCCGTCGTGGCTACGCCAAGCACGAGGTCGACGAGTTCGTCCGGCGCATCGCCAAGACGTTCGCCGAGGAGGACGACCTGACCGCCGCCGAAGTGCACCACGTGGTGTTCGCGAAGCCGCTGATCGGCAAGCGCGGCTACGACGAACGCGAGGTCGACGAGTTCCTCGACACCGTGGAAGACCAGCTCGCGGCGCGCACGGGCCACGCCCCGGACCTCCCCGGCGCCCGCACGTCCGACGAAGCCACGGCCGAGCGCGCCACCCCGCCGACGTTGCGCGCGGAACGCCTCCAGCAGCGCTGACCACGCCGGCGGCGGGTCGTCACGGCCCGCCGCCGGGAGTGCGTCAGGCGTCAGCGTTCTTCTTGATCTTGTCGGCGAACTGCTGGGCCGTCGCCGCGCGCTTGACCTTGCCCGACGGCGTCTTGGGCAGGCTCCCCGCCGGCAGCACGACCACCGCGTACGGCCGCATGTCGACGGCGTCGCGCACCCGCGCCGAGACCTGCTTCATCAGGTGCTTCTCGGCTTCGGCGTCCCCCGCCAGCTTCGACTCGACGACCACCGCGAACCGCTCGCGGCGGCTCCCCGCGTCCAGCCGCACGGCCACCGCGTTGCCCGCCCGGACGCCCTCGACCGACGTCGCCGCGCGCTCGATGTCCGTCGGGTACAGGTTGCGGCCGCCCATGATGATGACGTCCTTGCGGCGGCCGCAGATGACGATCTGGCCGTCGACCAGGTAGCCGAGGTCGCCGGTGTTCAGCCAGCCCGCGTCGTCCTGCGTGGCGACCGGGCCCTCCATGGTCAGGTACCCGGGCGTCACGGCCTCGCCGCGCAGCCGGATCTCGCCGACCTGGCGGTCACCGACCCGCTCGCCCGCCTCGTTGACGATCTCCGCTTCCAGGCCGTCCAGCGGACGTCCGAGGAGCGCGAACGAGCGGACGCTGTCGGTGCCGCGCCGGGCGTCCCCTTCGGGCACGGGCACCGCGCGGTTGTCGGCTTCCAGCGCGTCGGCTTCGACGACGTCGAGCGTGAGCCCGGTGAACAGCGGCGCGAACGACACCGCGAGCGTCGCCTCCGCCATGCCGTAGGCCGGGAAAACGCATTCCGCGGGCATCTTGAACCGCGCGCCGGCGTCCACAAAGGTCTGGACGGCGGTCTCGTCGATGGGCTCGGCGCCGTTCAGGGCGATGCGCAGCTTCGAGAGGTCGTAGGCGCTGTCGTCGTCGACGCGGGCCATCCGGCGCCCGACGATGGCGTAGGCGAAGTTCGGCGCGGCCGTCGTCGTGCCGCCGTACTTGGTGATCAGCTCCGGCCAGATCAACGGCCCCGAGAGGAACTCGACGGGCGTGATCTTGACGAGCTCGACGCCGAAGGTCATCGGGACGGTCAGGAAGCCGACCATGCCCATGTCGTGGAAGGTCGGCAGCCAGGAGACCATGACGTCGACGTCGAAGTCGAACTCCGCGCGGTCGACCATGGCCTTGACGTTGGAGTACAGGTTCCCGTAGGTGATCCGCACGGCCTTGGGGTCGGCGGTCGATCCGCTGGTCAGCTGCAGGAGCGCGGTCTCGCTCTCATCGGTGACGACGACGTCCTGCAGCGGCTCGGCCTTCGTGAGGTCCGTGATGAGCTTGAACCCGATGCCCTTTTCTTCGAGCACGGGAGCGAGCTGGTCGAACGGCTCGCCGAGCAGCACGAGGTCCGAGCCGATCATCCCGAGCACGCGCACGGTGTCCTCGGCCCACTCGGCGAGATCGGTGCGCGGGGTGGGCTGGTGCAGCATGGTGACGCTGCCCCCGGCCAGCCAGACGGCCTGCACGGTGGGCGCGATCAACACGGGCGCGGCGGCGAGCACGCCGACCGCGGTGCCCCGCTCGAACCCGCCGGCGACGAGCCCCCCGGCGATCCGCCGGGCTTCCTGGTGCACTTCGGCCCAGGTCCGCCGGACGGGTTCCTTGGGCTCCCCGGTGACCATGCCACGCTGCTGACCCCGCCCCGCCGCGGTGGCGACGAGCGTGTCCACGAACCTGCTCATGGGGCAGAGATTACTGTCTCGGTGTCAACATCCGCCGAGCGACGCGGAAACAGGGCCCGTGAGCCACCGGTCGACTTGGCGCTGCCCCCGCAGCCGGACGACGACGAGGTCCGGGTGGCGGTTCTCGTCGATCACCTTCCGGACTCGCGCCCGCAGGATCGGGTGGTACCGCCAGGCGACCCGGACGATGTGCTCCCGGTCGGTGAAGAAGGTGCGCAGAGGGCCTTCGACATTGCCCCCGGCGATCTCCGAACCGCGCCCCGCGCGGCGCTTGAACGTGCGGGTGATGACCCGGGCCATCGTCAGCGCCCGTGGGTGGTCGAGCCACACCAGCACGTCGAGGCGGGCGGTCATCCGCTCGCGGACCGGTTCGCCCTGCCATTCGATGGCCCAGACGTCGCCGGCCAGGTAGTCGAGGACATCGGCCTGCCAGGTCTCCCGCACGGTCCACCCCGGCCCGTGGAAGAAGGACTCGAACTCGACGTACGGCACCCCGAGGCGCTCGCAGAGCGTCCGCGAGAGGGTCGACTTGCCCGAGCCCGCCGGGCCCGCCACCGCGATCCGCCGCAGCCGGGGCACCTCCAGGGCGTCGCGGGGCCCGATCACCCTGGTCACTCCAGCAGCTCGGACGTCTCCAGCCAGCGGCCTTCGACGTCCTCGATCTCGCCCTGGACGCCCTTCAGCTCCGCGTTCAGCTCCATCAGCTTCGCCGGATCCGTCGCCGCCTCCAGCAGCGCCGCGTGGAGCTTCTCCTCCTTCGCGTGCAGCTGGTCCAGCTTGCGCTCCAGCCGGCCCAGCTCCTTCTGCGCCGCGCGCAGATCCGCCGCCGACTTCTTCGCCTCGGCCTTCTCCGCGGACGGCGCCGGGCCCGCGGCCGGCTGAGCGGCCGCGCGGCGGTTCAGGTACTCCTCGATCCCGCCCGGCAAGTGGGTGATCCGGCCGTCGCCGAACAGGGCGACGATCGTGTCGCACACGCGCTCCACCAGGTAGCGGTCGTGCGAGACCACGACCATCGTGCCCGGCCAGCCGTCGAGGAGGTCCTCCAGCTGCTGCAGCGTGTCGATGTCCAGGTCGTTCGTCGGCTCGTCCAGCAGCAGGACGTTCGGCTCGGCCATCAGCAGCCGGCACAGCTGCAGCCGGCGGCGCTCGCCGCCGGACAGGTCGCCGACCGGGGTCCACTGGCGGGCCTGCGGGAAGCCGAGCTTCTCGCCCAGCTGCGACGCCGTCATCTCCTGCTTGCCGAACACCACCCGCCCGGCCACCTGCTCGATCGCCTGCAGCACGCGCAGGTCGCCGGGCAGGTCGTCGAGCTCTTGGCGCAGGTGCGCGAGCGCCACCGTCTTGCCCTCGATCCGGCGGCCGGTCGACCCCTCGACGTCGCCGCCGAGCAGCTTCAGCAGCGACGTCTTGCCCGAGCCGTTCACCCCGACCAGGCCGATCCGGTCGCCTGGGCCGATCCGCCAGGTGACGTGGTCGAGCAGCGTCCGCTCGCCCACCTGGTACGTCGTGTCTTCCAGCTCCAGCACGGTCTTGCCGAGGCGCCGCTTCGCGAACGCCTGCAGCTCGACGGAGTCGCGCGGCGGCGGGACGTCGGCGATCAGCGCTTCGGCCGCTTCGATGCGGTAGCGCGGCTTCGACGAGCGCGCCTGCGGGCCGCGGCGCAGCCACGCCAGCTCCTTGCGGGCCAGGTTCTGCCGCTTCTCCTCGGCCGTCGCGGCCAGCCGCGCCCGCTCGGCGCGCGCGAAGATCCAGTCGGCGTAACCGCCTTCGTACTGCTCGACGCGGCCGTTCGCGACCTCCCACGTCAGCGTCGCGACCGTGTCGAGGAACCACCGGTCGTGCGTGACGACCACGACGGCGATCCGGCGCGCGAGCAGGTGGTCGGCGAGCCAGCGGACACCTTCGACGTCCAGGTGGTTGGTCGGCTCGTCCAGCACGACCAGGTCGAGCTCGCCGGTCAGCGCGGCGGCCAGGGAAACCCGGCGCCGCTCGCCGCCGGAGAGGTTCGCGGTCGGCGTGTCCAGCCCGATCGCGGTGATCCCGAGTCCGTCCACAATGGACCGCACGCGGGCGTCGGCCGCCCACTCGTGCTCGGCGCCGTAGCGTTCCAGGACGACGTCGCCGACCGTGCTGTCCGCCGGCAGCTCGGTCCGCTGGGTGACGACGGCCATCCGCAGGCCGCCGACATGGCTCACCCGCCCGGAATCCGGCTCGGCGAGTCCGGAAAGGACTTCCAGCAGGGTGGTCTTGCCGCCACCGTTGAGGCCGACGACGCCGATGCGCTGCCCGGCCGCGACACCCAGCGACACGCCGTCCAGGAGCGGGCGAACCCCGTAGGACTTGCTCACCGCCTCCAGGTTGACCAGGTTGGCCATCCGCTCAGCCGTTCCTTTCCGAGAAGTAGAAATCCACAGTGGACGATCAGGCGTGCACGCGCGGCGGCGTCGGCCGGTTCGCGTCGTCGCCGCCGACGACGCGGGCGCCGGGCACCGGGCCGTGCGCCACCCGGACCGTGCGGCACACCCCCGCGCCCGACAGCTCGGCGGCGACCTCGACCGCCGACTGCGCGTCTTCGCAGAGGAACGCGCACGTCGGGCCGGACCCGGAGACCGTGCCGGCGAGCGCACCCGCGTTGACGCCGGCGCGCAGCGTGCGGCGCAGGCCCGGCCGCAGCGAGACCGCGGCCGCCTGCAAGTCGTTGCCCAGCAGCAGCGCCAGCTGGCGCGGGTCGCCGGAGGCCAGCGCCTCGACGACCGGGGTGTGCGAGCCGATCCGCGGCGGGTTGCCGTCCGTGCGCAGCCGGTCGAGCTCGCCGAACACCCTCGGCGTCGAGAGGCCGCGCTCGTCGAAGGCCAGCACCCAGTGGAAGGTGTGCCGCGACAGCACCGGGACGAGCCGCTCGCCGCGCCCGGTGCCCAGCGCGGTGCCGCCGTAGAGCGCGAACGGGACGTCACTGCCCAGGCCGGCGGCGATCTCCGCGAGCTCGTCGCGCGTGACGTCGAGGTTCCACAGGCTCGCCAGCCCGACGAGCGTCGCCGCCGCGTCCGCGCTGCCACCCGCCATGCCGCCCGCGACCGGGATGCCCTTGCGCAGCACCACCCGGACCTTCGGGTCGCCGGTGCGCCCGACGTGCGCGGACAGCGCTTCGACCGCGCGCCACGCCAGGTTTTCGGGGCCGGTCGGGACCGTGCCCTCGCCCTCGCCGTAGATCTCCAGCCCCGGCTCTTCGGTGACGGCGACGGTCACCTCGTCGGTCAGCGACAGGGCCTGGAACACGGTCACCAGCTCGTGGTAACCGTCTTCGCGCAGGTCGTCGACCGCCAGGTGCAGGTTGACCTTGGCCGGGACCCGGACGGTGACTGGGGGCGGAACTACGGCGAGCACCCGACCAGCCTACGTGCCCGCGAAAACGCCCCGATGCGACGTGCGCATCGGGGCGTCTTCGAACTCGAGGTCAGGCCGCGACGCCCTGGGGGCCGCGAGCGGTGTGCGTCACGTGGCCGCCGCGCTCGGCGACCCACGCCAGGGCCGCGTCGGCGCGCTCGCCGCGGACGCCCAGGCGGAAGCGGCCGACCGGGGTGTCGCCGATCCGGGTCAGGCCGCCGCCGATGGTGGCGAACTCGACGTCGAACCGGCCCGCGGCCTCGGGCAGCAGCGCGCCGACCGACGCGAAGCCGACCAGCACGACGTCGACCGAGCGGTCGTAGCGCGCCGACTGCGCGCGGGTGGTCTCGATGGCGGGCAGCAGCGCCTGCGCGGTGCGGCTGGCCGGGTTCGAGATCAGGTCGAGCACGGTGCCGCGCTCGATGACCGTGCCGTCTTCGAGCACCGCGACGTCGTCGCAGACCCGGCGGACCACGCCGGCGTCCGGCGTCGTGATGACGACGGTGGTGCCGAGCTCGGAGCGGGCGCGGTCGAGCACGGTGAGCACCGAGCCGGCCTCCTCCGGGTCGATGCCGGCGGTCGGGTCGTCGGCCAGGAGCACGGCCGGCGCGGCCGCGAGGGCCTTGGCGACCGCGACGCGGCGGAGCTGACCCTCCGACAGCTCGCCCGGACGCTGCGTCGCGCGCTGCGTCAGGCCGACCAGGTCGAGCAGCGAGCCGACCCGGCTGCGGCGCTGCGGGCCGTCGACGCCGAGCTGCTCGAGCGGGGAAGCGATGTTGCCGGCGATGGTGCGCTCGGCGATCAGCTCCGGCTTGGTCGAGACGACACCGAGCTGACGGCGGATCTCGCGCAGGCGGCGGCCGTCGAGGGTGCCGGTGTTGAGGCCGTCGAGCCGCACGACGCCGCGGTCGGGCCGCTCCTGCAGCGCGATGCAACGGGCCAGGACGGACTTGCCGGACCCGGCCGGGCCGACCACGCCGAACAGCGAGCCGGCCTGGACGTCGACGCTCACGTCCCGCAGGGCGACGACCGAGTTTCCGTTGGTGGCAAAGGTTTTGGACAGGTTTTCGACGGTGATCACGAAGGCTCCAGAAAACGGGGTGCGCGCGGTGCGCGGCACCCGGCCGCAAGCAAAGTCCGTCCTGTGTGGACGGTGCGTGAAGAAGAGGTGGACCGGCTACGACAAGCTCAGTGGGAGCGTCGACATGCGGTCACGGAGCGGCGGCCTTCGTCGACTACGCGACGCCTGGTCAGGAGCAGGGGGCGAGCTACCCTCTTCATCGGAAACGGCCTCCATCGGTCCTGGCGGTAGCACCTGCCCTGCGGAGGGTGGTTGCTGCGACTTCGGCGAGCCAGGTCTCTCAGTCGCTCGGGATGGACGCTTCCGAGTAAAGCCGATCCCGAGGAGCGAAAGCAAGCCTGTTGGCCCAGATCACACGAGTGGAGGTGTCCGAATCGCGGGATCGCACGGCAAGAGGCGTATTTTCACCCGGCCGCGTTGACTTCCACTGTGGACCTGCTAACGGACCGCGGCGAGGCGGGCGAAGTCCTGCACGGCCAGCTGCTCACCGCGGGTCTTCGGGTCGATCCCGGCGGCCGCGAGCAGCTCGCCGGCCCGCTCGGCGGAGCCCGCCCAGCCGGCGAGCGCGGCGCGGAGGGTCTTCCTGCGTTGTGAGAAGGCGGCGTCGACGAGGCCGAAGAGCCGATCGCGGTCGTCCGACGCCGGAGCGTCACCGCGTTCGAAGGCGACGAGCGCCGAGTCGACGTTCGGCACCGGCCAGAACACCGACCGCGGCACGGCGGCGACCTTGCGCGCCGGGCCGTACCAGGCGAGCTTGACGCTGGGGACGCCGTAGATCCGGCTGCCGGGGCCGGCGGCCATCCGGTCGGCGACCTCGGTCTGCACCATGACCAGGCCCTTGGCGAGCGACGGCACCTCGGCGAGCAGGTGCAGCACGACCGGGACGGCGACGTTGTAGGGCAGGTTGGCGACGAGCGCGGTCGGCTCGCCCAGCTCCGCGCGGGTGACGCGCAAGGCGTCGGCCCCGACGACGGTCAGCCGGTCCGCGGCCTCGGGCCCCCGCTCGGCAACGGTCTTGGGCAGCCGCTCGGCGAGCTTGGGATCGATCTCGACGGCGACGACCCGCGCGCCGGTGGCGAGCAGGCCGAGGGTCAGCGAACCGAGCCCGGGCCCGACCTCGAGGACGACGTCGTCCTGGCCGACGCCCGCGAGCTCGACGATCCGGCGGACGGTGTTGGGATCGTGCACGAAATTCTGCCCGAGCTTCTTGGTCGGCCGCACGTCGAGTTCGGCCGCCAGCCCGCGGATTTCGGCCGGTCCCAGCAGTTCAACCACCGGACGAGCTTACCGACCGCGCTCGGGCAGCACCGCGAGGGCGGCGGTGGCCAGCTCACGCACGCGCCGCCAGTCGGGTTCGGTCACGAGGGCTTCGACTTCCCAGAGGTGCGCGTTGGCTTCGCCGCTCATGCGGGCGAGGAGGCGGTCCAGCTCGGCGAGGATCGGCGCGGCGTCACCGTGCCACGAGGCGAGGTCCTCGTAGAAGTCGTCGAACTCGGTCGCCAGCTCATCGGCGAGGCCGAGGCCGTTCTCGCGCAGCCACGCCCGCTGTTCCTCGGCGGGACGCGTCAGCCGGGTCAGCGCCTCGTGGAAGTGCGCGAGCTTGCGCCGCTGGTAGTCCTCCACGAACCCAGTGTGCCCGGCACGCGAAACGGCCCCCGTCCACGAGGGACGAGGGCCGTTTCGAAGCGGAACTCAGGCCTTCTTGCCGCAGACCGGCCAGGCGCTGTAGCTGCCGCCGCGGGCGTCGCGGACCTTCTCGGCGATCGCGATCTGCTGCTCACGCGAAGCCTGGCTCGGCAGCGCCGCGTACTGGTCGCCGCCGTAGGCGTTCCAGGTCTGCTTGTCGAACTGGAGGCCGCCGTAGTAGCCGTTGCCGGTGTTGATGGCCCAGTTGCCGCCCGACTCGCACTGCGCGATGCGGTCCCACGCGGAGCCGTCGCCGATCGCCGGCGCCGGGGCCTCCTTGGTGCCGACGTGGATGATCTTCGGCTTCGGCTGGGTGATGACCTGCTCGGAGACGCTCTCGCGGGAGACCTCTTTGCCGTTCTTCTGCGTGACCTTGTAGGTCACCATCTTCTCGCCCGGCGTGCCCGGGTCCTCGACCGAGGTCTTGCCCTTGGCGAGGTCCGGGTCGTCGACCTTCTGCTCGGGCGGGTCGATGGACTCCTTCTGGACGACCGTCGAGACGCCGGTGCGGCTGATGTGCACCTCGGCGCCGTCGGTCAGCTTGACGTCCAGACCACCCTCGGCCTGGTCCTCCGGGCCCAGGGTCAGCTTGTACTCGCCCAGGAACTCCTTCGTCGTGACCGCGGTCGTCTTCACCTGCTTCGGCGCGTTGGCGCCGTCGTACAGGGTGATGTTCTTCAGGGTCTTGATCTCGACGGTGGCGCCCTGGAGGGGCAGCTCGCCGTCCTTCGACATCGACATCCACGTGCCGGGCTTGTCCAGACCGGTCATGCCGAGCTGGCCCAGCGCGTCGCCGAGGTGCGTCGCGCGGACCCAGGAGGTGTGCTCCGAGCCGTCGACGATCATCTTCAGCTGGCGGCCGCGCTCGAGCTTGATGACGCCGCCGTCGCCGACCTCCGCCTGCGGGGACGGGGAGAGCGAGTCGTGCGCGCCCACGGACAGGCCCGCGTCCTGCAGCACCTCGCCGACGGTGTCGCCGAACGAGTGCACGGTGGTCTGCTGGCCGTCGACGTCGACGGTGACGCTCTTGTTCATCGCCAGCGCGGCCGCGCCGCCGCCGGCGATGCTGATCATGACGCTGAGGACGGCGCCCTTGAGGAAGCGGCGCTTCCAGACCTTGGTGGTCTCGCGCAGCCCCTCGTCCAGCATGGCCCGCTTGGCCTGCGGGGACGCGGTCCGGTCCGCCTCGATCTCGTCCGGGATGACGATCGGGGGCAGGTACGTCGTCTCGGCGTTGATGAGGCGGATCAGCTCGTCGACGTCGACGTCGATCTCGGCCATCATCGCGTCGGCGTCGGGGCCGAGCGCGGCGAGGATGTCCTGCTGCGTGATGTTCGGGTCGTCGGAGAAGTCGAGCTGGCCATACGCGGTGTCCTCGAAATAACTGCGTTCGAGGACGGCGGAGCGCGCTCCAGCCTGTCTGCTACCTGTCACCGGGGATCGTTCCCTTTCACGAGACGACGGTCGGGGGCGACGTCTCTACGACTGGGCGTGACGATCGGAAGCTGCTGAGCACAGGCCCGACCGGCACGATCACGGGACAGTAACGGGTCGCGGCGGGTTGCGCAAACACCCCCCGGAGTGTCGTGATCCCCGTCACTCCATCAGGTGGACGATCAAGGAACCCTGATGTCGCAATGCGTTCAACCCGTTGTGACACTGGGGAGTCGGTAGACCCGCTCGGCGGTGGTCCGGACCGATTCGGCGACTTCGTGGACAGCTTCGCCCCTGAGCGCCGCGAGGTGACGGACGGTGTAGGCGGCGCCGAACGGCTCGTTCGGCCGTCCACGGAACGGGTGGGGGGTCAGAAACGGCGCGTCGGTTTCGACGAGGTACTGGTCCGGCGGGCAGAGCCGGGCCGCCTCGTGGAGCCCCTTCGCGTTCTTGAACGTCACCGTGCCCGCGAAGGAAAGGACGTACCCCGCGTCGAGGCACTTGCGGGCCATTTCCGCGTCCCCGGAAAAACAATGGAAGATTACGGCGTTCGGCGCATTCTCTTCGGCCAGGATGCGCAACACGTCGTCGTGGGCCTCGCGGTCGTGGATCATCAGCGGCTTGTCCAGCCGCTTGGCGAGGTCGATGTGCCAGCGGAACGCCTCCTGCTGGGCGTCGTGCGGCGAGTAGTCCCAGTAGTAGTCGAGGCCGGTCTCGCCGACGGCGACCACGCGGTCCTGGGCGGCCAGGCGCTCCACTTCGGACTTCTCGGCCTCGCCGAACTCCTTGGTCCGCGTCGGGTGGATCGCGACGGCGGCCCAGACCCGGCGGTCCCAGGTGGCCGCCTCGGCGGCCCAGCGGGCCGAGGCGAGGTCGTCCGCCACCGTGACGACGCGGGCGACGCCGGCGCGCTCGGCGCGGTCGACCACGGCCTTGACATCGGCCGCGGTGACCGCGCCGCACGCGTCGAGATGGGTGTGCGCGTCCACCACCGACACCGGGAGCCGGTCCGGGACCGGCGGCAGCTCGCGCTTCTCTTCACCCATGCGTACTTCTTACTCCTTGATGATCGGCGCCCACTCCGGACCGGTCTCGCCGAGCGCCGGGTCGAGCTTGGTGAACAGCGGCGACGGCTTCTGCAGGGGCTTGCCGACCTCGATCGGCTTCGACTCCCACTTCGCCTGCTCGCCCGCGTAGTCGCCGGTGAGGATCGGGTTGACCCGGCCGGCGATGTCGAGGTCGTCGACCTCCTTGAGCTCCGGCTGGGCGGCCCAGACGCCGGTGCCGCCGAGGGCCTCGTGCACCTTCTGCGCCGAGTGCGGCAGGAACGGCGTCAGCAGCGTGTTGGCGTCGCTCACCACCTGCAGCGCGGTGTGCAGCACCGTGTCGCGCCGCGTCGGGTCGTCCTTGAGCTTCCACGGCTCCTGGTCGGAGATGTACTTGTTCGCCGCGGTGACGACCTTCATCGCCTCGCTCGCCGCCAGCTTGAACCGGGACCGGGCCAGGTGCGCGCCCGCGGTGTCGAACGCCTTGCGGGACAACGCCTTCAGCTCTTCGTCGGCCGCCGTCGGGGCCTCCGGGCGCGGGATGGCGCCGACGTTCTTGTGCGCCATCGAGATGGACCGGTTGACCAGGTTGCCCCACTCGTTGGCCAGCTCGAAGTTGGTCCGGCGGACGAACTCGTCCCAGGTGAAGTCGGTGTCCTGGGTCTCCGGGCCGGCGACCGAGATGAAGTACCGCAGCGTGTCCGGGCCGAAGTCGCGCAGGAAGTCCTCGACGTAGATCACGCGCCCGCGCGAGGTCGAGAACTTCGAGCCGCTCATCGTGAGGAACTCGCTGGAGACGATCTCGTCGGGCAGGTGCAGCTTGCCGTACTTGCCCGGCTCGCCGCCCTTGTCGCCCTCGCCGTTGTGGCCGAACAGCAGCGCCGGCCAGATCTGGGCGTGGAAGGTGATGTTGTCCTTGCCCATGAAGTAGTACGACCGCGCGTCGGCGTTGTTCCACCACTCCTGCCACGCGTCCGGGTTGCCGGACCGCCGCGCCCACTCGACGCTGGCCGAGAAGTACCCGATCACCGCGTCGAACCAGACGTAGAACCGCTTCAGCGGCTGGTCTCGCCAGCCGTCGAGGGGGATCTTGACGCCCCAGTCGAGGTCGCGGGTGATCGGCCGCGGCCGCATGTCGTCGATCAGGTTCTTGGTGAAGTTGAGGACGTTCGGGCGCCAGTCGGTCTTGGTCGACAGCCAGTCGCCGAGGGTCTTGGTGAACGCCGGCAGGTCGAGGAAGTAGTGCTCGGTCTCGACGAACTTCGGCGTCTCGCCGTTGATCCGCGACTTCGGGTTGATCAGCTCCGCGGCGTCGAGCTGGTTGCCGCAGTTGTCGCACTGGTCGCCGCGCGCGCCGTCGTACCCGCAGATCGGGCAGGTTCCCTCGACGTAGCGGTCGGGCAGCGTGCGGCCGGTGGACGGGCTGATCGCGCCGCGCGTGGTCTTCGGCACGACGTAGCCGTTGCGGTGCAGCGCCAGGAAGATCTGCTGCGTCACCTCGGCGTGGTTGCCGGTCGTGGTCCGGGTGAACAGGTCGTAGGACAGGCCGAGGCCCTGCAGGTCGTTGCCGATCTGGCGGGTGTACTTGTCCGCCGTCGCCTGCGGGGTCGAGTTCTCCTTGTCGGCCTGGACGGTGATCGGGGTGCCGTGTTCGTCGGTGCCGGACACCATGAGCACCCGGTTGCCGGCCATTCGCTGGTAGCGGGAGAAGACGTCGGACGGGACGCCGAATCCGGACACGTGGCCGATGTGGCGGGGGCCGTTGGCGTAGGGCCAGGCCACCGCGGTCAACACAGGGGTGCTCATACCTTATTAGCCTACGGAGGGCGTCACGCGCTTTGTCGAGAGGGAGGCCCGGTTGTCGGCGACACGGTTGCTCGTGCTCGGGGTGGTGCGCATGTACGGCCGCGCGCACGGCTACCAGGTGCGGCGCGAGCTGCTCAGCTGGTCGGCGGACAAGTGGGCCAACGTCCAGCCGGGGTCGATCTACCACGCGCTGAAGAAGATGACCGCCGAGGAACTGCTGGAGCAGGTCGACGTCGAGCCCGGCGACGGCGGCCCCGACCGCACGGCCTACCGGCTCACCGACGTCGGCGAGCAGGAGTACCAGGTGCTGCTGTCGAAGGCGCTGTCCGATCCTTCGCTGAACCACCCGGACCTTTCGGCGGGGATTTCGCTGATGACGACGTTGCCGCGGGCCCGGGTGATCAACCTGCTCCGGCACCGGCTCGTGCACCTGGAGGCCGAGCAGCGGCAAGCGCAGCTGATGCTCGAAGAGATCAAGGCGAGCATGGAGCTGGGCACACCCGAGCACGTCAGCGAGCTGTACCGGCTGTGGGGCGGGATCACCGACGCGAGCCTGACCTGGCTCGAAGGCCTGGTCGCCCGGCTCGAAGCGGGCGAGTACGTGATGGCCGGCGAGTAATCAAGTTTGACTAGCACGCTCTCCCCGGGGCACAGTGTGCACTCAATTAGTCAAATTTGATTAGGAGATCCCATGATCACGGCACGCGGTCTCGAGCGGCGCTTCCGCCGCAAGGGCCGCTCTGGGGGCGAAGTCCACGCGGTGAAGGGCGTCGACCTCGACGTCGAAGCGGGTGAGCTCGTCGGGTTCCTCGGGCCGAACGGCGCCGGGAAGACGACCACGCTGCGCATGCTCACCACACTGTTGAAGCCATCCGCGGGCACCGCGACCGTCGGCGGCCGCGACCTGCTTTCCGACCCGCTCGGCGTGCGCGAGCGCATCGGCTACGTCGCCCAGGGCGGCGGCAGCTCACCCGAAACCAAGGTCGCCGACGAGCTCGAACTGCAGGGCCGGCTCTACCGGATGAGCAAGGCCGACGCGATCGCGCGCGGCGCCGAGCTCGCCGAGCAGCTCGACCTGACCGGGCTGGACCAGCGGCTGACCCGGACGTTGTCGGGCGGCCAGCGGCGGCGGCTCGACATCGCGCTCGGGCTGATCCACTCGCCGGGGCTCGTCTTCCTCGACGAGCCGTCGACCGGGCTCGACCCGCAGAGCCGCGCCAACCTGTGGGACCACATCCGCCGGCTGCGCGCCGAGCAGGGCGTCACGGTCTTCCTCACGACCCACTACCTCGACGAAGCCGACGCGCTGTCGGATCGGCTGATCGTCATCGACGACGGCCGGATCGTCGCCGAGGGCACGCCGGACGCGCTCAAGGCCCGGGTCAACGGCGACCGCGTCGAAGTCGGCGTCGACTCGGAGCAGGGCGCCGACGCCGCCGAAATCGCCGGACGGCTCTCAGGCGCGCACGAGCTGTCGGCGGACGGCGGGATCGTCCGGTTCCGGGTGCCGCGCGGCGACGTCGCCCTGCCCGAGCTCCTGCGCGCGCTCGACGCGAAGTCCATCCCGATGCTGTCGGTCCAGGTGCACCGGCCCACGCTCGACGACGTTTTCCTGACCCTGACCGGGCGCTCGCTGCGCGAAGCGGAGGAGGGCACCCGTGCTGCGTGACACCTGGCTGATCTTCCGCCGCGACATGAAGGCGGCGCTGCGCAACCCGACCTGGGTCATGATCGGGATCATGCAGCCGCTGCTGTACCTGTTCCTGTTCGGGCCGCTGATGGTCAAGGCGATGCAGGCCCAGGGCCTGTCCGAAGTGGACGGCTGGATGCTGCTCACCCCGGCGCTGATCGCCCAGCTGGCGCTGTTCGGCAGCTCGTTCGTCGGGTTCGGGCTGCTGGCCGACTACCGCTCCGGCGTCGTCGAGCGGTTCCGGGTGACGCCGGTCAGCCGCGGCGCGCTGCTGCTGGGGAAGGTGCTGGCCAACGCGCTGCAGGCCGTCGTCCAGGCCCTGCTGATCATCGCGCTGGCGTACCTGGCGTTCGACCTCGACGCGCCGGTCGGCGGGGTGCTGCTGAGCCTGGTGATCGTGTTCCTGCTGGCGGTGTCGCTGGCGTCGTGCTCCTACGCGCTGGCGCTGACGTTGAAGAGCGAGGAGACGTTCCCCGCGCTGCTCAACGCCGTGCTCATCCCGCTCCTGCTGCTTTCCGGGATCCTGCTGCCGATCACGGCCGGCGTCGCGCCGAAGTGGCTGTACACGGTTTCCCAGATCAACCCCTTCCGCCACGTCGTGGACGTCGAGCGGAACACCTTCAAGGGCGACTTCACGATGGACGCGTTGTTCACCGGCAGCGTCGTGGTGCTGGTGATGGCCGTGGTGTCCGTGTGGTGGGGTACCCGGACGTTCCAACGAGACAGCGCCTGATCAAAACAGCCTGATCAACCAAGCGTGGGTCACTGCGGGTCCGCCTCCGGCGACGTATGGTGTGCTCTCCACCGACGTGCCGGGGGCGGAATGTGACGGAACCGGAGAGCGAACGCGGGATCTCGCTGTCCCACCGGGAGCGGGTGACCGACTGGCACGCCGTCCGCGGGGCGGAGACCCGGTTCGTGTCGGTGACGATCAGCGAGAACGTCAACTGGACCAACTCCGCGGCCGAGCGCAACCTGGCCGGCGCGCAGGAGGCGGGCCTGCACGTCGGCGGCCGGCACTACGCCCGCCCCGGTGCGGCGCACGACCAGGCCGACCACTTCGTCCGGACGGCCAGCCGGCTCGGCGCGTTCGCGCCCGGGTCACTGGCGCCGGCCCTGGAGGTGGCCGCGCCGAGCGTGGACGACCGGTTCATCAAGTCGTGGATCAAGCACGTCCGGCACGCGGCGCGCATCGAGCGGGTGCTCGTCTACGCCGACCACGACTGCTGGGCGCACCGGCTGCACCCGGACCGCTGGGCCGACAGCGAGGTCGTGCTGTGGCTGGTCCGGCACAACGGCATCCCCGGCCGGCCGGGCTGGTTCCACTCGCGGCTCGGCGTGCACCAGCACGCGTACGGCCCGGACGTGCGGGGCGTCGACGCTCCGGTGGAGCAGAACGCCGTCGTGTACCCGTTCACATTGGGCGACTTGCTGCTCTGACCTGTGGTGGTATGTCGCCATGCGCGTGACGAGCAGGGCACTCCGGACGGACGTCACGCCCGCACGCGCTTTCTCGGTACTTGCTCACCACAACGCTGCCCGCGGGCTGCCGCCGCCCGCGATGCTGTCGGGCGACTGGTTCTCTTCCCGGGCGGTTCTCGCGCCTTCGCTCGCGGTTTCGCCCGCCGGGTTCCCCGGCTGCCCGGAGGTCGACGCCCCGCCGGGCGTGATCGGCGGCGGGTGGTTCGGGTATCTGGCGTACGACGCCTCCGGCTTGCTTCCGCCGGCCGCGTGGGGCTGGGCGGACCACGTACTGCGGTGGTCCGCTTCGGGCACCTGCTACCTCGAGTCCTTGGACGGCGGCGGGCCATCGGTGTCCACAATGGAATCGCTGCTGTCCGCTCCGCCGCCTTCTTCGCGCTGGACGGCCGGGCCGTTGCGGCGTCCGCTGCCGTCGGAGCACCGGGACGCGGTCAAGGCGTGCGTGCACGCGATCGAGGCCGGCGAGCTGTTCCAGGCGAACATCTGCAGCCGGTTCACGGGCTCGTTCTCCGGCTCACCCGCCGCTTTGTTCGCAGCCGGGGTGTCCACTTTGGATCCACGCCGGGCGGCGTTCGTTTCGGGTCCGCGAGGCTCGGTGGTGTCGTTCTCGCCGGAGCTGTTCCTGGCGCGACACGGCCGCGCGGTGCGGTCGACACCGATCAAGGGAACGCTCCCCCGCCGCGGGCCCGCCGACGACGGGAACGCTTTGCGGTTGCGCCAGTCGGTCAAGGACGTGGCGGAGAACGTGATGATCACGGACTTGGTGCGCAACGACCTCGGCCGGGTGTGCGAGGTGGGGTCGGTGACGGTGCCGTCATTGCTGCGGGTCCGTCCGGCGCCGGGGGTGTGGCACCTGGACTCGACGGTGACGGGAGTGCTGCGCCCCTCGGTTTCGGACGCTTCCCTTTTGGAGGCGACGTTCCCGCCGGGTTCGGTGACGGGCGCGCCGAAGATCCGCGCGCTGGAGCTGATCGCTTCCCTGGAGCCGTGCGGACGCGGGGTCTACACGGGTGCGATCGGCCTGCTGTCCCCGGCGGCGGGGCTGGAGCTGAACGTCGCGATCCGGACGTTCGAGATCCACGCCGGCCGGATCGAGCTGGGCGTGGGCGGCGGCATCACGGCCGATTCGGACCCGGAGGCGGAGTGGCAGGAGTGCCTCCACAAGGCGGCACCCCTGGAACGCCTACTTGCCGGGGTCGAGCAGTAGCTTGCCGACGGTCGTGCGGGAGCGCAGGGCCTCGTGCGCGCCGCGGGCGTCCGACAGCGGGAACTCGCCGCCCGGGATCGCCTTGAGCTTGCCCTGCAGCACCAGGTCGAACAGCTCGTTCAGCGCGGTCCCGAAGACGTTGCCCGGCAGGCGGAAGACGTGCGGCAGCCACATGCCGCTGATGGTCGTGCTGTGGCCGAGGACGTTGCGCAGGTCGACCGGCTTCGGCGCCTCGCGGCCGGCCATGCCGTAGAAGGCGAGGCGGCCGAACGGCGCGAGCGCGTCGATGCTCTGGTCGGTGGTCTTCCCGCCGACCATGTCGAGCACGACGTCGACGCGGCGGCCGTTGGCGTCGAGCAGCACCTCGGTCATGTCCTCCGCGCGCGAGTCGACGGCGACATCGGCGCCGAGTTCGAGCGCGAGGGCGCGCTTCTCGTCGCTGCTGGCGGTGGCGATGACCCGGCCGGCGCCCCAGGCCTTGGCGAGCTGCACGGCAATGGTCCCGACCCCACCCGCGGCGGCGTGCACGACGACCGATTCGCCCTTTTCGAGGTGGGCGTTCCTCTTGAGCAGGACCCACGCGGTGGTGCCCTGGACCAGCATCGACAGCGCGGTGAGGTCATCGATGCCATCGGGAACGGGGAAGGTGGTCGCCTCGGGCGCGACGGCCTTTTCGGCGTACCCGCCGCCGCCGTTCAGCAGGGCGACGACCCGCTTTCCGCCGGTCTTGCCGACCACCTCACCACCGGGAACGAGCGGCAGCTTCGACGGCGCGAGGTAGGAGTTCTCGGCCTGGTGGGTGTCGGCGTAGTTGACGCCGATGCGCTCGACGTCGATGAGCACCTCACCGGGGCCGGCCACGGGATCGGGCAGCTCGACCGGCGTGAGCACCTCGGGTCCGCCGAACTCGGTCACCTGCACTGCGCGCATGTTCGTTTCCCTCTCGCCGTCCGCCGCTCGATGTGAGACATTCTGACATATGTCTCACTCGGCTGCGTTCGACCTCGCCCGCGAATGGTTCTTGGCTGGTCGGCGGGTGGACATGGGCGAGCTGGCCGAGGCACTGTCCATCAGCCGGGCGACGTTGCACCGGCGGGTGGGGTCCCGGGACCTGCTGCTTGGCGAGATCCTGTGGTCCCTGTCGTCCGCCTCGATCGCCCGGCTGTGGCCGTCATGCGTCGGCCGCGGGGCGGCCGGGGTGGCGGACTTCGTGAGCGGGTATGTCCGGTTCGCGAACGAATCGCCGCCGTTTCGGGACTTCCTTCGCCGGGAACCGGAGCGGGCGTTGAGGCTGTTGACCACGCGCGCAAGCGTTTGCCAACAACGGACGACGGCGGAACTGGAGTCGCTTTTGGAGGGTGAGGTCTCGGCGGGGAGGCTGACCCCGCCGCTGCCGGTACCGGACTTGGCTTACCTGCTGGTGCGAATAGGCGAGTCGTTCGTGTACACGGACGTCATCACCGGGGACGCCCCTGACGCGGCGAAAGCGCATGCGGCGGTCACGGCGCTGCTCACTTGATCCGCGAGGCCAGCACGGCGTCGTAAAGCTCCTTTTTGGACACTCTAGCAGCCTCGGCGACCTCCGCCGCCGCGGACTTCAAGCGCTCGCCGGCCTCCACGCGGGAAGCCACTTCGCCCACCAAGTCCGCCACCGAAACCGACCGCGGCGCGGCCCCCGCGAGCACCACCGTGATCTCCCCGCGCACGCCCTCCGCGGCCCACGAAGCCAACTCCGGCAGCGAACCCCGCTTCACCTCTTCATACGTCTTCGTCAGCTCCCGGCACACCGCGGCCTGGCGGGACGCACCCAGCACCGAAGCCGCGTCCGCCAGCAACGACGCCAACCGGTGCGGGGACTCGAAGAACACCACCGTCCGCGGCTCGGACACCAACGACGACAACCACCGGGTCCGCTCCCCGGGCTTCCGCGGCGCGAAACCCTCGAAACAAAACCGGTCGCACGGCAAACCGGACAAAGCGAGCGCCGTGGTCACCGCGGAGGGGCCGGGCAGGCACGTCACCGGCAGGTCCGCCGCGACACAAGCCGCCACCAACCGGAAGCCCGGATCGGACACACTGGGCATACCGGCGTCCGTCACCAGCACCACCGTCTCGCCCGCGCGTAACGATTCGAGCAACTTGGGCAGGCGCGCCGTCTCGACGTCCTCGTAGAAGCTCACCACGCGGCCGCGCGGGGTCACCTCCAGCGCGGACGTCAGCGACCGCAGGCGCCGGGTGTCCTCCGCCGCGATGACGTCGGCTTCCGCCAGTGCTTCCGCCAGGCGGGGCGAGGCGTCGCGGACGTCGCCGAGCGGGGTCGCGGCCAGGACGAGCCGGCCGGGAAGCAGCGAGGGACTCACCCGGCCAGCCTAGGCTGATCAGCGGATCCCGACGACGCACGCCCCGCCGCGCCCGTAGGATCGCCCCGTGACCGCCGTGCTGACCCGTGCCGACGACGAGAGCGTCCGGCCGGACCCCCTCGAGGCGCTCCGGCCGCCGACCGACCGCGAAGTGACCCTGCTCGGCCGCGGCATGCCGACCGACCGGTTGCGCGGCTGGGTCGTCACCATCGTGCTGACCGTGATCGGCGGCATCGTCCGGCTGCAGAACCTCGGCGTGCCGACGGACAAGGGCAGCCCGGTCTTCGACGAGAAGCACTACGTGCCGCAGGCGTGGCAGGTGCTGCGCAACGGCGGTTACGAGGACAACTACGGCTACGAGCTGGTCGTCCACCCGCCGCTGGCCAAGCAACTGATCGCGATCGGCGAATGGCTGTTCGGCTACAACGGCTGGGGCTGGCGGATCATGCCCGCGCTGGCGGGCACCCTCATCATCTTCCTGACCATCCGCGTCGCCCGCCGCCTGACGCGCTCGACGCTGCTCGGCGGCATCGCCGGCATCCTGGTGATCAGCGACGGCGTGCTGCACCTGCAGTCGCGCATGGGCATGCTCGACATCTTCATCGCGCTGTTCGTACTCGCCGCGTTCGCCTGCCTGCTCGTCGACCGCGACCAGGTGCGCACCCGCCTCGCGACGGCGGTCCGCGAAGGCTGGGTAAACGAGTCCGTCTGGGGCCCCAAGCTCGGTTTCCGCTGGTGGCGGTTCGCGACCGGGCTGATGATCGGGCTGACCTTCGGCGTGAAGTGGTCGGCGCTGTACTACATCGTCGCGTTCGGGCTGCTGTGCGTGTTCTTCGACGTCGCGGCGCGGCGCGCGGCCGGCGTCGAACGGCCGTGGCTCGGCACGATCCGCCGCGACGTGCTGCCCGCGCTCTGGGCGCTCCTGCTCATCCCGTTCCTGATGTACCTCGGCGCGTACTGGGCGTGGTTCGCGAGCGAGACGGCGACCGACCGGCACTACACGGAGATCAAGGACATCGCGCCGGGTTTCTGGTCGTGGGTCCCGGCGTCGCTGCGCTCGCTCGCCGACTACACCGGCAACGTCCTGCACTTCCACGAAACGCTGGTCACGCCGAAGGACAACCCGCACCCGTGGGAGTCGAAGCCGTGGACGTGGCCGATGGGGCTGCGCCCGATGCTCTACAGCTACGACGGCGACGTCACCGGCTGCGGCGAGGCCCGCTGCGTGAGCGCGACGATGCTGATCGGCACGCCGGCGATGTGGTGGCTGGCGATCCCGATGCTTGGCTGGTCGGTGTGGCGCTCGGTGTTCCGCGCGGACTGGCGCTACGCGGCGGTGCTGGTGGGCTACCTCGGCGGGTACGTCTTCTGGTTCACCAACATCGACCGCCAGATGTACTTCTTCTACGCGACGCCGTTGGCCGCCTTCCTGGTGCTGGGGTTGACGTTGTGCCTCGGCCAGATATTGGGCAGCGCGCGGCGCGGGTTCGAGAGACGCGGGACCGGTCTGCTCGTGGTCAGCCTGTACGTCGGGCTGGTGGTGGCCAACTTCGCGTGGCTGTGGCCGATCCTGAACGGCGTCGCGATCACGACCGGCCAGTGGGAGGCCGAACGCTGGCTGCCGTCCTGGCGGTAGCTCAGCCGGCGAAGTACGACCCCGGCGTGACGCCCACCGCGCGCCGGAAGGCCGCGACGAACGCGCTCGCCGAGCTGTAGCCCACCCGGTGCGCCACCGTCTCCATCGGTGCGCCCTGGGCCAGCAGGGGCAGCGCCGCACGCAGCCGCACCTGTGTGCGCCACGTTCCGAACGGCATCCGGCACTCGCGGACGAAGATGCGCGCCAGCGTGCGCTCCGCCGCGCCGACGTCGCGGCCGAAGTCCCCGAGGCTGCGCGGGTCCGCCGGGTTCGCGACCACCGCGCGCTCGACGTCGCGGGCCCGCGGGTCGGCCGGCGACGGCACCACGATCGGGACGACGTCGAGGGGTTCCAGCAGGTCGAACGCCACTGCCTCGGCGCGCAGCCGGGCGTCCGGGGCCACGCCGTCGCCGGTCAGGTACTCCAGGAGCTCGCGCAGCAGCGGGCGGACCACCACCATCCGCGGCGCGGGCCACGACACCGGGGACAGGGCGGGGTCGGCGTAGATGCCGCGCAGGGCCGCCCGGCCGAGCGCGCCTGTGCGGTGCTGGACGCCCGCCGGCATCCACAGCGCGCGGGTCGGCGGGAGGACCCAGCCCGCGTCGCCCGCCTTGACCGCGACGACGCCGCGGGCCGACCAGACCAGCTGGTGGACCGGGTGCTCGTGCCAGGGGAACCAGGTGCCGGCGGGCAGGTCGACCTCGCCGAGCAGCATGGCTTGGCTGTTTCGCGACATCAGTTGGCAGGCTATCGGCTACCGGCCACTCGCGGGCCGAAATAGCGTCGGACGCATGCCGATGAACCTGATCCACCGCAAGATCTGCAGCTCGGAGAAGTGGGCGGCCACCGTCGAAGAACGCCTGACGCCGTGGCTGAAGCAGCGCGACCTGGGCGATGACGTCCTCGAGATCGGACCCGGCTTCGGCGCCACCACGAACGTGCTGCTCAAGGCGGTCCCGAAGCTGACGGTGCTGGAGATCGACCCCGCGTCGAGCGAGCTGCTGCGGGCGAAGTACGGCGACCGCGCCGAGGTCGTCGAGGGCAGTGGAGCCGAGATGCCGTTCGAAGCGAACAGGTTCTCCGCCGTCGTCTGCTTCACGATGCTGCACCACGTCCCGACGAAGGAACTGCAGGACGCGATCTTCGCCGAGGCCGCGCGGGTCCTGCGCCCGGGCGGCACGTACTGCGGTAGCGACGGCCAGCTCAACCTCAGGTTCCGCCTGCTGCACCTCGGCGACACGATGAACGTCGTCGATGCGGCGACGTTCCCGGCGCGCCTCGAAAAGGCGGGCTTCGAGCAGGTGAAGGTCCAGCACCACCCGAAGGAGCTGCTGATCTTCGAGGCCGTGAAGCCCGGTTAGCGGCGGGGCAGCTGGTTCCCCGGCTGGCGCGGCACCACGCGCGTCACCGGGCCGTCGGGCGACTTGCCGGCCCTCGACAGCCAGCCCTCGACCTCGCGCCGCACGGCGTTCAGCGTCGGACGACGTCGTGGCTCCGGATCCAGCGAGGCCGCCAGCAGCCGCGCGTGCGCGCTTCGCTGGGGCAGCCGCGTCACCGGTTCGGCCCGCGCCGCCGCCATCAGAGCCGCCATCGGGGTCTCGCGGGTGCCCCGCGGGGGCTGGCCGGACAGGGCGTAGCTGATCGTCGCCGCCAGCTGCCACGCGTCGGACGCGGGGGACGCGGCCGCGCCCATCGCCTGCTCCGGGGCCACGAAGTCGGGCGTGCCGATCATCATGCCCGTCGCCGTCATCTTCGAGTCGCCCTGGCTGCGGGCGATGCCGAAGTCGATCAGGTGGGCCAGGCCGCTCGGGTCGAGGATGACGTTCGACGGCTTGATGTCGCGGTGCAGGACACCCTTCTCGTGCGCCGCCGCCAGCGCGCCCGCCATCGTCGCCCAGAGGCGGCCGGCCGCGACGTCGTCGAGCGGGCCCTGGCCGTCGACCAGCTCGGCCAGCGGCCGGCCTTCGAGGTACTCCATGACCAGCGCGAGGCCGTCCGGCTCCTCGGCCAGGTCGTAGACCTTGACGCAGTTGGGATGGCTCACGACGGCCAGCGCGCGAGCCTCGCGCTGCATGCGCTCGGCGGTGTCGCGGTCCGGCGCGTGCGCGATCTTCAGCGCGACCGTGCGGTTGAGCTGGGTGTCGACGGCCTGCCAGACCGTGCCGAACCCACCCGCGCCGAGCTGCTTGACGCGCCGGTAGCGGCTGCCGCCGGCGTTGCGGGAGCCGGGCGGCGGCGGGATCGGGCCCGGGGCCGCGGCCAGCGCGCCGGCCATCGGCGGGGGCTCGGGCGCGGACGCCAGCGCCGTCTTCGGGTACGGCCGGTTGACGGGTGGCGGAGGGGGTGGCGGGGTCGGGCGCGGCTGGACCTGCGACGGCGGCGGGCCCTGCGGCTCCTGCTCGCGCCGCGGCGGCGCGTCGGACCGGTTGATCACCGACCACGGCGGCGGCCCGACCATCGCGACCGGGATCAGGCCCAGCACGCTGAAGGGCAGGAAACCCAGGAAGAAGTGCAGCGCGGTGTTCGCCTCCATCCCGACGCTGAACACCAGCATCGCGGCGAACGGGATCCAGAAGAACCGCGACGGCCACTTCGGGCCGCGGCGGAAGGCGGTGCGGCCCTGCAGCATGACGAACAGCAGCGAACCGGCGCCGAGCACGGCGAAAGCCACCAGGTAGACGAAGACCGGGAGGTCGTCGGGGCCGGTGCTGCGGGAGGAAAAGACATCGAAGACGGTCTGCCGGCCGCCCAGGTAGTCCACCTGGGAATTGACCCAGCAGCCGCCGGAGCCCCGCAGCGTCGAAAGCTCGGTCGCGGACAGGCCGGTCTTCCCCTTGGCCCACGCCGCGCGGTAGACGCCCGAGACGCCGTTGGACAGCAGCCACGGCAGCACCAGCGCGCTGACCAGGCCGATCGCGGCGAAGACCCCCAGCGTCGTGGCGTCGTAGCGGTTGCCGGTGCCCTTCCGGATGATCGACACGGCCAGCGCGCCGACGGGCGGGATCAGCGCGACGAGCGCGCCGGCCGCACTCGTGGCCCAGACCCAGTCGCCGGGGCAGAAGCCCGGGCCGAACAAGGAATGGGCTAGCGAGAGCAACGCGCTCGCGAGTCCGTTCACCGCCGGATCCCCTCACTGTCCGTATTCACGTCGTACCGCCACGCGGCGTTTCCCCGCGGTCCAGCTTAGGACGCAGCCGGCCGCCGTGAGGTTGCCGGGTCTTCAGGCTGCCCGGAATCCGGCGAGCCCGCCGCTCCCGCGTCATGATGGGGGCCGGCGCGGATGTTCGACGTGAAGGAGCGGCAATGGGCGCGTACTCCGAGGCCTACCGGCGCAGCCTGACGGACCCGGAAGCGTTTTGGCTGGCCGCGGCGGAGAAAATCAGCTGGACGAAGGCGCCGGAACGGGCGTTGGACGACTCGAACCCGCCCTTCTACCGGTGGTTCCCGGACGCCGAGCTGAACACCTCCTACAACGCCCTCGACCGGCACGTCGAGGCCGGCCGCGGCGGTCAGGCGGCGCTGATCTGGGACTCTCCCGTGACCGGGAAGCAACGGACCTACACCTACGAGGAGCTGCGGGACACGGTCGCGCGGTTCGCCGGCGCGCTCAGCTCGCTGGGGGTCACCAAGGGTGACCGCGTGATCGTCTACCTGCCGATGGTGCCCGAGGCGGCGATCGCGATGCTGGCCTGCGCGCGGATCGGCGCGGTGCACTCGGTGGTCTTCGGCGGCTTCGCGCCCAAGGAGCTGGCGGCCCGGATCGAGGACGCCAAACCCAAGGTGATCCTCGCGGCGTCCTGCGGCATCGAGCCGACGCGGGTGGTCGAGTACAAGCCGATCATCGACGCCGCCCTCGGCATGACCGAGCACCAGCCGGACCACGTCGTCGTGCTGCAGCGCGAGCAGGCGCCGGCCCAGCTGGGCAAGCGCGACCTCGACTGGCGCGAGCTGGCGGCCGCCGCCACCCCCGCCGACCCGGTGCCGGTCGCGGCCACCGACCCGCTCTACATCCTCTACACGTCCGGGACCACCGGGAAGCCGAAGGGCGTCGTGCGCGACACCGGCGGCCACGCCGTCGCGCTCGCCTACTCGATGGACGCCGTCTACGACGTCCACGCCGGCGACGTCTGGTGGACGGCGTCCGACGTCGGCTGGGTCGTCGGGCACTCCTACATCGTGTACGCGCCGCTGCTGGTCGGCGCGACCTCGGTCATGTACGAGGGCAAGCCGGTCGGCACGCCGGACGCGGGCGCGTTCTGGCGGGTCATCGCCGAGCACGGCGTCCAGGCGCTGTTCACCGCGCCGACCGCGCTGCGAGCCATCAAGAAGGTCGACCCGGACGCCCTCGAGCTGCCGAAGTACGACCTCGAGGCGTTCGGGACGCTCTTCATGGCCGGCGAGCGGCTCGACCCCGAGACCTACCACTGGGCGCACGAGAAGCTCGGCACGCCGGTGATCGACCACTGGTGGCAGACCGAGACCGGCTGGCCGATCGCGGCCAACCCGCGCGGCCTGGAGCCGATGGAGGTCAAGCCGGGCTCCGCGACCAAGCCCGTCCCCGGCTGGGACGTCCGGATCCTCGACCAGGCGGGCGACGAGCTGCCGGCCGGCCGCGAAGGCGCCATCACGGTCAAGCTGCCGCTGCCGCCCGGCTCGCTGCCGACCCTGTGGGGCGACGACGAGCGTTACCGCGAGGCCTACCTCTCCCGCTACGACGGCTACTACCTGACCGGCGACTCCGGGTACCTCGACGAGGACGGCTACCTGTTCGTCATGGGCCGCACCGACGACGTCATCAACGTCGCCGGGCACCGGCTTTCGACGGGTTCGATGGAGGCCGTGCTGGCGTCGCACCCGGCGGTCGCCGAGTGCGCCGTCATCGGCGTCGCCGACCAGCTCAAGGGGCAGCTGCCCCGCGGGTTCGTCGTGCTCAAGGCGGGTGCGGACATCGCCGAAGACCAGCTGCGCGACGAGCTGGTGGCGCTCGTGCGCCGGGACATCGGGCCGGTCGCCGCGTTCCGCGATGTGTCCATTGTGGACGCGCTGCCGAAGACGCGGTCCGGGAAGATCCTGCGCAAGACCATGCGCGCGATCGCCGACGGCCGCGACGAGGCCGTGCCGTCCACGATCGAAGACCCGAGCGTCCTCGAGGCGATCCGGCAGGCCCTTCGTTAAGGACTGTTCCAAATGGCCCCTCTGGTCTGTACCTTTGGGAGGAGTCCCCGACCGGAGGTGCCCTGATGCGCTTGTCCAGAGCCGTCTTGACCGCGGCGATCGTGAGTCTCACGGCGGCCGGCGTCCCCGCTCCCGCGGTGGCCGCGCCGGCCGCCCCGGAACGCAGCGTGACCGACGTCGTCCCGGCGCCCGTCTCGGCGAAGGCCGACCCGAGGGGCGGCTTCAAGCTGACGCCGTCGACCGTGATCAGCGCCGGCCGCGACGCCGGCCAGGTCGCGGACTACCTGCGCGGCCTGCTGCGCCCGGCCACCGGCTACCCGCTGCCGGTCGTGCCGCACGCCGCCGGCCTGCCCGCGATTTCCCTGCAGCTGGGCCACGACTCCCGGATCGGCACCGAGGGTTACGAGCTGAAGGTCGCGCGCGACGGCGTCTCACTCAAGGCCAACACCGCGGACGGGCTCTTCGAGGGCGTCCAGTCGCTGCGGCAGCTGCTGCCGTCGGCGATCGACGCGCAGCGCGTCCAGCACCGGACGTGGACCATCGCCGGCGGGACGATCCTCGACTACCCGCGCTTCGGCGAGCGCGGCGCGATGCTCGACGTCGCCCGGCACTTCTTCAAGCCGGACCAGGTCAAGCGGTACGTCGACCAGATCGCCCAGTACAAGATCAACACCCTGCACCTGCACCTCGCGGACGACCAGGGCTGGCGCATCGAGATCAAGAGCTGGCCGAAGCTCGCGACGGTCGGCGGCAAGACCGCCGTCGACGGCGACCCGGGCGGCTACTACACCCAGGCGCAGTACCAGGACATCGTCGCGTACGCGGCTTCGCGGCACATCACGGTGACCCCCGAGATCGACATGCCGGGCCACACGAACGCGGCGCAGTCGACGTACGCGGAGCTGAACTGCGACGGCAAGGCCGTCCCGGTCCGCACGGACACCGAGGTCGGCTACAGCTCGCTGTGCATCTCCTCGCCGACCACGTACAAGTTCGTCGAGGACGTCGTCCGCGAGCTGGCGGCCATCACCCCCGGGCCGTACCTGCACATCGGCGGCGACGAGGCGCACTCGACGCCGCCCGCCGACTACATCGCGTTCGAGAAGAAGGTGCAGCCGATCGTCGCCAAGTACGGCAAGAAGGTCACCGGCTGGCACGAGATCGCGAAGTCGGACCCGCCCGCGTCGGCGGTCCCGCAGTACTGGGACTTCGGCGGCGACAACCCGAGCGTCGCGGCCGCCGCGGCGCGCGGCAGCAAGATCCTGATGTCGCCGGCGAACTACGCGTACCTGGACATGAAGTACACCGAGCAGACGCCGCTGGGCCAGGACTGGGCCGCGCTGATCGAGGTCAAGGACGGCTACAGCTGGGATCCGGCGTCGTTGGTGACCGGTGTTGGTGAGAGCCAAATCGCTGGTGTCGAGGCGCCGCTGTGGACCGAGACGATCCGCACGAGCGCCGACATCGAGTACATGGCGTTCCCGCGACTGCCGGGGATCGCGGAGATCGGCTGGTCCCCGAAGTCGACGCACAACTGGGACGCCTACCGCGCGCGGCTGGCGAAGCAGTCCCCGCGCTGGACGGCCCAGGGCATCAACTTCTACCGGAGCCCGCAGGTCGACTGGAAGTAGTTACGCGCCGGCCAGGCGGGCGCGGATCGCTCGCCTGGCCAGCTCGTACGCCTGTGTTCCACCGTTCAGCACCGCGTCGGCGTTGGCCGCTCGGCCGAGTGCGTGCAGCTCGAACGCCAGCACCTCCGGGTCCGCGTCCAAGTGGCCGAGGGCGACTGCTTCGCGAGCTGTTTCGCGGATGAACGCGGCGAACGAGCCGCTCGCCGACGCCACCGCGTCGTGGACCCGGCCGGGGCGCGCGTCGAACTCCGCGCCGACGTTGAAGAAGAAGCACCCGCCCGGGAACACGCGGTTTTCCGAGTAGTCCAGCCAGTTCTCGCAGATCGCGCGCAGCCGCGGCAGGCCCGGCGCCACCGCGCGGGCGGGCGTCACGACGTGCGCCTCGAAGATGCCGAAAGCCGCCTCGATCGTCGCGAGCTGCAGCTCCTCCTTCGAACCGAACAACGCGAACACGCCGCTCTTGCTCAGCTCCAGCTCGGTGGCCAGCCTGCCCAGGGACAGTCCGTCCAGGCCGTCCACCGACGCGACGTCCGCCGCCCGGCGCAGCACCAGGCGGCGGGTCGCGTCGCCGCGGGCGACCCGGCCGTCAACCGGCACGCCGCGCCCGCCAACGGTCCACTGTGGACTGGATGCCGACGCTCCACTGCTCCGCCAGCGCCGGCGTCGCGAGGACGCGGTCGGCGAAGTCCAGCGCCGGCTCGACGCGCTCGGGCGGCAGCTGCCCGTAGTTCGCGAACGAGATGACGTAGACCTCCGCGACCGTCGGCGCGTCCGCGCGTTCGACCAGCTCCACGGTGCCGGACGTCGGCACGGTGCCCGGCCGCAGCACGCGCAGGTACCAGCCGCTGCGCCCGGAGCCGATCATCGCCGGCGTGATGTCCTTGCGGCCGGTCTTCATGGCGAGCTTGTAGCACGGCGACCGCGGCTGCGAGACCTGCACGAGCGCGTCACCCCAGGCCCAGACGTCCCCGATCCGCACGTCGTCCTCGGTGAGGCCGGACAGCGAGATGTTCTCGCCGAAGTCGGCCGTCTCGACCTCGAAGCCGCCCTCGCGCCAGGCCGCGTAGTGCTCGGCCGGGTAGACGTAGACCGCCTTGTCGGGGCCGCCGTGCACGGTGAGGTCGGCCTGCCGGTCGCCGTCGAGGTTCAGCTCGGTCAGCCTGAGCTCCGGGGCGGTGACCAGCGCCTTCGTGATCCCGCTCAGCACCGGCTGCTCCCGCCGGTACCCCAGGACGCTCGGTTTCCCCACGTAGACGCTGTCGACGTTCATACCCCGAAGATAGCACGACCGTTCGTATTGTTTTCTCCCTTTAGGCTGGCGCTCATGGAACTGCTCGACCAGGCCCGCGCCCACGTCGACTCCGGCGCGTTCTTCGCCGAACTCGCCCGGCTGGTCGCCTACCCCACCGTGAGCGACGCCCCCGAAGGCCGCGCCGCGATCCAGGCGTACCTCGACGAAGTCCTGACTCCGGCGCTGGCCCGCCTCGGCTGCGAAGTCACCCAGCACGCCAACCCGGACCCGGCGGGCGGCCCGTTCCTGGTCGGTGTCCGCACCGAAGGTGAAGACCTCCCGACACTGCTCTGCTACGGCCACGCCGACGTCGTCGGAGAAGCCGGGCAGTGGGGTGCCGGACTCGACCCGTGGACGCTGAGCGCGGACGGCGACCGCTGGTACGGCCGCGGCACCGCCGACAACAAGGGCCAGCACCTGATCAACCTGACGGCGTTGCGGCTGCTCCTCGAAGCCCGCGGCGCGCTCGGCTTCAACCTGAAGTTCCTCTTCGAGACCGGCGAGGAGATCGGCTCACCAGGGCTCACCGAGTTCGCCGAGCAGGAACAGGACCTGCTAAAAGCCGACGTCCTCATCGCCTCCGACAGCCCGCGCCTCGACGCGGCAACGCCGACGTTGTTCCTCGGCGCCCGCGGCGGAATCCGGATCGACCTGGACGTCGACCTGCGCCCGGGCGGCTCCCACTCCGGGAACTGGGGCGGCATCCTGCGCAACCCGGCCACGACGCTGACCGCGGCGATCGCGAGCCTCGTCGACGGCCACGGCCGCATCCAGGTGCCCGCGCTGCTGCCGCCGGAGCTGCCGGAGTCCGTCCGTGCAGCGCTGGCCGACGTCGTCGTCGACGCACCGGACGAGGGCTGGGGCGATCAACGACTCGGCCCCGCCGAGCGGCTCTACGGCTGGAACACCCTGGAGGTGCTGGCGCTCGACGCCGGGAACGCCGACCGCCCGGTCAACGCCATCCCCGGCCGCGCCCGCGCGGTGCTGCAGCTGCGGTACGTCGCGGGCACCGACGTCGGCGACGTCACCGCGACGGTCCGGGAACACCTTGCCGCGCAGGGGTTCCCGATGATCAAGGTGACCACCGAGGCGAGCTTCCGCGCCAGCCGCACGCCGGTCGACGACCCGTGGGTGGCCTGGGCGCGACAGGCCCTCGACGCCGTTGTCGAGAAGCCCGTCGCCCTCCTGCCCAGCTTCGGCGGCGGCCTGCCCAACCACGTCTTCACCGACGTCCTCGGACTGGCGACGCTGTGGCTGCCGCACTCCTACCCCGGCTGCCGGCAGCACGCGCCGGACGAGCACCTGCTCGTCCCGGTCGCCCGGGAAGGACTGGTGCTCGCCACGGCGTTGTTCGGTGCTATGGGTTCAGCGCCGCCGACTCTTCGTCGGTGAGCAGCCGGGAGCGGATCAGGAAGCGCACGCCTTCGGGCGCCTCCAACGAAAACCCGCTCCCGCGACCCGGCACGACGTCGATCGTCAGGTGCGTGTGCTTCCAGTACTCGAACTGCGGCCCGGACATCCAGACCGGCACGTCCTCGATGCCCTCGACCTCGAGGTCGCCCAAGCGGACGTCCGAGCCGCCGATCTTGAACTCCCCGGCCGGGTAGCACATCGGGGCGCTGCCGTCGCAGCACCCGCCGGACTGGTGGAACATCACCGGCCCGTGGAGTGACACCAACCGCCGCAGCAGGTCCGCGGCGGCCGGTGTCAGGTCCGCGCGCCGCGTCATCAGAAGAACCCGAGCGCCTGGTCGGAGTAGGAGACGAGCATGTTCTTCGTCTGCTGGTAGTGGTCCAGCATCATCTTGTGGTTCTCGCGGCCGATGCCGGACGCCTTGTAGCCGCCGAAGGCCGCGTGCGCCGGGTAGGCGTGGTAGTTGTTCACCCAGACGCGGCCCGCCTGGATGTCACGGCCGGCGCGGTAGGCGGTGTTGCCGTCGCGGGACCAGACACCGGCGCCGAGGCCGTACAGCGTGTCGTTGGCGATCTTCACGGCGTCGGCGTAGTCGTCGAACTTCGCCACCGACACGACCGGGCCGAAGATCTCCTCCTGGAAGATCCGCATCTTGTTGTCGCCGGCGAACACCGTCGGCTCGACGTAGTAGCCGCCCGACAGCTCTCCGCCGAGGTCGGACCGGACGCCGCCGGTGAGGATCTCGGCGCCTTCCTGCTTGCCGATGTCGATGTAGGACAGGATCTTCTCGAGCTGGTCGTTGGACGCCTGCGCGCCGATCATCGTCTCGGTGTCGAGCGGGTGGCCCTGCTTGATCTTGCGGACGCGCTCGACGCCGTCGCCGAGGAACTTGTCGTAGATGCCCGACTGGATCAGCGCCCGCGACGGGCAGGTGCAGACCTCGCCCTGGTTGAGCGCGAAGAGCGCGAAGCCCTCCTGCGCCTTGTTGTAGAAGTCGTCGTTCCGCGCGGCGACGTCGTCGAAGAAGATGTTCGGGCTCTTGCCGCCGAGCTCGACGGTCACCGGGATGATGTTTTCGCTGGCGTACTGCAGGATCAGCCGGCCCGTCGTGGTCTCCCCGGTAAACGCCACCTTGCGGACGCGGTTGCTGGAGGCGAGCGGCTTGCCGGCCTCGACGCCGAAGCCGTTGACGATGTTGACCACGCCCGGCGGGATCAGGTCGCCGATGATCGAGAACAGCAGGTGGATCGACGCCGGCGTCTGCTCGGCCGGCTTGAGCACGATCGCGTTTCCCGCGGCCAGCGCCGGCGCGAGCTTCCAGACCGCCATCAGGATCGGGAAGTTCCACGGGATGATCTGCGCGACCACGCCGAGCGGCTCGTGGAAGTGGTAGGCGACGGTGTTCTCGTCGATCTGCGAGATGCCGCCCTCCTGGGCGCGCAGGGCGCCGGCGAAGTAGCGGAAGTGGTCGATGGCCAGCGGGATGTCGGCGGCCAGCGTCTCGCGGACCGGCTTGCCGTTCTCCCACGCCTCGGCGACCGCGATCGCCTCGAGGTTGCGCTCCATCCGGTCGGCGATCTTCAGCAGGGTGTTCGCGCGTTCCTCGGCCGAGGTCCGGCCCCACGCGGGCGCCGCGCCGTGCGCCGCGTCGAGCGCCTTCTCGACGTCCTCGGCGTTGCCGCGGGCGATCTCGCAGAAGGTCTTCCCGGTGACGGGCGTCGGGTTCTCGAAGTACTGGCCGCTCGCGGGCGGTACGTACTCGCCGCCGATGTAGTGGTCGTAGCGCGCCTCGTAGCTGACGACGCTGCCTTCGGTGTTCGGTGCGGCGTACTGGACCATCTTCCCTGCCTCGTTGCTCGGAGTGACGGTTGGGCTGATGGCGGCGAAGGTAGGCGCGGCAACGTTGCACGCGCGTTGCAGCGCTGTGAGCTGGCTCTCTACCCTGGAGGACGTGGCAGAGGCGCCCGAACCGGAGATGCTGCGGGACCCCGAGTCCTACGCGCGGCTGCTGGAGCACGTTCGCGACGCGGTGCTCCAGGGCGTCCCCGGGCCGCGGCCGCCACGCTCCGTGGTCCACGACTCGTGGAACCGCTCGCTCGCCGCGCGCGTCGACCCGGACGAGGGCGAAGCCCCGTTCGTCTACTCCTCGGACGCCCTTTCGTCGCTGCGCGAAGCCCATCCGCTGGCCCCGGTGCTGCCGGTGCTGCGGCAGATGCTGGTGAGCATCGCCGACGACGCCGAGCACGTGATGATCGTGACCGACGCCGAAGGCCTGATCCTGTGGCGCGAGGGCGCGGCGGCCCAGCTGCTGCGCGGCGACCGCGTCGGGCTCACTGAAGGCACGCGGTGGAGCGAGGCGGCGATCGGCACCAACGCCATGGGCACGGCGCTGGCCACCGGGGAGCCGGTGCAGATCCACTCGGCCGAGCACCTGGTCCGGCGCTACCACACGTGGACGTGCGCGGCGGCGCCCGTGCGCGACCCCGAGACCGGCGTCCTGCTCGGCTCGATCGACGTCAGCGGACCGCTGCGCACGGTGCACCCGGCGATGATCTCGCTGGTCACGGCCACGGCGCAGCTCGCCGAGGGCCAGCTGCGCGCCCAGCTCGCGATCCGCGACGAACGCCTGCGGCGCGTCAACATGCCGCACCTGGAGGCCCTGCGCGGCCGCCCGGGCGCGCTGCTGTCCGCGGGCGGCCGGGTGCTGGCCGCCCAGGCGTGCCTGCTGCCGTCCACAGTGGACATCCGACGCGGCGGCGGGACGGTCGCCCTGCCCGACGGCCGGCTCGCCACGGTGGAGCCCCTCGACGAGGGCTACCTGCTCCGGCTCGCTTCCGGCGGCAGTGGCAGCCAACGGTCACGGCTGCGGCTGGAGTACCTGTCGGACGGCCCGCACGTGACCACTGTGGACGGTCGTGAGATCCCGTTGACGTTGCGGCACGCGGAGATCCTCACGCTGCTCGCGTTGCACCCGAACGGCCTTTCGGCGGAACGCCTGGCCCTGCAGCTCTACGGCGAGACCGGCAACCCGGTGACGGTCCGCGCGGAGATCCACCGCCTGCGCTCCCAGCTGGGCGCCTCGGTGGTGCAGACGCGCCCGTACCGCCTGGCGGCCGACGTCGACGCGGACTTCGCCACGGCCAAGGCGCGCCTGCGCGCCGGGTCGCCGTCCGACGTCCTGCGCCTCTTCCGCGGGCCGCTGCTGCCGGAGTCGGAGGCGCCCGCGATCCGCGAGGAGCGCGAGACGCTCACGGCCCAGGTCCGCCAGGTGGCGCTGAACAGCGGCGACCCGGGCGTGCTGTGGTCGTTCTGGGAGACCGCCTGCGGCGTCGACGACTTCGCGGTGCTGGACGCCCTGCTGCGGACGCTGCCGGCAGCCGACCCGCGGCGGGCCGCCGTCTCGGCCCACCGCGCCCGGCTCGCCTGAGCGTCACGGCTCGAGGTCGGTCACGCCCTTGCCGGTCGCCATGTCGAACGGCACCGACGCCTGGTCGTGGACGATCACCCAGCCGTCGCCGGTCTCACGGAGGACGAAGGTGGCCCGGACCCACATGCCCTCGACCGGCGTCCCGCCGAGCCGCGTCCCGCTGACCCGGCCGAAGCCGTGCCCGACGGCGAGACCCGCGCTCACCGTGACGGCCAGGTCGCGCAGCTCGTAGTCCACCGTCTCGAAGATGGCGAACACCTTCGCCCAGTTCTTCAGCTTCGCGTCGACCCCGACGTGCTGCAGCGGCGGCTCGACGTCGAAGGACACGACGTCCGGGGCGTAGAGCTCCCGCAGTGCGTCGAGGTCCTTGGCCCGCAGCCCGTCGATGATCTTGCCGATGTGCCGGACGACTTCCGATTCGCGTGTCATGCCCTTCCGACGAACCCGGACCCCTGATTGTGACGACCGAAGTAGACACCGTCTACAGAAGTTTGATAGACAGTGTCCACAAGGTGAACCACGGGTTACGGAGATCGGAATGAGCTACCACCGTTTCGTCGTCCTCGGCGACAGCTGCGCCGAAGGACTCGACGACCCGTACCCGGACCAGCGCGCCTACCGGGGCTGGGCCGACTTCGTCGCCGCCCGGCTCGCCCAGGACGAGCCCGGCTTCCGCTACGCCAACCTGGCCGTGCGCGGGCGGCGGCTCGACCAGATCGTCCCCGAGCAGGTCCCCGCGGCGACGCGGCTGGCACCCGACCTCATCGCCCTCTTCGGCGGCGGCAACGACGTCATGAGCCGCGGGTGGGACGCGCGGACCGTCGCCCGGCGGGTCGACGCCGCCGTCCGCGCGTGCACGGAGATCTCGCCCGTGGTCGTCACGTTCACCCTCAGCGACGTCTCGCACCGGATGCCGCTCGGGCGCCGGATGCGGCCGCGGATCGTCGCGCTCAACGAGGCCATCCGCGAAGCCGCCGTCAGCTACGGCGCCCTGTTGATCGACCTGTGGCCCGACCAGGCCGTCACGGACTCGCGGTACTTCGGCACCGACCGGCTGCACCTGTCCGCGCACGGCCACCGCCGGCTGGCCGCGTACGTCTTGGGCCTGCTCGGCGTCAGCCACGACCCCGCGTGGCTCGAACCCCTGCCCGGCGCGGCGGCCCCCGGCAGCTGGCGCGCCGACGTGCACTGGCTGCTGCGCGAGGTCCTGCCGGTCGCGGTGACGCGCACGCGCAACCGGATGATCGGCCGCCAGCCCGGCGACGGCTTCTTCCCGAAGCGCCCGGACCTGCTCCCCATGACCCTGGACGAGGCGTGGGCACCCGGCAACGCCTGATCGACACCGCGTCCGAGCTGCTGGTGGACGGCGGCGTCGAGGCGGTGACGCTGCGCGGGATCGCGAAGGCGGCCGGCGTTTCGCACGGCGCGCCGCTGCGGCACTTCTCCGGCCGAGCCGAGCTGCTGTCCGCCGTGGCGACGCGCGGGTACGCGGAGTTGCTCGCCCGCCGCGACACGCTTCCGGGCAACTCGCCGCGCGAGCGGCTGACCGCCGCGTGCCACAGCTACCTCGACTTCGCGCTGGCCAACCCGGCGATGTTCGAGCTGATGTTCCGCCGCGACCTGGTCGACGCGGACGACCCGGCGCTGTCGGCGGCGGCGAGCGCGGTGTTCGACACGTTCGCGGTGCTGGTGGCGGCGGTCCCGACCCCGCTCGCGCGGTCCGGCGCCGATTTGCGGCTGGTCGCGGCGTCGCTGTGGGCGGCGCTGCACGGCCTGGCGCAGCTGTGGCTGTGGGGCGGGCTGGCGGGAGCGAGCTTCGCGCCGTCCCCGGAGTCGGCACTGGCCGTCACGCTGGACGCGTACCTGGGCTGACCTCCCGCTGCACGGCGATCATGGACGGCAGCGTCGTGAAGCCGACTTCCCGGTTGACGCGGATCATGTGCGTGTTTTCGGCACCGGTGGTGGTGCTGATCCGCGCGACGGCGGGCCGCTCGGCGAGCAGCCACCGCACCATGTGCGCCTTGACGCAGCGGCCGAGGCCCCGCCCCCGGTGCGCGGCCACCCGCCGGGACCGGGACGTCCCAGCGCGACGGGTCGGCCTCGGCGGTCACCAGCGCCTGCCGCACGATCGTGCGCACCGGCCGGAAACCCATGGCCGCGGCCCACGGCTCGCCCGCGGTGCCGGCGGCGACCTCCCAGTCCTCGATGACCCGCCGGCCCCGCTCTCGGAGGACGGGCAGCACCGCGCCGCCGATCGCCTCACGCCGGGAGGCCGGGTGCACGACGATGTGCGTCAACCCGATCGAGCTGTTCTCGGCGTCGCCGAAGTGCACTTCGGCGAGCGCGACGAGATCGTCGCCGCGCAAGCCCAGCCAGCGCGCGGCCTCGCCCATGCCCGGCAGCGGCCGCGTCCACCGCTCCCCCTCCGGTCGTCCCGTCCAGTCTTCCAGGACACGCCGTACCCCGGTGCGCGCGTCCGAACACCTGATCGAATACCCTGCCCTCCATGACCGAGTCAGACCCGCAGCTCGAGCGCATCCGCAAGCTGCTGGCCAAGGCCGAGGACCCGGCGGTCACCGAGGCTGAAGCCGAGGCCTACAACAAGAAGGCCGCCGAGCTGGTCGCGCGGTACGGGATCGACCAGGCGATGCTCGCCGCGTCCGGGGCGAGCTCCGATGACATCGGCACGTTGAAGATCCCGATGAACGACCCCTACAGCCGCGACAAGGCGAGCCTGCTGACCTCGGTCGCCTACCCGCTGCGCTGCCGGACGCTGCTGCACCGCTACGGCCAGAAGGTCGACAGCGTCACCGTTTTCGGCTACCGCTCCGACCTCGGCCGGGTCGAGCTGCTCTTCACCAGCCTGCTCCTGCAGGCGAGCACGCAGCTGACGCGCGTCCGGCCGGATGGCTTCTTCCCCGGCGAGTCGCTCGCCGCCTACCGGCGCACCTGGCTGCACGGCTTCGCCCGCGCCGTCCACGAGCGGCTGTCGCAGGCCGAGCAGGAAGCCGTCCGCACGGCGGTGCCCGGCGAGAAGTCGGCCGAGCTGGTCGTCCGCGACCGCGCGCAGATGGTGCAGCACGCGTTCGACGCCGAGTACGGCGACCTGCGCTCGGCCGCGCCCCGGCGGCTGTCCGGCAGTGGCTACCTCGACGGCCACGACGCCGGCACGCGCGCCAACCTCGACCCGTCCGCGCTCACGCGGCGGCTCAAAGCCTTGCGCTGAGCGTCGCCCGGATGCCGGTGTCCGCCGGGTGATCTTTTCGCTTCACTGAACCGCATGCGCGTTGTCGATCTTGCCTCCCGTCCTGATCTGCTCGACGCGGCTTTGGGCCTCGGCGACGTCGGCGGCCAGTTCATCTATCAGGGCGCGAGCGGCCGGATGATCACCGGCGAGCGGTTCCTGCGCCACTGGGCGCGCTACTTCCTGATCGCCCTCGACGACGACGGCGTCCCGATGGCGCGCGCGTTGTCGGTCCCACTCGCGTTCCCGGCGGAAGACCGCACCGAACTGCCGGACCACGGCTGGGACCAGGCGATCGAGTGGGCCGCCCAGGACGTGATGGACGGCCGCGAGCCCACCGCGTTGTGCGCGCTGGAAGTCGTGATCGCGCCACACCTGCGTGGCCGCGGGCTGGCCGCGCCGATGCTGAAAGCCCTGAAGGCGCGAGCCGCGGAAACGGCGCTGCGCAAGCTGATCGTGTCGGTCCGGCCGATCGGCAAGGAGGCCGAGCCCGCGGTCCCGATGCCGGAGTACGCCGCTCGCCGCCGCGAAGACGGCCTGCTCGCCGACCGCTGGCTGCGCACCCACGAGCGTCTCGGCGCGCGGGTGGTGAAGGTGTGCCCGTTCGCGGTGACGCTCGCCGGTTCCCTCGCCGACTGGCGCGCCTGGACTGGAGTGAAGCTCGAAGACGGCGAGAACTTCATCCCCGGCGGCATCGCCCCGGTCTACGCGTCGACCGCCTACGACACGGCGACGTACGTCGAGCCGAACGTCTGGATGGACCACCCGATGTAGCAATGCTTAACGGTGGGTCCAGAACTCTTCACTTGTCCTGATAGGACGGCTGGGGCACCGTGGATCACGTGATGCGAATAGCCGTGCTGGCTCTGTTGTGGGGTTCGGGTTTCCTCTGGATCAAGCTCGCCCTGACCGGGTTGAGCCCCCTCCACCTCACGCTGATCCGCTGCGCGCTCGGCGCGTTGACGCTGCTGGTCATGGCCTTCGCGGCCGGGCAGCGGCTCCCGCGCGACCGCCGGACGTGGGGACGGCTGGTCGTCGCCGCGTTCTTCTGCAACGCGCTGCCCTTCGCGCTCTTCGGTATCGGGGAACGCACGGTGGACTCCGGCGTCGCGGGCGTCATGAACGCGACGACGCCGTTGTGGTCGCTGCTGATCGGCGTCCTGCTCGGCACGGACCGCCGCCTCGGCCCGGCGCGGCTGGCCGGACTGGCCCTCGGGTTCGCCGGCGTGCTGGTGATCTTCGCGCCCTGGGAGCACTCGGGGCTGCTGAGCGCGGGCGCGCTGGCGCTGCTCGGCGCCGGCCTCAGCTACGCGATCGCGTTCGCTTACATGGCCCGGAAACTGCCGCCCGGCGGAGCGCCGCTCGCGGTCTCGGCCGCCCAGCTGATGACGGCGACCGCGTTGACGGCCCTGGCGCTGCCGGTGGCCACGACGGCCCCGCACCTGAACCCGACCGCGCTGCTGGCGGTGACGGTCCTCGGCGTGTTCGGGACGGGGATCACTTTCTACCTCAACTACCGGGTCCTCACGGACGAAGGCCCGACGGCGGCGGCGACGGTCGGCTACCTGCTCCCGGTGGTCTCGATCGCCCTCGGCGCGCTCTTCCTCGGCGAACCGCTGTCCCCGCGCGTGCTCGGCGGCATGGTGGTCGTGCTGGTCGCCGTCGGCCTGACCCGCCGGCCGGCTCAGGCGAAGCTGCCGGCCAGCTCGCCCGGCGCTCTCGCGACCCCGAAGTAGTCACCCGTCCCCAGCTCCGCGCCGGCCGTGCGCCACCAGTTCGCCTGGTCTTCCGTGTGGATCCCGTCCACGACCAGTGTCGCGCCGACCTGGCGGACCAGCGGGACCAGCGCGCTCAGGAACGTCGAATCCGACCACGCCTGCCACTCCGCGAGCCTGCGGTCGACGCGGACGATGCCGACCGGCAGCTCCTCGACCGCGCGCAGGTCGTCCGGGCCGAGCCCGAACTCGTCGAGCATGACGCACACGCCGAGGGCGGCCAGCGCGGTGACGTTGTTGAGAACACCGGACACCTTCAGCGCGCCGACCGGCACGCCGAGCATCAGCTGCTCCGGCGGCAGGCCGGTGTCCGACAGCAACCGCGTCACGCGCGTGCCGAGCGCGTCGTCCGACACCTGGTGGCCGGTCAACCCGGCGACCACCGGCAGCCGTGAACCCGCGCGCTGGCGCCACCATTCGCCTTGGCGGCCCGCCGCGCGCAGCAGCCAGTCCCCGAGCTGCAGCACCAGGCCGGTCGACTCGGCGAGCTCCGCGCAGCGTTCGTGCCGCAGGGCCGCGGCACCCGGCCGGTCCCAGTACAGACGGGCCTCGTACCCGGCGACCTCGCCGTCGGCCAGCCGCGCGAGCGGCCGGTAGCGCACCGCGATCTCGCCGTTCTCCCAGGCACCGGCCATGCCGACGGCCAACGCCTGCGTCCTGCGGTCTTCCGCGTCGGCGTCGCGGTCGAACATCTTCCACTGACCGCGCCGCCGCACCTTGGCGCGCCGCAGCGTCTGGTCGGCCGCGCGCAGCAGTTCCGCCGGGTCGATGCTCTCGGCGGGCCGGTGGACCACGCCCGCGCTGGCCGACAGCGCGAGGCCGTGACCTTCGACGAAGAACGGCTCGGCGAGCTCGTCGTTGATCGCGCGGACGATGGCGGCGATGTCCGGCGTCGTCGCGGAGTTCTCGACCAGGATGCCGAACTCGTCGGCGTGGAACCGGGCGATCATCGCCTTTTCCCCGGCCATCACGGACTTCAGCCGCTGGGCGAAGTGCACCAGCAGCTGCTCGCCGACGCGGCGGCCGAGGCTGTTGCAGACCATGCCGAACGCGTCGAGGTCGACGTGGAACAGCGTGACCCCGTACTCCGGGTCGGCCCGCCGCAGCGCCGCTTCGAGGTGGGTGCCGAAGTACTGGCGGTTCGGCAGCCCGGTCAGCACGTCGTGCAGGGCCTGGCGGCTCAGCTCGCCCTGCAGCAGCATCAGCTCGGTGCCGTCCTCGACCACGACGACGAAGTGGCCGGGCTGGTCTTCGGCGTCGCGCAGCAGTGACGCGGTGAGCGAGATGCGGGCGACGTCGCCGTCCTTGCGCAGCAGCCGCTGGGACTGCCGGATCCGTTCCTTGCCGCCGCTGACGAGCGACGTCATCGCCTCGCGCAGGACCTCGACGGTCTCCGGGTGCACGTGGTCGGTCAGCCGCGACCCGGTCAGCTCGCCCGCCGGGTGCCCGAGCATCTCGGCCAGCGCGGCGTTCGCGCGCACGATCCGGCCGTCGAGGGCGACCAGCGCGATGCCGCTCGCGGACGACGTCACGACTTCTTCGAAGCGGGCTTCGCTCTGCTTCAGGTTCCACTGCGCGTCTCGCACCGCTTTGAGCAGCGACAGGTGCATGATCTCCTGCTGGTCCAGCACGCTCCGCTCGTGCGCGAGCAGGAACCCGCAGGAAAGCGCGCCCAGCGCCACCACGATCCGCTCGGTGAAGCGCTCCGCCGGCCGCAGTTCCGGCAGTGCCGGCAGGCCCTTCCCGAGGACGTCGAGCGTGCATCGCAGCCCCGGCTCGCCGACGTAGCCGAGCCCGACCAGCCGCGCGCCGATCCGCTCGGCGGGGGCGGTGTCCGCGGACGAGCCGCGCAGGGATTCGACCAGCGTGTCGAGCATTCCGCGCAGTTCTTCGTCGAGGAGCTCGCGGCTCAGCGACACGACGGTCACGCCGCTGAGCAGGTACGCCCATTTCCGGGCGAGCACCGTTCGCGCGCGTTCCGGATCCGGCCCCGCCGGCGCTTCCGGTCGTTCTTCGATCATCGGCATCTGCGGCGCCCACTCAGCTCTTTCGGCCGATTCCGGAGTAGACCAGCATGTTCATCTCGGCCGCCGCGGAGATGTCCGCCGGCCCGGACGGCCGCCATTCCCCGCAGCCGACCAGTCCCGGTTCGACGATTTCGAAACCGGTGAACAGTTCGGCCACCTGGCTGTGCGTCCGCAGCGTCACCTGGTCGGGACTGCGGCTTTCTTTGATCACTTCCGTCGCTTCTCCGAGGTTTTCGCCCTGGTGGTCGCCGGTGACGTGGGTGATCGCGAGGAAACTGCCCGGCACGAGCGCCGAACCGTACCGGCCCACGAGGTCGAGCGGCCCGGATTCGTCCGGGATCCAGTGCAACATCAACAGCATCAGCAGCCCGACCGGCTTTTCGAGATCGATGAGCTCGCGCACCTGCGGTGATTCGAAGATCTTCTCCGGATCCCGCATGTCGGCCTGCACGATCGCCGCACGATCGTTTCCCGCGAGCATGAGTTCGCTGTGCGCGACCGCCACCGGATCGCGGTCGACGTACACCACGCGGCAGTCCGGGTCCTGCGCCTGCGCGACTTCGTGGACGTTCGCCACCGTCGGGATCCCCGAACCGATGTCGAGGAACTGGCGGATCCCGTTGGCCGTCATGAACCGCACCGCGCGCCCGAGGAACGCGCGGTTCACGCGCGCCGCGTCGCGCAGCCCGGGCATCGCGCGTTCGATCTGCTCGCCCACCCCGCGATCGACGGCGAAGTTGTGGCCGCCGCCGAGCATGAAGTCGTAAGTGCGCGCCATGCTGGGCACGGAGATATCGACACCCGGTGGTACCCATTCCGGTGATCGTGTCACGAAAAACACCTTCTCAGCCGCGTCGGACCGGAAAGAGCTTAGCGATTCCCGAACGGCGGGCGACTGCGCCATCCGCGTGAGGGCACACCACCCGATCGGGCACTGTCCCGTTCGCCCGGACGCGCCTACCGTAGGCCGTCTCCTTGGGAAATCCACACAATGGCGTAACGAGGAGTCCGCATGACCGTCCCGGATGCCCCGGGCCGGTGGCCTTTTCTCGGGCACACTCCGGCACTGCTGCGGCAACGCTTCGCATTCACCGATTCCCTGCACGAACACGGAGAAATCGTCAAACTCCACCTCGGCCCGATGCCCGCCTACTTCGTCACCAGTCCACGGCTGGCCCACGAAGTGCTGGTCACGGCGGGCCCGAAGTTCCGCAAGGGCGTCATGTTCGACAAGTTCAAGCCGTTCGTCGGGAACGGCTTGGTGCTTTCGAACGGGGACTTCCACCGCCGGCAGCGGCGGCTGATGCAGCCGGCGTTCCACCGCGACCGCCTGGCCGCGTACGCCGAGACGATGCGGCGCGCGGCGACCGAACTGAGCGACTCGTGGCGACCCGGCGAAGTGCGGCCGCTCGACGAAGACCTGCAGGGACTCGCCGTGACGATCGTCGGCGAAGCCTTGTTCCACACGGAAATCGGGAAACAGGCGGTCGAAGAAGCCCGGAGGTCCATTTACCTCATCATCCAGCAGGGGATGATTCGCGCGTTGTCGCCGAAGTTCGTCGAGAACCTCCCGGTGCCCGGCAACCGCCGGTTCGACGAAGCGATCGAGCGGATGCGGGGAATCGTCGTGGACGTGATCCGCGACTGGCGCACCGAAAACGTGGACCACGGCGACTTGCTGTCGATGCTCCTGCTGGCCGGGATGACCGACGAGCAGGCCCGCGACGAGGTGCTCACGCTGCTCACCGCCGGCATCGAGACGACCGCGCTCGCGCTGTCCTGGACGTTCCACGAGCTCGGCCGGCACGCGGACGTGGAAGCCCGGGTGCACGCCGAGGTCGACGAGGTGCTGGGCGGGCGCCCGGTCACCGTCGACGACCTGCCGCGGCTGACCTACGTCCGGCAGGTGGTCGACGAGGTCCTGCGCTGCTACCCGCTGTGGATGCTGATGCGCCGGACGCTCGAAGAGGTCGACCTCGGCGGCACGCGGATCCCGGCGGGCGCCGAGGTGATCGTCAGCCCGCACGCCCTGCACCACGACCCCGCATCGTTCCCCGACCCGGACCGGTTCGATCCCGGCCGCTGGGAACCGGAGCGAGCGGCGCAGTTGCCCAAGGGCGCGTTCATCCCGTTCGGCGCCGGCGGGCGGCAGTGCATCGGAAACCGCTTCGCCCAGAACGAAATCGTCATCACGGTGGCCACGGTGGCCGCGCGCTGGCGGCTGGTCCCGCTCCCGGGCCGGCCGGTACGCGTGAAGTTCACCTCCGCCGCCTACCCGGACAGCCTGCCGATGACGGCTGTCCCCCGTCACCAGTAGGAGGACTTTCCCCGTGCTACGCCGAATTTGTGCTGTCTTCGTGCTGTTCGCGGCCACGTTGTTCGTGCCCGCCCCGGCTTTCGCGACGACGTGCGAGGACCTGTACGTCCCGGTCACGGTGGCCCTCTTGCCGCAGACCATGCACGGCCGCCTGTGCGCCCCGCCCGGGGCGACGACGTTGGTGGTCCTCATCCCCGGCGGCACGTACAACGCGTCCTATTGGGACATCGGCTACACCCCCGAGATCCGGTCGTTCCGGTTGGCGATGAACGGGTCCGGGATCGCGACGCTCGCGCTCGACCGCCTCGGCACCGGGCAGAGCTCGAAGCCGTTGAGCACGCTGCTGAGCGCGTCCGTCCAGGCGACGGCGGCGCACCAGGTGGTCCAGGCGGTGCGTCCCCGGTTCGCGAAGGTGGTCATCGGCGGTCACTCGATCGGTTCGGCGATGGCGATGATCGAGGCGGGCCGCTACCGGGACGTCGACGGCGTGCTCGTCACCGGGATGACGCACCGGATGAACCTGGTCTCGGTGATCCCGACGCTGGCCGGAATGCACCCGGCAACGCTGGACCCGTCCTTGCCGGGCCGCGACGCGGGCTACCTGACAACCGACGCGGGCACCCGCTACACGGCCTTCCACACCCCGGGCCCGTACGACAACGCGGCGATCGCCTACGACGAGTCCACAAAGGACGTTTTCGCCGCCACGGAGGCGGTGGACAGCCTGACGCTGACGACGGTGGTCACCCCGGCGTCGCAGCAGATCACGGCGCCGGTCCTGCTGGTGGTCGGCGACGACCCGAACTTCTGCGGGCTCTTGGGCAGCGACTGCTCGTCCCCCGCCGCCTTGCAGGCGTCCGAGGCGCCGTTCTTCGGCACTTCGCGGCTGCAGGCGTACATCCTGAACGGCTACGGCCACGCGATCAACTACGCCCCGAACGCGCCGCGGTACTTCGGCGTGGTGGGAAATTGGCTTAAAACCCTGCCGTAACGGTAGATCGGACGGGCACGACCCTCATTCGGCGATGAGGGGAGCCCGTCATGCCGGACTACGCCGACCAGCACGAGCTGTTGGACGAATGCGTCCGCGGCAAGCACCGCGACGAGTCGTTGACGGCTCTCCGGTACTACTTCGACGACTGCACGGGCCGCTGGTTCGAGCGCTACGCCGGCGGCGGCGACGAACCGTCGGTCGCCAACACGGTGACCGAAGCCGACGTCCTGGCGCTCAACTTCCTGAGCATCACCAGCCTGGCGAACGTGGCCATCGACGCGACGATGACGCACGCGCTCAAGATCCGCGAGCTGCTGGAGCAGATCCCCCCGGACGTCCCGATGCACGAGGCCCCGTGGTCGACGTACGAACCGGGCGCGCCGGCCTTCCGGCTGTGGGAGCTGTTCCGCCAGTGCGGCGGCAACCACCGCCCGGTGACGGCGTCCAAGCTCCTGGCCCGCAAGCGCCCCCACCTGACCCCGGTGTACGACAGCCAGGTCCGGACGGTCCTCAAGGCCCCGGCCAGCCCGTGGCACTGCCTGTGGACCTGGTTCGACCAGGACCGGACGAGAGCACCGGCGCTGGAGGAGCTGCGGAAGGAGGCGGGCGGCATCGACGACATCAGCCTGCTGAGGTGCCTCGACGTCGTGTTGTGGATGCGCGCCCGCCGCGGGGTCACCAGGTGACGGGCAGCTCGTGCACTCCGTAGATGTTCATGTCGGTCCGCAGCTTCACCTCATCCGCCGCGACGGCGAGCCGCAGCGTCGGGAAGCGCCGCAGCAACCCCTCGAACCCGGCCCGCATCTCGATCCGCGCCAGCTGCTGCCCCAGGCACTGGTGAACGCCGTGCCCGAAGGACAGCAACCCCCGCGCGTTGCGCCGGAAGTCCAAGACGTCCGGGTCCGGGAACCGCTCCGGGTCCCGGTTGGCGGCCAGCAACGACACGACGACCGTCGACCCCGCAGGGATCGTTTCACCCCCGAGCGAAAGGTCCTCCGTCGCGTAGCGGAAGAAAATGTCGGCCACGGAGAGGTACCGCAGGAGCTCCTCCACAGCCCCCGGCAGCAACTCCGGCTCGGAGCGCAGCGAAGCGAGCTCGGCCGGGTGCTCCAGCAGCGCGAACGTCCCCAGGGACAGCATGTTCGCCGTCGTCTCGTGACCGGCGATCAGCAGCAGGAACGCCGCCCCGGTCAGTTCCTCGATCGTCAGGTCCTCGTGCCGGGCCAGATCCGAGAGGATGTCCTCGGTCGGCGAAGAACGCTTGCGCGTGACCAATTCGGACAGGTACGTGTTCAGCGCGATGTACGCGCCCATCTTCTGCTCGAGCGTCTGGTCGCGGACCATGAACTGCGCCGAATCGGCCTGAAAACTCCCGCGGTCCTCGTACGGGACGCCGAGCAGTTCGCAGATCACCAGCGACGGCACCGGCAGCGCGAACTCGGCGACCAGGTCGACCGGCGGCGTCAGCGCCTCCAGGTGGTCCAGCTGCTGCTCCACGACGTCGGCGATGCGCTCTTCGAGCTGTTTCATCCGCTTGACGGTGAACGCGCCGGTCAGGCGCTTGCGCAGCCGGCCGTGGTCCGGCGGGTCCATCGCGATGAACATGCCCGGCAGCTGCGGGGACGGCTCGGTCGCGACGGGCATGCCGGGCGTCTCGTACGGCACGTGGACGACGTCGAGGTCCAGCCGCGAGCTGAACCGCGTGTCCGCCATCATCTGGCGCACCGCTTCGTAGCCGGTGACGAGCCAGCCCTCGTGGCCGTCCGGGAAAACCATCGGGCTGACCGGTCGCACCGAACGCAGCCGGGTGATCTCGCGGGGCGGGTCGAAGGGGCCCGCGTCGCGCTCCATCGGCAGTCCCTGCGGGATGTCGCTCATCGGAGGTCCTTTCGTGGTGGTTGTGCCGACCACCCTCGCCGCCCGGCCTGACACGGCGCTGACACGGACCGGCCACCACCTGGCGCGTGGCATGATCGGCCGGGTGCACATCGGGATACTGGGGTCCTTCGAAGTCCGCGCGGACGACGGCGTCGTGGCCGACGTACCGGGCGCCCGCCTGCGCGGACTGCTGATCGCCCTCGCGCTGGAGCCGGGGCGGGTCGTCCCGAAGGCGACGCTCGTCGACTGGATCTGGGGCGAGCAGCCGCCGGCCGACGCCGCGAACGCGTTGCAGCGCTTGGTTTCCCGGCTGCGGAAGGTGCTTCCCGAAGGCGCGGTCGAGGGTCGTCCGGCCGGCTACCGGCTGGTGGTGGACCCCGACGCCGTCGACGCCGTGCGGTTCGAACGCCTCGTCGCCCAGGCCGGCGACGACGTCCGGCAGCTGCGTGAGGCGCTGGCCTTGTGGCGGGGCGCGGCCATGCAGGACGTCGGACTGACCGAGAGCGCCGCGTTCGACGCCGCGGTCACGCGGCTCGAAGGCCTCCGGCTGGCCGCCTTAGAGGACCGGTTCGACGCGGAAACCGACTTCGGCCAGGGCGTCGTCACTGAGCTGACCGACCTGGTGGCCGCGCACCCGGCCCGGGAGCGGCTCGTCGGCGCGCTGATGCGCGGCCTGGTCGCGACCGGCCGGGACACCGAGGCCCTGCGCGTCTACGAGCGCACGCGCGAGACGCTGGCCGACGAACTGGGCGTCGACCCGTCGCCGGAGCTGGCCGCGCTGCACGTCGCATTGCTGCGTGGCGAACTGACCCGGCGCGAAGAGCCGCGCAAGACGAACCTGCGCGCCGAGCTGACCAGCTACGTCGGCAAGGACGACGACGTCACCGCCGTCCGCGGGCTCGTCACCGAACACCGGCTCACCACGCTGGTCGGACCGGGCGGCTCGGGCAAGACCCGGCTGGCCACCGAGACGGCGCGCACCCTGCTCGGCGACGTCCCGGACGGCGTCTGGCTGGTGGAGCTCGCACCGACCGAGGGCGACGTGGCCCAGGCGACGCTCGCCGCGCTCAAGCTGCGCGACGCCCTGCTCGGCGACGCGCCGGAGGCCGAACCCACCGACCGGGTCATCGCCGCGCTGCAGGACCGCGATCTGGTGCTGGTCCTGGACAACTGCGAGCACGTCATCGAGTCCGCGGCCGCCTTCGCCCACCGCGTGCTCGGCGAGTGCCGCCGGCTGCGCATCCTCGCGACGAGCCGCGAACCCCTCGGCATCACCGGTGAGGCGCTGTGGCCGGTCGCCCCGCTCGTGGTGCCGGCCGAGGACGCCGACCCCGCGAAGATCGAGGAAGCCCCCGCCGTCCAGCTGCTGCGCGACCGGGCCGGCGCGGTGCGCAAGGACTTCGTGGCCGATGCCCCGACGCTCGCCCGCGTCTGCCGGGCGCTGGACGGGATGCCCCTGGCCATCGAGCTCGCCGCGGCCAGGCTGCGCACGATGTCGCTCGACCAGCTCGCCAACCGGCTCGACGACCGGTTCCGCCTGCTGACCGGCGGCAGCCGCACCGCGCTGCCGCGGCACCGGACGCTGCGCGCGGTCATCGACTGGAGCTGGGAACTGCTCGCCGACGACGAACGCGCCGTCCTGAGCCGGCTGTCGGTGTTCGCCGGCGGGGCGAGCCTGGAGGCGGCCGAGCGCGTCTGCGGGAACGACGCCGTCGAGGAGATCCTGACCGCGCTGGCCGAGAAGTCGCTGGTGGTCACCGCCGGCGACCAGGCGCCGCGCTACCGGATGCTCGGCACGATCAAGGAGTACGCCGGGCAGCGGCTCGCCGAAGCGGGGGAAACGGATTCGACGCGTCAGGCGCACCTCGCGTACTTCACCGAGCTCGCCGAAACCGCGGAGCCGCACCTGCGCCGGGCCGAACAGCTGGCGTGGCTCGCCACTCTCGACGCCGAGCACGACAACATCGCCGCGGCGATGCGCGGTGCGCTGGCGGCGGGCGACGCGGCCGGAGCGATGCGGCTCGCGGCGGCCGCGGGCTGGTACTGGTGGCTCGCCGGGCACAAGTCCGAGGGCAACGAACTGCTGATGGCGGCCACCGCGGTGCCGGGCGAAGTGCCCGACGAAACCCGCGCGACGGTCTACGCGTTCGTCACCGGGTTCCTGACCGCCGGCCGCGAGAGCGACCAGAACCAGGCCGTCGAGTGGATCCACCAGGTGCACGAGATCGGCTCGCGCCTGCCGCACCGCCACCCGGCGGTGTCGCTCGTCGCCGCGCTGGAGCGCATGCTGCGGGAACCGGACGCGTTCACGTCCGCGTGGGAACCGCTGGTCACCGACGAAGACCCGTGGGTCCGCGCCCTGGCGCGACTGCAGCTCGGCAAGATGCGGGTCCTGCTCGGCCGGGAAGGGCAGGACGCGGACGCGTACTTCGAGACGGCCCTCACCGAGTTCCGCGCGATCGGCGAGCGGTGGGGCACGTCGTTCGCCCAGACCGAGCTGGCCGACCTGATCGCCATGCGCGGCGACTTCGCCGGCGCGTGCGAGCACTACGAAGCCGCGATCGCGATCGTCACCGAGGTCGGCGCCGTCGAGGACGCCGTGCGGATGCGCGCGCGGCAGGCCCAGCTGTACTGGCTGTCCGGGGACGAAGAGTCGAGCGCGACCGCCATCGCGGACGCCCAGCGGTACGCGGAACGGGTCGCCTGGCGAGACGCGCTGACCGAGCTGGCCCTGTCGAAGGCGGAACTCGCCCGCTGGAGCGGCGACTTCGCGCAGGCCCGCCGCCAGCTCGACGTCGCGACGGCGATGCTGGGCGCGGCGGCCGAGCGGGCCCAGGTCCGCGCGGTGATCCAGGACCTGCTCGCCTACCTGGCCGACGATCCCGCCGAAGCCGTCGAGCACCGGGCCGCGGCCTTGGCTGCGGCCGCCGAGGTGGGCCACCCGCCGCTGACCGCGCAGGTCCTCGTCGGCATCGCGGATCTGGCGCTGCGGCGCGAGGAGTACGAACAGGCCGCGCGGCTGCTGGCGGCGAGCGCCGGCGTGCGCGGCCTGCCGGACCGGTCCCGGCCGGACCTGGCCCGGATCGAGCAGGCCGCGCGAAGCCGCCTCGGTGACGAGGGGTTCACCGAGGCGGCTGCGGAGGGGGCGCGGGCGGACTGGCGGGAGCTCGCCGAGGTCACGCTCGCTTCTTGAACGTCGACCGCGCCCAGAAGTAGCCGGCGAGGGCGATGCCGAGGCACCAGGCGACGGCGGTGATCGCGTAACCGGTGGACGGCGTGCCGTTCAGCAGGCCGCGCACGGTTTCGATGATCGGCGTGAACGGCTGGTACTCCGCGAACTGCCGCAGGCCCGGGCCCATCTTGTCCGCCGGGGCGATCGCGCTGCTGAAGAACGGCAGCATGACCAGCGGCACGGAAGCCAGCCCCGCCGTCTCCGGCGACTTGGCGAACAGTCCCAACGCGACGGTCAGCCAGCCGGCCGCGAAAGCCAGCAGCACGACCATGCCGAGCACGCCGAGCCAGTCGAGGAAGCTCGCGTCAGGACGGAAACCCAGCGCGAAGGCGACTCCGACGAGGGCGGCGATGGCGACCAGGTTCGTCAGGACACTCGCGACGACGTGCCCGGTCAGCACCGCGCCCCGCGAGACGTCCATGACCTTGAAGCGGTTGATGATGCCCTTGGTCATGTCGGAGTTCACCGACGTCGCGGTCGCGCCGAGGCCGTAGCAGACGGCCAGCAGCATGAGGCCGGGCGTCGCGTAGTCGACGTAGTTCACGCCGACGTCGAACGCGTCTCCGAGCATGTAGACGAACATCAGCATGATCACGATCGGCATCAGGACCGCGTTGAACACCGAGGTCGGGTTCCGGGCGATGTGCTTGAAGTTGCGGCGCAGCATGACAGTCTGGGCGCTCATTTGGCCGGGACCTCCGTGGTGTGGCCCGTCAGGGCGAGGAAAACGTCGTCGAGATCAGGGGTGTGGACGGAGAACTCTTCGGCGCCGATGGCGTACTCGTCGAGCCGGTCGAGCAGGTTGCGCAGCGACTTCGTGCCGCCGTCGCCGGGCACCCGCAGGGTCAGCGCGTCGTCGTCGCGGGTGGAGCCGCTGATGACCCGCGAGGCCGCGTCGAGCTCGGAAACGGACGTGAACCGGAGCCGGACGTGCGTGCCGGGGATCTGCCGCTTGAGCTCGTCGGGCGTGCCCTGGGCGACGAGCCGCCCTCGGTCGAGCACGGCGATCTTGTCGGCGAGCTGGTCGGCTTCGTCGAGGTACTGGGTGGTGAGGAAGATGGTGACGCCTTCGGCGACCAGGTCCTTGACGATGGACCACATGGTGCGCCGGCTGCGCGGGTCGAGGCCGGTGGTGGGCTCGTCGAGGAAGATGATCCGAGGGTCCCCGACGAGCGTCATGGCGAGGTCCAGCTTCCGCCGCATACCCCCGGAGTAGGTGGACGCGGGCTTCCGCGCGGACTCGGTGAGTTCGAAGCGCTCGAGGAGCTCCTCGACAACTCGCTTACCGTTCTTGACGGGGCTCAGATCGACCATGAGCTGCAGGTTTTCCTGCCCGGTGAGCAGCTCATCAACGGCGGCGAACTGCCCGGTGACCCCGATGGCCTTCCGCACGGCCTTGGCATCGGAGTCGACGTCATGCCCGGCAACCAGCACGCTCCCGCCGTCGGCCTGGGTCAGGGTGGTCAGGATGTTGACGGTGGTGGTCTTACCGGCCCCGTTGGGCCCGAGGAGGGAGAAAACGCTGCCGGAGGGAACATCGAGATCGATCCCCTCGAGAACGACTTTGTCTTGGTAGGCCTTCCGAAGCCCGGAGGCACTGATCGCCGAAGTGGTCATGGGAGGAACTCTGAAGGGCCGTCCTGACACCACCCTGACCCCGAACTGACACGGCCCCTGTCACGGTCTCGCACGGCTCAAAAGTGACCTTGCGCTGGCAAGATTCCCGCTCATGAAGAAGCTCGGGGCGATTCTCGCGCTGTCGCTGGCCGCGGTCGTGGCTTGCGATCCCGGGAACCTGCCGCCCGGTGAACCAACGGGCGCGCTCGGTTTCACCGTGCGACCGGGCGGGATCGAGTACCCGGCATCGGACGGCTCGGTCTCGGCCCACGAGGGCCTGATGACGCTGGTGCCGGTCGACGGCTGCGTGCTCGGCTTCGGCAGCTACCGGACGGGCAACAGCGGTAGCGTCCCGGCGACCTGGCTGGGCAGGGACGGCTGCACCCGGCTGGTGCTCGGCCCCTTACCGGGCCGCGGGCTGGAGCAGGCCGCGACCGCCTTCGCGGCCACCGCCGCCGTGCCGGGAGCGGACGGGGCAGTGATCGGGCTCGACCAGTGGTTCTACCGGCGGGACCGCTCCGGCGAGGTCGTCCGGCTGTTCCGGCCGGAGCTCGATCGGAAGGCGGTGGCTTTGGCCCGCGCGGGCCGGAACCTGGTCGGCGTAGGTACCCGTCCGGGTCCCGGCGGGGCGAAACCGGTCGCGTGGGTGTCCGGCGACGAGGGCCGCACCGCGCGCGAGATCGAGTTGCCGAGCGACGGCCCGGGCTACTGGTCGCCCAACGCGATCGCGGCGGAGGGTGCTCAGGTCCTCGTGGCCGGCTCCCTCGGCGCGAGCCCACTGGTCTGGGCCTCCGGTGACGCAGGCGAGACTTGGACGGTGTCGAAGGTCCAGAGCGACCTCCAGATCGGCACGGTGCTGAGGGTAGGCGGCAACTGGCTGCTGGCCGGCGGAAACGCGGCGGGCGCGGTGGTGATGACGGGCGCACCGGGCAACTGGAGGCTCACCGACCCGGCGGCGCTGGGCGACGGCAGGGTAGTCGGCGGAACCATCGACAAAGCGGGCAAGCCGGTGCTGATCGGGGAGCGCATCGAGCGGGATTCGAGCGCGTCGAGCCGACCCTGCTCGGTGGTTTGGGCACTCGGCGCCGGCGGTTGGCAGCGAGGCGAACTGGGCTGTCCAAGGGATACGGTCAGCGCGGCGGCGAGCTTGCCGGACGGCCGGGTGCTCCTGGCGAGCAGCCGTGACCTCTGGATTCGGCCTTGAAAACACCGCCACGGACACGAAAAAGGCCCGCACTCTTCTGAGTGCGGGCCTTCAAAACGTGGACCTCCTACGACACTATGCAGACCCCTCTGTGACCCCTGTCAGCCTGGAGGAAGTCACAAAACAGCTGGTCAAGGAGCAGGCTGTGAAGCACAGCAAGCGACGTAGCGTGAAGTCCGACGAGCGGAAGGGGCCGCAACCCACCGTTGAGGAGCGGCTTGGTGAGACGAAGGTCCGGCTCCTGCTACTCCAGTACCGTGAAGGAGCTACCAGGCAAGAGCTTGCCGAACGGTACGAAATCAGCTTGCGGAGCGTGGGGCGGCTGTTACAGCGACAGGAGGGACGGTTGAAGGATCACTAGCGGCACGTATTCTCAAGCAATTGAAAACCCTGGATGCCGTTGGTAGAAGCGCAGACATCTCGTTTGTGGCCGCAGAACAGCTGGATGGCAAGGAGCTTCTTGTTCACACGATGTACATCACCAAGGCGCCAGAACAACAACTCGGCCACCTCGCGATGAAACCACAGAAAGGTGGCCTGCTGGTCGTCTTCGACGACAGTTAGGTCTCGCAGGCACTGCAAATTCTAGGGTTGCCGTGCCTACTCGGCAGCAGTGAGTACGAACGTCTTGTATCGCCAGTTCTGCGCCACTGCAAAGGCCTCCTGAATTACCTGCGCGATGGGAGGCATCGGCGCGTCTGGCTCCGTCATTGCAGCTTGAATCTTCTGCTCTAGAGTTGGCCAGAGTGCTTCTGCAAGTTTCGGCTTGCTGACCTCGCGCTTCCATTTTCCGCTCGGCCGGTTCAGTTGCGAATCCCAATAGCCACTCGTCCAGACGCGCTCGATATCTTTCCCCTGCTCGCGCCAGTAGGCCAGCGCCTCTATGAGCTGTTCCCTAGACCAGGAGTTGAGCGTGTCATGCATCTCGGCAATGCCTGCGGCTAACTCTTCATCGGTGAAATGCGCGTACTCATAACACTTAGCGTCCCAGGTGCGAAGGTCGACAAGATCGCCTAGTGATTCTTCAGTGGTCTTTGCTCCCTGGGCAGCTAGACCTGACCTGATCTCATCGATTATGAGATTTTTGGTTCCCTTGATCTTATCTCGCGCATAACGCCCCTCGGGATCAACGGCAACCATGAACCGCGTTGGCGGTTTGTTGATCCACCAAAACTGGCCACTCGGGTCTTTTCGAGTGACTAAGGGTGTGGTCGCGAGCGCTGCAAGCTTTACCGGGTCCTTGTCGACTCCGCCCAACTTCATGAAGCGGACTAGTTCGGGTGTCGCTGGATAGCCAAGTGTTTTCCACACGCGAGGCGCGTGTTTTTCTTCACTCTCGCCTTCGACGGCCAATACCACCCGAGGATGCGGCGAGAGGCCGAGGCTCATCAAGTCTTGGTCGAGAGTCCTCGGCCTCATACTCAATCGCTCGTGAAGAGGATGAGGTGCGTTCTCGGGTATTGCGGGCAGCGGCATGGCAACCTCACGGTCGACCAAGTCTTCATAGAACCGCAGCAGGATCTCAGCAGTCTCCCGAAGCTCCATCGCCGACAAAGCGTTTCCGCTTAGTTGCTTCCATGAGTCTCGCGGAGCCCGTCTCATGAGTTGGCTCCACGCTCCGCCGGCTGGCTCGATTGAACGAGCGACGGACAGTAACTCTTCTGCGTCCTTCCGGACTTGCTCGGGCGAATACTTGAGCCGCGTACTCATCGCTACAGGGTCAAAGTTCTGACGGTAACGCTCAAATTCGTCAATCTCGGCGTTGACCAGATGAGTCCACTCAGGGTCGAGCACTGGCAGGTATCGCGCTTCAAGCGCTGTAGCCATCAGTGCGATCTGGTGATACCAGGACGCCCAGTGCTTGAGGAATAGGTCAGGTTCCGGAAGGCGCGGGTATACTTTCTTGTTACGGTATGAGTACTGACAGCGTGTAAGCCAATTTTCAAGCTTAGGAAGAATGATAAGCTGGTGATGCGAATAGATCGGACCGCTCCACAGGCCAGAGCTCGCGCTGCGCTCTGAGTCGAAACTCAGCCTCGGCAGAAAGGGTACAGAGCGCAAGTCGAGGAGGCGGCCAGCTCTTCGGGCCTCTCGAAAGTCGTAGAGTCGAGTGCCTCCGCGCTGAGGTTCGTCATAGGTCTGCACCTGCGACTGAGTGTGTCGTCTGCTGCTAATTCCAATGAACGGAATGAGAATTCCGTGCTTATAAAGTTGCCGCAGCTTGCGTTCATCAAGATCGACGCCGCGCTCTTTGGCATATCCAATGAATTCGCTGGCGTCGATAGGATGATGCTGCGTGAACAGCCACGGCAGTGAAGCGACATCAATTGCATCGCCGGGAGCCTTGCCAGAAGGCTCTTTTGATGGCTGCGTGTCGCTGCTTGTCATTGACACATTCTATACTACTTCTCGTGGGAGGTGTCAGGCGATTTACCGTCAAGCATTTCCGGTGTGTCGTCGGATCCCTCAACTGCGGTCAGTGCACGACGTTCAATCGGGAAGACCGCAGCAGCCCTTCCGGCCTCCTTTCGGATAAGCCGCGCGAAGTTCTCGTTCTCTTTGAGTAGGGTCACGAGGCACTTGTGGTAATCTGATTTTTGCTGGTCAGTTTGCGCCTCGCCGCGGATAAGCTTAGCAAGTAGGCCGCGCTGCTCGTCGGTAGCAATCGCGTAGCCGGTTAAGTCGCTACAGGTCGCGAGCAGGCGTGTCGTAATATCAATTGCCTCCTGACTGCCTGTCGCACAGATCCTGGAGTACGCATCATTGAGAGGCTTGAACTCAACATCAACCCAATCGTACAAAGCGAACAGGTCGAGTGGCTTTCTTTGACGGGTCATCACGCCGATACCTTCGTCAATACCGGATCGCATCTGCTTGGTCAGGCCGAGTGACTCAACGCGGCGCGCAAACGAGACAATGCGAGCGTGAAACTCACCGTAGACTGCCTGCTTTGCGTTCCTCGCTGAGGTGCGTCCATCTCGCCAACGCTGCCATTGCGTCAATCCGAAAGTGCCCAGGATCGTTAAGAAAGACGCGCCGAGCGCAGCAACGACTGGAGCCCAGGCTGGGTCGATGTGCATGTGCTACTCCATTACAAGGGCAGGTTTCAAGCTGTTGATAACCACCCGCTTGATAACTTATCATTGACCTCGGCGGGCTTCAGGCTGGATACTTGATCGCGAATCCGCGAACTCCGTCAATGAGATGCCTTACGTCGCTCTCGACGTAGTCGCCATATTGGCCATGTGCGGCCGCGTTACGAAGGCCTAGCCAAGCGGTCACTTGCTTTTGCTCAAGTGCGCCATACGCGAAAGCCTTCTTGAGGTCGGAGTTCATCGTGTCAGCCTTTTTTGGCTTGCCGTTGTCGTCAGTCGCCACACTGAGCTTCAGGCATAGTGCTCTGATGTGGACCTCTAGCGATGATCCCGCGATGACGGCCGCTGCGTCCTTATATTTCTTTGCAAGAAGCTCGTCTGCCATCTCAAGGAAGTCACTATGCATGTCAGCGTGCACCAGTTCAACCAGTGACTCAAGCCAGCCTGCACTAAGATCATCCCGTAATGCGCGAACAATACCGCCCAGATGAAGCAATCGAGTATGTGTCGCTTTGCTTCGTTGCAATTCAGCCTGACGCGCATACGTGCTGGACGGCACAGTCAACCGGTCAATGGCGGCTTGAAGACGATTGGCCAAAACCCGACTTTCGCTCGGATAGTCAGACATATCATTATGCTGAGACTTACCCGCGAGTTCGTCGTATTCCTTAATTAGAGTTTCAAGCTGTTTAATAGCTTCCTGGACGGCGCTCATGTTACGCTTATACTCCGATTGATTGCAGATTACTTGTTGTCTTGTCGCCGCATTTCCTCATAAGCCTCACGCAGTTCCCGCGCCTCTGGCATCTTCCGGACTTCGACAGCTCCCACCACTTCCGCCGCCCGCCAGTGATTTGACGGCACAACACAGCCGGACGCCAGCGCCTTGTGTGTCGCACCAATCGCCTCGTCCATCCGGTCACTTACAATGAGCGTGAGGGCGAGGTCAAGATTGGCGGATGCCACCCGGCGAGGCCACTTGCCGTTGTGTTCCTGACGGTTCAAACGATCAATAATTTCGCGGGCAAAGCTTTCGGCCGCCGGATCACCTGCCCACGCCAGGGTCGTTGCCATGTAGGCCACGGACTTATTGGGATCGTAATGGTAGTGGTGTTCGGGACGATCCGGAACCTTGAGCGGCGCAACCAAGTGGTTCACGCGCTCAATAGTGCGGTACATGTCGGTTGCCTCGCCGAGCCGGGCGAGTGCGCGGCCTTCCTGTGCCGTGGCCTGGATTGCAATGGAACTGCCGGCCGGAGCAAAGCTTTGCGAACGGCGCGAGAGCTCCAACGCGCCGTGGTAGTCGCCATCTGTCAAGAGCCACCACGCTTCGGTCTCTAGTCCCCAGGCGCGGATCTCATCATGGTCGGCGTGCTTGGCGAGACTGTCAGCGGTACGCAGCCGAGCACGCGCAGCAGCCGGTTGGTTGAGGTCGATGTGCACCGTGCCGGAGAGCAGCGATAGCCAGCCGCCGACGACGAGTAGGCGGCGGTGTTCGGCGAGTGTCATCCGCCCGTCAAGGAGCTGCCCGACGTACTGCAAGTAGCCGCGAAGCTTCACCGCGAGATCGGCCGGCGAGGACGTCGAGTACGCAATCGCCAGGTCATCCACGATGTGTTCAAGCTGGGAGAGCGTCTCGCTACCGACGTCGCTGGCCGTGATGCGCTGGGCCAGCTCCCAGGCGGCGGCCTCGTCGTCCTCGGGGGTGGCGTTGGCTGGCCGGAGGGCGGAGGCTGCCGGTAGCAACTCGGCGGGGCGTTCGTCGGTGAGCAAGGCGTCGAGCTGGCTCGGGGTGACATCGAGCAGCCGCGCGAGCTTCGGGCGCTTGTACGGAATGGGCTCTGACTTGCCACTCTCCCAGTTGCGGACTGTCCGAGGGTCGGTGTGCAGGGCTTCGGCCAGGGATTCCTGGGTGTACCCGGCGGCCTTCCGGGCGCGGATGAGGCGGTGCCGCGTACCTGCCACGTGCTCACCCTTCTGTACCTAACCCTGCCGAGCCATTCCCGCTGGTCAAGCCTAGCAAGTGCCGGTCTTCTTCCGGCGAGTGCCCGGTTGGCTACCTGGTGTAGTCGGCGCTGGTCAACCAAGGTCAACAACCGGTGTTCGGGGCGGTTGGCCGCGTTGAATCTCGACAGCGCGGTTGCGCGGCCGCCCTCCATCGGTCGTGCCAGTGCCACCACTGGCCGCCCCGGATACCGCCAGGACGACCAGCACCAGGGATGACCAGATGACGGCGATACTCGATCAGGCGAAAGCGGCGGCTGTGCCGCTGCCACGGGCCTACGGCTACATGCGGGTGCCGTGCGATGTGCCAGACGACAAGGTGCGTCGGCTTGAGCGTGACGTGATCGCCTATGCCGAGACGCACGGCCTGTACTTCGCGCGGTTCTTCTTCGAGTTTCACTGCGGCTCGCGTGAGGCGTTTGACGAGCTGGTTGCCGAACTGGTGCGCACTGGTGCGCGGTACGTCGTGGTGCCGAGCTTGCGGCACCTGGCGCACAACGCCTTTCTGCAAGACCAGATGCTTGAGCACTTGAGCTTTACCGCGCGGGCGCAGGTGCTCGCCATGCGGCTCAAAACGGTGATCGAGTGACTGCAACCTCGCCGCAACACACCGTATCGACCGTCAACCTGTGGGCACCGCTGGCGCATCTGGCGTGGTGGTTACACGAACCCGAGGAAACAGGCCGGCATTGCGAACTGTGCGGGTGTCGCTGGCCATGTCCGCGCTACCGCATGTTGACTACCTCGAAACGGTGCGCCGCATGAGCTTATCGCCCGAAACCCACGTTGTTGTTGATGCCCTCGACGCCGCTAGTCGGGGCACATCTGCCTTGGCTGCCGATATCCGGGCAAACCGTCGCTCAGTCGAAGGTGAAAAGCAGTACGCCGACTTCCTGCGTGAGCTGGCCGGCATCCTTGAAGTCAGCGCTTGGATGCACGATGAAAAACGAAACCCGAGTGCGCAGATGCTCGATCTTTCGGAACGTCGGCCCGCGTCCACTTCACCTGATTTGACTTTATTCGGTGACCTACTCGGAGAATTGGGCACGCTCGTGCACCGTTTTAGTGAGCGGTTCGTCGAAGCACACAGCCACCCGGAGCCAGAACCGCCGAATAGCCCGCCGCCGATCACTGCCTAACAGGGGGACTCATGAACGAAGACACTAAAGCCCTGATCGAATCGCTGCAAGCGGTGAGCACCCACGCCGAACCGGTCGCCAACGCCCTCATGCTGAACACAATGACGTCTGAGAAGCAGCGCGAATATGCCGGGATGCTCCGCGAACTGGCCGACCTTCTCGACGAACACGCTGGACCCGAGGAGAAGGGCGCGGGCGCGTGAGCGAACCCCCGGCAAGCCTTTCTGAGCTAATCGACGTCACTGGTGCCGACCTCAAGATCGTGGCGGCCCGTTTCAAGGTCGGTGTCGTCACTGCCGCCGAACTTACGGAATGCAGCGGTTTACTGACAGCCCTCGCCGATGCCCTTAAGCTCTACGCCGACAAGATGCCGGACAACGACCCGGACGGCCGGCATGTTGTCCGGGAACCGCCGGACTCGTGAACCCGCTCGGGCTGTACGTCGCCATTGTCGGTGGTGGCCTGTTCCTGCTAAGCCTGGGGGTCTTAGCAGTTGCGCGACTTCGTGAACGGACACCCGACACTGACGACCGTTCGCCGTCGGTGATTATCGCGCGGGTACGACACGAACGAGCCGAAGAAGCACTTGCGGAAGCACCGACCGAGGTGCTTCCGGCTATATCACCCGACGATGTGCCAACACAGCCGATACCAGCCTATGTCCAGCTGCCTCGTCGCCGTCGGCCGTATGTCAACCGGTCGCCGACACCGTGGCCCCGGCGAGACCTTGACCAGCAACCCGACACAGCCTTTATGCAACGCATCCTCGACGGCTTGAAACGTCTCGAATAGTCCCCACCGAACGGACACCATCCCGTGGCCTACGTGATTATGTTCTCCGATGAGCAGGTTGCCGACTGCTTCCTTCAGGCGGCCTTTTGGCTACGCCAGCCCGCGCAACGCTGCGTGAATATCCACGCCGTAGCCGTCGAAGTGCAGATAGAAGACGAGTCAGACGGCACGCCAGAAGCACATCACCTGACGCTTTGTTACAACGACGGCAACGAGCCGCCCGACGAAACCGAGCTAGCGGCGTACCGCGCCGAGCACGGGCGAGAACTGTAGCCCGCGCCCCTAATCCCCTCCGGTACCCGACACGCCGGAGGTGTCCGAAGCACAAACACGAGGAAGGAAGCTCTTGAGAAAGACCGTTATCGCGTCCGTGGCCGCCTTGGCCGGCTTGTCCAGCTTGTTCGGCACCGCTCCGGCGTCCGCCGCCGTCCAGCCGAACATCGTGGGTGGTAACCAGGCCACCGGGAACACGTCATGGATGGCCTCACTCCAGTACGACGCGCCCGACTACGGGCGCTTCGCCCGGCACTACTGCGGCGCTGCACTCCTGTTCCGCGGATGGGCAGTGACCAATGCCCATTGCGTCACTGACAACCCTGCCGGGATGAGCGTTCCCACGGCGGCCAAGACGTTCTCAGTGCGCGTCGGCTCCAAGGACCGCACTCAAGGCGGCGAGATGGCCAAGGTGGTCAAGATCGTGGTGCATCCGGGCTGGCAGTGGTCGGCCGGTGCACCGCAACAGCAGGTGGACGACGTGGCCATGCTCCAGCTTGACCACCCGGTGAACATGCAGCCCATCCAGCTCGCCGGGCACGCCGCCAAGCCCGGTGATCGGGTGACGCTGTACGGCTGGGGTTCGGACGAGCCGGACGGCGACACCTCCAACTTGCCCACGCAGCTCCAGCAGCTCAACACGCGGGTGCTCCCGGCGGCCAAGTGCGCCGACGCCCAGCAGTCTGCCGGGGAGATCTGCACCGACAACCCGCACGGCACGGACGGCCCCGGCGGCGGGGACTCCGGCGGCCCGGCCGTCGAGGTCGTCAACGGCGTGCCGCAGCTCGTGGGCACGTGCAGCCGGGCAGCCGCGCAGTACCCGGGCGAATCGCCCACCATCTACACCAGCTCGCCGGACTTCCGACGATGGCTGTACGACACAGCGCGAGGGGTTCCGGCCGCGTCCGCGTAGCCGAAGCTCGAACAACCACGACACCAGGCCGTCCGTGATGCGGGCGGCCTGGTGTTTTGCGCGTCAGGGGCCGTAAAGGTCGTGCATTGCCTCTCGGGCTTCGTTCTCGCTGTCGATCTTCTCCCGGAGCCCAGTATCGGTGGCATCCAAGTAGTGAGCCACGCCTTCCATGGCTTCATGGAACAGGCGCATGTGCACGCGCGGCAGCGCTTCGAGGGTCGGCGACCCGTCCCGTGCAACCGGATACCTGAAGTGCTCCGAGGTGGGATCGAACCCGTCAAGCTGCGTCAGGATGCGTGCGACGTCATAGAGCCGTTCCCGGTCGTCGTCCGGGTACACCTCGTCGAGCAACTTTCGGGTGCGCGACCACAGGACTTCGATCTTGTGCGTACGCGGGAAGTCCACTTCGACGCGCTTGCAGCGCTGGCACTGGATGATGAGGTTCTTGAGCTGCAGCTCAACGTGGTGTCGCCAGCACATGAGGAAGGGGTAGACCAGGTAGTCCTGGTCGCGGCCGGTGACTGCCACCTGGGCGAGGATGAGGCTGGCCGCCTTCCAATACCCGCCGATGTAGCCAAGCCACTGGTCCCGCGGCCAGTCCATGCAGGCGACGAACCACCAGTCATCGTCACCGGCAAGCAGGTCCGCTTGCGGGTGGGGCCACGGGGTTGGCTGGGCCTCGAACGGGTCGGTCATGGGGACAGTGTGGGCCGCCACAGACAGAAGTGCTACCTATTTGCCCATGCGGCTGCACATCTTGACTGCCGAAGTCGTTGTTTGAGGGAGTTCGCACGAGCGTCAGTGACTTGGCAGCAAGCGGTGTGTTCGAAACTCGCGACTTCATGAGCCACCACAGTTCGCACTGTAGGTAGCAGGGTCAACATCCTTCCAGGCATAGTTTGCAATGGCTGGATCTACGCCCATGGCATGTACAGTGGCGTAGCGAACTGTACGGAGCCGGTCACGGTCTGCGCTTGGAATGTCGAAGGCTTGCGTTCCGCAGAAGTCCGGGGTGACGCGAAACGGCGTAATGCCACTGTCAACAGACACAGTCCGCGTACCGCGCCTGCCATCCACAGTGTAGTCAATAGCGATGCGGAACGTGTACGAATAACGCGTTGCCAGCGTCATAATGTTGATCGTGTCGGAGGTCTTCGGTGCAATTCGGATGTGCTTGTCAAGGAAGTAGGACTTTCCGAACTTCATTTGCGTCGGGTCGTAATCTTTTGCAACTGGGTTAGCCTCGTCAAGTTGGAGGCCCACACTCTCATCAAGTTCGTTGCCTTGGGTTCCCATGACGACCGTTAGTCCATCTTTGATCGGTTCACGCTTCTCGATGATGGGGCGGACGTCTGTCACTTCGACAGTGCCGGTTGCAACACCGCTGACTTGCAGCTTGAGCATGGCGCCACCCGCGAGGTACCCGCCGGCGGCCAGTTCGCTGCGCAGGAACTCGTCAAACCTGCCATTGGGGAACGCGGCACGTGGTTCGCTCGCGACCAGTGCGGCACCGGTACCTGCCTTGTCGGCACGGTCAAAGGTGACGTGCCACCCGGCTGCTGCGTCGCGGACGCTCTGTACTGCGACGACGAGCGGCGGCGGAGGCGGGCCGGTCGAGGCTGGCAAGGCAGCAGCCTTCGTCGTTGACGGCAGTGCATTCGGCGTCGATGCACCCGAAGGGGCATTGCCGTTGGTTTCCTCTGACAAACTGAGCGGCACCACGATAGCCGTAGCCAGCAGAACCGCACCGGCCAGGCTGGCCAGATGAAGGGAACGACGACGGTACCAAGCGGTTCTCGCATCTGAAGATGCAGGTTCGATGACTGGCGACAACTCCGCCACTGACTCGACAGCGCCTGGCTCCACATCCGGAGCCGTCACCTGATAGCCGGACTGGATAAGACGGGCAACTTCACCAAGTGCATGTTTGTAGTCGCGGTCGATCGTCGCTCTCGATATGCCATGTTTTTTCATGAGCCACTGGCGGCGTTTTTCGATATTTCTTCCAGATAATTCATGCTCGGGCGGAACAAGATTGAAACTGGCCCTATAGACAAGCCCAAACGTCACGGCTCGTTTGTTTTGGTCGTCAACACTCCTCGCCTTAGGGGTTCTAACCTGCCGTAAGTACCCGAGCAGAAAGGCGTGCATGGTTGACCGTGCACGCTCCATATCATCAGCATTTTCTAGTTTCTCTATCCCCCATGTCCTGCGAAGATTGCTCGCCGGGCCGTTCAAGACTTCGAGCAAGTCGGGACGCCAAATACCTTCTGCCTGTGCGAGCTGGCGCAGGGCTTCCGTAAAGACGCCGACTCCTATTTTCCGCGTCTCATCCTCGCTCATGTCACTCCCAAACTCGCGTGCGCGCAACCGTCGCACGCTAGAGCATCACTGGCCAGATATTGACTAAATGTTATGGAAGTGTTATAAATATTAGGTTAATCGAGTGTACACATATGTCCGAAAATTTACGCGGCGGTGGTGACCAGGTCGACCATTGGATTGAGCAGCTTAGCGTGCGCGAGTTTAACGCTCTCGGCGTCTTCATGCCCGGCGATGAACTGGTCGACCTTTCAGATCCATTTGATGTACGTCCCGATGATGCTTCGCGGGGCGGCGAGGCAAGCGACCATGCCCCTGGGGCGGTTCAGCAACAGACGTCGCCGGAAGACCCGAATCAGAGTTAGTGAGCACTGCAAGAGCAGTCCTCGCAAACTCTGAATACCGCACTTCGCAACCTCCTCGCAAACTTCTGACCTGCGGCTTTGCTGCTGCTGAATGCTTGGAGCTCGCATCGGCTGGCTTACGCACTGCTCCGTTTGCTCTAGTGGTTCCCGTCAGACCCTCACCTGACACACCCCACGACGAAGCGGAAGGAGGTGCACCCCTCGTGAAGCACGGAGCTGGTTCGGTCGTCGGTCGCCTGGTGGCCATCGTGGCTGGTCTGGTCGTGGCCGGGCTGTTCCTGAAGCTCTTGGCCGCGCTGTTACAGCCGGTCTTGCCGCCGAGCCTGTGGCAAGCAGTGTCCGGCGGCTTCGACCTGCTGTTGTCGCTCGTAAGCCCTGCGCTCATTCCCATTGCCGCCGCGGTCATCCTCGGCGGCCTGGTGTGGGTCGTCGTCGGCCGCCATCGGTAGGCCGTTTCTCTTCCTCTCATTTCTTCCTGTCTGGAGTTTTCAACATGGCAAAAGTTGCCTTGGCGCTGCTGTGCCTGCCGTTCGTCTGTTTTTTCTTCGGCATGGTGCTGTACGCCGTACTGCCGCACTTCCTGTTCTGGCTCGTCGTGGTTCTGCTGGCCATCTGGGCGGCCCGGGCCATTGTGCGGGCGGCAGAGGCGTCGAAGCGGTGAGCACCGTGCTGCGCATGGCCGCTTCTGGAGCGGCCGGCTATGCCCTCGGGCGTGGTCATCAGTGGTACCGCACCGCCAAGTCCCTCATGGGCACCACTCGCACGAAAGGACGTCGCTAGATGAACGCCCCCAAGCCCGAGAAGCCCTCGCACCCCGGAGACCTCGCCGTGCAGGTCCGGCGGCTATCAAAGCTGTTAGCCTCGACGGTGGAACGGCTGGAAGCTGTCGAGAGTCTCCAGGCCATCACCGTGGACGAGCAGACGCGTGTGCTCGAAGAACTCGAGCGCCAGACGGAACGGCTCCGGCAGGTGGTGGAGCGACGGACGCCGCCCAACACGCCCACCGTGCGGCCCTCGCCCGTTCCGCGTCCGGCGGAGGGCATGGGCACGAGCTGGCCGCCGTCCCCGTCGTAGGCCACTAGATGTAGGGGGTACCTGCGGGCATCCCCTACATCTACCCGTTGTGAATTCTACGACTTGACAGTTGCCACTTGGCAACGCATAACAATGTGTAGGGTTTGTTGCCTTCTGGCAACGCCTGGTCATGTAATAACGGAGGAAACGGATGGGAGAGTGGTATATCCGCATCGTCGAGAAGCGGCGAAAGAACATAGATGTCGATTTGCTTGCGCAGATCGCCGTAGCGTTAGCGCGGCAACTAGCAGAGGAAGAAGCTAAGCCGCGTACGTCTGATGCGCCGAGCGAGGGAGGTACCCAATGCTCATAACGCTCGTTGGACTACTGTGTATCGCAGCTGCGCCGCTGGGTTTTATCCTGTGGTTGCGTGCCGCTATCGCGGCGAAATGGCGTAACGAGCTGGTTGCGTACCAAGTACAGATGCCGGCCAGCTTGTCGGCAGCAGATGCGCAAGCTTGGCTAAGTAACATTCAGGCTCGGACACATCCGAATAAGCTCAGCCTGTACCCGCTGCCGCCCGTCTGTTGGGAAGTCGCCAGCAATGTTCGGGGCATCTTCTTTCACGTTATGACTAGTAAATCTGCGGAGGCTAACTTACTCGCAAGTCTCCGTGGTTCGCTGGCTGGTGCACGTATCACCGCCGCACCGGACTACCTAGCACACGCGCCTAAGTTTCGTGTTGCGGCCGAAGCGACGACAACAACAGACCATCGCCCCCTTGCGTTCACGCGCGTCGAACCTGCTAGCGCCGCGTTGCTTGCATCCCTGCAGCCGATCGCCGGACCTGATACGGAGATACGCCTTCAGTGGATATTTGTCAGTGGTGGTACGCCTGAGCCCGTGCGTTCGTCATTCGACGCTAACGGTCAAACACCGTTAGTCATCGTCGAGCAGACTGGTAGCGGTGAGGCGGAGGCGGTCCAGGCCGCTCGCATCAAACACCGCGAACCGATCTTGCTCGGTGTCGCACGTGTTGGCGTGGCGGCCCCAACGAGCGCAGAAGCCCATGCCCTGTTTGGGCGTGTCTGGAGCACGCTTCACGGTCTGAACGCACCAGGCGTGCGCCTCCGACGGCGGTTTATTGCCTCAGTGGATGTCGCTGCACGACTCACACAGCGGAAGTACCCTATTGCCTCCTGGCCGGTTACCTTCAACGCAGCCGAAGGCGTTGGCCTGCTCGGATTTCCCCTCGGCGGTGTTTCACTTCCCGGCATGACTTTTGGTGCTTCGCAGCAGCTGCCGCCGGCCTTCAGTATGCCGACGCATGGCCAGGTTATCGCCACGTCGAACTACCCGAGCGCCACCGGACGACCGCTCGCATTAACAGCCAAAGATAGGACGCACCACACATATCTAGTCGGACAGACCGGTACCGGCAAGTCTGTGCTTCTCAGTCGCATGATCTTGAATGATATTCGCGCTGGCTATGGTGTGTTTGCGTGTGACCCAAAAGGCGACCTCATCGGGAGCGTGCTCGAACGAATCGACAGTGAAACCGCAAAGCGCGTCATCGTGTTAGACGCGAGTAAGCGTGAGCAGCCAATCGGGCTGAACATCCTGGGCAATGCCCACACCGAGCAAGCTCGGGAGCTTGCGGTTGACAATATTTTGCACATCTTTCGCGAAATCTGGGCCTCGTACTGGGGACCGCGGACTGATCAGATCTTGCGGGCCGCACTCAATGCACTTATCCACGTGCCTGCTCGTGACGGTTCCGCCATGACGATTTGCGAAGTTGTGCCATTGCTCACCAACCCATCGTTCCGTCGGTACGTCACCAAGCATCCGCGACTACCTGAGCACTACCGCGCATACTGGGAACGTTTCGATCAGTTGTCCGAGAACGACGTTTTGCAACAAATCGGCAGCGTACTCAACAAAGTAGAAGCTTTCACGCAGCGCGTCCCCATACGCCTCATGTTGGGTCAATCGGCCGGCATCGATTTCGAGGACATCTTTCGGCACGGCTCCGTGGTGCTCGTAAACTTGGCCAAAGGTGATATTGGAACCGAGACCGGTAATCTCCTCGGTGCGCTGCTTATCTCGGAGCTATGGCGAGCAACACTGAACCGCGTGAAGATCGCCCCGGAGCGACGCAAGCCATGCTTCGCGTATATCGACGAAGCACAGGATGTTGTACGGCTACCGCTGCCAATCGCCGACATGTTGGCGCAAGCACGTGGCTTTGGCCTCGGCATTACACTCGCTAATCAGTACCTTTCGCAACTCCCGGAAGTTGTCCGCGCGGCGGTGCTCGGAACTGTGCGTACGCAAATCGCTTTCGCAGTCGAGTATGATGACGCCAAGGTGCTCGAACGTCGCTTCGGGCCGCTAACAGCTGACGATCTTGTTGGATTGGCGCCATATGAACTGGTCATGCGACCGTGCGTTAACGGCCAAACACTAGCGCCAGTAACAGGCGCGAGCTTGCCACCTGAACCACCAATCTCGGACGCTGCTGCGATTGCTTCGCTCAGCCGTGAACGCTTTGGTGTCGCGCGACATATCGTTGAAGAAGCGATGACTCGACGCATTACGCAAGACCAGCGCAGCACCCCGCCCGTGGGCCGTCAGAAGCGCGGAGGCTCAGCATGAGCCGCGTTGTCTTCGGTGTTGTCATCGGCGTTGATAGGCACTCGAACAGCCGGCCAGTGTTTACGCTGGTCAGGGTCATGCCGGCTGCGTTAACGCCGGGGACACTCTTACACTCCCCAGGAGGTTCATAGTGGGCGGGAATGGGCAACCCCAACGCGTCCGGCAGGCACACGTTGAATGGGTGTTAGCGCGCTTGACGTCACGTGACCGTGACATCGTGAAGGACCTTCGCCGCGTTCGTGTCCTCAACAGTTCTCAGATCGAACGCCTTCATTTCTCTAACTTATCTGGACGCAGCAGAATTGTTTCCCGAGCGCGTGCGTTGCATCGACTCGTTGACTGGCGTGTGTTAAAGCGGTTTTCGAGACGAATCGGCGGTACAGAGCACGGCTCGACGGAAATAGTGTTTACCCTTGATTCATGCGGCATTGTGCTATCGAACATCTTTGAGCAGCGTATTGGGCAAGAAGGTCGGCTTCGCCGACCAACTATCCCCGGTGAGCGATTCATTAGTCACGCTGTCGCTACTTCGGAATTGTACGTCCGGGCGCTCGAATCACATCGGAACGAAGATTTGGAATTGGTTCAGTTTGAAGCTGAGCCTCGTTCATGGATGCCAGACGGTAACGGCGGGCTTCTAAAGCCTGACGCGTTTATGAGTGTCGCACGGGGCGATATTGTGGACAGTTGGGCCGTTGAAGTAGATAAGGCAACGGAACATCGACCAGCGATCAAGCGCAAGCTTGAGACGTACATTAGCTTCATGCGACGCGGGCAACTCGCTCCAAATGGCGTTATGCCACGAGTGCTCATCACCTGCCCTGATGCGGCGCGTCAGGGCGTTGTACAAGACGTCGTTGCGCGCCTTCCGCGAGACACACAAACGCTCTTTTCGGTCTGTACGGAAGCTGACGCGATGACATTTGTCTCGAACATGCTGCGCACGTAACACTACTCGTTGTAATTACTACAGTTGCCAGCTGGCAACGGATGAGGCATAATGCTATGCAGAGAGGAGGCAGGCATGGCAGATGCGCAAGTAATTGGAGAATATATAAAAGCAAAGAGAATGGAGGCGGGTATAACGCTCGGGGAGCTTTCCCGGCTGGTGGGCGTGCACAAGAGCTTCATATCTCGGCTCGAATCGGGGGAACGCCATAAGGCGGCCCCCGAGGTACTTGAACGCATTGCGGACGTTCTAGAGCTTGATCCGAGCGAACTACTGAGCTTCATTGGCGTGACACCGCAACCGCTGCCCCCGGTACGAACGTATTTCAGGCGGGCGTACGGAGTCAGCGAGGAAGACGCGGACGTACTCGCTCAGCTTATCGAGGACTATCAACAACGAAAGGAGGGAGGACATGACACGAACAACAAAGGACATAACAAAGCTGATTGACGATTTGCGCGCACTACTGCCTCGCCGTCCGCTCAGTTACGGCGAATCACTGCACGCTGCGCGGCTACAAGCGGCAGAACTTCGGAAACAGCTTGAGGCGGCAGAACCGGATTTCAATCTGATCTGGCTCGTTGAACAGCAGACGATTCCCGTTTCGTTCGCGCCAGAATATAAAATGAACGGCACGAGTGGCATCACCACAAACGCCGGAGATGCTCAGGTAAAAGTATTCATCAACGGCAGTGAGCCTGCGGTGCGGCAACGCTTCTCTCTTTTGCATGAGTTCAAGCACGTCTTGGATTTTGTGCATGCTGACATGCTCCATGAGCGGCTCGGAAGTGGCGACGCGCGGCGTCAGGCTCAACAGGTTGAGGCCATTTGTAATGAGTTCGCGGCCTGCGCGCTGATGCCCGCAGACTTGACGAAACACGTCTGGCGCAACACTGGTGATGTGTCGCTTGCCGCCAACCTGTTCAACGTCTCATCAGAGGCCATGAGTACACGACTTTCTCGGTTGGGGCTGATCGGTGTACCCGCACCCGCGCCGAAGATGTACTTTCGCCGCCAACTTGACTGTTTAATCGCTGCGTAAATAAGGAGGGGTGAAGTGGGACAGAAAGCAGAATGTGGCATTAGTTACTTGCGGGTTAGCTCGAAACGCCAACTCAACACGGCTGCCGACGTTGATGAAGACGGTAACTCGATCGCCACGCAGCGGGAACAGACGCGCAAGAAGGCTCGCGGCATGCGAGTTGCAATCCAGCGTGAGTTTGTGGAGCCTGGCAAGTCTGCTCAGACTATTGAGAAGCGGCCAGTGTTTCGCGAACTGCTCACATACCTGGAAGCACACCGCGAAGTCAAGTATGTGTTCATCTACATGCGCTCGCGAGTTTTCCGCAACTACGTTGAGTCGGCGATCACGAAGCAACTTTTTGATCGACTCGGCGTGCGTTTGATTTCGGTCAAGGAAGATTTCGGCGAAGGCTATATCGCCGAGGGAATGGGCGCGATGGTCGACGTCATGAACTGGATGGAGGTGAAGCGCAACGGCGAAGACATCAAAGTCAAGATGCTCCACAACGCAGAAAACGGGGGCACGAACGGTATGGCGAAACTTGGTTATTTGAATGGAGTCAAGTTCGTCGATGGCAAACGCGTCAACACAATCATTGTTGACGAGGAACGTGCACCGTTCGTGAAGATGGCCTTTGAACTATACGCCACGGGTCAGTATGAGAGTATCGACGAACTTCGGGACAAGTTGACGGATGCTGGCCTGCGAATGCCACGCAGCGGGCGGCCAATTTCGACGCAGACGTTGTACAAGGTTTTGCAGAGTCGCTACTACCTCGGCAGCGTCGTCTACAAGGGTGTTGAATACGAGAACGGCCGTCATGATGCGCTCATATCAGAAGAACTATACGATCAGGTGCAGCGCGTCCTCGCGAGCCACGGTGCTGGTACACGGCGACGTATCTACCACCATTACCTCAAGGGATTAGTGTGGTGCGGCAAGTGCAATCAGCGTCTCCTCATTAACAAGTCGATCGGCCGGCATGGCGGAACCTACTATTACTTCTTCTGTAGTGGCCGTAAAGACCGGAGCTGTGACAAGCGGTTCGTACCCGTTGAAGTGGTCGAAGACGCAGTAGCAACCCACTACAAGCACGCATTGACTATCCCTGCGCAGTTCCGCAAAGAGTTGCGTGAACGTGCGCTTGAGGCCGCTTCGGTGCACAAGGGTCTTACAAAGTCGGTGCAGGCAGGCTTACGCGAACGTATCGCCAAGCTGGATAAGAAGGAGGACTACCTGCTTGACCTCGCGGCGGATGAGGAGTGGCCGAAGGACAAGCTCAACGCCAAGGTGGCCAGCTTGCACGCAGAGCGGCGCAAGCTCCTCGCCCTGCTAGAGAACCACCACGACACGGTGCAGGGCGGCGTGGACACGCTCAGCCGCGCGCTAGACCTCCTCGACGAACCCTATGCGGCCTACCGGGCCGCGAAGGACGCTGACAACGAGGCAGTCCAGAGACTGTTGAACTCGGTGTTCTTCGAGCGCCTGTACATCGAAGGTGAGAAGGTCGTGCGTCAGGACATGCGCGAGCCGTTCGCGGGTCTGCGTCATGTCTACCTGGTTACGCGCGCGACTGGCGGCAGTCAGAAGACCTACACGCGCCGTGTGAGCCTTGAAACAGACAAGAGCGCCACGCTGCTGCGTGACGCTCCTGAGCTGTCAGGCTCCCTGCTGGAGGCCCTTACCCCTGTCCTGGCGGCCAGGGGTCTTACTAACGATGTTCTGGTGGAGCTGAGGGGAATCGAACCCCTGACCTTCTCGATGCGAACGAGACGCGCTACCAACTGCGCTACAGCCCCTTGGTTGTGCTCGTAGAGCGTATCAGTGCCCTACGAGCACCCGGCACGGGGGGTCACTCCCCGACGGCCCGCCGGTAAGGCCCGGTCCCCGGCTCGTCGAGCTCCTCGAACGCCGGGTCCTCGTCGTCCAGATCGACGACCACCGCGCTGCGACGAACCCGCGAAGTCGGCGACGGACGGCGCTCGACCACCTCGCGGCGGACCGGCTCGACGACGTCCACGTCCTCGACGTCCTCGACCGGCTCCTCGACCTCAGAGAAGGAATCAGACGGGCGCGGAGCCGGACGCCGAGGCGCCCGCGTGCTGTTGAACCGGGCGAGCCGGCGCTGCCGGATCTCCTCCTCGATCCGCACCTGCCGGCGCAGGTACACGAGGTACCCGACCAGCACGACGTCGGCGAGCGCGTGGCCCCACCAGACCAGCGGCACGAGGAAGCCCGCGATGCCCGCCGTGGCCACCGCGATCACCAGCAGGATGACGACCACGCGCTGCCGGAAGCTGTACTTCGCGCGCGCCGCGATCTCCGCCGCTTCGGGGTCGAAGCCGCCGCGACCAGGCCGGTAAGCGGCGCGTTCGGCCCGCTCCGCCCGCTCGGCGCGGGACGGCTGCGGGAGCGGCTCGGGATCGGGCTCCGGTTCGTCGACCTCGTCTTCGAGCTCGAGTTCGGCTTCGAGCTCCGCGAGGTCGTCCTCGACCGAAGGCCGGGACTTCACTGGCTCGTCGGACATGGCGAATTCCTCCCGGTCTTCGTTGCGTCCACTGCGCACGACCCTGGCCGCGAGCGCGGAGTCGGCCGTGCGGGCCACTTGCTGCCGCTTTCGCGCGACCATGGGCACGAGAACGACGAGCCATGCCGCGGCGAGCGCGACGATGATCACGGAGCTGGGCATCTCCCGTCACCTCCCCCGATCCTTCCACCTGAAATCACGCTAGTCACAGGAGTAACAGATCGGGCGGAGGCTCGCCGGGTTCGATCACGGAAATGCCTCACCGGATTAGGTGAAACTCACAGCATGTGGTAACGCGCTCACTGCTCCGGGTGGGTAATCACCGTCAGGCGTAATCGGCGCGTCCCGACGCGACCAGCCGTGACACCAGGCCGGCCCCGGTCTCCTCGCGCGTGATGGCGAAGCAGTAGTGGTCCCGCCAAGCGCCGGCGACGTCGAGGTACCTCTCGAACAGGCCCTCCTGCCGGTACCCCGCCTTGGTGAGAACCCGCAGGCTAGCGGCGTTTTCCGGCCGTACGGTGGCCTCCAGCCGGTGCAGTCCGCCCAGCCCGAAGGCGTGGTCGGTGACCAGCGCGACGGCGGCTGTCGCGACCCCGCCGCGGACCACCTCCGAGGACACCCAATAGCCGATCCACGCGGACCGCAGCGACGCCCGGATGACGTTACCCACAGTGATCTGGCCCGCGAGCCGCCCGTCGAGGGTGATCGTGAACGGCAGGCACTGACCACGCCGTGCGAGCGAACGCAACGCAGCCCACTGCGACGGCCACGACCAGAAGGCGTTGCGTTCCGGCCACGGGCCGACGCCGGTCGGCTCCCACATCTCGAGGTGCGCCCGGTCGCGGAGCCGGATCCGGCTCCAGTCACCCGCGTCGCGCAGCCGAACCGGCCGGATCGCGACCACCCCGGCGGGCACCCTCAGCGGGCCGAGCCGGGCGGGCCAGCCCGGGTGCCGGCTTTCGACCGGGTAGGACACGCCCGACACGGAGTTCATCAGGCCCGTTGGGCCAGGAAGGTGACCTGGACCTGCTCGCCTGCGGGGACGTCGGTCAGCTCTTCGGGCACGTTGATCAGGCAGTTCGCCTCGGCCAGCGACGCGAGCAGGTGCGCCCCGGACTGCCCGAGCGGCTGGACGAGGTACTCGCCGTTGGACTCGTCGCGCAGGAGCTGGCCGCGCAGGTACCCGCGCCGTCCCTCGGTCGAGGTGACCGGCGACAGCAGCCGCGCCCCGACGATCCGCCGGTGCGGGTTGCGCGTCCCGCGCGCCGCCCGGATCAGCGGCCGGACCAGCACCTCGAACACGACCAGCGCGCTCATCGGGTTGCCGGGGATCAGGAACGTCGGCACCGAGTCGGGGCCGAGCCGGCCGAACCCCTGCACGGAGCCCGGGTGCATCGCGACGCGCGTCATGTCGATCCGGCCGAGGTCGGACAGCGCGGCGTGGACCTCGTCGCCGGTGGCGCCCCCGGCGCCGCCCGCGACCACGACGATCTCCGACATCAGCAGCCGGCCTTCGACGATCTCCCGCAGCCGCTTCGGCTCGCTCGGCACGATGCCGACCCGGCTGACCTCGGCGCCCGCGTCCCGCGCGGCCGCGGCCAGCGCGTAGGAGTTGACGTCGTAGACCTGCCCGACCGACGGCGTCCGGTCGATGTCGACCAGCTCGTCGCCGACGGACACGATCGACACGCGCGGCCGCGGGTAGACGAGGACCTTCGCCCGGCCGACGGCGGCCAGCAGGCCGACCTGCGCCGAGCCGATTGTGTCCCCGCGGCGCACCGCGACGTCGCCGATCTGGACGTCTTCGCCCGCCCGGCGCACGTACCCGGCCGAGGGCACCGAGCGGTGCACGGTGACCCGGGCCTGGTGCCCGTCGGTGTAGGCGAGCGGCACGACGGCGTCGGCGAGCGTCGGCAGCGGCGCGCCGGTGTCGACGCGCACGGCCTGGCCGGGCTGCAGGCGCCGCGGCTGGCGTGAGCCCGCCGCGATCTCGCCGACGACCGGCAGCTGCACCGGCTCCTGCCCGGCGGTGCGCACGTCGACGCTGCGCACCGCGTAACCGTCGATCGCGGCCTGGTCGAAGCCGGGCAGCGCGTGCTCGGCGACGACCTCCTCGGCGCAGAGCAGCCCCTGGGCCTCGGAAATCGCCACGCGCACCGGCTGGGGCCGGACGGCGGCTTCCAAGGTCATCGAGATCTGCGCTTCGACCGAGCGCAGCTCGGCTTCGTCGCCGGCCACTTCGGGCGGTGCCGCGTCGAGGGATTCCGTCATGGGCGATCTGTCCCGATCCGTTCCGTGAGCCACGCCCGTAAAGATGGACCGTACTCGGGCGTTTCAAGCGCGAAATCGACCGCGGCGCGCAGGAAACCACCCGGATTCCCCAGGTCGTGGCGTCCACCGCGGTGGACGACGACGTGCACGGGGTGCCCTTCGGTGATCAGCAGCGCGACCGCGTCGGTCAGCTGGAGCTCGCCGCCGCTGCCCGGCTCGATCCGCTTCAGCGCGTCGAAGATCGCCCGGTCGAGCAGGTAGCGGCCGGCCGCGGCGTAGGTCGAGGGCGCGTCCTCCGGCTTCGGCTTCTCGACCATGCCGTGCACGCGCTTGACGTCTTCGTCGTCGGTGTCGGTGACGTCGAAGACGCCGTACGGCGAGATCTCGGCCTTCGGGATGTCGAACGCGCAGAGCACGCTGCCGCCGAACTCGGCCCGGACCGCGCTCATCTTCTCGAGCACGCCGGTGGGCAGCACCAGGTCGTCCGGGAGCAGCACGGCGACGGCCTCGTCGTCCGGGCGCAGGTTCGGCTCGGCCTGCGCGACGGCGTGGCCGAGACCGAGGGCCTGCTCCTGGATGGCGGTCTCGACGGCGAGCAGATCGGAGCCGCGGCGGACCTTCGCCAGCAACTCGTTCTTGCCCTTGGCCTCGAGGTTCTTCTCCAGCTCGGGCTGCTTCTCGAAGTACCGGACGACGGCGTCCTTGCCCGGCGAGGTCACGATGACCAGGCGTTCGGCGCCCGCGGCGGCGGCTTCGGCCGCGACCAGCTCGATCCCCGGCGTGTCGACCACCGGTAGCAGTTCCTTGGGGACGGCCTTCGTGGCCGGGAGGAAGCGCGTCCCGAGGCCGGCGGCCGGCACGATGGCGGTTCTGAACGTCTGGGAGGTTGCGGCGCCCGTCATGGGCGCAAAGCCTAACGTGAGGTCATGCACGCGCTGGGCAATGAGCACCTGAGCAAGGCGGAGTGGCGTGGGCGGCTGACGCGCGCGCGGGCGGACCAGACCGCCGAATCGCACGCCCAGGAGGCGTCGGCGCTGGTCAGCGCGGTGTCGAAGGTCACATCCGGCACGGTGTGCGCGTACCTGCCGTTCGGCACCGAACCGGGCACGACGGCGCTCGTCGACGCGCTCGCGGCCGGCGGTGCGCGCGTGTTGCTGCCGGTCATCCGGTCGCGGACGGACCCGCTCGACTGGGCCGAGTACACCGGCGAGGCCGATCTGGTGCCCAGCCGGTTCCGCGGGATCCGCGAGCCGGGCGGAAAACGCCTGGGTACCGAGGCTGTCGGGGCGGCCGAGCTGATCTTGGTGCCCGCGCTGGCCGTCGACCACCGGGGCGTCCGGCTCGGCCGGGGCGCCGGCCACTACGATCGCTCGCTGGTGTTCGCGGCGCCCGGTGCGGCGCTGCTGGCCGTCGTCCGGGACGAAGAGCTGGTCGAACGGCTGCCGGGGGAACCTCACGACGTGCGCATGAGCGGGGCCTTGACGCCGGGTCGAGGCGTGCTCGAGCTGCCGATGTGAGCAACGAGGAATTGCTTTCGGGGAATGCTTTCAAGCACAATTGGGTTAGCACTCTTGTCGGATGAGTGCCAGCAAAGGAGCCGTCAGTGCCTACGTACCAGTACGCCTGCAAAGAATGCGACCACCGGTTCGAAGCCGTGCAGTCGTTCTCGGACCCCAGCCTGACCGTCTGCCCGCAGTGCTCCGGCGCGCTGCGGAAGGTCTTCAGCTCGGTCGGCGTGGTCTTCAAGGGCAGCGGGTTCTACCGCACCGATTCGCGCGACTCGAGCAAGTCGAGCACCGTGTCGACCCCGGCGAAGACCGAGACCAAGACGGAGACGAAGTCCGACACGAGCTCGGCATCTTCCTCCTCGGGTACGACGAAGACGACCGCCGCGGCCTCCTGAGGCACGGAGTTATCCACAACACCCCGGTTGTCCACAGGTGCCGGACGTGGCCCTTCCGGCGGCCCGTCCGGCTTCCCTAACGTCGATCTAGTGCGGCGCACCGCCGCACCCGATCCGGCCGAGGGGGCACCGTGGACGTGCTGGCGAAGTTCCACCCACCTGATCTGACCCGGCTGCGGGGCAGGCGGACGCGGCTCGTGCGCCGCTGGCTCGCCGCTTGCCTGCTGCTGGCCGGTGCGCTGCTGTTCGCCTACCCCGGTTCCGCGCGGGGTGCGCCGACGACCCCGACCGTCGTCGCGGCGCACGACCTCCCTTCCGGTGCGGCGGTGCGCGCTTCCGACGTCCGCGTCGCCGACCTCCCCGATTCCGCACGGCCGGCGGGCGCGTTGAGCACCCCGGCCGGCGTCGACGGCCGTCTGCTGGCGGGCGCTGTCCGCGCCGGCGAACCCCTGACCGACGTCCGGCTGGCGACGGCCATCCCCGGAGCGGGTGATCCCGCGACGGCGACGGTCCCGGTGCGCCTGGCCGACGCCGGCGTCGCCGAACTGCTGGAGCCCGGCGGGCACGTCGACGTCGTGGCGGCGTCGGAACCGGGGGTACCGGCGTCCGTGCTGGCCGGCGGGGCGACGGTGGTTGCGGTCGGGCATCAAGAAGCGTCCGCGGCGAAGGGACCGCTGGTGCTGCTGCGGCTCCCGGAGGCGGTGGCGACGAAGGTGGCGGCGATTTCACTGGAGCGACCGGTAACGGTTACTCTCCGCTAGCTCACACCCGTCCCCGTTCGTGAGGAGAACCAGTGTTCAAAGGCTTCAAAGACTTCCTGATGCGCGGCAACGTCGTCGACCTCGCCGTCGCGGTGGTCATCGGCTCGGCGTTCACGGCGATCGTCACGGCGTTCACCAACGGCCTCATCAAGCCGCTGATCAGCACGATCGGCGGCACGGACGCCGCGAAGGGCCTCGGCTACCAGATCTTCCAGAACAACCAGGCCACGTTCCTGGACTTCGGCAGCGTGATCAACGCGGCGATCAACTTCGTGCTGGTCGCGGCGGTCGTCTACTTCGTGATCGTGCTGCCGGTGAAGCACGTCCAGGAGCGGCGCAAGCGGGGCCAGGAGCCGGGCCCGTCGGAGCCCACGGACGTCGAGCTGCTCATCGAGATCCGCGACCTGCTGCGCGCCCAGTCCCAGCGCGGCAACGGCCGCGACTGAGTGGCGTCACCGATCGTGGTGCGGCGGCCGGTTCTCCCGGTACCAGTCGTCCGGGAGCCCGGTACGCCGCTCGACGTCCCGCTCATCGGAGGTCGTCTCGGGCAGGACGTCCCCGAAGATCTCATCGACCCGCCGACGCTGGTCGCTGGTCGTCTGGGGATCGCGCTTGGGGCCGGACATACCTCAAGTGTCCCACGACGCGTTGATTGACAACTCCAGAGCGAATCCCCCGGCGGCGCGCCACCGCCTCGCCCGGCGATCAGCCACCTCTTGACGGCCCCGGCCGACGCACCTCAACCCCGTTGGCGGGCTCGCACCTCGTCCCGCCACCCGCGGATCTGGTCCTCGCTGTGCAGGAACCCCGCGCCCGGCCCGGCGGGGAGGTCGATGCCCCCCAGCAAGTCGAGCGCCCATAGCTGATCCTCGTCGAGATCGACCACACCCGCGAAGTCGTCGCTGAGCCAGCGCATGGCCCAGCGATCGGCCGCGTCGCGGCTGATCTGCCCGGAGAGGACACCGTCGAACCAGTCCTCGATCTCGCCCAGATCCGGCCCCGTCATCTCGCGTCCCATGAGCCAGGCATGCTTCAGGCCGGGAGCGACTCCTCGTCACCCCCGGCCTGGCAAGCGAAGGATCAGACCTCTTCGAGGCCCGAAAGCTCGTCGATCACGTGCGGCACGAGCGAGGTCAGCGTCGCCATCCCGTCGCGCACCGCGGACCGCGAGCCGGCGAGGTTCACCACGAGGGTGCTGCCGGAAACCCCGGCGAGCCCCCGCGAGATCCCCGCGTCCACGGCCCCGGCGGCCAGCCCGGAAGCCCGGATGGCCTCGCTGATGCCCGGGATCGGCCGGTCGAGTACGCCGGCGGTGGCGTCCGGGGTCCGGTCACGCGGCAGCACGCCGGTGCCGCCGACCGTGATCACCAAGTCGGCACCGCCGATCACGGCGGTGTTGAGCGCGTTGCGGATGCCCGCGGTCTCGGCCTCGACGACCACGACACCGTCGACGATGAAGCCCGCTTCTTCGAGCAGCTCCGTGACCAGCGGGCCAGTGGTGTCCTCGTGCTCGCCGTGCGCCACGCGATCATCCACGATGACCACGAGGGCCCGGCCCAGCCGTTGTGCACTCCGTTCCATGCCGCCACCGTAGTCGGTTTCGCCTTCCCGCCGCCGGGAGGTGCCGGGTGAGTTCTGACGATTCCGTGACGTGCCACCTCAGCCGTGAGCGGGCCCGGGCGAACGGCCCTAGCGTGGCCGGTGTGCGCGTACTGGTCACCGGCGGAGCCGGGTTCATCGGGTCCCACATCGCCGATCTGCTCGCCGACGGCGGTGACGAGGTCGTAGTGCTCGACAACCTCCTGCCGACGGCCCACGGTTCTCGCACGCCGCCGTCGTACACCGGCCGGCACCGGTTCCTGCGCGGCGACGTCACCGACGCCGAGCTCGTCGCCGAGCTGCTGGACGGCGTCGACGCGGTCTGCCACCAGGCGGCGGTGGTCGGGCACGGCGTCGACCCGTCCGACGCGCCGTCGTACGCCCTGCACAACGACTACGGCACGGCGGTCCTGCTGGCCGGCATGTACGCGGCCGGCGTGCGGAAGCTCGTGCTGGCGTCCTCGATGGTGGTCTACGGCGAAGGCCGGTACGCGTGCCCGGACCACGGCGTCGTCCCACCGTCACCGCGGCGCACGTCCGATGTGGACGCCGGCCGGTTCGAGCCGCGGTGCCCGGCGTGCGAAGCCGAGCTGAGCTGGCAGCTGGTGCCCGAGGACGCCCCGCTGAACCCGCGCAGCACGTACGCGGCGACGAAGCTGGCCCAGGAACACCTGGCCGGCGCGTGGGCCCGCCAGACGGGCGGCACCGTGTGGGCGATGCGCTACCACAACGTCTACGGCCCGCGGATGCCGCAGAACACGCCGTACGCCGGGGTGGCATCGTTGTTCCGCTCGGCCCTGCTGCGCGGCGAAGCACCCCGGGTCCTGGAGGACGGTCGCCAGCAGCGCGACTTCGTCCACGTCCACGACGTCGCCAGGGCGAACGTCCTGGCCCTCCGGACAGCCGGTCCGGAAGGCGAGATCACGCCGGTCAACGTCTGCTCGGGCACCCCGCACACAGTGGGCGAACTGGCCGAGGAGCTGGCACGCGCTTGCGACGGCCCGACCCCGGAGGTGGCGGGAGGCGCCCGCCCGGCCGACGTCCGCCATGTGGTGGCCGACCCGGCACGCGCCCGCGAACTGCTGGGCTTCAAGGCCGAGATCGGGTTCGAGGAGGGCATCGCCGGCTTCGCGACGGCCGAGCTGCGCGAACCGGTCTGACCCGGGAATAGTTCGATCACGGTCGAACTTGGCAAGATCATGCAGCGGATCACAGTGGGCGACTACACGATCGAGGCACTGACCGACGGGCTCGTCCGGCTCCCGACCCCGTTCTTCCCCGGCCTGGATCCGGCCGAGCACTCCGGAGTCCTCGACCCCGACGGCACGGTGCACGTGCCGGTCGGCGGGTTCCTGGTCCGCGGCCAGGGCCGGACGATCCTGGTCGACGCGGGGTTCGGGCCGCGGGAGATGGGCTACCCGGACGGCATGGCCCCGGCGGGCGCCGACCCGGCCCCGATGGGGATCGGAGGCAACCTCCTGACGGCGTTGGGCGGCGCCGGTGTGCGGCCCGAAGACGTCGACACCGTCTTCGTCACGCACCTGCACGCCGACCACGTGGGCTGGCTGGCACCCGAAGGCACACCGGCCTTCAAGCGGGCACGGACTGTCCACGGGGTCGCGGACTGGGAACCGCTGATCGGCGGGCTGCCCAACGACGACTGGAGCCGCGTCGGGCTGGAGGCGGTGCGGGCGGCCGGGAGCATCGAGGCGATCCACGGCGACGCCGTCGCGCTGGCCCCGGGCATCATCGCGCGGCACACGCCGGGCCACACTCCCGGCCACTACGTGCTGGACGTCGAGGCGGACGACGAACGCTTGGTCCTGCTCGGCGACGTCATCCACACCCCGGTGCAGCTGCGCGACGACCGGGTCCGGTTCCTCGGCGACTTCGACCCGGACGAGGCGGCCCGCACCCGGCAGCGCTGGCTGGCCGAGATCGCGGGCACGAGCACGGTGGTCGCGGCGGCCCACTTCCCCGGAATGGAGTTCCTGAGGCTCGGTCCGGACCGCGAACCCTTGGCGGTCTAGGACATCGCCAACGGCAGCCGGACCTCGAAGCGGCACCCGGGCCCGTGGTTGTGGACGCCGATCTTCCCGCGGTGCGCCTCCACGAGCCCCTTGGTGATGGCCAGCCCGAGCCCTCCACCACTGGTCGTCCCGCCGCGCTCGGGCGTCCGGGCCTGCGTCCCGCGGAAGGCGACGTCGAACACGCGGGTGATCTCGTCGTCCGGGATGCCGCCGCAGGAGTCGTCGACGGCGAGGAGGGCCTCGTCGCCGTCGACACCGATCTGCACCGCGACCGTCCCGTCCGGCGGGGTGTGGCGGATCGCGTTGGACACCAGGTTCCGCACGATCCGGGCCAGTTCCGGGTCGCTGCCGGTCACGACCGGCCAGGTTGACGCGTTGGCGAGGACCCGCACCCGCTTCCGCTCGGCGACCGGCGACTGGGCGGCGACGGCGTCGCTGACGACGTCCCGCAGCGGCACCGCCGACATCGTGAGCTCGAGGGCGCCGGCCGTGATCCGCGAGAGCTCGAACAGGTCGCCGACCATCGCGGACAGCCGGGTGGTCTCGCCGCTGATCCGCTGGGCGTAGTCGGCGACCTCGTGGCGTTCGGACACCACGCCGTCGGCGAGCGCCTCGGCCATCGCCTGGATGCCGGCCAGCGGGCTGCGCAGGTCGTGGCTGATCCAGGCGACCAGCTCGCGCCGCGACGCCTCGGCGGCGCGCTCGCGGTCCCGCGCCTCGCGCTCCCAGACACTGCGGCGCGCGATGGCCCGGCCGAGGATGATCGCCGCCGGCACGGTGCACGCGGCGACGAGCAGGCAGACCAGCAGCATCGTGGTCAGCGCGGGGGTGAACATGAACCCGCTGACACCCAGGACGCCGACCAGCGTGGACAGCACCGGGATCAGCACCAGCACCGTGAGCGTGGTGGCCAGCGAGCCGCGGCGCAGGACGTAGAGCACCGCCCCGCCGAGCGCGGCGATCGGCAGGGAGAAGAGCAACGCCAGCGGGAGGATGTGCCAGAGGTGCGTCAACGTCTCCGCGAAGGACTCGCCGGGTTCGATCACGGCTGCTCCCGGTCGTAGCGGTAGCCGACGCCCCACACCGTCGCCACCCGGGTCGGCTTCGCCGGGTCGCGCTCGATCTTTTCGCGCAACCGTCGCACGTGGACGGTCACCGTGGACTGGTCGCCGAAGTCCCAGCCCCACACCTTCTCGAGCAGGTCCGCGCGCGAGTAGGCGACGCCAGGGTGGGCCAGGAAGAACGCCAGCAGGTCGAACTCCCGCGAGGTCAGCGGCAGCTCGCGGCCGGCGAGCGTCGCGGTGCGCGCGGTCATCTGCAGGCGCAGGTCGCCGTCCGCCAGCTCAGCGGCGGCCGGTACCGGACGCGGCATCCGCGCGCGGCGCAGCACCGAGGCGACGCGCAGGGCGAGCTCCTTGGGGCTGAAGGGTTTCGTGACGTAGTCGTCGGCGCCCAGCTGGAGCCCGGCGATCCGGTTCTCCTCCTCGCCGAGGGCGGTGAGCATGACGATCGGCACGTGGCTGACCTGGCGCAGCCGCTTGCACACCTCGAGGCCGTTGATGCCCGGCATCATGACGTCGAGGACGACCAGGTCCGGCTCGTGGGCGGCGAACTTGGCCAGCCCGTCGGCACCGTCGCCGGCCTGGTCGACGGTGAACCCGGCGACCTCGAGGTAGCGGCGGACGACGTCGCGGACCGTCTCGTCGTCGTCGACCACGAGCACGCGCCCGGCCTGATCGTTCATCACTTCTCCCTCACCAGCCGGTCAGCAGCAGGTGGTTGACCGCCAGGGCCGTCGCCGCCTGAGCCGCGAGCCACCACCTGCGACCGGGCCGCGGCAGCAGGGCCGTCAGCGGCAGCAACCACACCCCGAACGGTAGCCAGATCCGTTCGGTCTCGGCTTTCGACAGGCCCGAGACGTCGGCGAACACGATGGTGAGCAGGGCGGCGAGGCCCAGGAGCAGCACCGGGTCGGCGAGCAGGCCGCGCGGCCCGCGGGCAAAGGCACGCCGGATGGCGGCGATCACGGCGGGACCGAGCGCGACGGCCACCGCGGCCAGATCCGCCCACATCCAGTACGAATAGGGCCGAACCAGCGCGACGCCTTGGTAGTAGCGCTCGACAACCAAGTGGTAGCCGTCGAGCCACCAGAACCCGGCCCACGCGAAAACGCCGACGACGGCCAGCGCCGCGACGATGGCCAGGGCGGCGGCACGCCACTGCCGGCCGAGGACGGCCACGGCCAGCGCGAGCAGGCCGAGCAGCACCAGGCCGTACGACAGGAAGATCCCGAAGCCGAGCAGCACCCCGGCCGCCAGCCCGGCCGGCACGGCGTACCGGCGGCCGTGGCCGAAGCCCCTGGCGGACAAGGCGAGCAGCGCCAGCCCGGTGGCCGTCGTCCCGGCGAACAGGCCGTCCGCCGACACGCCGATCCACACCGCGCCGGGCGTCAGGACGGCGAAGGGCAGCACCGCGCGAGCCGCGTCGGGCCGGCCGAGCAGCGCGACCGTCGCGGGCACGGCCACCGCGACCAGAGCGCCGACGAGCACGACGGCCGTCGCGGCCCAGGCGCCGCCGTGCAGGCCGAGCCGGTCCAGCCAGACGAAGACGAGCGTCGCGCCCGGTGGGTGCCCGGACACGTGCGTCGTCCACGAGTTCGGCTGGAAGTCGAGGATGCGGGAAGAGAACTCGCGCAGCATCCGCGGGATGTCGGTGATGCCGGGCACCTCGTGGAGGTACTCCTGCGGGATGGTGAGGTGCCCGGCGAACCCGCGAGCCCAGCCGTCGACCATGGCCAGGGAGAAGATCCAGGCGAGGGAGGCCAGGTAGCCGGCGGCGAGCGCCCGGCGCCACGGGAGGCGGGCGGCCAGGGTGGGGCCGTGCAGCACGACCGCGACGGCGATGAGGACGGCGAAGACCGAGCCCGGGCCGACGTGCGGCAGCCAGTCCGCGAACAGCGGGGGCGCCGACACGAAGATGATCACGCCGGAGTGCGGCCGGTTGTAGTACGAGCCGACCGCGGCGGCCACGGCCACGAGCACCACGGCCGCCGCGACGGCGAGGAGATCGGCCCGGGTGGCGCGGTGGCCGGGCCGATCGGGCGCCGGGGGTTCGGGTTCGCGGGCAGGCGGCTCGGCGAGCCGGGCTGCCGGGTTCGGCTCGCTCATCGCTGCCCACCCTAAGCCCGCGAGGCGCGGTCCGCGGGCCGGCCGGGGCAGCCGTAACGCCCCGGTAAGAACTCGTCACTCGTCATGATTCAGTAAGCACTGCAAGGGTTTCCCGCAGTCCACGCCGGACTTACGGTCGGCGCCGTGACTGACTCAGGAGTGGACGTGGTCCTCCCTTGCCTCGACGAAGCGGGCGCCCTCCCCGGCGTGCTGGCCGGGCTGCCACCGGGCTACCGAGCGATCGTGGTCGACAACGGTTCGGCCGACGGCTCGCCCGACGTGGCGGCCTCACTCGGCGCGAAGGTCGTGCACGAGCCGCGCCGCGGCTACGGCGCGGCCGTGCACGCGGGCCTGGAGGCCGCCACCGCGGACATCGTGTGCTTCGCCGACGCCGACGGTTCCCTGGACCTGCGCGACCTGCCGCGGCTGGTGACCGCGGTCGAGGGTGGCGCCGACCTGGCGGTCGGACGGCGGGTGCCGACCGGACCCGGTGTGTGGCCGTGGCACGCGCGAGCCGGCAACGTCGTGCTGGCGCGGCTACTGCGCCACCGCGGGCTGCCGGTGCGGGACATCGCGCCCCTACGCGCCGCGGACCGGCGAGCGCTGCTCGATCTCGGCGTCGCGGACCGCGCGTTCGGCTACCCGCTCGAGCTGCTGATCAAGGCGCAGCGTGCCGGGTGGCGGGTGCGCGAGTTCGACGTCCGCTACGGCGAGCGCGCCAAGGGGACGAAGTCGAAGGTGTCCGGCTCGGTGCGCGGCACGGTGCGCGCGGTCCGCGACTTCGGGCGGGTGCTGGCGCGATGACGGCGAGGTTCGTGCTGCTGGTCGTGGCCAAGGCGCCGGTGCCGGGGCTCGCCAAGACCAGGCTGACCCCGCCGGCGACCCCGGCGCAGGCCGCGCGGATCGCCGCGGCCGCGTTGCTGGACACGCTCGACGCCGTGTGCGCGGTCCCCGGCGCCGCGCCGGTCGTCGCGATGACCGGTGACCTCGGCGCCGCCGCGCTGGCCCCCGAGATCGGGGAGGCGCTGCGCTACGTCACCACGATTCCCCAACGTGGCTGGGACTTCGGGGCTCGCCTGGCGCACGCCCACGCCGACGCCGCCACGGTGCACGCGGGCTTGCCGATCCTCCAGATCGGCATGGACACCCCGCAGGTCACGCCGGCGTCGCTCGCCGCGGCGGCCGCGCCGGTCGTGGACGGCGGGCACGACTCGGTGCTCGCCCCGGCCGCCGACGGCGGCTGGTGGGCACTGGGCCTCGCCGACCCGCGGCACGCGCAGGTCCTGGCGGGCGTCCCGATGTCCCGTGACGACACCGGCGAACGCACGGTGCGCGCGCTCACCGCGTGCGGGTTGCGACCGCAGCTCGCCGCGACACTGTCCGATGTGGACACCATGGCGGACGCGCGGGCGGTGGCGGCGCTGTGCCCGGACGGCCGGTTCGCCCGTGCCGTCGCGGCGGTGCGCGGGCAGGCGGTCGCATGAAAACGGCCCTCCTCGGCAACGAGTTCGACCGCGGTCTGCTCGGCCACCACTGCTGGCTCGAGCTGGCCAACGGCGAGCGGGTGGACCTGCCGGTCGAGCGCTGGACCGCACCGTCCGACGGCGACGAGGTGCTGCTCGACGCCTGCACCGGCCCGACCCTCGACATCGGCTGCGGTCCCGGTCGGCTCACCGCGGCCTTGGCCGGACGCGGAGTCGTCGCGCTGGGCGTGGACAGCTCGCGCACGGCTGTCCGGCTGACCCGTCGTCGCGGCGGAAGTGCGTTGCACCGCAACGTCTTCGACCACGTACCCGGCGAAGGGCGGTGGCGGCACGCGCTGCTCGCCGACGGCAACATCGGCATCGGCGGCGACCCGGTCGTCCTGCTGCGCCGCGCGGCGCAGCTGATCGCCCCCGACGGCGACGTCCTCGTCGAGCTGGAGCCGCCCGGGCGCGGCCTGCGGCACGAGCGCGTCCGGCTGCGGCCCGGGCACGCGGACGTCGCCTGGTTCACCTGGGCGTGGGTCGGCGTCGACGCGATCGCCGGAGTCGCCCTGCGCGCCGGGTTGCGCGTCGCTTGGACCACCCGGCACGGCCACCGCTGGTTCGCGCGATTGGAGCGGTCGTGAAACTGCCGATTCCCCAGGAAGAACAGTTCAAGGCGCCGGCGCACGACGAGCGCGTGACGTCGAAGATCGGCCTGGCGCTCGCGGTCACGTTCACGACCTGCTTCGTGACCGGCCTGATCAGCCACCTGATCCAGCACCCGCCGGACTGGTTCTTCTGGCCCAGCCGCCCGGTCGGGCTCTACCGCGTCACGCAAGGGCTGCACGTGATCTCCGGCATCGCGTCGATCCCGTTGCTGCTGGCCAAGCTGTGGAGCGTCTACCCGAAGCTGTTCGGCCGTCCGCTCGTCCGCTCGCTGCCGCACGCGCTGGAGCGCCTGTCGATCCTGGTGCTCTCGGGTGCCGCGTTCTTCGAGCTGACGACGGGGTTGCTGAACGTCGCGCAGAACTACCCGTGGGGCTTCTACTTCCCGCAGGTGCACTACGCGGTGGCGTGGCTGGCGATCGGGTCGATCCTGGTGCACGTGGCGGTGAAGCTGCCGGTCATCCGCCGGGCGCTGACCCGCGGCGTACCCGAGGACGAGCCGACGGCCGCCGGGCTGTCCCGGCGCGGGTTCCTCCGCACGACCGGGCTCGCGACGGGCGTCGCGGTCGTCGCCACGGCCGGCGCGACGGTCCCGTTCCTGCGCGGGGTTTCCGGGCTCTCCTGGAAGACGGGCAAGGGCACGCAAGGCCTCCCGGTGAACCGGACGGCGGCGGCCGCGGGCATCACGTGGTCGGCGACGTGGCGGCTCTCGGTGGTGACTCCGGGCGGCACGAAGAAGTTCTCGCTCGACCAGCTGCGCGCACTCCCGCAGACGACGGCCGAGCTGCCGATCGCGTGCGTGGAGGGCTGGAGCCAGTCGGCGACCTGGCGCGGGGTTTCCCTGCCGGCGCTGCTGAAAGCCGTCGGGGTGGCGCCGGGCACGGCGGTGCGGGTGTCCTCTTCGGAGCGTTCGGGGCTGTACGGCGTGAGCGTCCTGCCCGGCGAGCACACGGCGGACGAGCTGACGCTGCTCGCCCTCGAGCTGAACGGCGAGGTGCTCGACCTCGACCACGGCTTCCCGTGCCGGATCATCGCCCCGAACCGGCCCGGCGTGCTGCAGACGAAGTGGGTCATGAAGCTGGAGGCGCTGTGAAGATCGCTCGCACGCTACTCGTTTTGCCGGGCCTCGCGGCGCTGGCGTGGGGCGTGGTGCTGTTCGCCGAGTACGCGCTGCCGCTGCGGCCGGACGTCTTCGGCACGGTCGGCTGGATCGTCGGCGGCCCGCTGGTCAACGACGGCGTGGTCGCCCCGCTGACGGCGATCCTCGGCATCGTCCTGGCCCGAGCCCTCCCGCGGCCGTGGCGGGTCCCGGTCGTCACGGGCACGGTCATCACGGGGGTGCTGCTGATCGTGGCGTTCCCGCTGCTCTGGCGCCCGTATGGAACCCCGCCGATGCCGGGTCTCCACGACGGCGACCCAGCGCTGGGCTTGGCTTTGACGCTGGCCGCGGTCTGGCTCTTGGTCCTCCTGGCACCGCTCGCCCGCTGCGTAGTCCGGCCAAGCTCGCGGATGGTCCGCCCGGACACAGGAGATGCCACACCGGACGGGCGAACCGACCCGCCCGGCACGCCGGCCGCCTCCGCGGGTACGCCACTCGACTCAACCGGCACATCGGCCGACACGCACTCAACCCCACCCGGCCCCTCAGCCGAGCCACCCGACACGCACTCAACCCCACCCGGCCCCTCAGCCGAGCCACCCGACACACGCTCAGCTCCACCCCGCCCCTCAGCCGAACCGCCCGACACACACTCAACCCCACCCCGCCCCTCAGCCAAACCGCCCAACACACACTCAACCCCACCCCGCCCCTCAGCCGAACCGCCCAACACACACCCAGCCCCGCCCGGCAAGCCCGCCGATCCTCCCCGCGAGCGCCCCGCCCCGCCTGGCACGCCGGCCACCCCTCCCGGCCCCTGATCCCACCCACAAATGCGGCCACGCGCGACCGGCATGGAATGCCTGGGTCGCGCGTGGCCTTGGGGGTCCGGCCCCGAGGTGCGGGGGTCGAGCCGATGTTTGGTCTCGGCCGCACCAGGCGGCCGAGCGTCTGAAAGGGATCAGTTGGCCGGGACGGGCTGCCCGCCGAGCGTCACCTCGACCGTACGGCCGTCGGAGAGCGTGAACGTCGCCTTCTCGTCCGGGGCGCGGGTGCGGATCGCGGCGACCAGCGTGTCCGACTTGTCGATGTTGCGGTCGTCGATCTTCGTCACGATGTCGCCCGGCTTGAGGCCGGCCTTCTCCGCCGGGCTGCCCGGGGTGATCGCCCCCAGCTGCGCGCCGCCCTGCGGGGCGTCCGTGACCTGGGCGCCGATGTAGGTCTGCACCGCCTGGCCGGTCTTGATGATCGTGTCCGCCGTGCGGCGGGCCTGGTCGATCGGGATGGCGAACCCGATGCCGACGTTGCCGCTCTCGGAACCGCCCTGGCCCTGGCCGCCGGACGCCGACTGCGGGCTGTAGATCGCCGAGTTGATGCCGATGACCTGGCCGGCCATGTTCGCCAGCGGGCCACCCGAGTTGCCCGGGTTGATCGCGGCGTCGGTCTGGACGGCGTCCATCACCGTCTCCTGCCCGCCCTGGCCGCCGCCCGCGCGCACCGGCCGGTGCAGCGAGCTGACGATGCCCGAGGTGACCGTGCCGGCCAGCTCGAACGGCGAGCCGATGGCGACCACCGACTGGCCGACGCGCAGGTCGTCGGACCGGCCGATCTCGACCGGGGTCAGGTTGCTGACCCCGTCGACCTTGACGACCGCGATGTCGGTCGTCGGGTCGCGGCCGATGACCTTGGCGGGGGCCTTCTTGCCGTCCTGGAACACGGCCCGGATCTGGCCGCCGTTCGCGGCGACCTCGACGACGTGGTTGTTGGTCAGGATGTAGCCGTCGGTGCTGATGACGAACCCGGAGCCTTCGCCGGCTCCCTGCTGTCCGCTCACCTGCAGCTCGACGACGCTGGGCGACAGCTTCTGCGCGACCGACTCGACCGAGCCGGCGGGCGCGTTGCCGGTCTGCTGAGCCGGCTTCGGCGCGTCGAGGGCGTTGCTGGCCGGACCGCCGGACGAGCCCCCGGTGAGGTACCCGACGGCCCCGCCCGCGACACCGCCGACCAGCAACGCGATCAGCGCGACGCCGGCGAGCAGCTTGCCGCCGGACCGCTTCGGCTGCGCTGGCGGCGGCGGCGCCGACGGCGTGCCGTAGGCGCCCGTGCCGAGCTGCGCGTAGGGGTTCGGGTTCGGGTAGACGCTCTGCTGGGTCTGGCCCGGCGCCGCCCCCTGCGCGGACCAGGGGTTCGCGGTCTGCTGCGCCCCGTAGGACGGATCGGCCCCGGTCACCGCGTGGTAGGACGGCTCCGGCGCCGAGTACTGCGGCGTGCCGCCGGACTCGGGCGTGGCTGCTGCCTGGTCACCGTACGGGCTCCCCGCCCAACCGCCCTGAGCCGCCTGCTGGCCGGTCTCGGGGTGCCGCGGCGCCGCGGGGTCGTGCGCGCTGGGGTCGTTCTCGGTCATGTCCCTCACCTTGCGCGATGGTCCTGAGAGGTTCCTGAGCCGAACCTGTGCATCGGAGATGAGTATGGCCGGATCAGCCCGCCGCGCGGAGCCGTTCCGCGATTTGCTCCGGCGTCGCGTCGTTGATCCACACCGCCATGCCCGATTCGGACCCCGCGAGGTACTTCAGCTTGTCCTTGGCGCGCAACACGGAGAACAGTTCCAGGTGGAGCCAGCCGAGCTCGCGGTCGCGGCGCACCGGCGCCTGGTGCCACGCGGCGATGTACGGCAGCGGCCGGTCGTACAGCGCGTCGCAGCGGCGGAGGACGTCCAGGTAGACGGCGGCGAAATCGTCGCGCTCGGCGTCGGTCAGCGCGGGGATGTCCGCGACCTGCCGGTGCGGCACCACATGCACCTCGATCGGCCAGCGGGCCGCCGGCGGCACGTACGCCGTCCAGTGTTCGCCGGACGCCACCACGCGCGCGCCGGACTTCTGCTCGGCGGCCAGCACGTCGCCGAGCACCGGACGGCCGTGCTCGGCCTGGTAGGCGCGGGCGACGTCGAGCATCCGCTCGGTCTTCGGCGTGACGAACGGGTAGCCGTAGATCTGCCCGTGCGGGTGCGACAGCGTGACGCCGATCTCCTCGCCGCGGTTCTCGAACGGGAAGACCTGTTCCACACCGGGCACTTCGGACAGCGCGGCGGTGCGGTCGGCCCACGCGTCGACGACGGCCCGCACCTGCTCCGGGCTCAGCCGCGAGAAAGCGCCCTCGTGGTCACTGGTGAAGCAGACGACCTCGCAGCGACCACGCCCGGGCCGCACCGGTACCAGCCCGAGACCGTCCACAGTGGACGGCTCGCCGATGACGTCCTCAGCGAAGGACGGGAAGCGGTTCTCGAAGACGACGACGTCGTAGTCGCTTTCCGGAATCTCACTCGGTTTGCCGGGCTTGCTCGGGCACAGCGGGCAGAGGTCCGCCGGCGGCTTGTAGGTCCGCGTCTGCCGGTGCGCGGCCATCGCGACCCACTCGCCGGTCAGCGGGTCCAGCCGGATTTCCGACGCGGCCGCGACCGGCGGCAGGTCGCGGGTGTCCTCGGCGACGCGGTCGGGCGCGCCGGGCTGGTCGAAGTAGATGATCTCGCGGCCGTCGGCCAGGTGTCGTACGGTGCGCTTCACGCTTCTTGGGCCTCGTCCGTCTCCGCCGTCTCGGCGATCATGAGTTCCCCCGCCCGTTCGGCGAGTACTTCCTTGGCCTCGTCGGGAATCCCGTCATCGGTGACGACGACGTCGGCCTCGTCCAGGTCGGCGATCGTCGAGATCCCGACGGTGCCCCACTTGGTGTGGTCGGCGAGCACGACGAGCTTGCGCCCGGCCTCGACCAGCGCGCGGTCGGTCTCGCTCTCGGTCAGGTTCGGCGTCGTGAAGCCCGGCCCGTCGGCCATCCCGTGCACGCCGAGGAAGACGACGTCGAGGTGCAGCGACCGCAGGCTGTGCACGGCGACCGGGCCGACCAGCGCGTCCGACGGCGTCCGCACCCCGCCGGTGAGCACGACGGTGCGGTCCGGCTGCGTCGATCCGCGGAGCACGTCGGCGACCTGGATCGAGTTGGTCACGATGGTGAGCCCGGGGATCGCGTCGAGCGCGCGGGCGAGCGTCCAGGTGGTGGTGCCGGCGGAGATGCCGATCGCGGTGCCGGGCCGGACGAGTGTCGCGGCGAGCTCGGCGATGGCCTCTTTTTGCGTGCGCTGGCGCACGGATTTCGCCTCGAAGCCGGGTTCGTCGGTGCTCTTGCCGACGATCGAGGTGGCGCCGCCGTAGACCTTCTCGACGAGCCCGCGCCCGGCGAGGACGTCGAGGTCGCGGCGCACCGTCATATCGGACACGCCCAGCCTGGTCACGAGGTCACTGACCCGGACCGCCCCGGTCCGGCGTGCCTCTTCCAGGATCACCGCCTGTCGCTGACGCGCAAGCACCGCTCAACTCCGTCCCCGTCTTCAACCACACAAAATCCTACACGATTCAACACAGGATTCGCAGAGCCGACGAGGGTGAACTTCGAAACGGCAGGTCATGGAACCGGCCTCCGCATCGCAGGTGAACAACCCCACCGTGGACGGCGCAGCGCGCGAAAGTCAGCCGGGCGCCCCCGGCAGCCGGATCGTCATCAACGCGCCGCCCTCGGGCGCCCGCGACGCGTACACCGCGCCGCCGTGCCGCTCGGCCGCGTGCTTCACGATCGCCAGGCCCAGACCGGAGCCGGGCAGCGTGCGCGCCTCCGACGAGCGGTAGAACCGGTCGAACACCTTCGGCAGGTCCTCCTCGGCGATGCCCGGGCCCTCGTCGGCGACCTCGACCACGGCCGTGCCGTCGCCGAGCGGGTAGAGCCGCACCCAGACCGTCGCGTCCGGCGGCGAGAACTTCACCGCGTTGTCCAGCAGGTTCAGCACCGCGCGTTCGATCGAGCTGTTGTCGCCGGTGAGCACCCACGGCTGCAGCGAGACGTCGAAGTTGATCTCGCCCGCCCGCCGCCGCGCCCGGTCCAGCGCGCGCTCGACGACGTCCAGCAGCTCGACGCGTTCGAAGCGCTCGCGCGGCTCGTCCTGGCGCGCGAGCTCGACGAGGTCGCCGATGAGCTGGGTCAGCTCGTCGAGCTGGCCGCTGATGTCGGCGACGATGTCGATGCGGTCGGCGTCCGGCAGCGGTGGCGCGCCCGGTTTGCTCGCGGCGAGCAGCAGCTCGAGGTTGGTGCGCAGCGACGTCAACGGCGTCCGCAGCTCGTGGCCGGCGTCCGCGACCAGCTGGCGCTGGCGTTCCTGCGAGTCCGCGACCGTGCCGAGCATCGTGTTGAACGTCGTGGTGAGGCGCGCCAGCTCGTCGTCGCCGCTGACCGGGATCGGCCGCAGGTCGCCGGTCTTGGCGACGCGCTCGGCGGCCGACGTCAGCCGGTCGACCGGGCGCAGGCCGGCCCGCGCGACCGCGGTGCCCGCCGCGGCGGCGACCAGGATGCCGGCGCCGCCGATCAGGAACAGCACCAGCGCGAGCTCGTTCAGCGTCCGCTTGGTCGGGCCCATCGACTGGGCGAGCACGATGGCCTCGCCGTGCCCGGACGGCAGCGCGACCACGCGGCTGTCGGTGCGGAAGTCCGTCCGCATCGACTCCGGCGAGTCGCCGTTCGCGACGGCCAGCTCGCGCTGGTCGAAGGGTGGCGCCGAGCTCGACAGCGGGTAGGTCATCACGGCGTGCTGGACGTCGGGCGCGGCGTTGAGCTGCCCGATCTGCAGGTCGGCGCTGGCCAGGAAGGCGCCCGGCACCTGCCGCAGCTCGGTCTGCACCTGCGGCGACGCGACGGCCGCCTGCGCGCGCGCCATCAGGCCGTCGTCCAGCTGCTGGTAGAGGTTGCTGCGCACGACCATGTACGCGCCGATCGACACCAGCGCGACGGCGCCGGCGACGCAGGCGGCAGCGAGCAGCGTCACCCGGCCGCGCAGCGAGAACCGGCGCGTCCCCCAGCGCGTGCCGCGGGGATCACCGGGCTCACCGGCGTCGATCACGGTGGGGTTTCCCTCAGGACGTACCCCACCCCCCGAACCGTGTGGATCAGCCTCGGCTCCCCCTCGGCCTCCGTCTTGCGGCGCAAGTAGCCGACGTAGACCTCCAGCGCGTTGCCCGACGTCGGGAAGTCGTAACCCCATACTTCCTCCAGGATCCGGCCCCGCGTGAGGACGTGCTTCGGGTAGGAGAGGAACAGTTCCAGCAGTGCGAACTCGGTCCGGGTCAGGCTGATCTCGCGGCCGCCGCGGCGGACCTCGCGCGTGCCCGGGTCGAGGGTCAGGTCGGCGAAGGACAGGACTTCCGTCGCCTGGCCGTTCTGGCCCTCGGGGACGGCGCGGCGCAGCAGCGCCCGCAGCCGGGCGAGCAGCTCCTCCAGCGCGAAGGGCTTCGGCAGGTAGTCGTCGGCGCCGGCGTCGAGCCCGGACACCCGGTCGGAGACGGTGTCGCGCGCGGTGAGCACGAGGATCGGCAGGTCATCGCCGGTGCTGCGCAGGCGGCGGGCCACCTCGAGGCCGTCGAGCCGGGGCATCATGACGTCGAGGACCATCGCGTCCGGCCGGTCGGCGATGATCGCCTCCAGGGCTTGCGCACCGTCGCTGGCCAGCTCGACCTGGTAGCCGTTGAACTCCAGGGACCGCCGAAGCGACTCACGGACGGCGCGGTCGTCGTCCACCACAAGGATGCGCATGGCGTCAGTCTTACTCAGCGTGCTGAGACTCGCCTAAGAACACACACAGAACTAACAAAGAGATCCTCACTCCGGTGCCCGCGCGACGGGCGCGTTCCAGTGCCGCCAGAGCGCGATCATCCGGATGGCGACCACTCCCGCGGCCGCGACCACGGTGACCGGCCCCTCCGGCAGTCGCAGGGAGTGACCGACGGCGACGAGCACCGAGCCGGCCAGCGCGGCCATCGCGTAGATCTCTTTCCGCAGGACGAGGGGGATTTCCCGGAGCAGCAGATCGCGCACGGCACCGCCGCCGATGCCGGTCGTCATGCCGATCAGGCACGCGGCGTAGACGGTCGCGCCGACGTTCAGGGCGATGGTCGTCCCGGCGGTGGCGAAGACGCCGAGCCCGAGCGCGTCGGCGAGCAGCACGCCCCGCCGCAGCCGCGCGACCTGCGGGTGGAAGGTGAAGACGACCAGGGCGGTCGCCGCGCAGACAGCGAGGTAGGGCCAGTTCCGCAGCGTCGTGGGCGGGTGGATGCCGAGCAGGACGTCCCGGATGACACCGCCGCCGAGCGCGGTGGTGAGCCCGACGACCACGACGCCGAAGACGTCGAGCCGAGCCCGCACGGCGGCGAGCGCCCCGGACGCCGCGAAGGCGACGAGCCCGAGGAACTCCAGCGCCGTGAGCAGCATCTACTGGTCGAGCAGGCCCCCGCGGTAGGCCAGCAGAGCGGCCTGCACGCGGTTGGCGGCGCCGATCTTCGAGAGCACGGCGGAGACGTACCCCTTGACGGTGGCTTCGGAGAGGTGAAGGCGCCCGCCGATCTCGGCGTTGGAGAGGCCCTGCCCGATGAGCGCGACGACCTCGCGTTCGCGTTCGGACAGTGAGGCGAGCAGCTTCCGGGCGGGCTGAGCAGCGCGTTGTTCGTCCCGGTGGGACTGAACCATCCGCGCGGCGACACCCGGGTCCAGGACCGCGCCCCCGCGCGCGAGGTCCCGCACCGCCCTGAGCAGCGCGGCGGGGTCGATGTCCTTAAGGAGGAAGCCGTTGGCACCGAGCCGCAGCGCGAGGCTGACGTATTCGTCGATGTCGAAGGTGGTGAGCATGGCGACGGTGGGCGGATCGGGAAGGGCGAGAATGGCCCGGAGGGCGCGAATGCCGTCGTCAGGGGCCCGCATCTTGATGTCGAGCAGGGCAACGTCGGGGTGGTACCGCCGGGCAACTTCCACTGCGGATCTGCCGTCGGAGGCTTCGCCCACGATCTCGATGTCCTGAGCCCCGGACATCATCGCGCGCAACCCCGAGCGCACCAGTTCCTCGTCGTCGGCGAACATGAGCTTGATCAACGAAGCCCTCCGCAACAGCCAGTAGGAGGCGGCTCCCCGCGTCCCGTTAACGAAGGTTACCTACTGTTGTTCAGCAGTTCGAAACCAGACACGACCAGGTGAGGCACTGGTCCGTCCAGGTCAGGTGCGGTCGGCCGTCCGGCAGGGTGTATCCCCGGGGTCGGTCGCGTCCCAGAACCACTCACCTGGGTGACGACGAGAGTCTGGTCGCCCCTGCTGCCGGGCTGACCTTCGGCAGGCTAAGCTGAGCGTGGCAGCAGCAGGCCCTCGTAGCTCAGGGGATAGAGCACCGCTCTCCTAATGTAAGCGTCGCAGCCTCGAACTCCGGCCGTTGACGCAGGTCAGCGAGGTACGTCGGAGCCCCTTGACCCCGCCATGCCCCGAAACGTGACCCGAAATTTCAATATCATCGGGGCATGAGCACGGCACAGATGACGGCGGTATCGACCCGAGGGAAGCGCACTCGCGGTGGTCGGGGCGCCCGACGCAACCGGTCGCGCGGGTCCATCGACCGCCTGTCCAGCGGATCGCTGCGAGTGCGCGTCGACGCCGGAGTGGACCCGATCACCGGCAAGCGACACCGGCCAACCGTCATCGTCCCACCGGGCCCCGACGACGAGCACCAGGCCGAAGTCGCCCTCACTCGCCTGCTCAACGAAGTCGACGAACAACGGCACCCGAAAACGAAAGTCGACATCGCCCATCTGGTGCTCAAGTATCAGGACGAGCGCGATGCTGCGCGCACTACCGTTGAAAAAGACGGCAGTCTGATCAACCGTCACGTGATTCCCTACATCGGCACCAAAAGCGCCACCAAGGACGCGAGGAAAACGATCCGCGCACTCTATAAGGATTGCCAACGGTGCCGACACCATTGCACGAACACGAATTGGATCGAGCACCGGACGCCTCGCAAACACGAGTGCGATGCCCGGTGCCGGAAACACCAGTGCAAGGGCCTCGCCAACAACACGGTCCGCAAGATTCACGCCATACTGTCCGGCGCGTACACCATGGCAATGGCGGAATGGGAATGGTGGTCGGTCAACCCGATCGACGGACTTGCGCCGCCGTCGTTCGAGAAAACCGACCCGGTCCCGCCGAGCACCAACGAAGCCGCAGCAATCGTGAACGAGGCGTTCCGCCGGGAACTCGCCTGGGGCGTGCTCATCTTCATCGGCATGATCTCCGGCGCCCGCCGCGGTGAGGTCGTGGCGCTGCGCCGTCGCCACCACGATCCGGTCAAGAAGGTTCTGTACCTGCGGGAGGCCATCGCCCAGCTCGACGAAACCAACGAGCTCCTCGAGAAGGGCATCAAGAACGAGATCGCCCGCCACATCGTCCTGGACGACGCCTCGAACCAGCTGCTTATCGACTACTGGGCCGCCCTCGACACCGCAGCGTCGGAGGCCGGACACGACATGGACGACGACGCGTTCTTCTTCTCGCTGGAGCCGGACCACAGCACGCCGCTGCGGCCCCGTTCGGTCACTCAGCGCTACCGCCGGATGACCCGGGCCATGGGCCTCGACACCCAGCTCAAGTGCTTGCGGCACTTCAATGCTACGGAACTGATCGCTGCCGGCGTCGACATCCGCACCGTAGCTGGGCGACTCGGCCACGGCGGCGGTGGAAGCACGACCCTACGCTTCTACGCCGCCTGGGCCTCCGAAGCCCACCAGCGGGCGGCCGGTGACCTGGCCGCCCGACTTCCCGAGCTCCCCGCGGTGGTCGACCAGATCGAGCGGGCTAAGACCGCTCCGGAAGCGCCGTTTGAGCGCGTCGCCTCACGCATCCGCAGCCGGATCCTCGCTGGTGACCTACCCGATGGATCTGTCGCACCCTCGATCAAGGAGATAGCCGCCGCCTACGAGGTTGCCGTCGGCACCGCCCACCGTGCTGCCGACCTGCTCCGACAGTGGGGCATGCTTTCAGCAGGTGGCAGAGGCAAGCGCCCCCTGATCCTGCGCCCCGCTCCTCAACAGCCCACAGCGGAGCAACCCAATGATGGACAGGCAGTAGCAGAAGCTTTACCCAGAGGAGGACCGCGTCCACTTGACCTCGAGCTGCACCACCTCGGTAGTGAGGTGAAGGCGTTCGCCGCCGAGGCGGACCCTGCAGATGCTCGGCAGCTCGACCGGCTCTTGAGAAGCGCCGTCAGGCGGCACACCGGCGGGGCCGGTGCCGACATCGGCGACTTCGAGCTGATCGTCCGCAACCCGGGCGAGCCGGCTGTCATCACGGTCTTCGTAAGCCTCTGACTCACGAACCGCCGTCAGCCTGACGACCTACGTTAACAGATCAATTCCAACATAATGCCTGGTCAGAGCGCCCCCGGCAGGAATCGAACCTGCGACACCGGCTTTAGGAGAGCCGTGCTCTATCCCCTGAGCTACGAGGGCTGGCTCCTAAACCCTAGCATTCGCAGATCGATCCGAGTCAGCCCGCTCGAGCACTTGCACGACCTAGTCCGTCGAGAGCAGCACGTCACTCTTTCCGAACGGGTCTGGCCGTGCTGGACGCTTCGGAAGCAGACCGGCCACGAAGGGACTTGCGGATCTGGTGGGTTGCTGGACGGGCTCAGGGAGGACCTGCGGGACGTACGCACGGCGAACTCAGTGCGCGGCGGCACCCGGCTGCGTAAAAGACAGAACGCCGAACATCGACCCCAGCTAGCTCAGGAAAGCAACCCGTCGAACGGGTCGGCGTGTGCGATGTCGTCCTCGCGGAACCCATAGCGCTGCTCGAGCACCCGCAGCACGGCGTCTCCCGGTACGTCACCGTGGTGCAGCGTCAGGTTCCAGCGTCCGAGACTGCTCGTCGCGACCACCCGGATCCATCGTTCGAAGGCTCCGCGGTCGACCTCTTCGGCGGGAATCCGGGAGTCGTCCGGCTGCTCTTTGCGCCGCGCCTCGGCGTGAAACGCGCCCATGAGTTCTTGCACACGACCTGCGGTGATCGGCCCGTGAGCTTCCTCCACCCGGTGGTTGATGGTCAGGTTCGTCACGACCGACAGCAAGTGCCAGTCCTTCCAGCCTTCCGCACGCAACTCCTGGAACAGGGTTCGCACCGGTTCGCTTCGCAGCAGTTCCGGCAGCGTGTGCCGAATAGGAACAGGCAGGAGCTCATAGCGCTCGGCCAGAACCGCCCGTGCTTTTTCTTCGGTGTAGCCGGGCCCGGCGTCGGTACGCGGCTCCAGGAGCGACGAGCCTGTCTGCGGACGCGCGTTGCCGGTGAGCGGGCGATGCGGGGCGTCGGCGAGCGGAGGAACGGGCTGCGTCCGGAACCGGGCGAGCTCGGGGTAGGGGCGGCCGATCTCCAGGTTGCCGAAGAGGCCATTGCCGGCCGCCTGGTCCATCAGGCTGCCGAACTGCTCCCGATCCAAAAGCGAGCTGCCGAGCAGGACCCGAAAAACCAGGTTGACGACGCTGTCGCGGGGGTCCGCCGGACCTGCCTCGGCCTGGGGCTCGCCTGGCATGAGCAGCAGCCACCGGCGCCGGTCACCGTCGGCCCGGGTCATGTGCGTGTCGATCGGCCGTGCGCCGGCGGAATAGGTCCGGACCTCGATGTCGACTTCTTGCGGGATCAGCATGGGGTCGAGCGATGCCATTTCCACCAGCACGATCTGCAGAGAGGACGCGAAGTCCTCCATGGCAAGGACCGTGGCTTGGTCGTTGGCGCAGTGGACGGACCACGAGACGCCGAGCGCCCGGAAGGTGAGGACGCGCTCCGGGCCGACGTCGCTGAAGGGCGCGCCGACCAGGTCCGGCAACCAGTCCAGCCACTCGGCCTCGGTTCGCGACACGGCTTCCGCCGCGGTCTCGGCCATGGCCCGGGCCATGGCCCCCCACGGGCCCCGATCGAGGATCTCGAGGAGTGCCGGCTCGAAGTCCGGACGTACCTGCCTGGCGACCAGCAGGCTGATCGCCAGGTCGCGCACACCATCGGGTACGTATGCGTGCCGCTCGAAGTTCTCCGGGTCGGGCGCGTGCGCGTAGTGGGCCATCCCCGCGATCGACGCCAAGTCTGCGGCCGCGACCCACGCTCCGGCGAGCCAGTCCATTTCGGCCGCGGAGAAAAGCGCCTTCGGGATGACTTCACGATCCGACGGATCCAGGCTCCCGCGGGCGATCGCAGCCAAGGCGAGCGCGTACTTCTTGGCGGCCAGGTACATCCCCAAGGACCGGTAGATGTCGACGATGTGCGCCACGGCCCGGATGGCGCCGGGCAACGTGTCGCCGTGGAACCATTCGATCTTGGCCCGGTGGTATTCGCGGAGAGCTTCGAGGAGCCGACCCGCCCGCTGCAGTGTGATCGCTCGCTGCCGGCGCCGTTCGCCGACCGCGGCCTCCCCTTCCTGCGCTTTGATGGCCTCGTCCAGGCTGTCGCACAGCGGCCGGTACCGGGGGTGGTCGCAGAGGTTCACCGCCTGCAGGTCGATGATCGTGGCGAACGCCTCGATTGGGTAGCCCGGCGCTTTGGGGAGCAGTTCGGTGAGTTCGGCGAGCCTGCGCATGCCATCGTCGAGGTCCACCAGCGGCGCTTCACCGAGGTGACCGTGGAGCGTGCCGCTCTCGATGGCTTCGGCCACCTCCTCGTACACCCTGTCCATCTCCGCCAGGGTCGTACCGGGATGCGGTTCCGCGCCGGGCGTGCCCGTCAAGTCGACGAGCAGCGCGGCGTTCGCGGCCGCCTGCAGGAGACCGGCCCGGGTGTTCGGGCCCCATTCCCGGTCGAGGAGCCCGTTCACGTGCCGGCGGAGACGCGGCAACCAGTCCAGCGTCTCGGAGAGCGGGATGTCGGTGTGTCCGGCCACCGCTGCCGCGGAACAGAACTGGATCAGCACGCTCGCATCGAAGAGGAGGCTCGGATCCTCGGTCAGGTGGATTTCGGCCGCGAACCGGCGCACCAACGGTTCGGCCGGCCGGAGGTCACCTTTGCCCCGGCTGCGCGCCACCGCGATCTCGTAGACGGCGTGCAGTCGGACTTCGGTATCGGCGGTCTGTTCGGCGAGCTGCGTCATCAACCGCAGCCAACCGTCCAGATCGGCTCGCGCCGGCCCCGGCGGGACGGCGTGGCGCAGACCGTGCCGGAGGTCGAACAGGTCGCCGAGGTTCGACGGGGTCCGGTGCGGTGCCTGCCAGTACGCACGGAGGTCGGTGTACCAGCCGGGAAGTTCGAGTCCGGGCTCGTCGGGCGGGGGCGCCAGCTCGGCGGGCAGGTGCAGGTACTGCTCGGCGATCCAGTAGAGGCTCGGCTCGCCGAGCCACTCGGCGAGCGCGGTCCCGTCGATGATCTCCAAGCCGATTTCGTACGTTTCCTGCGCGAAGGCTTGCAGGTCGTGTCGAAGGCGTACGGGCACGTCCGCGGCAGCGAAGACGTAGATGCGGTCGACCGGTGTGCCCTGCGTGCAAATGGCCTTGATGTCCGCTTCGAACTTGGCCTTCAGCTTGTCCTTCTGCAACGTGCAAGCGAAAACGACGACGTCCCTGGTGGCGAGCGCGAGAAATCCCGACGCGAACGGCAGCTCGTCGACGAGGTAGGTGCGGAAGGTCTCGAAATCCCGTCCCTGGTCACCGCCGGCGGACACCGGCCCCGTCGCGGGCAGCACGTTGCCGGCGATCCGCAACTTGGCGACCTGCCTGCACAAGTCCTCGAACGAGTGATGCCCGTTCTCCCCGGCCAGCGCGCCGAGCGCGAACTTGACCACCTTCGCCGTCTCGACCGGAGTAGCCACGCACCCTCCCCTGCTTCCTCGGCCCGATCCGCCATGGTGCCACCGAGGAGGGCGAGGACCGGGGAGCGCCGCGCCACAGAATATCGACACTAAGCGATGACCTTGGCTACTGTCGGTGTCAAGACCGGGGTCAGCGAGGGGACCACGATGACCGACGACCCGTCACGGGATGTCAGCCGACCGGCCGCCGGGCCGACACCCGAGAACTCGGGGCGCAGGCAATGCCTGCCACGGAGCACCCAAGTACTCGATTGATTACAATTAGTGACTTTTCGGCCTTGACTTCTGACAGCAGAAGTCAACACTCTGGAAACAGAGTCACAATCCACTGGTGGCTATCGGCTGACCATTCCGATCATCCCGGGCGGCTCGACGTTGTGATCACCCAGCCTAGCGGCGCCGACCTGGTCCTCGAGATCGACTTCGCGCACAACCCGTGCAGCAACGAGAAACTACAGTGTCTGCAGAGACGCGTAGGCCGCGTGGGCGGCGCCGACCGAGGACGGCGGAGCGTCGGGAAGCGGGGGGCGTCATCGTCTCACCGTTGTCGAGTGGTTCGGCATGTCGAACAGCAAGACGCTACTGGCTGAGAAGTGTCCCGTATTTGTCCAGCTGAGCGCTTTGCCGAGACCAATCCGCGTGGCCGCGTCGCCGGACCTCCTGCGTGCGCGTCGAAGGTCTACATACCGAGATCTCCGTGGGCGGGGCGCCGTCACGGAGAACCCGGCACGCTACCGACACGCGCCGGCGCGGACAGCGCCGGACGACGGCGGCTCGGGCAGACTGTGCCGATGCCTTCGACGCCTTTCTACCTGGGGCCTGGACGTCCGCCGGTGCAGATCGAGACCTGGCAGCAACTGCGCGCCGCGGTCGACGCGGGAGTAATGCAGGAAAACCAGTGGGTCGAGCACAAGGAAGACATCCCGAAGGGAACGAAGGGGGGTGTGGAGCTGGCCAAGGATCTCGCGTCCCTCAGCGTCGAGGGCGGCGTCTACGTGGTCGGGGCCGTGGACAAAATCGTCGACGCGTCCGGCCTGGTGGGTGTCGGCAACCCTGATGGCCTGCGCGAGCGGATCGGCCAGATCGCCACCGGCCGTATCAAGCCCCCGCTCAACGTCGTGATCGACATCCTGAGCGCCGACGATCAAGCCGCCCAGCCGTGCCTGCTGGTGACCGTGCCCGCCTCGGCCGGGGCCCCGCACATGGTCGAGGACCGGTACTGGGGCCGCAGCGCCACCGGTAAGCGGCCCCTGGCCGACAGCGAAGTGCGCCGCTTGATCGCCGAGCGCACTGCCCGGACCGGGGCCTTCGCCCAGCAGCTCCTGGCCATGAGCCGCGACTTCGACCCCGTTCCCGAGCCCGAGCGACGGTTCGGCCACATCTACCTCTTCGCCAAGCCGGCGATGCCGCCGGCGACGCGCGTCACCGACATTCTCGCCTCAAGCCACCCGGCGATCTGGCTGCGTGAGCACCTTCCCGGCCGAGCCCAGAACTCCCGGACGATGACCGAGATGCTGGAGTACAAGGTGCCGCACGCCGCCGGGCTGATGGTGACCTCCTGGCAGTCGGGCCACGCTGGGCGCACCGAAGAGTACGCGATGCAGCTGCTGCTGGAAGACGATGGCGGTCTGCGCGTCACCAGCTGCGAAGGCACCCGCGACTGGGTGCGCGAAGAGCAAGAGCTGCAGTGCATCTCGCCGCATTATCACCTCGAACTCGCCCACCAGGTCGTGGTGGTGGCCGCGGCGATCCTGAGGACCCACGCCGGCTATCGCGGCATGTGGGACATCGGGGTGCACGTCACTGGCCTCGCGGGCCAACTGTCGACGGTCGCCATGCAGCACGTCTTCGGGGTCCCCCGCATCCACTACCAAGAACCGACCTACACCAGCATCACCGACGCCAGCACCGACGAGATGCTCGACGACGCCCCCGCCGTGGTGGAACGGCTCTACCGCCGCTTCACGCGTGGTCTCGGCCTCGACACCGCTTTCTTCCCCTACACCCAATTCGACGACATCCAGCGCCGAACCCGCTCGTGAAGCGGACCGCTGGCACGCCCGCGCGCACCGCTCAGGTGGTGCTGGGGCTGAAACGAGGCGAAGATCGTCGATCGAGCGTTGCTGCTGCACGGCGGGACGGGCGTCCGTCCGGAGCTGACCCACGTCATCGACGTCGCCACGCGCTCGATCTGCGCGTTCGCGCTGCGCCCGGTCGGGACGAAGGCGATCGACGCGGCGCTGCTGCTGGCCCGGGGCAAAACGGTCGGGCTCACGTTGATTGGGACGATCCTTTTGCCCAGCCACTCATTCCTAGCGAACGAGTCAACGAAGCTCTCGCCCACAACATGTTCAACGCCGCGAGCCGCGTGATCCGCTAGAGCGAGCACGCCCTCTAGCACTGACGACCGCTACGGCGGCTCGATGGCCCGCGGAGTCACCCGAAGGGTTGGCGCGAAGCAGCTGGCACGTACGGCGACCGCCGTTCGCGCCGCTCCTGGTAGGGATGGCGCAGCACGGCGATCGGATCGTCGAGCTCGGTGGGCATCGGCCGGCCGAAGGTGTCCTTCCATCGGATCCACCGTGAGGCGAGCCGTCCGGCCAACTCAGGGTCGGTGATCCGGGTGATGATCCTCTCCCGAACAGTCCGACGGTCGGAGTCGCGTTCCTGGCCAAGTGAGCCCATGCGGGTGATCTGCTCGAAGGTCAGGTTGGCGATGGTCACGTCGAGCTGTCGCCATTGTTCGCCACGAGGGTGTTGGGCCAACATCGCGCGTCCCAAGTCGTCGCGACCGCGGCCCGGACCTGAGGTACTCATCGTTTCAGGATGCCAGCCCAGATTTTGCTCGCGCCGGTACAGCCTGCGCGTCCGGCGTGGCGGCAGCCACGCGGTGGCGACCGGCTTCCGCAGTGGCGAGTCGCCGGACTGCTCGCCGCACCTTCCGACTCAGTTTCAGCCGCTCGACACGACGGTCGTCTCGTCCATCAGGTGCGCCGAGGCCGGCCAGTCTGCCAGAGGAATTTGCACGAACAACCCGCACATGACGGGCGGCACTGGCCCCGGCAACAGGTGGGCCTGCGGTGAAGTTCCACCGGGACGGCACGGCCCAGCTGGTCGGCTCGTGCAGCTGCGGAGCATCTGAGCCGCGTCGTCTCGGATTGATCGACAGTAGTTGCCGCACCTGACCCGCGAGGGCTAAGCAGGTTGGTCTTACGCTGCCTGACCTGCTTGTATGTTCCTAGCGATCTTGCTAGGGGGAGTTGGTGTCGGTCGAGGACATCGCGCGCGATGTGAACGCCGCGATCGGCAAGCTCCCGACTGCCGTCCTCGAACAAGCCGGCCAAGCAATCGAAGAGGCCCACGCTGCCCTAACACAGGCCCTGCAGGGCACTGATGACCAGGAAGCCAGTCAGGCCGTCGGGCTCCTTGCAAGCGCCATCGCCGACTCGGGACGCATCAACCAGACGCTGAGAGCCGCCGCCCGAAGACTCACCGGCTATCTGGCGAAGGTCGGCAACGTAGAACCGTCACCTCCTGGCGGCCGCCGGCCGCAGTCGCCCACGCCGAAGGATCAACCGGCGAGCCTGGGCAAGCTTGATCCCGGCAAGGTGGAGGAACTTCGCGCCGGACTGCCGCCATCGGTCCCGAAGCCGAACCCTGAGAACAAGAAAACCCACGGTCAGTGGGTAGATGCGCAAGGTAACGTGCGTACCACGGTGAGTGGTGAGGACCAAGCATCAGCGGCGGCGTGGGCGCGACTTCAGCAAGCCGGGGTGCCCGCCAATCGGAAGCCCGTCATCACCACGCACGTCGAGGCCAAGGTCGCCGCCGGGATGATCCAGAGCGGCCAGCGGCAGACCGAACTGGTGTTGAATAACCGGCCGTGCGTCGGTCCGTTGGGATGCGACTCGCTGCTGCCTGTCCTGCTCCCGGAGGGCTACAGCCTCACCCTGTACGGTCCCGATGGGTATCAGGAGACGTTCGAGGGAGGCGAAGAGTGGTAGCGCTCGACATCTGGTACGACCAGACGCCGAAGGATGACGACGGCAACGTCGTGATCCGCGTGAACACCGCCGCCGAGCTCGACGAGTTGATCGACCGCATCGTCGCGGAGACGGCCGACAACGTGGCTCCGCCCATGATCCAGGTGGCCCTCGCCGGCGTGAAGCGCTCGCCTGCCCTCGAGGTCGGGCTCGGCAAGGAGAAGGGCTTCATCGGGTACACCTCCCGGACCGAAGGTGGTTGGACTGTCGGGGACGGCGACTCCGACACGATGGTCGACTACATCTACATGGGCAACCACAGCGAGGTGCCGGCCAGCGTTGAAGTCCCGATGCCTACCGTGCGCCGCGGGCTGCATGAGTTCTTGGTTGCTGGGGCGCGGCCGAGTGTGGTTGAAAGCGATGCGTCATGAGGGCACCGGCTGACCTGATCTCCGAAATCCCCGTTGAGCAGGAGATGTTGCTCCGCGTGATTTTCGAGCCAGCTGAGCACTCTGGCCGCTGGCCTACTTGGCAGTATGTCGACCGGACCTTCGCGCAGACCGGTATGGGCATGGATGCGATGACTGTGTTCAAGTCGCTGCCTGTCGTGCGTCCGGTCGGGAGAATTTATCGGGAGTATGGCTTGGTCCGCTATGACGACCAGGTCATCCGCGACGAGACCGTGGTTCGGTTGACGATGGCCGCGGCTCTTCATCTGCCGGAATTTGAGCCCGTCGGCGAAGATTTCATGCACGCCATCCAATTCATGATCGATGCAATCAAGCATGCGCCGGTGGATCCCTACGAAGTAAAACCTGCCGTAATCACAAACAAAGATCTTAAGCGGGACGATCACGGCTCTATCTTCTACGCTTTGATGCCTGATCTTCTTCGCCATGAACCGATGCCGTTATCGAACGGTTCCGGTCATAATCATGAGACTGGCGTATGGAGCATCACTCTCAACCGTGAAGTTCTAATGCGTCTCGATGGCGCTAAAGACCTCACCGGATATGTTCGCAGGGCTATTCAATGGGTCGAAGAACTCCCGGGAGATGACGATCAGCCGCGAGTGCCGCGACTTGCACCTATAATCGTGCCTCGACCGAGCTACGTTGATGAGACACTGATTGAAAAGTTGGAAGCGGCACAAGCGGCAACGAAGTGGAATCTAAAGAAGCTGCTGCAACTCCTGCGTGAGCTGAACGAAAATTCTGCGAGTGAGAACGTCTACGCCTGCCATGCGCTGCTGAGGGCAATCCTTGATCACGTGCCGCCCATATTTGGCCAGACAACCTTCAGCTCGGTTATAGAGCAGTATGGGTGGGGCAGGACGGATAAGAACTACATGAAGCGCCTCGGCGAGTTTCGCGCCCAGGGCGACGATACGATGCACCGTCCAGTGGATCGACGGGAAGATGCCCTTTCGTTTCACGATCTTCCAGCGAGAGCTGCTGTCAATCGGCTGATAAGTGAAGTAGTTGCGATCCTCGAAGTTCAGGCATCTTCGACATGAAGAACACCCCGCGTCCGGCAGCGGACACGACGGTGTTCTTCGCTGCTTGTGCGAGGCGAAGATGCGACCCGCGGCGATAGAGGAATGCGAGCCTGTTCCGCCAAGCACTTGCACTGAAGCGTCGATCGGCCACAGGTCCGCGGTAGCGCCGCGACGAAGTGGCCGACGGCGCTCAGGCGCTTCTCCTGGCCCGCAAGTCGAAATCGTTCACCCCAGTACGCGCACAGGTCCCGCAGGTAGGCGACATCGCTGCGGTAGTCCCAGCCCGGTGCGACGGCATTTGCCCAGCGGTGCGGATGAGACGCTCACGCAGCGCGTCGACGACGCCCTCTGCAACATCTTCGGTGAACGGAACAGGCCTGGGGTATTGCTGCTGGTGTCCATGACTTGAGACGAGCGCAAGCGTCTCAGCGATTGTGAGGACGGCCGGAATCACTGGGCCAGGGGCGAGGGCCGGGATTACCTCGTGAACGGGTCAGAATCGTCTGATTCTGCAGCCAGGGCCTAGCGCCCCTTCGCCGATTAGCTCCGTGTCCTTCCCAACCCACACGGTGAGACCTGCTCGCCGGGCCAGCGGACTGAGGTCAACCTGTCCCGGTTCTCCGAGCCAAAGGCGACGTAGAAAGCGCAAACCTGACAGAAAGCTCAAATCTGTAGGATGGTAAATGCCGAGGCGAAGTTCTCGCAGGCCGATCAAATGAGTCAGAGGTGCCCAATCCTCGACCGGGCAGCGATGTATCTCTAAGCGAGTCAACGACTCCGACCATCGAGTGAGCCGGGAGATGTCTCGCAGGTCTTCGCAGCCTTCGAAGCCCAGAGTCTCAGGAGCCTTTAGGAACGACAGAGGCGAAAGGTCGTACAGGTGATCCACATAAAGCAGGTCTAACCAACGCAACTGTCCTCCCAGCGGGGCGAGATCTGTCAGCTGCTCCGGCTGCGTGATATAGCTCAGCTCCAGTCGCCGTAGATTCGCGAGGTCTGCTAGTCGATTCCAGCCGTGCGTGGTGACTTCGGCGGTCAGCCGGGCCAGGTTCGGAACTTCAGCGAGGGGCGCCACGTCGAAGGATGACCATGGGAAGTGAACGTCTGGATCGAGGAGGGCGACGTGTTCGAGTGGAGTACCCTCCAGCGATTCCAGATCGTATCCCGCTCCGTCCGCCACGCGCAGCTCGCGCAGTTGAGGCAGATGTCGCACAAATTGAAGCGACCCATAGCCATCGTCGAAATCACAGGTGAGTGAGCGCAAGTACCGCAGGTGCTCCAAGCCGGCGAGCATCGCCGGATCCGACACCGTGATGAGGCCGTCATAGAGGGGGCTGTCGGCGAGTACACGCTCGGCGAACTCTGCGGGGTCGAACCTCTCACGTGCCTTCACGAGTTCTTCCACCACTGCGGTGTGACTCTGCCCGCGATAGTGCGTCAAAAGCTCCATGGCAGCGGGCCCGCCGATCAAAGCGACGGCACGCACGGTTGCTGCGGCAGCTTCAGGCTTTTCTGGGACAGGCCCGGCGAGCAGGTCTAGCACAAACTCGCCCGCCGCAGCCAGCTCCTCGGCAACGTCGAACGCCTGTGGCGGCACGGCAAACGACGTTCGGAACTTGACCGCCGCACGCAGGTTCGGATCGAGCTCTGGGGAGGTCTCCAGGCAAGCGAGGGCGACCAGCCCGCGTTTGAATCCGTCCGGATCCGCAAAAGTGTCGCGACTCTGATCGGGATCCAAGAGTCGCTTGATCAGCGTCGTCCGTTGCTCGGGGTGGGCATGCCCCGCTGCCATGACCACAACGTCACGCCAGTCGTCTCGGTGCGCGTTCTCCACCAGCGCGCCGATGTCGTCCTCTTCTACTGCTGCTTTCGCCGCTAGGTAGTCGCCGAACGATCGGTGCACGAAGTCGACCCGGCCGGGCACCGGTTCGCGTAGCACACCACCGCGGTCGAGCAGGTGACGGAAGACCTGGTGTGGCGTGGCGTTGATCTGTTCCATCGACGCCAGTTTCGCTGCGAGGCGGGCCTCGGCGTCCTCGGCGGGGACGTCGGTGTGGCCGTTGCGGACCATCCAGTATGCGAGGTAGCGCAGCAGAACCTGCTTTTCGGTAAGCGACAGCTGGATGTCGGGTTCGACGCGGCGTTCGACATCGCGGCGTTCCAGCAGCATGCGCAGCGCGACGTCGTACAGCTCCATGCGGTTATGGGGCAAGTGGCCGTTGCGTGCATAGTGCAGCGCGCAGAGCAACGCGCACAGCAGCGGGGTCTCAGCCAGGCGCCGCAACGCGGATCGCGCGCCGATGGCCGAGATCAGGGCGTCGCGACGGTCAGCAACGGCATCTTCGGTCGGCATCGAGGCGTGCCAGCGTGCCACGAACGTCCGGACGTCGCGCGGAGTCATCGGCTGCAGTGCCACCTCGGTGAACGCCTCCGCAGCCAGCCAGTCTCGCTCGACGGCCGCCGGCCGGGTCGTGACGACGTATCGGGCACGCGGGAACGCGCTGATCAGTTCACTCAGCCAGGCCCGGATCTCGGACCGGCGTTCGGCCGGCAACTCATCGATCCCGTCCACCAACACGGCAGCCCTACCGCTGCGCAGGCGTTGCTGCACCCAGCCCGCCGGCATTTCATCGGCGATGTGCCGACCAACCTCGTCCAGGAAACGTTCTGGTGTGGGCAGTTGCGAGTGGGTGAACCGCCGCAGCCGCAACAGGAATGGCTCAGCCTCGTCCCAACCGGCTACGTGGGTCAACTGCCGGCTCGCGCACTGCACCGCCAGCCACTGCAGTACGGTCGTTTTGCCGGAGCCGGCTTCACCACGCAACAGGATGCGGGATGCGATCGGCAAGACCTGTTCGATGCGGTCGAGAGGTGGGCCATCATGGTCGGCACTCACGCTTAGGCTGAGGTACGCGACCGACAGCCGGTACATCCGGGTCGGTCCGGTGAGGTCCGCGCCGAACAGCTCCACCCGGTCCAGCGCCGCCACGACCTGCCGACGGAAGTCCGCGGCGAAGGCGTCCGGATGACGCCGCTCCGGCATGGACGCCAGCACGGTCCGCACTGTCTCAAGAATCTCCGTCTCGCGCCGTAGGACCTGAATCAGTGCGCCAGGTTGGAATCGGGGCAGGGTGGTGGTCACCTGGACCAGGTATGCGCAGCATTCCCGCAGGATCCGGTGGTACAGCTCAGCCGCGTCGGTCGCGAGCAGAAACTCGCGTGGAACGCCGCGGACCGTACGACATAGGTAACGGTAGAGGAACCCTGCGTCGAGGTCGGTAGCGAATAGGTCGTCGTCGTTCAGTGCGGCGCGGTCGAACGTCTCACGCGCCGCGTCCACGGCCGCGGCGCGTTCGTTGTCCGGCAGTCCGCGGAACTCGACATCGAGGAACGGTAGGAGCCGTTCGACGACACGGTCCTCAAGGTTGGTGAACAACAGCTTCAGCTTGCGGCGATCGTTGAGGCCTGTAACCTGCTTTTCCAGCAGATCGAACACTTTCGCGCTTGCGTCAGCAGCGATCGGGCGATCGCCGAGCCAGATTTTAGCGGCGGCCTTCATCACGGCGGTGGCCAGCGCGATTGCCGGGGCTTCGAGGCTCACCGCGCACAACCTAGCCGAACCTGCCGGCAAGTGAAGTCAGCCACGCCCTACCTGGCTCCGGTCGCTGGCAGACGACAGTGGAACGACGTTCCCCACCCCGTGATCAGACCTTCAAGCCGCGCGTTCCACGATGTTGTGCACCTCCCGGCAGGCGGAATCAAAACCGCATTCGGGGGAACCTGCGCCCCGCCTCGCCTCAACTGGCCGACGGCGATACAAGGTGCCAGCCGGTGCCCGGATGCCCCGAGCGGGTTCGGGGGCCGCTGCCCTGCTGGACTCAGGGCATCGGCGTGTCGCCCGTCTTGATGAACTCCGGCTCCGGACGTCATTGTCGCCGCCGCGTGCTTGCCTGACGCTGAGATGATCGGTCCGGCACGTCCCCCGACCGTCCCGATCACCGCCAGTCTGGCTCGGCGGCACAACGCCCCCCCGTGTGCCGCCGAGCCCTAAACCTCTGGCCAGCCTCCTCCCGAGTCATGCGCGACCGCGAACCGTCCCCACGACAACTCGGAACAGTTCAGGTCGATAAAGCCGACACAGAACCATGTGCCGGTGGCGACGGGCTACACTCAGCTGAAGACACCGTGCTCTTTTCTGAGCCCGATCAGCGGTCGCTCCAGGGGTACGCGGCGCTGAACTCGTCGAACGCAGCGTTCAGCTCCGTGTCGCAAGCTACATGATCCACAACGATCGAGGATGCGGCGACAACGCCGGCAGCGTCGAGGACTCCGGCGACCGCATGCACGATCGCCGCGTATTGAGCTGGCGACATGTCGGACGGCAACCGCACCCGAAACTCCCGCGATTCCACCTGCTCCACAATGCCTGTCGCTCGCACGCGACACCAAGCCGCGACTGAGTGGAATCGCACAGGCGGCCCTCGGTCCGCTGTCGGCCTTCACCGGCACACGGATACGTCGTCAGCTACGCCACCCACCGGGTCAGAACCGCATGATCGTGCAGTCTGGACCCAGCATGTCTTCACCGAGCTTCGGGGATCGGGAAGCAACTGTCGAGCACCCAGCTGCCGAAATCGGCTTTGCTTCAGGGCAATTCGACGTATGGGAGGCCAACGGCGGCGAGTTTGGTCTGCATGTTGATGTCGCCCGTGGCGACGTAGAGCGCGGATCCCGGATGGTCGGACTGCAACAGGAGGGTGGACGCGACGAACCGGTCGTCGGGCACGGTCAGATCCAGCCACGACGGAAGCCGATCGTTCTTCGGCTCGATGTGTTCAAAGACCGCCCACACGTCACCGGCGACACGAACGCCGTTCTGAACGTTTCCGTTGTTCCGCAGGCCCTTGAGCCGCCTTTCGGCACGCTTGGCCGCCTCGCGAAGATCTTGAGTCTTGCCGCCACGCTTAAGGTCGTCGATCTCGCGAAGGACGACCGGGAACAGGTGCACCATGTACTTGGCACCGAGCGTGCCGACGTGTACGGCCAGGTCAGGGTTGTCGATGAGCGTGTTGGTGTCGACGGTGAGCCGGGTTGCGTACTGGTCTGCAGGAAGAAGGTCGATCAGGGCGCCGAGGCCGTCCACCGTTTCCGTTAGCTGACGGACAGCCGCGGTCATGGTCGGCGGAACGTCATGCGCGCCGCGTGTCCTGACCAGCCAGGATTCCAACAGCTTGAAGCTGTCGTCCAACCGTCCCTGGACTGTCGGTGTCGGGTGGGGAAAGAGCAGCCGGAATCGCTGTTCCCAGTCACGGACGCGGCGCAGCAGCGCCATCCGATCAGCCTCGAGAGGATCAGGGCTCGGTGCCCATCCCCAGGTCGCGTGGCCGATGAACAGCACGCCGCTGCCGGGTCTGTTCGGGTCGACGTTGATGATCTCGGAGGCCGACAGGATCTCGGTGAAGGTGGCGTGAATGTCGGCCAGCTCGGCCAACAGGCGTCGTGCGTACGGCTCGGGCACAGGTGAGCTGGTCGTCGGTCCGGGCACGATGCTCCTCTCGAGGCGCTGCGAGGCGAAGGCAGGGCAGTTCGGGCGTCCAGCAGGCCGGTTCGCGACCACCAGGCCCCGCCGGAACCAATCCCAAAGTTTCGACTCTCGCGACCTTCCGTCGCGTGAGCGAACTGGCTTGCCGCGAGCGCGTCAGCCGCTGGTGACCTCGGTCCAGGCGGGTTTATCGCGGAGCGTATGCGCTGCAATCAGTGACGGGCGCAGCGGCCCGTCCGTCGGCTTGAAGTAGCTCGTGTCATCGGGCAGCACGTACCACCGTCCACCGCCGATCGACGGCCGCCCCTCGGCCTCGTACACCCTTGCCCCGGTCAGGTCCGGCTCCTCCGCCACCCGTACTCCCCAGATCAGTCGTTCGGCCTAATGACCCCGCCACGCAGTCAACCACGCACGGCACGTTCTACCACGCATCTCCGTGGACCGTGTCGGGGCTTTCACCTGGGGTTACCCGGGTCACCTCGGTTTGACAGCTCCGGTTCCATCACTCAGGATCAGGCACGTAGTCGTACCTGTGTTCGATGTTTGTCGCTGACTTCCCACAGCGATCCTGGCGTGGTGTGGGAGCTTGTCGTGGCGTTCAACTTGTGTGTAGGCGGTCACTGACCGCACCATCGTCGATCTGATGACGATCTTGGAACGATGGCGGGTGCGCACGACACCCGCGCAGGTGGAAGAGGCCCCTGTCGGGGGTCACCGGGTGGGCGTCGGCTGGTCCGGGTGGCTCCGGTCGGCGCCGGTGGTGGCGGGTGCACCGTTCGTGTTGTCGCCCGAGTTTGAGTACGACGTCCGGCTGAACGGCTTCTTCGCGAGTGCGCGGATGCGGTCGCTGGCGGAGCGAACTCAGCACGGTTACGCGCGGGACTTGGCCGCGTTCCTGACTTTCCTGTGGTCTGCCCGAGCTCGGAGACGCTGGAATCAGGCGCGGGAAGAGGACCACCTGGCCTACCTGCACTGGCGCCGCCACGACGAACAGGGGCCACGCGTGTCAGGGTCGACGTGGAACCGGGAGCTGGCCGCCGTGAACCAGTTCTACCGCTGGGCTCTCGCGGCTGGGCACGTCGAGGTCAGCCCGGTCCCGCAGCACTGGCGCCGGCCGGGTGCCGCCCGTGCCGGTTGGGCGTCCCGCTCGACGTTGGACGAGCAGCGCCCGGCGACGTATTCGCGTGACATCGGCCCGGCTCGGGTGCCGTGGATCCCGATCGCGGACTACCGCGTCTGGCGTGACATCGGCGTGCGAGGGTTCGACACGTACGGGTTGCCGCGAATGGATTTCCGAGGCCGATGGAGCTCACGAGACGCGGCGTTCTGTGATCTGATGATCCGCACGGGCCTGCGGCTGGGTGAACAGTCCGCGCTGACCGTGCTGGAGTTTCCGCTGGCGCGAGACGGGATGGCGTACCGGCCGTTCGAGTTGCCGGCCGCGATCGCGAAGGGCGGATCGGGTCGCACGGTGTACGTGGCGGCCGCGGTCGTCGCGGACGTTGCCGCGTACGTGCGGTGTGATCGCGGCGAGGTGGTCGAGCAGGCACGATCGGCGGGACGCTACACGCGGATCCGGGACCCGCTGGTGATCGACCAGCACAGCCGTGGCGGCTTGTTGCTGGCGCGCGATCGGAGTGGGCGCGCGGTGCGGGTGGCGAACCTGGCCTGGGAGGCACGCCGGCGGCTGCTGGTCGAGACCGAGCAGGGCCTCGAGCCCGCGGCGTTGTGGCTGGGTGAGCATGGTCTGCCCTTGTCGGTGGCGCGGTGGAAGAAGATGTTCGCCGAGGCGAACGCGCGCTGCCGTGCGGTCGGAGTCGCGTTTGCGGTGCACGCGCACATGCTGCGGCACTCGTTCGCGGTGATCACCCTGGAGCAGCTACAGCGCGGTCACCTGGCCGCGCTGGGATCGCTGGATCCGGCGCAACGTAGCGAGTACGTGCGGGTCTTCGGCGATCCGCTCGACTGGGTCCGGCGCCGACTGGGCCACCGGTCCGTGGTGACCACGCAGATCTACCTGCACACACTGGCCGAGCTCGACATGGAAACCCGGCTGGCGCTGGTGCCCGACGACTGGACCGACGCCGTCGCGCACCCAACGGAACAGGCTCGTCCGTGACCGGCCGGGGCAGCACCGGACCCAGCCGGCCTGCCGCGATGCCCAGCGGAAACTATGCGGCCCCGGCGGCGGCCACCGGGCATAGTGGACAGTTGAGTGCGCCGTTCGTCGGTGATGACGGGCGCTCTGGGGCGTGGCCGGTGGGGACGTTGCCGTTGCCGGGCTGGCACGCTCCGATCGCCGAGGCCCTGGCCGCACGCACCGGCCCGGCCGGCGGCCTGCGCACGCGGGAGTCGGCGAACAACGCGTGGATCGCCGCCGCTCGCCTGCTGCGCTTCCTCGCCAGCTTGCCCGAGCCACCGACGGATCCCCCAGCCCTGATTGCCGGGCACCTGCACCAGTACCGCCTGCATCGACGCGCCGCGGCCTCGAGCGCCGTGGTCACCTCCGAGCTCGCCGAGCTGCGCCGCCTTCTACGGCACCTGCCAGATGCAGACTCAATCCCGGCGACCGCCTGGGACGTGCTGGCAGTGCGCACCCGCGGTACGACCCACCGCAGCCTGCCCGGCTACTCCGACGGCGAGTTCCATCGCCTGGTGGCCGCAGCCCGCGCCGACGTCGCGGACGTCGCCGACCGGATCGACCGGGGCGAGCACATCCTGCAAGCCTGGCGCACGGCACCGAAGGACCTGCAGCAGCAGGACCGCGCGCTGGGAGCCGCGTTGGCCGAGATCGCCGTCACCGGCGTGGTCCCGACGCAAGCGGGTAGCGCCGACGTGCCCTGGCAGGAGGCGCAACGGGCACTGGCGGGGCACCTGTTCGTCACCCGCGCCGACCTGCCGGCATTGCTGGTGCTGTTGGTCGCGGTCTCAGCTCGCAACATCGAAACCGTCAAGGAACTGCCCGCCGAGCACCGGCTCGTCGGCGACCGCGCGGTGGAACTGCAGCTGGTCAAACGGCGCCGCGGCGCGCGAGGCTGGCTCGACTCCGTGACCTGGGAAATCGGGCCTGCCCATCGCCGTTTGCACACCCCGGGAGGGCTGTACCTGCTGCTGCACCGGCTGATGGAGCGTGGGCGTGGCTTCACCGGCAGCGACACCCTCTGGTCGAGCTGGGCAAGCCACACCCGCAGTGCCACTGATGGCCTGCAGGTCCGGAACCCGTTTGCTCGGCGCCTGGGCAGCGGCGTCCCGTTCACACAGTGGGCCGCCAGGCACACTCTCCTCGTCGACGCTGCCGACATCGACGACGGCCCCCGGCCGCTGCCCGTCGATCTGCGTCGCGTGCGCACCAGCGCCGAAGTGCGGCGCACCCGCGCCGTCGGCGGGCACCTGCCGTCGGCCGCCCGGTCGAACACGGTGCCGGTGTTGTTCTCCCACTACCTGCGCGGCGACCCCACGACGACGGACTGGGCCGAGGACGTGATCGGGGACGCGGTCGCCGACGCAGAGACCACAGCGTTGACGGCGCACCGCCGTGCGCTCGAACACACCGGTGCCGCCACGCTGGCGGTCGACCCGACCGGCGCTGCGGACCGCAGCGCCACGGAAGGCCCGTGGTCGGCGTGCCGCGATCCCGAGCATCGCCCCGGCACCGGCCGCGCCTGCCGACCGATCACCATGCTCGCGTGCTTCCACTGCAGCAACTGCCTGATCACCGAGGCACACTTGCCGGCAATCACCGCGCTCACCGCAGCGTTGAACCGGCGGCGCACGACACTGTCCGAACAGGACTGGTGGGATCGCTACGGCACCACGTGGGCAGCCATCCAGCACGACGTGCTGCCACGCTTCTCCCCGGCGCAGGTCGCCCGCGCGCAACACAGCCCGCCCGCCGAGATGATGCTCGACCTCGCCGAAGCCCCCTGGGAATGGCCGTGACCACACCTGCGACGACCCCGTCGTCATCTCCCGGCGCGGACGATGTTCTCGTGCTGGCCGACCGCCCTCTGCGCCCGAGCGTGCAGCTCGAGGAAACCTCCCGCTTCTCCGATGACTTGTGGGACCTCACCCCCGCGCTGCTGCAACACCACAGTCACGCCATGATCCTGAACTTCGCCACCATCCCGGCGCCCTACCGGCTATCCGCCAAGCAGCTATGCCACGGGCTGCTGTCCGGCCCGCATCCCGGCGGCGAACGGCCCTACGGCATCGGCACGATCCGCAACCTCGTGTCGCGGCTGCGGCGGTTCTTCCTGTGGCTCGCCGAACACATGCCGCGCCGATGCCTTGCCGACCTCACGACCGCGGACCTGTGCCGCTACAACCAGGCCTTGGCCTCCTCGCCCCTGACGCCACTGGCCGCGGGCAACGTCAGGTCCACGATCGGGCTGCTGTGGCGCTATCGCCACCACCTCGACGACGGCCTGACCGTCGACCCCCGCCACGCCGAGGGCTGGTGCACACCGGCGGGCACCGTCGCGGAGAACCGCACCGCCCGGATTCCCGAACCGGTGCTCGCGCCGCTGCTGGCCTGGGCGCTGCGCTTCACCGACGACTTCGCCCCGGATATCCTCACCGCAGTCCGCGCACGAGAAGCCCAGCGACAGCGGCTCGCAGGCCCGCTGCTCACCCGCCAGAGCGACATCCTCGCCCGGCTCGACACCTACCTGCAGCAGCACCTCGCCGAGGCCACTCCGCTACCCGGGTTGCACGGAAAGCCCAACGCCTACTTCATCGGCTCGCAGATCGGCTGCCAGCGCAGCCGACTGCACGCCCCCGTGCCAGCCAGGATGATCCACGAAACGGCCACGGTCGTCGGCGTCACCGACCACACTTGGCTCGTTCCCGCGATCACCGGCCAGCTCGACGGACAACCTTGGGTCGACGGGATCGCCACCCGCCACCCAACCCAGTCAGTCGCCGTCCTCGCCCGTTTGCTGCACACCGCCTGCTACATCGTCGTGGCCTACTTCTCGGGATTGCGCGACTCGGAGATCAAGCACATCCGCCGTAGCGGCGTCATGACGCTGCGCGACAGTACCGGCGCCGCCTACCGATGGCGGCTGACGAGCAGAGTCTTCAAAGGACAACGCGATCCCGCCGGAACACCCGAAACCTGGATCATCGGAGCACCCGCCGCGCGCGCGGTGGCGGTCCTCGAAGAACTTCAGCCATCGGATGAAAACTTGCTCTTCCGCCCCCTCAGCCGCTCCCAAGGCCGCGCGGCCGACGTCATCGACACACTATCGACCAACCGACAGCTCAACGAATTCGTCAAATGGGCCAACGCCTACTGCGCCCGTGCCGGACGCGCCGACGTCATCACCACCACCGACGGCAGCGTCTTCCGCCTACGCAGCAGCCAATTCCGCCGCACCCTCGCGTGGTTCATCGCGCGTCGCCCCGGCGGCTCGATCGCCGGCGCCATCCAATACAAGCACCACGGCATACAGATGTTCGAGGGCTACGCCGGCACCTCACGCTCCGGCTTCCGCGCCGAAGTCGAAAGCGAACAAGCCCTGCTGCGCGGCGAACACCTCACCGACATCGCCACGACCTACCACCACGACCTGACCGGCCCAGCCGCCGAGGAAGCGCGACGACGTCTCGACGTCCTCACCGCGAACCCGGACTTCCCCGGGCTCGTGCTGGCCGACCCGGTCCGAACCCGCCGGTTCCTCGCCCGCCACGAACCCGACATCTACCCCGGCACCTACGCGACCTGCGTATTCACCGCAGCCACAGCGCGATGCCTGCCACCGCCCCAAGCCGCCGGGTCCACCGGGCCGGCGCTGGAGCACTGCCACCCGCTCGAATGCTCCAACGTAGCACTGACGCCCGGCAACGCGGCCGCGCTACAGCGCGAGCACCACCGGCTCAAGAACGCCCTGACGAACCCAGCGTCGCTTCCTCCACTGCTGGCGCACCGCCTGCGGCGCCGCCAGTACGACATCGCCCGGCTGCTCGCCGACATATCCATGGAGACGCCATGACCCGCCACTCCGGTCTACCCACCCGCGACGAGCTCCACGCCGCCCTCGCCGCCATCAGCCGCGACGGCAGCCGGGTCAGCGTGCTCGCCTTGGCCCAGCACTTCGGTCTGGCCAACACCACCTTCCGCCGCAACTTCCCCGATGTGGTCGCAGAGCTTGCCCAGCAGACACCAGGGGCAGCCGGCCCGTCGGCTCGGACCAGACCTGAGGGAGCCCGCGACCTCGCGCACGCCAACGCCGTGCTGCGGACGCAGAACCGCGACCTGCGCCACCAGCTGGACCTCGCGTGCGCCCAGATCCAGCGCCTGGCACTCGAAAACGATCAGCTCCGCGAGCTGGCCCACGCCACGGCACGCGTCACCACCCTCGAACACGGGCCGTCCGGACACATCACGAAGCGACGGTGATGCTGCGGCGTTCGATGATGACGACATCCACGCCACTGCCGTGGTGTTGACCGATGCGTTCGCGGATGCCGACTTCACTGAACCCCGCGCACCAATTGGTCAACGCGGTCGTGCCTCAATGACGAGGGCCTCGGCGAAGCCGTCGTCGTCGGCGTGCTTGTTGAGCGCGCAGCAGCGCGCGTCAGGGCAGGTGGCGGTCGATGCGGCGCAGGAGTGTGCCGAGCGGGCCGTGCTGGTGCCAGCCCCTGCGGATGACGGCGTTTCGTGCCGTGCGGATGGCAGTGCGGAGACGGGTGGCGACGCTCGGGGCGTGGGCGTCCTCGAGTTCCGCGGCGCGGCGTTGGACCCAGCGAGCGCAGCGGATGCAGATCCCGACTTCGGGGTGGTTGCCGAGGTGCACCAGCTCCTGGTCTGGTCGTTCGGCACCGCAGCACCAGCACGTCGGCTGGCGTGGGGGCGGCGCCTCGTGGTGCGGGTGCACTGTCATGGCCGACCTCCGAACGCAGTTGCTGTTCCAGCATCCACCCTTGCTGGCGGTAGGGCCAACCGTGCGGGTGGGACTTGGCGAAGCGGCGGCAGGCGGTACCTCCACGTCGAAGCCAGGTGGCGAAGCTGCGGTGGCCGGCGTCCAGTCCGGCCGGAGGCGTTAAGAAACGCGTTGAGATAGCCCCCAGGGTTTCGCGACGTAGGCCGAGCGGACTCGCACGGTGAGCCGGAGTCGTCGATGTCCCCTTCTTGCGCATAGAGCGAATGGCTGAATCAGCTCACCGTAATGGCCGCAGCTTCGATGCAACCGGTCACTATTGGTTGATCACCGACAAAAGCACGAGCCGGGAAAGTACTCGCTTGGCGGGTGTCGGGCGTTGTGCCAGCAGGAGAACACTCGGCCACGGTGCGTGCCGGGTTCTCGTCGCGACGTGACAACCACCGGGGGAACTGCTTTGGTGACGCGTGCGCTGAGGGGTGCGGGCTGTGCAGAACGCGACAGCCGCAGCCGTCGGGCACGGGCAATCGGGGTTCTTTCCTGTGGGTTTGCGGCGGTGAACGACGCCGCGTCCATCACCCGCACTGGAAGGAACACGTCGTGAGTCATCCTGAACTGGCCACCAAACTCATCGAATTGCTGGGCCTGGAACAACCTCCAGTCGCGCTGGCCATGGTCGAGGGCCCGCCCGAGGGCATCGCCGCCGCCGAGCACGCGGTCCCCTCGAGCTGCACCTTCTGGCGCGAGGCCGAGAAAGGGGTCTTCTACGCCAGCGCCGCGCAGCACTTCAACTGTCCGGTCGGCTCGCACGTGATGGGCTTCGACCTGCCCGAAGAAGTCCAAGCCCAGCTGGGCGGGCTGGTCCAGTCGATGTGCGACGCGCAGTACCTCGACATGGCCGAGGTCGCCAACATCCCAGCCATGACAAAGAAAGGCACCGGCGTGGTCTACGGCCCGCTGGCCGAGCTGCCGGTCGCCGCGGACGTGGTGCTGATGTGGCTGACACCCTCCCAGGCCATGATCTACAACGAGGCCACCGGCAACGCCAGCTGGACGGCGTCGGCACCGGGCTCGGTCTCCGGCCGTCCCGGCTGCACCGCCTTGCCGCTGGCCGTGGCGGGCCAGGAGCCGAAGATGGCGTTGGGCTGCATCGGTATGCGCACCTTCACCGGGATCGGCGACGACCGTCTGCTCGCCGCGGTACCCGGCGACAAGATCGAGGAGCTGACGGCCGCGATCGAGTCCGCAGTCACGGCCAACGCCGGCATGCGGTCGTTCTATGAAGGGCACAAGGCCCAGTTCGCCTGACCCCGTCGAGGCCCGTGTGCGCGATCCTCTTCCCGTGCTGAAGGAATGCAGGAAGAGAGGATTGCGCACACGGGCGCGGCGTTCTACTGTCAGTCACATCGAAGAACGTTGATGTGTAAGTAGAACGACGATCATCGATCTGGGGGTGCGAATGCGCAACGAACTGCCGGCCGCGGCACCGGATTCCGAACGACGATCCGCGAGCACTGCGGAATCCGCCGGAATGGATGCCGAAACGGTGGAATGCGCCCCGCACTGCAGCATTCCGCTGACGACTCCGCGGCTGTCACATGACCAGGCCACCCAGCTGTCGAGCGTGTTCAAAGCACTGGCGCACCCGACCCGAGTCCAGTTGATGAACCTGCTGCTGGGCAGCCGGTTCGCGGTCTGCGCCTACGACCTGCAGGTCGCGATGGGGATGCCGCAATCCACCATCAGCCACCACCTCAAGCTGCTGGTGGGCGCCGGTCTGGTCAACCGTCAGCAGCGCGGCATCTGGGCCTACTTCTCCATCAACGTGGAGGCGATGCGCGCGCTCGGGCTGGTGATCAGTCTCGACGACGCCGCACCGCAACCGCTTTCAGCCGCCGCGTTGCGCGATCCCGCCATCGACACCGCGGACGCCCGGTGAACCAGTCGACAACCGGCCGCCTCGTACTGGGTGAGCAGGGCTGGAACTGGCTGCGCCACGGCGAATTGTCACTGCTGCCTCGCCCCGTGCGGCCGGCGAGCATGCGGTGGGCCTGGACGGCGCTGGCCCTGGTCCTGGCAGGCCTCGCGACGATCGCGGTCGCGATCGGGACACACCTATGACCGCCACCGACACCGTCGTCGAGAAGGACCCCGCCGGCGCCTCCCGGCCTGCGGGCCCGCGCGGCGCGCGCCGTTGGCAGCGGGTGCGGGTGCCGGTGGTGCTGCAGGCCAGCCGCGCCGAGTGCGGGGTCGCGTGCCTGGCAATGCTGCTCGCGCACCGGGCGCACCCCGCGTCGCTGCACGACGTGCGGGCCGCGTGCCCGGTCGGGCGCGACGGCATCAGCGCGGGCGCGATGGTCCGCGCGGCCCGGCATCTGGGCATGACCGCCAGCGGCCATCCTGCGACCGCCGAGGTCCTGGAGCGGGTGCCGATGCCGGTCATCGCGCATTGGGAGGGCAACCACTTCGTCGTCGTCGAACGGCTCACCGCCCGCGCCGCCCGGGTGGTGGACCCCCAGCTCGGCCGGCGACGGCTGACCCGGGCCGAATTCGACAGCAAGCTCGGCAAAGCCGTCCTGCAAATCCGGCCCGGCACCGGCGTCACTCCGGCCACCGCCCGGCCGGAACCGTTCGCGCGCCGGTACCTGCGGTCGTTGCTCGCGTTGCCCGGCACCGGCCGGTTGCTGGCCCAGGTGCTGCTGGTCACCGTGCTCACCCAGCTGCTGGTCGTGGCGATGCCGCTGGCCACCAAGATCGTGGTCGACGACATGGCGCAGCTGAACGCGGCGTCGCTGCTGCCGCTGCTCGGCGCCGGGATCGCCGCCGCCGCGCTCGCGCAGCTGGTCACCGGTCTGGTGCGCTCGGCGTTGCTGGTCCGGTTGCAGGGCCGGCTGGACACCCATGCGCTGCTCGGGTTCACCGCGCATCTGCTGCGGCTGCCGCTGCGGTACTTCGAGCACCGCAGCACCGGCGACATCGTGACCCGCTTCGGCACCATCGCGTTGCTGCGGGATCTGATGACCAGCCAAACGCTGTCCGCGGTTCTCGACGCGGTCCTGGTGCTGACCTATCTGGCCGTCCTGTTCGTCGTCGACGTCACCCTCGCGCTCGCGGTGCTGGCGGTGATCGTGGCCGTGGTCGGCCTGCTGTGGTCGACCACCGGCCGGGTCCGCGAACGGATGGCGCTGGACCTGTCCAGCCAGTCCGAGGCTCAGGGCTACCTGGTCGAGCTGCTGCAAGGCATCACCACGCTGAAAGCCGCGGCCGCCGAGGACCGGGCGATGCAGCGGATCACCGGATTGCTCACCCAGTGGATCACCGTCACCCTGCGGCGCAGCTACCTCGCCGCGGTGATCGACGCCGCGACGACCACGCTGCGGTTCGTGACCCCGCTGCTGGTGCTGTGGTTGTGCGTCCAGCGGGTGGAGGCCGGCACGATGAGCCCCGGCACCATGCTGGCCGTCGCCTGGCTGGCCACCGCGATCGTCACCCCACTCGCCTCCGTCGCCGCCAACGCGCAACGCCTGCAGCTCGCCGGCGCGCAGCTGCACCGCCTCGCCGACGTGCTCGACACCCCACCCGAACCCGTGCTCGGCCACCCGGCCGGCGGATTCCGGCCGCGCGGGCAGGTCAGTCTGGACGCCGTCGGATTCCGGTACGACCCCTACAGCCCGCCGGTCCTGCACGAGGTCACCCTCACCGTCGAACCCGGCCAGCGCGTCGCGATCGTCGGCGCCACCGGATCCGGCAAAACCACCCTCGGCATGCTGCTGCTGGGCCTCTACCCGCCCAGCGACGGCGTGATCCGCATCGACGGGCACCCCGTCGACACCCTTGACCCGCAGCTGCTGCGGTCCCAGTTCGGGGTGGTGCTGCAAGACCCGTTCCTGTTCAGCGGCACCGTCGCCGAAAACATCGCCCTGCACGACCCCGGCATGCCCCGCGCCGAGATCGAACAGGCGGCCCGCACCGCGTGCCTGCACGAGGAAATCATGGCCATGCCCAACGGCTACGCCACCCACCTCGCCCAACGCGGCGCCGGCCTGTCCGGCGGGCAACGCCAGCGCCTCGCCCTGGCCCGCGCGCTCGCGCAGCGCCCGACGGTGCTGCTGCTGGACGAGGCCACCAGCAACCTCGACGCGCGCACCGAACGTCTCGTGCACGAGCGCCTCGCCACCCAGCCGTGCAGCCAGATCATCATCGCCCACCGGCTCAGTACCGTCCGCGACGCCGACCAGATCATCGTCCTCGACCAAGGCCGAGTCGCCGAGACCGGAACCCACGACGAACTGCTGGCCCGCGGCGGCCGCTACGCCGACTTGGTCGCCGCCCAACTCGACCCCAGCACCCCCGTGCCCGACCACTCGATGCCCGGCGACTCGGTGCCGGAACGGGCGGTCGCCCTCGACTCCCCGACAACGGGGAACCACCACGACACGCAAAGGAGGTGACATATATGGAGATCCAGGAACTTCCCGAGATCACCGAGGTCGAGCTCGACGAGACCCTCGGCGGCACTGCGGAACCCGCAGTGTGCGTGACGACCGTGGACGGCAACTGCGGCTGCTGATCACGACACCGTCGCCCGTTGTGGCGACGTGGTGAGCGGGCCAGCGTGACTCTGGCCCGCTCACCACCCAACTGAGCAGACCACGCCATCACCCGGCAGCGCGACCCGCCCGGCCTCCATCCTGCCCGGCGAACACGCCGCCGTGAACCGGACGACGCTCACATCCACTGAAGACCCATCAGACCGGCCCCTCGGCCGCCGTGTCGGACGCCGCGAGATCGATCTCGAGCAGGATCGGGCACTCCCGCCGCGGGCGCGGCATCTCGCACGTCTCCACCAGCCGGGCCAGCGCCGATCGCATACCCACCAGCGCGGCGATCCGGCGATCCAGATCGGCCATCCGGTCCCCGGCCAGCTCCCGGACCGTGTCACACCCCTCCGGACCACCGGCCGCCAAGCCCAGCAACTCCGCGACCTCGTCCAGCGTGAAACCCAGCAGCTGAGCACGCTTGATGAACCGCACCGTCCGCACCGCCTCCGGCGGATACGCCCGATAGCCCGCCGGCGAGCGCGGCGGCTCCGGCAGCAGGCCCCGACGCTCGTAGTAGCGCAGCGTCTGCGCGTTCACCTCGGCCTCACCGGCCAGCTCACTCGTCCGCACCGATCCATCATCACCCTGTACTCGGGTACATGCTCAACCTCAGGCCCGGGTCGCCGTGCTGCCCGGCTCCTGCCGGGGTGGAGGCCGGCGTCGGCCGAGTTGCCGTCCGGTTCTGCTCGGGCTTGACTCGGTAGCCGGGTACAGGGTCGACCATGACCGTGGACCCACCCGGTACAGCCACGGAGACCCGCCCGATGAAGATCGACATCCTGCACGTGCCTGACTGCCCCAACGTCCCGCTCCTCGCCGACCGGCTCAAGCAGGCCCTCGAGGACGACCCCGCAGCCGGCCGCCACACGATCACCCACACCCTCGTAGGCGACCTCGACACCGCCACCGTGACGGGCATGACCGGCTCGCCGACCCTGCTCCTGGACGGCATCGACCCCTTCGCCGAACCGGGCAGTGCTCCCAGCGTGTCGTGCCGCCTGTACCGCGACACCGACGGCCGGATCTCCGGAGCTCCCACGGCCGCTGCCCTGCGCCAGGTCCTGCAAGACCACACCGGCACCGAGCCCCAGAACCACGCTGGGCAGTGCTGTCCGTCGGCCAGCCACCCGAGTGTCCCGCAGGCGTCGTTGCGGGACTGGCGTGCGCGCGCGACCCCGGCGGACCCCGCTGAACGAGCGATCCACCAAGCCGTTCTCCGCAGCTTCGCGGCCACCGGCGCCGCACCGGAACCGGCGTCGTTGGAACAGATCGCGGCATCGTTCGGGGTCCCTGCCGCAGACCTGCTGCAGCGGCTACACGAACGCGACGTCATCCGGCTCGGCCCCGACGGTCGGATCCGCGCGGCGTACCCGTTCTCGGCAGTGCCCACTGGACACCATGTCCAGCTCCCCGTAGGACCGGTGGTCGACGCGATGTGCGTGATCGATGCCCTGGGCATCCCGGCCATGCTCAACACTGACGCCGTCATCACCACCACCGACCCGGCCACCGAACAGCCGATCACGGTGACCGTCACCGGCGGCCGGACCACATGGAACCCGGCCACGGCCGTCGTCTTCCTTGGCGGGCAGGCCGATGCCGGTCCGTCCGCGGACGTCTGCTGCGGCTACCTCAACGCCTTCCCGAACCAAGCCGCCGGACAGACCTGGGTCGCGACGCACCCCGACGTCCCCGGCGACATCATCAGCAGCGCCCACGCCGAACAACTCGCCCGACACATCTTCGGCAATCTGCTCGACAGCACCGCAGGACGCGACTACAACCGTTGACGAACAGCCAGACGAAGAGTCGGGCTCGTTGCGACACAAAACCTTGACCGGATACCGGTCAGCCGTCGCTTCTGGCCCGGAACGTTGTCGATCGACACCCGGCCAGGACCCGACCCTGACCGCCCAGTGCCCTTCCAGCTCCCGCTGCACATCGTGACTAGCGGCTTGCCCCCTACTGGCCGTCGCCACGCCTACCTGGACTTCTCCATCGCGCCGAAATCGAGGACCTCGGGACTGTTCCTGCGGCGATCAGGTGTTCGAGGGCGATGAGGACATCAGTACATCCGCTTGACGCAGCCACTTAGCAGCGGCTAGCACGTTCGTCGTCGGAGAGCGGCGCCGGACGATCCGCGAGCGGGCCACCTTCGCGAAGGAGGAGCCCAAGGGTTTCCAGCGGCTTAGGCACGAGGCTGTACCAGCTCCAGGTGCCTCGGCGCTCGCGGGTGAGCAGGCCGGCGGAGACGAGGACCCGCAGGTGGTGACTGAGTGAAGGCTGGGGCATGTCGAAGTCCTCGGCGAGGTCGCAGAAGCACGCTTCGCCGCCGGGTGAGTGCCGGATGAGGGACACGAGCCGGATCCGGACCGGGTCGGACAGGGCCTTGAACAGCTTCGCGGCCGTCTCGGCTTCGGTGTCGCTCACGACCGCGGCCGGCTCGGTCAGCAGGAGGGTCACCGCGACCGGGTTCGACCGGACATGACCGTCGTGCGCAGCCACGGCACCTCCTCGTCAGCTTGGCGGCCTCGGTGTGGTCGATCGTACCTCAGCTGGATTGACAAGAGTCGATCCAAGCGTCTTCAATTGCATCGGCAGACTTCGATCCAAGCCGGTTCGCTCGAGGAGAGCCCCATGACGCACGCCACGGACGGCCTGCCCGCACGCGAGGTCGGACTGCAGCTGGACCGCATCGCCGACGAGCTGGCTGATCGCTTCCACGGCGTCTTCGGCCGCGAAACGGTCGAGCTGTTCGTGCGCGAGACCTACGACCTGCTCGCCGAGAACGCGACGATCACCGTCCACCTGCCCGCCCTGACCGCCCGGTTCGCCCGCGAGCGGCTGGTCGCCCTCGGCCGGGCCGAAGGGCTGACCCAGGTGACCGTGCCGCAGGTGCTGTTCCTCTGCGTCCACAACGTCGGCCGCTCGCAGATGGCCGCGGCCCTGCTGAACCACCACGCCTTCGGCCGGGTCACCGTCCGCTCGGCCGGCTCGCAGCCCAAGGGCGAGATTCCGGACATCATCACCGGGGCGCTGCGGGAGCTGCACGTCCCGCTGAAGGCTGCCTACCCGAAGCCGCTGACCGACGAGGTGCTGCGCGCCTCCGACGTGGTGATCACCCTGGGCTGCGGCGACGCGTGCGCGATCTACCCGGGCAAACGCTACCTGGACTGGGACATCCCCGACCCGGACGGCGAGCCGCTGCACATGGTCCGCCGGATCCGGGACGAGATCGACCGCCACGTCCGCGGGCTGCTCGACGAGCTCAGCAACCACCCCTGACGACCTCGAAAGGATCCTCCATGTCCCGCACTCCCGAAGTGCTGTTCGTCTGCGTGCACAACGCCGGCCGCTCCCAGATGGCCGCCGCGCTGCTGCAGCACCACGCGCTCGGCCGGATCGCCGTGCGCTCCGCCGGCTCCGAACCGGCCGACAAGGTCAACCCCGCCGCCGCCGACGCGCTCGCCGAGTGGGGCCTGGACATCGCCGCCGAGGTGCCGACCAAGCTGTCCACCGAGGACGTCGAAGCCTCCGACGTCGTCATCACCATGGGCTGCGGCGACGCCTGCCCGATCTTCCCCGGCAAGCGCTACCTGGACTGGCCGCTGGACGACCCGGCCGGCCAAGGCGTCGACGCCGTTCGCCCGATCCGTGACGAGATCGATCGCCGCGTCCGCGCCCTGCTCGCTGAACTCCTCGACGCCTGACCCACCCGACGACCTACTTCTGGAGGCACGGTCCGTGACCGAGACCGCCGACAAGACCGCCACCCCGGCCGACGCCGACGTCCTGCACAGACTGTCCTTCCTGGACCGCTTCCTTCCGGTGTGGATCATCGCCGCGATGGCCGTCGGACTGGGCCTCGGCAGTGTGATCCCCGGCCTGCAAGGCGTGCTCGAAGCCGTGAAGATCGGCCAGGTGTCACTGCCGATCGCGCTCGGGCTGCTGCTGATGATGTACCCGGTGCTGGCCAAGGTCCGCTACGACAAGCTCGACACCGTCACCCGCGACCGACGCACCATGGTCCTGTCGCTGCTGCTGAACTGGATCCTCGGCCCAGCGCTGATGTTCGCCCTCGCGTGGCTGCTCCTGCCCGACTTGCCGGAGTACCGGACCGGGCTGATCATCGTCGGCCTCGCCCGCTGCATCGCCATGGTCATCATCTGGAACGACCTCGCCTGCGGCGACCGCGAAGCCGCCGCGGTGCTGGTCGCGCTGAACTCCGTGTTCCAGGTGATCATGTTCGGCGTGCTCGGCTGGTTCTACCTCGACCTGCTGCCCGGCTGGCTCGGCCTCGACACGACCAGCGTCTCCTTCTCGCCCTGGGAGATCGCGCTGTCCGTCGTGATCTTCCTCGGCATCCCGCTGGCCGCGGGCTACCTGTCGCGCCGGATCGGCGAGCTCCGCAAGGGCCGCGAGTGGTACGAGGGAAAGTTCCTGCCGAAGATCGGCCCGGTCGCGCTCTACGGGCTGCTGTTCACCATCGTCGTGCTGTTCGCGTTACAGGGCGAGACGATCACCTCCCGGCCGCTGGACGTCGCCCGGATCGCACTGCCGCTGCTGGCCTACTTCGCGATCATGTGGGGCGGCGGCTACCTGCTGGGCAAGGCGTCCGGGCTGTCGTACGCGCGGACGACGACGCTGGCGTTCACCGCCGCGGGCAACAACTTCGAACTCGCGATCGCGGTCGCGATCGGCGTGTTCGGTGTGACCTCTGGCCAGGCGTTGGCCGGGGTAGTCGGCCCGCTGATCGAGGTCCCGGTCCTCGTCGGACTGGTTTACGTCAGCTTGTGGCTTCGCAAACGCTGGGTCGAGAAGACCTCGCAACCGCAGTGACGTCCTCGACGCAGGTGGTGGTCATCGGCGGCGGCCAAGCCGGCCTCGCCGCGGGCTACTACCTGCGCCGCGCCGGGCTCGACTTCGTCATCCTCGACGCCCAAGCCACACCCGGCGGCGCCTGGCAGCACGGCTGGGACTCGCTACGCCTGTTCTCCCCGGCCCAGTTCAGCTCCCTGCCGGGCTGGCCCATGCCGCCCTACCCGAGCGAGTGGTACCCGCCGGCCGGGCACGTCGTCGACTACCTCGCCGCCTACGAGAAGCGCTACGAACTGCCGATCCGTCGGTCCGAAACGGTGACTGCGGTGTCCCGGACGGCCGGTGGTCTGCAGGTGACGACCGACTCGGGAGTCTGGTCGGCCGGCGCGGTCATCAGCGCGACCGGCACCTGGTGGCGCCCGCGCCTGCCGCTGGTGCCGGGCAGCTTCGCCGGCCGACAGTTGCACACCGTCGACTACCGGACCGCAGCCGAGTTCGCCGGACAGCGCGTGGCCGTCGTGGGCGGCGGAAACTCCGGAGCGCAGATCGCCGCCGACCTCGCCGAGACGGCCGAGCTCACCTGGATCACCCGCCGTCCACCTCGCTACTTGCCTGACGAGGTCGACGGGCACGCCTTGTTCGACGCGGCCACGCGGCGCCGCCGGGCACTCGACCGAGGCGGAGCCGACACCGGCGGCGTCGCCGCACTCGGCGACATCGTCGTGCTGCCCCCGGTCCGGCACGCCAGAGACGCCGGCCTGCTCACCGCCAAGCCGATGTTCTCCCGCTTCGACGAAGACGGTCCGATGTGGAGCGACGGCACCCGGGTGCGCGCGGACGCGGTCATCTGGTGCACCGGATTTCGCCCTGCCCTGTCCCACCTGGCCCCGTTGCGGCTGCGCAACTCCGACGGCCAGATCGCCACGGAAGGCACTCGTGCGATCGACGAACCACGGCTGCGCCTGCTCGGCTACGGCGACTGGACCGGCCCGGCCTCGGCGACGCTCATCGGCGTCGGCATGACCGCGCGGGCCGCCGTCGCCGACATCACCGGCCGTCTCGAGGCAGGTCACTGAACTCAACTGTTCAGCCATTGCTGATACGACAGTGAGCGCTGTATTGTCCGATGCATGCTGACGTGTGAAACGCGCGGCGCAGCCCTCGCCCGGCTCGGCCGCGCCTTGGCCGACCCGACCCGGTGCAAGATCCTCGTGTCGCTGCTGGACGGCGTGAGCTACCCCGGTCAGCTCGCGACGGAGCTGGGGTTGACGCGCTCGAACGTGTCCAACCACCTGGCGTGCCTGCGCGGCTGCGGCCTGGTCGTGGCGACGTACGAGGGTCGCCAAGTGCGCTACGAGCTGGCGGACGCCCACCTGGCCCGCGCACTGAGTGAGCTCGTGCAGGTGGTGCTCGCGGTCGACACCGCGCAACCGTGCGTGGATGACGAGCAGCCGGCGGTGGTGGACCGATGAGCGGGGACATCGACAGGCGCACCGAATTGCCGTGGACGACCGCGGCCGCCGCATCGGATGGCTGCACCGACGGATGCTGCGCGCCGGAAGCGGCCGCTCCGGTCGACGCGCAGCGGCGGGCCGTGCTGTCCCGACGAGTGCGGCTACTGGTCGGGGCGACCATCACCTACAACGTGATCGAGGCGGTCATCGCGATCTCGGCCGGTTCGGTGGCGTCGTCCACGGCGCTGATCGGGTTCGGCCTGGACTCAGTGATCGAGGTCGCCTCCGCTGCCGCGGTGGCGTGGCAGTTCTCCGGGAAGGACCCGGAAGCCCGGGAACAGGCGGCGTTGAAGGTCATCGCGGTGTCGTTCTTCGCGCTGGCCGCCTATGTCACGGTCGAGTCGGCGCGGTCGCTGTTCGGCGCGGAGTCGGCGGAGCACTCGACGGTCGGGATCGTGCTCGCCGCGGTGTCGTTGCTGGTGATGCCGTTTCTGTCCTACGCGCAGCGCCGCGCCGGGCGCGAGCTGGGGTCGGCGAGCGCGGTCGCGGACTCGAAGCAGACGCTGTTGTGCACCTACCTTTCCGGTGTCCTGCTCGTCGGGTTGCTGCTCAACTCGCTGTTCGGCTGGTCCTGGGCCGACCCGATCGTCGCGCTGGTCATCGCCGCGGTCGCGGTGAAGGAAGGCCGTGAAGCGTGGCGAGGCGAGCATTGCTGCTGAACCACTGAGGTCGATCTCAGCTCAGCGGTGAGACGCTGGACCCGGAGGAACTGAGCGTGCCGGGAGGTGGCGCCATGGATCGGCAGATGGTGCACGAGCAGTGGGAGCAGGACCGCGTTGTCTTCCACGAGCTGGTGGCCGCAGCGACGAGCACGGACCTGCGCCGCCGGTCCGACGGCACCCGGTGGACCAACCAGCAGCTGTTGTTCCATCTGGTGTTCGGCTACCAGATCGTGCGCGCCCTGCTGGTGCTGGTCCGCGTGTTCGGGCGGCTACCGGACCCGGTGAGCCGCGGGTTCGCCGCGACGCTGAACGCGGCGACCCGGCCGTTCCACGCGATCAACTACCTCGGCTCGTGCGGTGGTGGCCTGATCGGACCCGAGCGGGCCGCTCGCTGGCTCGACCACATCATCGCGTCCCTGCAGCGAAGCATGGACCGGGCCGACGACGCGGACCTGGCGCGCGGGATGCACTACCCGACCCGCTGGGACCCCTTCTTCCAGTCCTACATGACGTTGGCCGACATCTACCGCTACCCGGCCCAGCATTTCGCCTTTCATCAGCGACAGCTCACCCTCAGCCGGTGAGCCGGGCGAGGAGCTGCCGGACCGTGGCGACGACCAGGTTGGTCGCCGCCACGAGGGTGGCCGTCTCGACGCGGTCGGCGGTCTCGGCCGGGGTCTGATAACCGGGCATGCCCATGCCGATCCCGACTGCGGGCAACCCGGCGGCGGCGTAGCGGCGGTTGTCCGAGGCCATGGCCCCGGCGCACAGTGGGACTCCGGTCTCGCGGCCGGCTTGGTCGAGTGCGGCCAGCAGGGTGTGTGCCGGTCCGCCGGCTTCGACGGCTGCGGCGTCGCCGAGCTGGGCGGCGCCATCGACGTTGATCACCATGGTGCCGTGCGCGACGGTCGGGGCGTGGTGGGCGGAGCCGCGCGCTCCGGCTTCCTCGGCATCAAGGAACGCGACCACGAGTCCGATGCCCTCGGGCATGGCCGGTGCGAGGAGACGGACGGCTTCGAGGATGACGGCGACGCCGGAGGCGTTGTCGGCTGCGGCGGGCAGCCGCTGATCCGGGTCGTCGCCGACACCGTCGAAGTGCGCGGCTAGCAGGACGTTCAAGCCCTCAGGGGCGGGTTCTCGCAAGACGCCGTGCACATTGGACCCGGTGCCGTCGATGGTGTGCAGCGGCATCGACGCGGTGACCAGCTTGCCGGTGGTCATGCGCTGGTGCAGCTCGGTGCGGACCGCGAGGACCGGGAGATCGCCGGCCGGTGGGCCGGCGATCATCTTCGGCATCCACCCGGCCTCGTCGGTCCCGCGCGGCACCAGCAGACCCGCCGCGCCCTCGCGGATGGCCCGCGCCGAAACCCCCAGGTCCGGCGTGAGCACCCAACGACCACCCAGCTCGTCAGCGTCGGCGCGCACAAGCTCGCCGGTGCGTAGTGCGGGCAGGTCGGAGGAGGCGAGGTGTTCGACGAAGTCCCGGCGGTGCACCAGCGTCCGGTCGCCCCAGATGAGCTGAGGTGTGCGGTAGAGCTCCCGCACGCCGGAGACCGGGAACTCGTCGGTGGTGACCGTCGCTCCGATCGCCCGCAGCTGCTCGGCGAGCCAGGCAGCGGCCGCGCGCCCGCCCGCGGTGCCGACTCGGCGACCGGTGAAGCGGTCCTCGGCCAGCGCGGTGACCGTGGTCCGCAGCCGGTCGCTGGAGACGGCCGGCGCGGATCGGGTCGTGGTCATCCGCAGCACCCGGCGCCGTCGGCGACCGCTTCGGCCTTGGCGGCCGGGTCGCAGCAGGCACCGGCCGCGGTCGCCGCTTCGGTGGTACCGCAGCACGTCGCCGTCGCCGTCGTGGCGGTGGTGGGTGCGGTGCCGCAACAGCCGCTGGAGGCCGGCGGGGTGAAGGCCTCGGCTGGGTCGCCGGCGAATCCGCCGATCGTCTCGCTGGTCATCGGAACTCCTTGCAGTGGTCGAGGTTTCAGAAGCGGGAGGACAGCAGCAGAGCGTGAGTGCGGGCCCGGTCGAGCAGGGCGTCGGCACGGCATTGGCCGGTGCAGACCTGCGCGCAGGATTCGCAGAACTCCACCGTTGCGGCGGTGCGGAACAGGCGTCGGATCAGCTTGATCATGAGCAGCCCTATCTAGATGTCCATCTAATCAACGTGGCCTAGTTTGCCGCCGGATTAGATGGATGTCAATATAGATGTGTGACTAAGCAGAGGATCGAGTTGCCGGTGATCTCCGACGGGTGCTGCGCACCGCTGGTCGCCGCGCCGCTGACCGCCGAGCAGGCGGTCGACCTGGCCAAGGCGTTCAAAGCCCTGGGCGACCCGGTGCGGCTGCGACTGCTGTCGCTGATCACCTCGGCCGAGGACGAGAGCTGCGTCTGCGACCTGACCGCGGCGTTCGACCTCACCGGGCCGACCATCTCCCACCACCTGAAGGTGCTGCGCGAAGCCGGCCTGGTCGACAGTGAACGCCGCGGTACCTGGGTGTACTACCGGCCCCGCGTCAAGGACCTCGGGCAGCTCAGCGCCCTGCTGGCCGCCCCAGGCCTGGCTCCGGCCTGACGACGCGTCACACGCGAGCAGGCTGGCAGCACCTCGCGCGAGCGGCGTCGCGGCTGAGCGGCAGGCGCTTGACGACGTACTCGGCGTCCCGCCCGACGCCGCGCAGAGTCGCCGAGGCGAAGCTGCGCTGCCACTCCAGCCCCACGTAACCCAGCCCGGAATGGGTCGTGGACAGACCGCGGTTGTGACGCGGGTGTCCGCTCGCGTCCAGCGCGCCGATCGAGTCCAGGTAGGACAGTCCCGGACGGAAGCCGGTGGCCAGCAGGATCGTGTCGACGGACTCTCGTTTCCCGTCCGCCCACACGACTTCGATGCCCTCGACAGTCCTGAACATTCGCCGCTGGTCCGGGCGTCCGGCGTGGACAGCGGCGCGGTAGCGCCCGGGGTCGTTGACCGGAGAGGGCGGCGGAGTGCGCAGCAGGTGCCCGATCGGCAGGTGGTCGAACCCGACCGCTGCGGACCAGAAGTGCACGTCGCGGCCCAGCGGCCGCTGGGGTGCGAACTTGATCGGCGTGCGGGTGGCGAGGGTGACCTGGGCGTGCTCGGCGAGTTCGGTGGCGATCTGGACCGCGGAGTTCCCGGCGCCGACCACGACGACCCGCTGCCCGGCCAACCGACTCGGTTCGCGGTAGTCGCTGCTGTGCAGGACGGTGCCGGTGAACGTGTCCAACCCGGGCAGCGCGGGCCGATGCGGCCGGGAGAAGCCGCCGCTGGCGGCGATCACGACCGGCGCGGTCAGCGTCGAGCCGGTGCTGTGGACGGTGAACACGCCGCCATCCCGAGTCACCGCGTCGACCCGATGATGGGTGCGGATGTCGGCGTCGAGACAGCCGGCGTAGGCGCGGAGGTAGTCGACGACCTCGTCGCGGTGCGGGTAGTGCTCAGGATCGCCGGGGAACGGCAGTCCGGGCAGCCCGCTGTAGCGGGCGGGCGAGAACAGGGTGAGGCTGTCGTAGTAGCGCGGCCACGAGCCGACCGGGTCGGCGCCGGCTTCGAGGACGACCGGCCGCAGGCCGCGATTCTGCAGGGCGCGGACGGCGGCGAGGCCGGCTTGGCCGCCGCCGATGACGATCGCGTCGTGCTCGCTCATGATGTTCTCCCAGTTGACGTTCGAGGATTGCCGGCCATGGCCAGCGCAGCGGCTACGGTGTTGACCGCGGCGAGGACGAGGAAGGCGTGGGCGTAGCCGCCGAGCACGCCGGCGAACGCGGCGCCCGCAAACGGGGCCAGCGCCATGGTGACGGTCATCGGCGCCGACATGAGCCCGTTGAGCCGTCCATAGTGGACAGCGCCCCAGCGGTCGGTGATCGCCGTCGCCTGCAACAGGGTGAACACCCCACGGGCCATCCCCGCCACCACCGCCGCGCCGATCAACGCGACCACCGAGGTCAGCATCGACAGCAACGCAGTGGTGACCGAGGTGGCCAGCAGGATCACCCCGGTGCGGGCGCGGACGCTGGTGCGCCGCGACAGCGTGCCGTAGCCGAGCCGGCCCAGCACCTGCCCGCCGCCGCCGAGCCCGAGCGCGACTGCCGCGATCCCGGGACTGACGCCGCGTTCGGTCAGCAACGGCACCAGGTTCACCACGACCGCGAACGCCGAGAACGTCGCCAGGCTAAGCGCGACCACGAGCACACGGAACGCGCCGCTGCGGGCGATCGCGCGCGGATCGCTGTGCTCGACGTGCTCCGCTAGCGGCGGCCCGGCCTCCGGCCACGGACCCTTCAACCCCCACGCGTGCAACGGGATGGTGATCGCCGCCAGGACGAGCGCGAGCACCAGGTAGGTGTGGCGCCAGTCCAGGTGCGCGGCCAGCAGCGCGGTGAGCGGGGCAAACACGGTGCTCGCCAGGCCCCCGGCCAGCGTGAGGACTGTCAGGGCGGACACTCGCCGCGGCCCGTACCAGCGGGTCAACGCCGCGAACGCCGGCGGATACAGCACCCCGCTCATCGCCGCCCCCGCCACCGCCCACGCGGCGACGAACCAGGCGAGGTTCTGCGCCGTCGCGATCGCCACCAGCGCCAGCACCCCCAGCACCGAGCCGGTGGCCATCACGGCACGGGGCCCGCGCCGGTCCAGCCACCGCCCGACCGGAATCCCGGCCAGGGCCGTGACGAGCTGTGCTCCGGACAGCGCGGCGACGACCGCTGTCGTCGGCCAGCCCGTGTCGCGGCTGATGTCCGGCGCGAGCACCGGGAAGGCGTAGTAGAGGATCCCCCAGCTGGTGATCTGCGTGACGCACAAGATCGCGAGCACCCGGCGCAGCCCGGACCTGCTCAAGGTCTCAAGCTGCGCCGAAGCGCCCGTGCTCGCCGACACGGCTTAGTTCAGTTCGACGGGGCCGACGGCGCCGACAACGTCAGCATCTCCGGCTCGGGAGCGCCGCAGCACCCGCCGACGGCCGGCTCGGCCTCGTCGAACAGGCCAGCACCGCCACAGACGCCGGTCTCGGCCATGATCAGCTCGACCCGGGCGGCGGCCTCGTGATCCCCGGCCAGGGCGGCGGCGATGCTGCGGACCTGCTCGTAACCGGTCTGGGCCAGGAACGTCGGCGCGCGCCCGTAGCTCTTCATCCCGGCCAGGAAGAAGTCCTGCTCCGGATGCGCCAGCTCCTTCGCGCCGTGCGGGTAGACGGTGCCGCAGGAGTGCACGTTCGGATCGACCAGCGGCGCCAGCGCGACCGGCGCCTGCAGCGTCGAGTCCAGCTCCAGCCGGATCTCCGACAGCCACGACAGTTCCGGCCGGAACCCGGTCAGCGCGATCACCTCGTCGACCGCCTCGACGCGGGCGCCGTCCGCCGAGACCAGCGCGATCCGGCCATCGGCGTCACGCTCGATCGCCTCGGTGCGGAACCCGGTCACGACCGTGACGAGCCCGGTGTCCACGGCTTCCTTCGCGCGCAGGCCGAGGGCGCCGCGGGCGGGCAGCTGGTCGGCCTCGCCGCCGCCGAAGGTGTTCCCGACTCCGCCGCGGCGCAGCACCCAGCTGATCCGCGTCCCGGACTCGCCGAGCCCGGCGAGCGCGACCAGGGCGGTCAACGCCGAGTGCCCGCTGCCCGCGACCACCACGTGCTTGCCCGCGTAACGCGGCTTCTCGGTGGCGAGGTCCGGGACCCGGTAGGAGATCCGGCCGGCCGCGGCGCGCTCGCCGATCGCCGGCAGGCCTTCGCCGCCGAGCGGATTCGGGGTCGACCACGTGCCGGACGCGTCGATCACCGCCTGGGCCAGGACTCGCTCCTCGCCGCCCTCGGCGGTGCGGATGTGGACTGAGAACGGCTCGCCGTCGCGGCCGCTGTCGACGATCCGGTCCCGGCCGCGTCGCGCCACGCCGATGACCTTGGCGCCGAAGCGCACCTGGTCGCCGAGGGCGTCGGCCAGCGGCCGCAGGTAGCGCTCCGCCCACTGCTGCCCGGTCGGGTAGCTGTCGCCGTCGGGGCGTGTCCAGCCGGTCGGCTCGAGCAGGCGCGCGGCCGCCGGGTCGACCAGCTCCGACCACGGCGAGAAGAGGCGGACGTGGTTCCACTGCTCCACGGCCGCGCCGGCCTGTTCGCCGCGTTCCAGTACCAGCGGCTGCAGTCCGCGTTCCCGCAGCTGCGCGGCCGCGGCCAGCCCCACCGGTCCCGCTCCGATCACCACGACAGGCAACTCGCTCATCCCCCACACCCTTTCATCGAAGACGCTCTATCAATGCCGAGCAATGTATAGACCGTCGTCGATTGACGCAACCATCGATCGCGGTCAATACTGTGGACATGACGACGACGCTCCCGCTCACGGCGCCGGTGCTCCCGGACGCCGAGGCCGCGACCTACGCGGAGTGGTTCTCCTGCCTGGCCGAGCCGATGCGGGTGAAGATCCTGCACGTCGTCGCTACGGCGGGCCGGGAGCTGACCATCGGCGGGCTGACCGAGATCATGGGCATCAGCCAGCCCACCGTGTCCCATCACGTGCGCAAGCTCGCCGATGTCGGCTTCCTTCACCTTCGCAAGCGCGCCACCGCCACGGTGATCTCGGTCAACCCGGCCTGCTGCACGGGGCTGCCGCACGCCGCTGACGCCGTCATGGGGATGCTGGCCCCCCGCCCCTGCTGCCCGGACAACCTCCCCGAGGGCGTCACCGTCCGCCCGCTGCGCCGCGGAGACTGGGGCGCGGTCCGCCGGATCTACGGCGAAGGGATGGCTACCGGGATCGCCACCTTCGAGACCGAGGTCCCCGGCCGCGAGGACTTGCACGCGAAGTGGCTGCCCGGGCATCGCTGGGTCGCCGAGCTCGACGGCCAGGTCGTCGGCTGGGCCGCCGCTACGCCGGTCTCCAGCCGCGAGTGCTACGCCGGCGTCGCCGAAACCTCGATCTACGTCGCCGACGGGCACCGCGGACGCGGCGTCGGCAAGGCACTGATCCACAAGCAGGTCACCGAAGCCGACGCGGCCGGCTTGTGGACTCTGCAGACCTCCATCTTCAACGAAAATCGCGCGTCGATCGCTCTGCACCGCACCGCCGGCTATCGCACGCTCGGTGTCCGCGAACGCATCGCGCAACGCGACGGCATCTGGCACGACACCGTCTTCCTCGAACGCCGCAGCCCGGTCAGTTGACGACGGGCGGGGCCGTTCGACCGCACCCGGCCCTGCCGCGCGACGCCGACGAGCCCGCACCCGAGCACCGGCCTGAGCGTCGTCTTTGGCCGCAATGTAGGGCGCCCGGTCGTGGCCGACTCGCTTGTTCCAGGCATCTGCAGTGGCGACCTCGATACCAGTCAGGCTGGCGAGCACGTCCACCGGCGGCTCCGCGGCGAGCACGAGCCGTGCGGCGTTGCGCTCGGAAAGGACGGGGATGCCGTGCTCGCGCAGTCGGCTGTAGAGCGCGGCAGGTCGGACGACCGCTCAGCCCCGTTGTGACCGATGCAACTCTGCCCGGTGCGCGATTGACTCTGCCACCATGACACCTAGAATCGAACGTCTGTTCCCCTGACCGTGTGACCGGCCAGCGGGAAGTGAACACGCTGTCTTCCCCACAGCGCCCGAGCACGACAGGGTGGTGCCGCCAGTGGGGACCCGACACACAACCGACCGGTCAACGGTCAGACGCGAACCGTCTCTCCAATTCAACAACCCGAGCGTGCCCTGGTCGGAAGTCGAGCGCATCGCCTCCGGCCGGGCACCGGTGCTCGGCGACGGTAGCGACTCGCCCGCGTGGTCACGCAAGCGCGAGGGCTACGCCGGCGCCCCGGCGGACCTGCGCGACCGGCGCGGCCGTGACGACGGCGGCGACCGGCTCCGTGCCCCGTACGCCGAGCTGCACGTCCACTCCAACTTCAGCTTCCTCGACGGCGCCTCCCACCCCGAAACCCTCGTCGAAGAAGCCGCCCGGCTGGAGCTGGACGCACTGGTGCTCACCGACCACGACGGCATGTACGGTGCCGTGCGATTCAACGACGCCGCCCGGGAACTCGGCGTGCGGGTCGGGTTCGGCGCCGAGCTCTCGCTCGACCTGCCCGCGCCGCAGGCCGGCGAGCCCGACCCTGCCGGGTCGCACCTGCTCGTGCTGGCCCGGCAGCAGGAGGGGTATCACCGGCTCTGCCGCGTCATCTCCCACGCCCAGATCGCCGGCGGCGAGAAAGGTCGCCCGGTCTACGACGTCGAGGAGGTCGTAGACGAGCTGGCCGGGCACGTCGTCGTCCTCACCGGCTGCCGCAAAGGCCCGGTCCGGCGCGCGCTCGCCGAGCACGGTCCGGCCGCGGCGCGGGCCGAGCTGGAGCGGCTGGTCGACTGGTTCGGGCATCAGCACGTCGCCGTCGAGCTGATCAACCATCGCCAGCCTCTCGACGACGCGGCCAACGACCTGCTCGACGGGCTGGCCCGCGATCTGCGGTTGCCGACGGTCGTGTCGAACAACGTCCACTACGCCACCCCCGCCGACGCGCCGGTCGCCGACGCCGTCGCCGCGGTCCGCGCCCGCCGGTCAGCGGAGGAGCTGGAGGGGTGGCGGCCGCCGTCGGGGCAGGCGTTCCTGCGCTCGGGGATGGAGCAGCGGCGCCGGTTCGAGCGCCGCTACCCCGGCGCCGTCGGCCGCGCCGCGGTGCTCGGGGTGGAGGTGGCGTTCGACCTGCAGCTCGTGGCCCCGGATCTGCCGCCATTCGACGTGCCGGCCGGGCATGACGAGATGTCGTTCCTGGCCGAGCTGACCTGGGCCGGCGCCGCCACCCGCTACGGCACCCGCGAGGAATCACCGCGGGCGTACGCGCAGCTGAAACACGAGCTGGACGTGATCAAGACCCTCGATTTCCCCGGCTACTTCCTCGTCGTGTGGGACATCGTCCGATTCTGCAAAGAAGCCAACATCCTCTGCCAAGGCCGTGGCTCGGCGGCGAACTCCGCGGTCTGCTACGCCCTCGGGATCTGCCACGCCGATCCAGTGAAGTGGAACCTGCTGTTCGAACGGTTCCTGGCCCCGGCGCGGGACGGGCCGCCGGACATCGACATCGACATCGAATCCGACCGCCGCGAGGAAGCCATCCAGTACGTCTACGAAAAGCACGGCCGATTCCACGCCGCGCAGGTCGCCAACGTCATCACCTACCGCGCCCCCTCCGCGGTGCGGGACGCGGCGAAGGCGCTCGGGCATTCCCCCGGGCAGCAAGACGCCTACGGGAAACTGGTCGATCGCTGGGGCGGCGTCGCCGCGACGAAACAGCAGAGCGCCGGAGAGATCCCAGCCGACGTGCTCGAACTGGCTGGCCGGATCGAGGACTTTCCTCGTCACCTCGGCATTCACTCCGGCGGCATGGTGATCTCGAAGCAGCCGGTGTCGGAGATCGTCCCGGTCGAGTGGGCGAGCATGGCGGACCGGTCGATCTTGCAGTGGGACAAGGACGACTGCGCAACCGTCGGGCTGGTCAAGTTCGACCTGCTCGGCCTCGGCATGCTGTCGGCGCTGCACTACATGATCGATCTCGTCGCCGAGCACCACGACACCACCGTGGACATCGGGAAGCTCGACCTGGCCGACCCGAAGGTCTACGACATGCTCTGCGAAGCCGACGCGGTCGGGGTCTTCCAGGTCGAGTCACGTGCTCAGCTGGCGACGCTGCCGCGGTTGCGGCCACGGAAGTTCTACGACCTCGTCGTCGAAGTCGCCCTCATCCGGCCCGGCCCCATCCAGGGCGGCTCGGTGCACCCCTATATCCGGCGCCGCCGCGGCGAGGAGGAGTGGCAGCACGCCCACCCCCTGCTCGCCGGCTCCCTGGACCGGACGCTCGGGGTGCCGCTGTTCCAGGAGCAGGTCATGCAGATGGCCGTCGACGTCGCGAGCTTCACCGGCGCCGAGGCTGACCAGCTCCGCCGCGCGATGGGTGCGAAACGGTCGAGTGCAAAGATGAAGGCGCTGATGGCGCGGTTCTTCTCCGGCTGCGCCGCCAACGGCCTCGACCGGGAGCTCGCCACCCGGATCTTCGAGCAGATCCACGCGTTCTCCGGTTACGGCTTCCCCGAAGCCCACTCGATGTCGTTCGCGCTGCTGGTCTACGCATCCTCGTGGTTCAAGCGCTACTACCCGGCCGCGTTCTGCGCGGGGCTGCTACGCGCGCAGCCGATGGGCTTCTATAGCCCGCAGTCCCTGGTCGCCGATGCCCGCCGCCACGGCGTGCTCGTGCGCGAGCCGGACATCAACGCGAGCCTCGCGCACGCCACCCTCGAACCCGACGCCGACAGCACCGGCGGGGTCGCGATCCGACTTGGCCTTGCCGGTGTCCGGCACCTCGGCGACGACGTGGCCGAGCAGATCGTCACCGAACGCCAAGCCCGCGGCCACTACACCGGAATTGGGGACCTCACCGGCCGCGTCCAGCTCAAGAAGACCGCCGCCGAAGCCCTCGCCACCGCCGGTGCGTTCACCCGCTTCGGCGGCGACCGCCGCCAGGACGTCTGGGCCGCCGGTGCCGCGGCGACTACCCGACCCGGGCACCTGCCCGGCCTGGTGCCCGGCCTCGACGCCCCTGCCTTGCCAGGGATGACCCGGTTCGAGGTCACCGCCGCCGATCTGTGGGCCACCAGCGTCTCTCCCGACTCCCATCCCGTGCAGTTCCTGCGGGAGCTGCTCGACGCGCGCGGCGCGATCACTACCGCCGCCCTCGCACGCGTCGAGGACGGCACCCGAGTCTGGGTCGGCGGAGCGGTCACCCACCGGCAACGGCCGGCCACGGCCGGCGGGATCACGTTCCTCAACCTCGAGGACGAGACCGGCATGGCCAATGTCCTGGTCTCGCCGGGGCTGTGGCAGCGCAACCGTGTCGTCGCCCGCGCCAGCGCCGCCCTGCTCATCCGTGGACAGGTCCAAGCCGCGGAAGGAGTCGTCACTCTCGTCGCCGACCGGATCGAAGCGCTCGACCTGTCCATGGCGACCGCACCGTCGCGCGACTTCCGGTGACCGCCGGCCAGCCCGCCGTCGGCGGTCCGCGATCCGGCGCCCGCGGCGAGTACGGCGATCTTCTGCCGATCCGGCCCGCCGCAGGCGTCCCCGTCCAGTGCCTGCGCGGGGAGTACCTCACCCACTACGGCATGACCCAGACCTACAGTCACCGGTATCGCCTGCATGGCACCCTTTGCTTGTGACCCCAGTTGCGGCCTGACCGTTGACCGCAATCATTACTGCCAGCCGACACAGCCCGGCCACCGACACCGCCAGCCGATCGGCTACGACCACTCGCTCCATCGGCGCATGACCACCTCCAACGTCTGTAAAGAGGAGCACCGGAGCCGGGCGACGTCGCTGGAAGTCCCCAACGAGTTTGAGGAAGAAATTCCAAACCATCGTGCCGAGCGCGTCTTCAAGGTCAGTTCGCCGACATCCAAGGTCGCCCACCGAGATCTTCTTGGAACCCCGCAACCGCCAGATAGGCAACCTGAAGACCAAGCAATGCGACGTCGACCGTCGAGACGTGATTCGAAATGTCGGGTTAGCGCGGCTTACCTGCGCCGTCGCTTCGCCACCGTCTTGCTCGCCGTAGCATCCGAGCGAGGCTTCCGCTATCGCTCAACGAGCGACATCGGCTACTCATCTAGAACGACCCAAGCCGCTTCGATGCCGACCGCGATGTTGAATGACTGCTCCAAACGCACCGCGTGCATTTCTTTGAAGAGGTATTAGTGCGTCGACTCGAAGATCGCTAGAAGATCGCCGACGGTCGTTGTTGGGTTCAAGATCGCAAGCCGGATGCACGGGTCTCCCTTGTGCTCCGTGGGTGTCACGAATGCGACCTGGTCTCGTAGCAATCTGGAACTCCAGGCCGAGTAATCAGAACCGGCCCAACCGGTCCGTTCGAACAGCAATACCGACAGATCGGGCTCCACTAGCAGTTTCAGGTGCTCATCGGCCCGGATGAGGTCGGCACCCGCGCGGGCGACCAGCAGAGTCTGTTCGATAGCCGCCCGGTAGGCGTTGGTGCCGTGCGCGGCGAGCGAGAACCACAAGGGCAAGCCGCGGGCCCGGCGCGTGAGATGGGTCCCGAAGTCGGACGGGTTCATCTCGCTCGCATCGGCGAGAGGGTCTAGATAAGCGGCGTGTTGGGTGTGGGCTGCTTGTGCGAGGCCACGGTCTCGGTATATGAGCGCGCACGAGTCATATGGACCGAACAGCCATTTATGGGGATCGATGATAAACGAGTCGGCGTGTTCGATGCCTCGATACAGGTCCTCGAGCTCGGGTGCGAGCAGGCCGGCGCCGCCGTAGGCGCCGTCGACGTGTAGCCACCAGCCGAACTCCTTGGCAACGCCGGCGACACCTTCAAGGTCATCGACCGTGCCAGCGTTCGTCGAACCGGCCGTTGCGACAACCGCGAAGATCTCCGCCCGCTTGTCCGCACCGATCGACTGCGTATAGTTGCGCAGCTGTTTCCCGGTCAGGCGTCCTCGGTCATCCGGGGGCACCGCGATCACGTCAACACCCATCACGGATTCGAGCAGGTACCGGATGGAGGAGTGCGTGTTCTCGCTGATGCAGACAGCGGCGCCCGCGACAGAGCGCCGTTCATCTGTCGAGCGGGCGCTGTGGCGTGCCGCGACGAGCGCGGACAGGTTGCCGGTGGTGCCGCCAGAGACGAATGTTCCTCCAGCTGATGCCGGGAAGCCTGCGAGATTTGCGATCCAGCGCAGAACCTGGTTTTCGACGTGGATCGCACCAGCGCCTTCGAGCCATGCGCCGGCGTAAATGCTCGAGGCGCCGACGAGCCCGTCGAACGCGGCAGCGTAGATCGTTGGACAGTTCGGCATGAACGCGAAGAAGCGTGGGTGGTCCAGGGACAAACAGGCAGGCTCGATGACCTCGGTCCAGAGTTCGGTCGCGTGGTGGGCGCCCACACCTTCCGGAGTGATCGTTGATCCCAAGCTTTGCTGCAACTCTGTAGCGCTGGGGATTTTCCCCAGCGACCGCGGTTCGGCAAGCCGACGTCGGGATAGGTCGGCTAGTGCGCGGACTACTTCGTCGGCAGCGGGCGTGTACTCGTGCATCAGCGGGCGGCTCCTGTCAGAGAGGTGCGTGCTTATATGAATGACTGTTGCCGGACGCGTCACGATGAGGCCAGCCGGTGGCGGAAATGCCTCTGCGCCACCATGTGACCGTCAATCGTGACTTTCACGGCCACTGATGCAATGTCTTGGATGCTATAGCAGCGTCCCATGATCGTGATGATCCGGTGTGGTCGGGTCACGCCTCAGATGCCGACGTCGCCGTTCTACCACGGTTGGTTCGCAACCTGCTCGATGCTGTCGTACGTGTCGTTAGATTCGATGGCTTGCATCGCGTCAGACTCGGTTCTCTCGGAGTCGCCTATGCCGCGGAAACCTGACGATGACGGCAGCGTAGCCATGGTGAGCGACGTAGTTCAGATAGGTGGTGTAGGTGATACCTTGGTTGAAGTCCTTATTGTTGGTGTGTAACGACGACTGCGTGCCTGGACCGGTTCCAGTTCCGGTTGGTAAGTATACGTCGGCGGCAGCCGGTCCGCCGATGTGACAAGCCGGTGCTGGTAATCCCGCCGCACTACCGTCGGGGTGGTCCGGTGTTGATGCGGCTGACGTTGCAGGCCGCTTCGAGTTCGACACGCAGGTGATGGTTGTCGAGGCTGAGACGTTGGATGGTGGCCATCGCCAGCGCCAGGTCTGCGGAGAGTTCGCGATTTGTGTGCCGTAGCCGGGTGTTCTGTTCGGTGAGCCGTTGCAGCGCGGTGCTACTTCCCTGGCTGGTGTCGGGCGTCGGACCGCCGTCGGGGCCGTGGACGATGTCGGCGACGACGTCCGGGAAGTTGCGGCGGAAGGTGGTGTTCGCCAGCCCCACGCGCCGGGCGAGGGCGATCACGGTCGGCGGCCGTCCGGTCGTGGTCTCGGCAGCTGCGCGGAGCGCGTCGAGGGCGGCTCGGACGTCGGCGTCGGTCGGCAGGCCGCGGTGGCGGGTCATGGTGTCTCCGTGGCGTGACGGGTCAGGAACGTGGTGATGCGGTCGCGTCGCTCGGTGAGGCGGTGCCGCAGCAGCGGCGGGAGCGCGGGTGTTCTCGCGAGTTCGTCCTCCATGCGGGACACCTCGTCGCGCAGCGCGGCCTGGTTCGCGCTGGTAAGGGCGACATTCGCGCACTCCAGTGGTCGGCACGCCGTCAGGTCGGGTCGGGATTCGGTGGCGCGCTTGTTGAGGCAGAGGGCGGCGTCGGGGCTGAATACGCAGGTGACGTACGTGCCCGGGTAGACGGCCGGATCGGAGCGGCGAAGCATCCGCTCGAGCCGCCGGGGATCGGTGACGACCGACCCGGCAAAGGCGGCGGCGAACGTGCCGAGGCGCTGGGTGGCGTCGGCGGCGGCCGGTCCGGTCAGGCCGGGATGGTCGTGGTCGGTGGCCATGGCCAGCAGTGCTTCGCCGCGGGTGAGGGCCTGTTCGGCTTCGACCTCGGCGCGGAATCCGGAGTCGGAGGTGCCGGCGTAGCCCTCGAACATGTGAATGCTCAGATGCCGGTATTGGATGGCGCCGGCGATGGAGCCGCCCGGACGGCGGGCGATGAACCAGGCGAGGGTGCGACGGAACTGCCGGGTGCGCAGCGGCCAGGGGCGTCCATCGACGTCGGGGACTGTGTCGCTGCGGCCGTGGGCGTGGCAGTAGCGGTTGATCCAGGTGATGAAGTCCTGCAGCTGCTGGTTGGTCGACGCCGTCCCGAAGACCTCCCGGTAGCCGTGGTCGGTGGTGCCGCGGGCCGGGGTGGCGTCGAACGTGACGAAGAGCAGGTCTTCGCCGGTGCCGTGACGGAGCTGTTCCAGCACGGCGAGGGCCTGGGCGGCGGGCTCGCCGACCGTCCAGGTTGCGGCGGCGCCGTGGGGATCGTGCTCGCCTTTGAACGCCAGGCTCCGCACCGACCAGCGGTAGGGAGCGCCGCCCGGGGTGCGGTGAATGCGCAGGCAGCCACGACGGAGGTGCTTGATCTCGCTGTCGCGCATGCCGGACAGGTAGGCGATGGTGATGTAGCAGGCAATGAACAGGATCCGCGCGAGCGCGTCCGCCGACTCCCGCGGATGACTGACCGGGATACCGTCCAGCCAGGGCTGTCCGTCCAGGCGGCACCGAATGGACACCGGGAGCCGGCTTTCAGGCGCGACGCCGACGATCCGTGCCGCGGCCTCGACCGCGGCGGGCCGGTCGCCGTGATACAGCGACTCTGTCCGGCACTTTGCCTGCCAGGCAAGAAACCGCAGATTCGGTCCATGCTCATGCCCAGGCAGCGGATCTCCGGCGGCGACGTAGCCGTCGAGGACGGCCTGGATCCGGTCACCGACGCCACGGTTGTCGCCTTGACGGTTGAGCCCGCGAGGGTGGCGATAGTCCTGAACACACCTGACTGCGGCGAGGACGTCGGGCGCGAAGTCGCGGACGAACCGCAGCGCCCAGCCGACCACCGGGCCGAGGACCTCTTCGGGGATCCGGTTCGTCGCGTTTTCCCCGCGCTGCGACAGGGGCACGCTCCAGCCGTCCAGGACCGCAGGATCGAGGGTCAAGGCGTCACCGAGCGAACCGCGGTACCGCCACAGCAGGCGGACCGCGGTGCAGGCCTGCGCCCGCACCATCCCCGACGCTCCAGTCAGGCGAAGGTGTTGTTCGTAGGCGGTCAGCTCGGCGGCGGTGACGTCCCGGATCGCGAGCGGTGTTGTCCGGCCGGTGGCCGCCTGGCCAGTGTCAAGCCAGGTCAGGAAACGGGCGAGGCGGGCGAACGCGGCATGCACGGTGGAGATCGCCAGGCGCGGCTCGTCGGACGGAAGGGACCCGGACAGCATGGTGTGGAACAGTTCCTTCGCGGTCCCGCGGTAGTGCGTGGGCACGGTGGAGAAGTCGAGTCGGAGATCCCTGGCCTGTTTTTGCAGGATTGCGGGGCCGAGCTCCCAGACCGGGTCGGCGAACCGTGACGTGGTCTCCAGCGCGACGCCGGGTCGCAGCGGCCGTCCGGCAAGTACCAGGTCATCCTCGACCGGGTGAGGGGCGCAGGCATGCGCGGCGTGTGTCACGGGTGCTCCCAGGGATCTTCGGCGAGGTCGAGCAGCACGTCAGGGACGGGCTCGCGGCGAGCGCGCTCGAGTTCGGCGGGGGTGAACTTCGGCAGGACGTGGTGCCGGATTGCTGCCCAGGTGGGGCCGTAGCGCGCCCACCAGCGGTCCGTGCTCTCGACGGTGCGGCGCTGGTCCAGGGTCTGCTGCAAGGCGAGGATCGCGGGCAGGTGCACGGGGGTGATCACGCAGTTCCCGCAGTGGAAGCAGTCCAGAAACGACACTCGCCGGCATGGCTGGCACGTGGCTGGATGCTCGTGCGGGTTAGCGCACGCGTTCCAAGCCGCCTCGACCGCGCCGGCAACCTCAGGCGGCTCGGTCGAGGCGTGAATCCGCAACGTGGCGCGGCCGCTGTCGGCCAGTGCGCGCTGGTGGGCTCCCAAGGCCTCCCGCTCCGCGTCGATCAGCGCCTCGGCGGTGACGTCCTCGGCCCACTCGATCGTCGTCTGGTCGCCACGCAGGTAGTCCGCGAACAACACCGCAGCGCTGTTGGACCGGGCTGCGGAGGGCAGGTAACCCCCGACGGCCCGGGTGCGGCGAACCTCCATGCTGGTGCGGACCCGGCCACAAGCGATGATCAACGGGTCAGTCGAGCCGTCAGGTCGCGGGTCGGTGCGCAGCCCGTGGCGGGCACTCCAGGCGGGCAGCTTCAGGCTGGCGTCGAGCTTGTGCGCGAACGGATCTGCGTGCTCGGAAACTGTTGGCCGGCTGCGGTCGGCGTTGCGCCAGATCGACCAGATCGAGGACGCGTTGCTGAAGGCGCGGCCGCGGGCCATCAGCCGGTGCGCGAGCAGATAGAGCCCGCCGGGCGTGTGCAGCTCGCGATGCGGTGGGCCGATCTCCCAGGTGACCGTCTCGGTCCAGCGCTGCCGCCCGCGTCGTCGTTTGATCACCTGCAGCTCGACCGCGCGACCCTCCAGGATCCGGTGCTCGGCGGGTAGTTCCTTGATGGTCTCGACGTTCCGTTGCGTCAGCGCGGTCAGCAGGATCAGCAGCGGTTCCAGGTCAGGCCGGGTGACAAACAGCTGCCCGGCCAGCGCACGCCGGCGAAGCTTCTCGGGACTCGCGGCGGTGCCACCCTTCCATGGGATCTCACCTGTGTCGGCAAGTGCGCGGACCGCAGACTGGGCGCTGTCCGTGTCGTCGTCGGGCGAGGTGAGGAGTTGTTCTCCGGCGTCGATCCGGGCACGGAGCGCGCCGACGTCGGCGCGGACGGCGTGCAGAATGCGGGCGAGCTCGCCGTCGCTGTAGCCCGACTTCGGTGTGGTCCGGGGGATCGTGGCTCGGCGGCTGAGATGATCCAGCACGCTGGCCGGTAGCTGATCCTGTAACGGCGCGATGCCGAACAGGGTGCGCAGTCCGAGCAGCTCGACACCGACCGACTGGGCGGTCACCGATCGTCGCCGGTCCTGGAAGTACGCCTCAACCTGGTTGGTCGTCAGCGCTCCCGGATGCGCTGGAGGATCGGCTGTCTGCGCGAGGGCGCGGATGAATCGGGCCATCGTCGACCACACGCCCTTGGCTGACGGCAGCGTCCGGCGGCTGCCTCCCGGCCCGATCAGCTGAGCGAGGGTCGCGGCCAGCGGTGGATGCCATCCCGGCAGCGGTAGCGCGGCGACGTCGAACACGTACCGGCGTCCGTCCTCGCCGGCAAACGGCACCGCCAGAGCAACAACACCGTCTGTGCCCGGCTTAGGCCGAGGGTCGTAGCAGCCAGAATCGGGCAGAGCGGCGCGGTGACCGCGATGCGTGCTTCCCCGACTGTCCTTTCCGGTCACCAGACGATCTCGTGCTCTCCGGCCAACGCGATCACCGACGGCTCGCGCGGGTCTTCCCATCCGTCCGGTACCAGTGCCATCCGCGTTTGCATCTCCAGCTCGGCCAGCGCATGCAGGTAGATCTGGGTGGTCACCATCGAGCGGTGCCCGAGTCGTCGACGCACCCAGTCCAGCGGATCCCCGAAGATCCGCGTGTAGTGCGTGCGTTGCTGCGGGTTCAGCTCGCCGAGCGCGGCGAGGTGACCGCGCTGCAGCTGCTCGAGCGTGACCACCGCGAACGTGTGCCGCAGCATGTGCGCGTGGCATTGCAGAGCCACACCGGCGTCGCGACAGCGGTGGTTGGCCTCGGCGAACACGCTTTTCCACCGCGACATCGACAGGGGCAACCCGTGCTCACCGAGCCACAGCGCCGCCGGCTCCAAGCCGTGTTCACCGTCGAACAGCACCCGCTGCCGCTCGGCCGGCCCCAGCCGCGCGAGCTTCACCGCCCCGCCCGCGCCGACGCGGACCGCGACCGCACGCGTGGGGCCCTCCAGCACCAGCGGGCGCCGCAGCCGCCGGTATCGGCCTTCCTCCTGCGCCTCGGCGACCACCGCAGCGCGATCGACCCGGATGTAGGACCGCAGATCAGACAGCGCCGACCCCGGAAGGTACACCCAGCGGGCCGAGGTCCCCTTCGCGATCGCTTCCGGCAGCCAGAACCGCCGATAGCCGCGCACCGGCCCGCTCTCTTCAGGGACCTCGAACACGGTCAGCGCGGACTGCTCCTGCAGCCGCAGGCCGGTCCGCACCATCACGTCGCTGAACACGGCGTTACGGGTCGCCCACCGGCCACGGAAACCTCCTCGGGCAAGGCCGTCCGCGCCGTAGCCGCGGAGCCCGACGTCGCGCCACACCCGGTAGGACGCCGGTGGCAGCCACGTCACGTCGCTGCGGCCGCCGCTGTGCGAATACGTCGCCGGGCGCTGCTCATCCAAGGTGCGGCGACCTGCCCACCCCGATCCTGACGGCGCCGGACGTCGGGATTTCTGTGGGATCGGGTTGACGTGCACGTGTCCGCATTGCAGGGCCCAGCGGTAGAATTGATTCACCGCCGCAACCTCGCGATCCCACGTCGCGCCCAACACGCCAGGACCGGCCGGGTCCTGGCGCCGCCACACCAGGTACGCAAGATGATCGTCCTCCACCGCGTCCCGCCACGATCGGTGGTCTCTTGCCGCCCACAGGAAGGACAGGAAGGCCGCGAGATCACGGGCATAGCCCTGCTGAGTCAGCAACGAACGATGCGCCATGGCCGGTGATCGGAAGAACTCGTTCAGATCGACGTCGAACTCGAACGCCGGGGAAAGCAGGAACGGGGTGCCCTCGTTCAGCCGCTCACGCCGGAGCCATCCTGCGCGGTCCGCCAGCAGGTCGTCTCCGAACGGTGCAGATCCTGCCTCGGCAGGAAGCTCTGCGCGGGTGAGAACAACCCGCCACACCTTGTCGCTCATCGATCAAGATCATCCGGTCATGACCGGCAGTGCACAACTCTGCGAAACCTGCAGGATCATCGAAGCGCGCGACCCGAGCGAACGTCGCCTCGCCGAATGGGCCCAGCTCGACGTCACCGACCAGCACCTCCCCGCGGCCGCGCCGCAGCAGGGACTCGTGCTGATCGCGCACCCGCCCGAGACCGGCACCCTCACCGGCCGGATCGAGCTCGTGCTCGACGGCGCCGCCGTTGGCGCCGTCACCCTTACCTGCTGTCCCGCGTGTCGGATCGCCACCCTCGACTACGTCCACGTCGTCGCCGAGTACCGCCGTCACGGCTACGGCCGCACTCTCGTCGCCGCAGCCCACGCCCGCACCCCCGACTACCGCTGGACCGCCCCGCTGCCGTCCGGAGGCATCGCGCAGGCATTCCGTGCCCGCATCCCGCACCCACCCGCTGCGCCCCTGTGCGTGCACCGCCAGTCCAGCGAAGGACCGCAGTGATCCCCGCACTCGAGGTCGCGAGGAAGCCGTCACGGTGACGTTCCGCCATCGTCTTCCGAGGAGCGCTCCGGGGCGTCGACGCGCCGTGCAGCACGCTCCGCCGCAACCCGATCGATCTCGGGCATGTACGCCAACATCGTCCGCTTGACCCGCCGGAAGTTACGGCGCCGCGCAAGCCAACTCTCGTACGAGTCAATCTTCAAGTCCGCGCGGATCGCCTCAAGCGCCAGATGGGACACGATGTGCTCCTCACGCTGAAGCTCGGCCTGCTGCTGCTCCTCCAAGATGTCCCATGAGGCCAGCCTGCGCATGACATAGCGATACTCCTCAAGCGCCCCGATTACCGTGCTGCTGGCGAAGACCTGCATGTTCCGCTCCAGCGGCACTAGCCGCTGCAGGACGTCGTCCGGATCGGCGCCGGAGTAGTTCTCGCCCAGGAAGATGCCGGCATTGTCGTTGATCACGTTGACGTACTCGATGTACAGGTCATACCGCTTGTCGATCAGCCGCGACAAATGCGTGTTGGTCCGGTTCTTCCGCTCGCGGCGGGCCGTGAACCACTGGGTGAGCATGACTCCGAGAAAGGCGATGACACCGCCTACCAGCGGCCCTGCGATCTGGTCCCAGGTCACGTAGTCGCCTCCGCCTTCGTCGCCGACGTGACCGTCGGGCCCGGCCAGCCACCCGGCCACTCCTCGACCGTTCGGGAACGCCAGAGCTGCCACCAGTACGTGCGCAGCTTCTTCGCCGTCCCGACATCCCGTCGCGCAACCAAAACGAAGTCCTTCTGTGCCTCACCCAGACGGAGCTGCCAAGCCCCGGCCCGCTCCAACTGCACTGCCCGATCCGCCGCCTTCCTTTCGGTCGGGATGCAGTCGAACAGCTGAGCCACGATCGCCGTGATCTCCTCCGCAGCGGCACGCGGCTCCGGGTTACCGACCAACCTGATCTCTGACAACGCGGCCAAGTAGCCCGAGAACGACTTGCGCGCCTCGGCCGACAGGTACATCACCGTCGTGGTGTGCCGCCACTGGAACGGCTCCCACTGCCGCGACGCCAGCGCGATCGCTCCCAGCTCCACGAACCAGGTCAGCAGGTCACCGGTCGCGACGAGGAACCCGAGGTAGGCGCCGCCCCGGGCCGCGGCCTTCGCGCCCTTGTCCTTCTTGCCCGGCGGGACTGCCGCCCACATGCCGTGCGCGGCCTTCAGCCCGCCAGCGACATGGCCGACGACCTTCGCGATCTCGCCGAACGGCACCGCGGAGAGAGTCATCGGCACATCCAAGCCCACGACGAAGATCTACGGCGGGAGGGCGACACGCGTGTCGAAGGCCCCGCACCTGCCGAAGGGCGGCCCCACCCGACGCAGATCTTCGCTGGCTTACGCGGCCGGAAGAACGGATCGGGCAATCCGTCGGCGATAGCGGATCGAGCCCGAGGTCAGGGGCGCCAGCTCACCCGGGCGGCCGCGATGATCCCGCTGCGGCGAGCTTGTTCCAGCTCAGCGCGGCGGTCCTCGTCGCTGTAGGAGCCGGTGGCGGGAGCGCGGACGCCGCACCGGACGCCGGACGACGGTGCGGCGTTCCCTGAACGCCACACCTGTCCATATCCTTCCGACACATCCTCAGTAAAACGGCTATCGGCCGCAGCCAGCGGTTTCCGTTGCAGGAGCCCGATATGCGCGCTGCGGTCGTCGGACTGGTCCAGCGAGGGGAGGCTGGACCTGCTCAGCCCGGTCAGCGGGTCCGGTCACCGGCCGCGCCGCGTGGCCTTCATTGATCCGCCGGTGCAGCGCCCGTCACACCAATTGTGAATGTATCCGGCGGAGTCGACAAAAACGTTAGACTGCGCCTTCTCTCGAATCGGGAACGTCCTCATCACGCAGTGACGTGTACCGCTCAATTGGCTTGAAGGCAAGCCCCATGCGGGTTGTCCCGTCGAACCTAAAATCACCGCTGAAGGTCGCGTCGTCGAAATCCGCAACGTCGGCGAAGGTCGCCTTCCTGAACGCGGCAGTGCCAGTGAAGGTCGCCTGGCTGAACGAGGCATTACTGGTGAAGGTCGCCTCGTTGAACCCGGTACCGCCGGTGAAGGCCGCCCCCCTGAATGAGGCGCCACCATTGAAGGTCGCCCTGTTGAACCTGGCGTCGCCGGCGAAGGTTGTCCGGTCGAACTGGACATTGCTGGCAAAGGTCGAGTAGTCGAACCAGGCGTCGCCGGTGAAGGTCGCCCTGCCGAACCAGGCGCCGCGAGTGAAGGTCGCCTGGACGATCCAGGCGTCGCCGGTGAAGGTCGCTCCGTCAAAGGCTGCTGTGGCCATTGTGCAGTTATTGAAGGAGAAGCCGATGAGGGTGGCGCCGGTGAGGTCAATCTCGATATCGCGCCAGAAGGAATCCATACCGGGGAGAAGATGGAACTTCAGGATGCGTTGGGCGGTAAGGCGAACCTCGCGTTCTTGCAGTTGGTTCTCCCGGACGTGGGCCCCGCCGACTACTGGAGTGAGGGTGCGGCGGACAGCGGTCGATCGCAGCAGAGGGCGTCGCACGCCCAGCGGACGCGGCCCGCTGGTTTCCAGAGGCGGAACGTAGGGGTTGCGTAGGTAGGCACAGATCACGTTGACAACCGTCTGCCGCTGGCGCGGGTTGTCCTGGGCAACCCGTTCGAGGGCGTAGAGGCCGCCGTGGCGAACCGCAGCCTGCGGGGAGCCGAGCTGCTCCACGGCTTTGAGGTACAGCTCGGTCAGTCGCCGCTCGGCCGCATCGTGCTCCTGATGGGCAAGGGCACGTTCGCGGTTGTCTAGGTCTGCCTCGGTGGAGTGCTGTCGGCGCCAGGACAGGTACAGCGCGACGACACCACCGCTGCCGAACGCCACACTCAACCCGACCTTCAGCGCGTCCAGCCTCGCGGAAACCAACTCGGGGCCGCTGAGCCCGGCTGTCGCCGCCCACCACAGCACTACGACCGCTCCCGCAGTGAGCACAGCAATCACAGCCGCGGTGAGCCACATGATCCTCGGCGACAGCTCCCGCAGCCGCGCCCGCTGCGTCGCTGTGTCAGAGCGCGGCAGGGCAGGTAGTTGCGGGTCGGGCCGGGAGGCATCGTCGGTCATGTTCATCTATGTTGCCGGTGCCGAACAGGTTGTTTCAGGCCACCTCGAGCGGGCATCGACCACTGCTGGTCGTGATGGCCCGAAGGGCTGGTGCGAAGCCGGCGCGGCCGTGGACGGCGGCGTCGTGTCGTCGGTCACGTTTGTTTACGTCGCCGAAGGCAGTCCGGATGTTGCAGACGCGCGCGGCCGCTACCCGGCAACGCGGTCATGACCAGCAGTGCACAACTCTGGGAGACCTGCCGCCTCATCGAAGCTCGTGACCAGGCGGAACGACGTCTGTCCGAATGGGCTCACCTCGACACGGCGGTCCAATATCCACCCGATGCCGCGCCACAGCAGGGACTCGTGCTGGTCGTGCGGCCGCCAGGCGCCGACAGCCTCACCGGACACATCGAACTGCGCCTCGACGGCGCCCTTACCGGCACCGCCACCATCACGTGCTGCACCTCCTGCCGGAGTGCCACGCTCGACTATGTCCAGGTTGCCGCTGGGTACCGCCGACTCGGCTACGGTCGCACCCTCGTCGCGGTCGCCCGCGCGCGCATGCCCGGCTACATCTGGACCGCGCCACTGCCGGAGGGCGGCATCGCCCAGGCCTTCCTCGCGCGTCTGCCGTACCTACGAGCAGCACCAGCGTGCGTTCACCAACGGGACCCGCAGCGCCGACTAACCTGTCCTTCCCTTCTGCCGCCCGTGAGTCCTGGCGCAGGTAGCCCGAGCGTATTCGCATGAGCACAGGTCAGAGCCAATGGGTTCAGCCGATCGGGTCGCTCACCCCGAAGCATCGTCGGCCGCGCGAGTATCCGCGAAGTCGATGAGCGCCTGGTGTAGTTCGGCGACGTGGACGTAGCGCAGCTCCACCGTGCGGTCATGGACCCGTGTCGCGGCCTCGACGACGGGCCCTGCGATCGTGACCCAGCCGTCCTCGGTCCGCGGGTGACTCCATCGGCCGAGGTCGCTGTTCACCCGGCCGATGAAGTCGCAGTACAGGGCATCGCCGAGCACCTGGTCGAGTGTGGCGATCACCGGGCCGAGGTCGATGATCTCGAACCCGAATCCGCGTTCGGCCGACGCCTCCTCGACGTCCAGCTGGGGCAGCGTCACATCGTCCGACACGGCATGTGCGGATCTGGGGGCGCGTGCGGTGGGTGCGCTGTCTGCGGGCGCGGTCCGGTGAAGACGGGCGCTGTCGGTGAACATCTCGACTGCCCAGTGACCCATCTGCGAGGTCGGTTTCAGCAGCACGCCCACGATGTCCCCCGGTTCCCGAGCTGGTTGGATGCGTCCTTCCCCGTCAGTGTGGGAAGACCGGCCGGGTAGCGGCGCGCAAACCGAGGCAACCACCCGAAAGGGGCGGAGCCCTTCAGACTCTCCGGTCAGTCGTAGATCCCCTCGACCGTCCACTGTGGGTTCTGGCCGATCGTGACGGCCAGGATCAGCGCTCTGTTGCGGTCCGCGGCCGAGTCTGCGAGGACCATCTGGGCCCGGGCTGCTCCCGGCGGGTTTCCCGCCTGCACGGTCGGACGGTGCAGCCACGGGCCGGCCCAGCTGATCACTCGAAGCGCTGGCTCGCCGTCGACCGCGACCGTCACCGGCAGGTCAGTCAGCTCCCCACGCATCGTGCACCCGACCTCGCGCCCGCCGGCGCCGTGAACGACCGCCGGGACCGCGCGGCGCGGGACTGTCGCCGGGGACGGTGCCGGCAGCCGGCCCGGCCACGGCGCATCCGCGGTCACCGCGCCCCGGGGATCGCCCCACGGGATCAGGCGAACCCGCTCGGCTGGACTCCGGCCGCCGTCCACCAGCGGAGTAAGCACCGCCCCAGGCCCGAGCAGCCCCTGGATGCGCACCATCGCCCGGCCGGCCCGCTCGGCGGCGTCGGCGTCGCGGCCCATCGCGCCCAGCTGCAGCTGCAGTGCCTCACCCCCGACCAGTTCCTCCGGCACCAGCCGCAGCCGGATGATCCCGGAGCTCGGCCGGTCACCTGGGGTGGCGGTGAGCCAGCCTTCGCACTGCCAGCGCACCCGGTCCGCGGTCGCGCGGGCGGTCAGCGGTTCCGCGCACCGCCACACCCGCAGCCGTTCCTCGCCTGACTCGGTCACCGCCACGATCGCCAACCGCGTGCACGCCATCCCGTGGCGGGCCAGACCGGCGAAGAAGCGCTCGCCCAGCGTTTTCGCGATGAACGCGGCCTCGTCGATTCGCTCCAGCGGCGTCTCAAACTCCTGGATCACCTCCAGCTCCGGCGGCAGGGCGCGGCGCAGCGGTGGACGCTGCGCCAAGCCGCGGGCGAGCCGGTGCGCGAGGATCGCATCGCGCCCGAAGCGGCCAGCTACGTCCCGCTCCGCGATCGCGGCGAACGCGCCCAGCGTCCGCAGCCCCAGCCGCGTCAGCAACCCGACCAGTTCGCCGCGCTCGTCCCCCGGCTGATCCAGCTCGGTGATCGGCAGCGGCGACAGGAACTGCGCGGAGCCGCCAGCGGCGACGACAACAGCCCGGCGAGCGGCGAGGGTCGCGGCGAACAGCCCGTCGGCGATCCCGATCTGACACTCCACGCCGGCGTTCGCCGACACCTCGTCCAACAGCCGCTCCGCCAGCGCCTCTTCGCCGCCGAAGTAGCCGGCCGCCCCGCCGACCGGGACCGCGACGACCCCAGGACGAACGACTTCGACGCCCACCGCGTGCTGCTCCACCGCGGCAGCGACCGGTTCGAACACCCGGGCATCGCGATCGGGATCATGCTGGTGCACCACTAGCTCCGGGCACCGCGACTGGGCGTCGCGGCGGCGCATCCCGCGCCCCACCCCGCCGCGGCGCGCGGCTGCGGAGCAGGCCACCACCCGGTTCGCCGAAAACACCGCAGCAGGTTCCAGCAGCGATGTGCCCGCGGCGGCACCGGCAGCGACAACCGGCCAGTCCGGGCACCACAGCACCAGCAGCCGCGGCGCGTCGCTCACCCGGCCACCTCGATCAGCGGCCGCCGGGCCACTCGCTCCCGAGCGGCAGCGACGGCGCCACCGGTGTCGGGCAGCTGCAGCGGGATCGACTGCGGGCGCGTGGCGGCGCCACGGCCGCGGCTGGTGGCCACGACGTCGCAGGCCTGCAGATACCCGTAGCCATCGGGGGTGGTGCCGCGCCAGGTGTGGCCGGACAGGCGCAGTTCGACATCGACGCCCGGCCAGGGCCCTGCGGCGAGCAGGACAGTGCCGCGGGTACGTAGCCGGCCTGCGAGCCGCCGTGCCAGCTGCGGTGAAGCGCTGCGGCACACCGTCGGGCCCACCACGATCAAGTCGAAGCCGTCGACCAGCGCCGAGAGTACGGCTACCAGCTCTGCGCCCGGCTCCGGGACCAGCGCCATCCGGTCCAGGTCGACGCCGAGTTCGGCAGCGGCGACCAGGCCGAGGTCGGGCATCCCGGCGACCGCGGCCCACGACCCGGCCTGGGACGCCTCGGCCAGCAACGCCAGCACCAGCGACGTCGACCCGATAACCGAGACCGTGCTGCCCCGCCGCAGCCCACCGCCGGGCAGCAAAGCGCCCAGCGCCGACAGCACCGGAAGCGCGCCGGATGACTCCGTGGTGTCTGGGCTGGGCTGACGGAGCTGGGAGGCCGTGCGGATGCCGGCGATCGCGGTGAGCTCCGCGAGCGCTTCCGGTTTCGCCACTGCCGCTCACCTCCAGCACCACGAGCCCGCACCGGAGACACCGGCGTACACAGATCGCAGGCGAACCCGAACGTAACTGTTCAGGTCATTTCGATAGTTGTTGGCAGCCAGGGGTTTCCGGTGATGGCGTCGCGGAGTGCGGTGATGATGTGGAGTCCGTTTTTGCGTGCGGTGGAGATGTAGCCGCGGACGCGTAACCATGCCTGGGCGCCGTGCTGGGTGCGCCAGCCGCCGGAGATCTTCAGCTGGGCTTTGATCATGCGTAGGTCGCGTTCGGCTTGGTTGTTGGTGAACGGGACGGTGAGGTCGCGGGCGAACAGCAGCACTTGCTGCTGGTAGTCGCGCAAACGGACCAGCAGATTCCGGGTCTTGCTTTGCTTACGGCCTCGGTCCGGTGGGTGCAGCAGCAGGCCAAGATGGACGGTGCGGACGAACCTCGAGATCAACGGATCGGCGACGTGGGCGGGGATCGCGTCCAGGCCGGCGTCTCGCGCGGTATGAGCAGCGGTATTGAGCTGCTCGAGCGTCTTGATGGCGATCCTGGGCCAGGTGTGCTCCGGATAAGCCTCGCTGGCCGCGACCAGTTCTCGGAGGTGGTGGGCGTTGCAGCGGGCGTGGTTGCGTCCGTAGTCTTGGTAGGACATCAGGCCGTCATGGACCGCGACACCGTGGAACCGGGTGAGGATCCCGAAGTCATCCATCGCCTCACCACCACGCTGGCGGTGCGGCAGGTAGGCGGTCAGGCGTGGGGTGCACGCGACATGCAGCCACCAGTTCTTGCCTTCGACCCGGATGCCGGTCTCGTCGAAGTGTGCCACCGGCGCGGCCCGCAACGCGTCCTCGACCCGTTCGGCGAACCCGTTGAGGTTGGCGGCGACCGGAGGGAGGACACCGGCGGTCCAGCCAGTGGACACGGGCAGCCCGAGCAGGTCCGCCAACAGCTGCGCCGTCCGGGCAACCGGGATGTGCTGGTAGGTCAGCAGATAGACCGCCAACGCGGTCACGTTCGGCCCGTAACAGGCGGGCGCGGTCGCCTCGGCCGGTGCGGGCGCGGTCGTGACGTGGCGGCAACCACGGCACCGCAACCGGTGCAGACGATGCTCGGTCACCGACGGACGCACCGGTGGCAGGTCCACGACCTGCCGCCGGATCATTCCCGCACGACGGGCGCGGCGCAGGGCCGCGCCGCATCCCGAACAGGCCGACGGCTCGTGGTCGAGGATCGTGTCCGGGTTCTCCACCAGTGACAGGTTCGCCCCAGGCGCTCCGGGTTGCTTGCCCTGCTTGCGTCCGGATTTGCCCCGCAGTGACTTGGGGGCGGGTTTGCCGAACCGGTCCGACGATGGTGGCATCGAGGAGTTACCCGAGTTTGTGCCCAGCCGGTGCTTGAGTGCGGCGACTTCGGCCCGCAATGCGGTGATCTCCTCCCGCGCACGCGCGAGCTCCACGGCCTGCGCTGCGACCAGCGCGGCCAGCTCGTCATACGACGGACGAACACCTTCCCCCACAACAAGATCATCCCACACGTCCGCTCGCAGCCCGACAACGACCTGAACAGTTACACCCGAACATTACTCGAACACTTGTTCGGATGATGTGAGATTACTACCGTCCTGTCAAGCCGAGCCATCGAACGTCACTCACTAAGGCGAGAAGGTCAGCGCAGCGCGGTCGAGACAGCACCGATTGTCGCTTGTCGATCACTGACTCGATCACCTCCCAGGACGTTTCCGGGAGTTGTGCCTCGACGTGGTCTAGCACGGTCCAGGTGGCCGTCGCCAGATTCACCTGACGCTGGCAGGAGCGGGCAATGACCGGCGCATACCTGCCACAGCCGGGCCGCCGGCACGCCAGCGTCGAAGCGCTCGTGCGCGACAACGGCCGATGGTTCACCCCGGCGCCTCTTCCGCCAGATCAACCCTGGGACCTCCAGAAGCACTGCTACAGCGACGCGACCCTGCACAGCGAGGCCTAGGGTCTGGTGTACGTCGAGGGGTTCGCCATCCACACGAGCGGGTTCCCGGCCGCGCACGCCTGGTGCGCCCAGCCCGACGACACGGTGAAGGACCCGACCTGGGACACCGACGACCACTCCTTCTCGGCCTGCCCTTCACCTCCGACTACCTGCGCGACCGCGAGAGCCAATCGGCACCCGCGCCGTCCCGTTCGACCGACACCGCACCGGCGGGGACCCGCTCACGCACGGCGTGCCTCCGAACTCACTCGCACCGATCAGGAAGAGCGCGGACCTGACGTCCGCACCGCGCTTGAGCGAAGGATCCGACGACATGAACGCCCAGCAGTGTGGAATTCCCCTCTAGCTTGCTCCGCGCGGCAGCCGGAGCGGTCGAAACTCGAACTTCCCCGTCAAGAAAGCGCATTGGTCACCCATTGTTCACCTGATACCAGCTCCAATATCCCCCACGCGGGTGACTTCGCTGAGATGGCGGACAAGCGCTGGCCACGTGCCATTTCACTCGTTGAGGTCACGCGAACCGCGCCCTCGCGATGGCACAATTATTAACGCTGTCGACCGGACGATCCTTGGGGGTGACACCATAACCGGAAGCCAGAAGGCTACGTGCTGCATCACTACCGCAGGCGTGTTCACCAGGTTGAACGTAGTCGCCACGCCGACTCAGGCGGCCACGGCCCACTCGGCTGCGGCCACCATCTTGCCACACCTTTCCTGCAGCGCCGGATTCAAAATGTATTTCTGTTCGGTGAACCCCACCGGTGGGGTCACGCCTTGAATTGAGTTCTGGAACAACAGTGGCTCTTTAACCGCTGCGCCGTTCTACAGCAGCCCGCGAGTCGGCGCGACACGGTCGCGAAGGTCGCGAAAGCGCCGGAAACACCCTTCGCAAGGGAGCGACCGTGATCTGCACACTGGACGCCCGCTGACCCGCAGCCAGCATTCCGCATTTCGATATCGGCCGGGATCCGCGCGAAAACCGGCAGGGGGGAATGAAAATGGAACCGCCGATCACGCTCGACGTCAACGCATCCGACGTGCACGCCGAAGGCGCCCGCCTGCGGGAACGGGGGCCGGTCACCCGGATCGAACTGCCCGGTGGCGTTCCGGCCTGGGCCGCCACAGGCCACGATGTCCTGCGTCGGCTGCTGGCCGACGCCCGGGTGTCCAAGGACGCGGTGCAGCACTGGCCCGCGTTCACCAACGGGGACATCGCCGAAGACTGGCCGCTGCGGATCTGGGTGTCGATCCGGAACATGTTTACCGCCTACGGCGCCGACCACCGGCGGCTGCGTTCCCTGACCGCCGCCGCCTTCACGGCCCGTCGCACCGAGGCGCTCCGCCCGGAAGTCGAGGAAATCACCCGGGACCTGCTCGACGCCATCGAGGCGAATTCAAGTGACGCGCCCGTCGACCTGCGGGCGCGGTACGCCTACCCGCTGCCCATCGAGGTCATCTGCCGGCTGTTCGGCGTCCCGCAGGACAGCCAGGCCGGGATCCGCGAAGTCGTGGACGGCTTCTTCGACAGCGCGATCACCGAGGGCCAAGCGCAGGCGAACGTGGCGGCGGCGTACACCCTGTTCACCGACCTGATCGCGCAGAAGCGCGCGGCGCCCGCCGACGACCTGACCAGCGCCCTGATCGCCGCGCGCGACGACCGGGACGGCGCGCTGACCGAAACCGAGCTCGTCGACACGCTGATGCTGATGATGACCGCCGGCCACGAGACCACGGTGAACCTGCTCGACCACGCCGTCACCGCGCTGCTGACCCACCCTGATCAGCTCGCCCTGGTCCGGTCCGGGCAACGGTCCTGGACCGCCGTGATCGAGGAGACACTGCGCTGGCAGGCGCCGATCCCGTACACGCCGCTGCGGTACGCGGTCGAGGACATCGAGGTGGACGGCACGGTGATCCGGCGCGGCGACGCGATCCTGGTCGGCTTCGGCGCCGCCGGGCGCGACCCCGCCCAGCACGGCGACACCGCCGACGAGTTCGACATCACCCGCGCGGCCGCACCGCACCTCACCTTCGGCTACGGCGTGCATCACTGCCCGGGCGCGCCGCTGGCCCGGCTCGAAGCCGAAGTGGCACTCCCAGCACTGTTCGATCGATTCCCGGAGCTCTCCCTCGCCGTGCCACCGGAGGAACTGACCACCCTGCCCACGTTCCTGTCCAACGGGCACACCAGCCTGCCCGTCCACCTCCGGCCCGCACCTCGCTGACACCGCAACCGTGCACTCGGACACCTGTCGGTTCCCGGTCGAAGACGACGCCACCCGCTGGCGCTAATGGCTCTTCCACTCCGTCCCGTGGTCGCCGCCGCCGTCAGCGGTCTCATGCCGGCCGGATCATCCCCGGTCAAGGCCGCGAGGACCGCTCAAGCATCGCCACCCGGGTCAAGCATGCCTGGCCCTCACCGTCCAATTACCGTGAACGCCGCCGGGGACACTGAACAGGAGGTCCTGTGGGAAGTTCGTCGGAAGCGGATGTGGTCCAGCTGTTCCAGGCAATACCGATCACCCAGTTGCCTGCAGTCACGCGTGTTCACGACAACTCCGGAACCATCGGGTTCTGCATGCCGGTGCCCGGCAGGATCTGGCTGTACATCCTGCTGTGGAAGCTGGTACCGCGGCGCCTACGCCGATGCCGGTGCTGGTATCACCGCGGCGACTGGCGGGCAGCAGCAGAGATCGCGCTGCAGGCTCTGAACAATGCGGAGGCAGCTGGCGTTGCCCCCGATGACGTGCTGCCCTACATCGGCAGCGTCATGCGCCGCCTTGAGTTGGACTCGTGGACCGACAAGGCGGCGAATTCCTTCTTTGTCCATCCGATCACGATCGGCACGGACTTGGCCGGCACGGAGAAGCTATCCAACGGACAACACCGTACGTGGCTCATGCGCGAAGCGGGTGCGCCCACAACGATCGTTGCGATCGACGTCGAACCCTGACGAGCCGAAAGCTGGTCCGCGCGATCCGCCGACGCTGTGATCAACCAGCTGTCGGAGCGACCGTCTCGCTTGCCAGCCGCCAGTGCGGCGCTGGTTCACTTACCATGGTCACGAGTGTTTCTTCTGGCGTCGTGCAGACGGTCGCGGCGCGGGCGCCGCGGACACGATCCGTGGCCGCGTCCGCCGTCCGGACATCAGCCGACGCTTATCCGTCGCAACCGGGCCATCGTCACGCCAGCATCGAAGCTCCCCGCGAACTCGCTCGCGCCGATCGGGCGGCGCGCAGGTACAGCGCACTCGCTGGACACTGGGTGACGAGCTCCGGTCGTTTGCAGCGCTATCGTCATGAAGGCTCGTCGCCGACAGTGGTCAGAGCTTTCTCGTCACGTCATGCAGATCGAGCTCGATCGCGAACGGAGTGTTCGTCGAGAACGTACGTTCCCCGGGCTCGGCTGGGTGGTAGGTGCCGCTCGCTGGATTGGTGACGTATCGAACGGCCTGGCGGCGATCGGGATCGTCGTAGTTCTCGATGCGCCAGTAGTGCTGGATGCCCGCGGCCGCGTACTCGGCCGGCTTGTCCAGCTGATCGGTGATCACCGATCCGGCGGACATCACCTCCACCACCAGCACGCAGTCACTTGGGCGCAGCACCTGCTCGTCTGGAACGTTCGCGTCGTAGACGACCACGTCCGGGCGCCGGTTCAGCAGCGGCGTCTCACACAACCGCAGGTCGGCGCCGGTGACGACAGCAAGGTCCTCACCTGCGGCAGCCTCGAGGAGGCTTGCGAGATGCCGCACGAAGGTCTGATGCGAACGAGTCGGGGACGGCACAACCACGACACCGCCGTCGACGATCTCGATTCGCCGGCACACGTCCTCCGGCATCGCGTCGTACACGTCGGCCGTGATGCCCTCCGGCGGCAGGTGCAGCCAGTCCGGCAACGTCGTCATCCCGCGTCTCCCGCCCTTCTCACACGCACCGCTGGACGCGGTTCACCGGGTTTGGAGAGTACCCGTCGGCGACAGACACGGCCGGGTCACGGCTGGCAGATACGATTCCCCCGCCCATGACCGAAGTGGCCGACGATCCCAGGGTGCAGCGGACGCGTTTCGTCGTCATCGACTTCGAAGGCCTCACCCCGACGGGTCGGCCGCCGGTGCCTGTAGAGGTCGCTGCCGTCACGGTCATGCTCTCACCGAGTGGCCCGTTCACCGAGCTGGACTGCTACGAGTCACTGATCGCCCCACCCCCGGACGTCCCGATCACCAGGTTCGACCAGACATCGGGAATCACGGAGAGGCTGCTGGCCACAGCGCCGGCGGCGTCGACGGCCATGTCGGAACTCGATCGGCGTGTGCACACGGCAGCCACCGAAGCCGGGCACGCGGTTCTGCTCGTTGCCCACCACGCCGCCACCGAGCGGATCTTGCTGCACGGCCAGCGCAACCACTGCCCCCGCCTCGCCGACACCCCGCTGCTCGACACCGTCCGGCTCGCCCGGGCGTGCGTGCCGGGCCTCGCCTCTCATAGCCTGGATCATCTGGCCCGGTTCTTTGAGCTGCATATTCCCCCCTGACCGGCATCGCGCACTCGCCGACGTCCGCCTCACCCTTGCCGTCCTCCAGCGTCTCCTGCACGGCCGGTGGTCGACCTTGATAGACGTCGAGCGCATCGCCCTCATGCCGGCGAAGAAGCCAGAACTGCATGTTGCCGATCAGCCCGGCCTCTTCTGAGGAGGAGCGCCATGGCGCGCGTTCGCAGAGTCGTGCGAGCTGTCCACAGTTTGTCCACACCTCACCGCGACTGTGGATAAGTCGACTTGTCCCGATCGTCGTCGAAGGGTCCATCGCGATGCAAACTCTCGTTTGTCGGCCTATCGATCAGCTCACCGCCGGCAAGGCGTTCAGCGGTTAGCTACGTGCTGTACGCCGGGCCTGGTCGACCGAGCTGCAGCTGGACCGCGGCCAAGTCGACCAAGTAGCGCCCCCTCCCGCTCGACGTCAGGGAATTGCACCCCGCGAGTCGTGTGAGCGTGCTGCAGCGGAGCCCCCGGCTCGTCGAGCAGCTGTTCCACCGAGACGCGGTGGCTCAGCAGATTCGCCCGGGCCCGGCAGCCCCGGGGTGGCGTGCGCGCACTGGCTCACAAACAACTTGTAAAGTACGGACCTTCTCGTACGCTATGCGCATTCTACGGAGCTGCCTGTGTCGCGCCTCGGCCTTCCCGTCCGCCCAGAAAGTCCCAGAGAGTTGTGCTCTCAGACTGATGCGGGGGCGACCCATGTCGATCAGTGACTCGGATATCGTCGGCGCGTTCTCTGCCTACCTCGAGCGCTACCCCAACGAAGCCGCGCAGCTATCTAAGCCGATGCAGCTGCTGCGTACGGGAGAGAATTTCGCCTCGCGGCGAACCTTCCCGATGCACGTGACCGTCGGCGCACTGCTGGTCCGCAACGATGCCGAGATCCTGCTAGTCGAGCACCGCGCATACGGGATCACGCTGCAGCCCGGTGGCCACCTTGAGCCGACCGACACCACACTGATCGACGCGGCGGTGCGCGAGCTGGCGGAGGAAACCGGCCTCGACCCCAGCAAAGTCGTCCCAACGTCGCCGACCCCTGTCTACGTCGAGTACGGCCAGGTCCCGGCACGACCGGCGAAAGACGAGCCGGAGCACTACCACCTCGACATCGGCTACTCCTTCACGACGGCGCAGGCGGACATCGGGGACATCCAGGAGTCCGAGGTGACGGGTGCCGCCTGGTACCCACTCGCCGTGGCCGAGCGCCTTGTCGGGCCCCGCATCGCGCGGGCGATCAGCGCACCAGCCCAGATCGGCTGACCGGGCCTTTCAGATGCCCCTGGTCGGCAGCGGACCACCGTGCGGACCGGCCGAGGCTGCCCGGCGGTGGTCGCATCTTTCGAGCCACCCGCCGACGGTCGACGAGCTCACTCCAGCCGACGCTGGTCAAGGTAGCCGGATGCCCACTCACTCGAAGGACGGTTTCCGGTCCCGGCTCCGCTTGAGCTCGAAAAAGCCGTCCGTACCGGCGACCATCACCAGGCCGTCCCAGAGTCGACCGGCAGCTTCTCCGCGCGGGGCCGGCGTGACCACGGGGCCGAACAGGGCCGTTCCGCCGATGCGGAGAACGGGAGTCCCGACATCGAGGCCGACCTCGTTGAACGCTTCGTCGTGGGAGTCCTTGATGAGCTGATCGAACTCCGTGCTCGTAGCGGCCGACGCCAGCGAATCGGGCAAACCCGCCTCCGCGAGCGCTTCGGTGATGACGGTGGGATCGTCGCGGCGGCGGTGATTGTGCAGCCGGGTGCCGATGGCGGTGTACAGCGACCCGAGGACGCTGCTGCCAGCGTGCTCAGCAGCTGCCGCGCAGACCCGTACCGGCCCCCACGCGTTCGTCATCAGCTCGCGGTATTCGTCGCTGAGGCCCTTGCCCTCGCGCTGAACGAGATTGAGGTAGGCCAGCGACATGATCCGCCAATCGGCGGACACTGGCCGAACCTGCTCGACCTCCAGGAGCCAGCGCGAGGTGATCCACGCCCAGGGACACAGCGGATCGAACCAGAACGGGACCTCGTCGCGGCCCGACTGTTCCTTGATCACGAGAATGAGCACCGTCCAATCTCAGTTCGGGTTTGCATGCGCCCTTTCCTGTTGGCAGTCCTATATGTCGAACAATCCACTTTGGACAGGGACGTTGCATTTGGCCGTGCGCCCGGCGACTTTCACCAATGCTGCAAGATCGCTGATCTGAGACGTCTCGGCGGTAGCGTTGATGAGCCGGAAGAACACCTCCGCGGTGACATCGACGTCGGCGGCGGCCCGGTGGCGATCCGCCGGCAGCGGGACAGAGAAATGTGCCAGCAACGTGTCGAGCTTGTAGTTCGGCAAACCTGGAACGAGGTGTTTGGCGAGCGGGATCGTGTCGAGAAAGTCGACACAGGCCAGCGCTGGGCAGTGCTCACGCTGATTGTGGATGACGTTGGCTTCGGTGGCGGCGTGCTGTGCCACCAGCAGGTACCGGGTGTCAGCAGTGAATCGCCGATCCAGTGCGCCCAGCGCATCGGCCGGGCCGGGGGCCTGCTTCACCTGTTCGGGGGTCAGCCCGGTCTGGGCCGTATCTGCTGAGGTCACCGGGGCGAACGCGGGCGGGCGGATGAGGGAGGCGTACCTGCCGACCGTCGCCCACGTGCCTTCCTCGTAGCGCAGCGCGAGAGCAGCGACCTCGATGGGCTGGGCCGGGTAGCCCGAGGGGGTCGTCGTCTCGAAGTCGATGACCACGAACGTCGTGGCCAGGAAGGCTGGGTCTTCGGTCAAGCCCATGTGTCCACCGTTCTCGTAGGTTCCGTGACGGCCTGCGGCCTGCGCCGGCCGGATCGCGGAGAGCATGCCCGAGCGCCTGCCGCCGTGCTGCTCGTCACTGGCTGATGAGGCGAGCAACGGCCCGCGTGGCCGCCTGCAGGTCCGGCGCGTCCCAGAGGCGCTCGCCTGTCCAGGTCTCGCTCAGGGACCGGTACAGGTCCGACATCACCGGCAGGAACTCGGGCGGGAGTGGCGCTGGCCGCGGCCACCGGCTCCGGGGCACGCCCTCGGCGATCAGCCTGCTGACCGGCACCTCGAGCCCGTTGTCGACGTACCAGTTCCGGATGACCTGTTTGCCGCAGTGCACGCCGTTGAACATCAGGCGGCTTTCATCCGGTGTGCCGGGACTGTCGGCAAGCACGAGGTTCGCATCGCTCGACATCATGAACTCGATCTTGCCGTCGCAGTGAGTCAGCCCGAGTTCGCGTGCGCGCCTGGTCAACACGTCGTTGACGATGACGGTGGTGTCGCGCATCGCCTGGAACTGCTCGTCGCTCAGGCCGGCGAGGCGCTGGGCCTCCGACCCGCTGATGAACCGGTTGACGTCTTCCCGCGTCGTCGCGTACTCGATGATCGGATGCCGCAGCGTTTCGCCGACGGCGGGAATGCCGTCGAGCCCGACCTCGGCCGGTGTCAGCGCGCCTGCGGCGATTCGACGGTGAACGGAGCTTCCTTGCGGGAGCTCGTTGCGGAAGAGGACCTGCACGGGAACCAGGTAGTTTCCAGCGTCCGAGGTGAGTGGCCCTGCGTCCGGGGCCGGGACCCGCGCGAGCACGAATTCGACCCGGTTCGGGGCGATGAACCGGCGGAAATGCGTGCGCACGCCCGCCGCCTCCAACATCTCGAAGTTGAAGACGGCCATGCGGCACGTCGCCTCGCCTTTCCCGGGGATCGGGTCCGGCATCCTGCCGTAGTGGAAGACCGTGTAGTTGTCCGTGTACTCGAAGATTCCGACTCCCTCCCTCGTTGCCGTGGGCGGTTCGAGAATCTCGAAGTTCTTGGTCGAGCGGAGGACAGGCATCATGCTCCCTGGCGCGACGGCCTCGTGCCGTCATCTGGTGTTGTCCGCTGATCGTGGCGATGCTGCGGCATCCCGGCGTTCGTGGAGAAGCGGGCGGCTGCCGCAGCGCCGTCAGCGGTCGTCAGGTGGCCGTCGAGCACCGTGATGACCTGCATTCCGGCCGCGCGGGCGGAGGTGACACCGTCGGGAGCGTCGTCGACGGCGAGACAGCGGTCCGCCGCGACGTCGAGGCGGCGGGCGGCCTCGGCGAACAGGTCGGGGGCCGGCTTGCCGTGCATGACGTCCTCTCGTGCGACGACAGCCGCGAAAACGTCCATCAGACCCAGCGCCTCGATCCCGGGACGAACCAGAAGCCGGCTGGCTCCCGAGGCCACGGCGCAGGGCAGTCCAGCGCGGCGAGCGGCGCGCAGGAGCGCGACGACACACGCGACCGGGGTGATCATGTGCACTGTGGCCAGCAGATGGGTACGGCTGTGTCGGATGATCTCGTCGTGGGGCAGCAGCTGGCCTCCAGGGAGCGTGGTCAGCAGGTCGTGGATGGACAGGCCGACGTGATGGCGGTACCAGTCCAGGTCCAGGTCGAGGCCGTGTGGCTGCAGCGCCGCTCGCAGCGCCTGCTCGTGACTGTCGGTCGTGTCGGCGAGGGTTCCGTCGAAGTCGAGGATCAGGGCCTCGACGCCCTCGGGAATCACGGGCACGCAGCTCCTCGTTGGAGCCGGGTCCGGGCCGGTCGAAGGGTGCGCCGTTTGACTCATGCCGGCGCCGCATCCCCGCGGCGGCCGCAGCACATGCACCGGGCCCCAGGTCCCTGCCACGGCTCGCGCACGCAGCCGACGCCGGTCCTGGCGCCATGGATCCACGCCCGAATCTGATCGACGGCCTCGTGCTCGCTGATACTGCGCCGGTCGACGACTCGGTAACGTGCCGGATCGGTGGCGGCGACCCGCTCGTAGAGGACGGCTGCGTCACGCATGAACGTAGCCTGCTCGGCGGTGATGACGCACCCGTCGCGCCGTTGCGCGCGCGCAACGGCCTGTGAAGCGTCGTCGGTGACGAGGATCGTGAGGTCGGGGAGCGGCCGGTCGGAGGACGCGAGGTCCAGCAGGTCGGTTGCCGTCCGAAGGGCCGCGTCCGGGTTGTCGGGGTGCAGCAGCAGCGCTTGGCATACCGCTGTGGAGTCGACGCTGCGGCCCTCGACGACGGCACGTCCGCTGGACAGCTCGGGCAGTACGGTGTCCAGGTCATGGCGCTTGATGGCCAGCAGGATGAGTGCCTCGGCTAATGGAGCGCCCCCGCGCAGGAACGGATCCCCGGCGCTGGCCTCGCGCAGTGCGCGAAGCAGAGCCTTGCCGAGTCCTGGCTGCCCAGTCGTTCGCTGGGAGAACCCGTCGAGTATCAGCGGCTTGTCGTCGAGGGCGTCGATGGCGCGTTTGGTCAGGTATGTCTTGCCGACTCCGTTTATTCCCTCGGCGGCGATCAGCGGGCCGCGGGTGCAGGAGTGGCGTACCTGTGTGGTCGTCATGCGGGCAGGTCCGTTCGGGGACAAGGACAATGCGCTGTCGGAAGGGGGCGGTCCCGAGGAATTTGTCGATGCTGGTTGCGGAGCGTCGGTCACGGTGCCCATGCGGTGGCCTCTCGGGCGATGACGGCGGCGTAGCGGTCGAGCGTGGTCTCGGTGTCGCGTTCGGTGAGGACGACGGCGAGGGTGTGGTCGAGGATCTGCGCGGCGCCGCGGCACGGCCGGTCAGGGCTGGTGAACATGGGCCGGGTGTCGCAGGGCACAAGCCGGAAGCTGCCGGTGGAGTTCGGCACTCCCTGGTGCGCGAGATGTTCGGCGAACGCCCGGGGGTTCGGCAGGTCGATGTGCAGCAACGGCGAGAAGCCGTTCCACTCCTCACCCGCAGCTGGAGTGAGAGCGGCAAGGCCGGGTGTCTGTTCCAGGGCGTGCAGCACACGCCGGGTCTGTTCTTGGCGGAGCTCGACCAGGCGCGAGATCCGCCGGAGGTTGGCAAGGGCGATCGCGGCCAGGGGGGCGGCGAGGCGGGAGTTGGTTGCCAGTCGGCTCAGCGGTTCTTCGCCCGCCGGAGCCTGCTGCCAGTGGCTGCGGGACGCCCTCGCGTGCTCCGCCACCTCGCGGTGGGTAGTGAGCAGGAAGCCGCCTTCTCCGCTCCAGAGGATCTTTCCGTCCTTCATGCTGAAGCAGCCCGCAGTGCCGGCTGTGCCCGCCCGGTGCCCGTCGCGCGTGGTGCCGGCGGCCTGCGCAGCGTCCTCGATGACGTCGAGACCGTGCTCGGAGGCGAACGACGTCAGGGCTGCTGCATTTCCCATTCGGCCCCACAGGTGTACTGGGATGATCACCCGGGTTCGTGAGGTGACCTTTCGTGCGGCGTCGTCGTAGTCCAGGTCCAGGGTGGCCGGGTCGCTGTCGACGAACACCGGCGTTGCCCCGAGAGCGTGCAGCGGCGCCACCGTCATGACGACGGTCAGTGCCGGAACGAGGACTTCGTCGCCCGGGCCGATGCCGCAGGCGGACAAGGCGGCGTGCAGGGCCGCGGTGCCGGAGGCGACGGTCACGGCGTGCGGGACACCAAACGCCCTCGCCAGATCGCGTTCCAGTTCCGCGGCGGCCGGTCCGCCGCTCGGGTCGGGCATCTGCCTGAGCACGGCGCCGAGCTGTTCTTCGAGTGCCTGTGCGTCGCCGCGGGTGTGCGGAATCGTCATCGGGCGGCCCCCTCGTTCTGCAGCAGCTGCGGCATGCTGGGCACGAGGGGCCACATGTTCACGCAGTCTCGGCTGAACAGTGAACAGTCCGTGCACGTCGGCCTCGTGGCGAACAGCGTGCGCGCGTCGCCGTCTCGGATGGTGCGTCGCCGTTCGGGCGGGGTGGCGGCGATCCGGCGATCGGAGGGGCAGTCCCAGACCGAGCCGTCGGGCTGGATGAAGAACAGGCGAGCGCCGCCGAAGCAGTCGGGGACGTTTCCGCTGTCGTGGGTGGAGATCGCGGCGACAAAGCGCTGGACGTACGAGGGGTCGGGCAGGTTCAGTCCGTGGGGGTCGCTGTAGAGGCGGTCGAGTTGCTCGCTGACGTCGGCGACGTCGTCGGCGGTGTGGGACATCTGGTGGAAGAGCTTGTGGTCGGGCGCGAGGGAAATCGGTTGCGGCACGTAGTAGTCCACGCCGAGGTCGGCGGCCAACCGCGCCACTTCGGTGATCTCTTGCGGACGTGATCGCGTGACCACGGTGTAGATCCCGACCCTCGGTGCTGCCCGTCCGGCGCGGACGCGGAGCAGGGTCTTGATGCCGTCCAGGACGTCGTGGTATCCGAAACGACCCGACCGTGAGGGTCGCATCCGGTCGTTGGTTTCCTCGTCCGCGCTGTCGAGCGATACCGAAACGCCGTCGACGCCGAGGTCGACGAGGCGCTCGGCCACGTGCGGGCGGGTGAGCGGGACACCGTTCGTCGCGATGACGACTTGGCAGCCCGCGTCCTTGATCAGGGAGATGACTCCGAGCGTGCCGGGCCAGTCCAGCGGCTCGCCGCCCGCGATGACCACCCGCTCGACGTCCGAGCCGGCCAGCGTGCGCGCGAACGCTGTCACAGCCTCGGCGGACAGGTCGGTGCGGGACAGGTGCGACAGGACACCTGCCTGCCCCGGCGGGTTGTCCTTGTGCTCCTCGATGGTGCCGAAGTAGCAGTGCGGGCACGCGAACGCACACGGGGAACGCAGGCCCCACAGCAACGTCACGTCACGAGGCATGGGCGGCCTGCCGATCCAGCAACGTGGTCACGATGTCCTCGACGGCGGCGGCAGTGTCCTGCGGCGACAAGTCGCCCACGTCGACGAGGGTGTACCGCCCGGGATCGTCATCCGCCGCCGCCCGGTACAACGCGTCGACCTGTTCGATCACCCGTACGTCCGGAGGCGCCAGCGGATGCCCGATCCGGTCGGCGAAGCGCGCCGCACACACCGGGGGGTCACCCGTGAGCAGGATGGTCACGTCCGGGAACGCCCTCCACCGCCGGATTCCCGAGAGCACGTGTCGCACCACCGCGTCCGGCGACGCCTCCGAATACTGCGAGCAGAGGATCGCGGCCTGGTACACAGCGACGGAGTCCACGCCGCGGTCCTCGATGATCACGTCGACTCCGGCCAGGTCTCGCTGAGCCAGGCGCTCGGCTTTGCGGACCTGAAGAGCGAGCAGGGCGAGGGTCTCCACAACCGGATGGCCTGTGCGCAGGAACGGGTCGCCCTGAGCGCTCAACGCGGCGATCACCAGCCCGGGGAGCGTGTCGCCGGGCTGGTCGGTCAGCTCATCCAGAAGTAGGCCTCGCGCACCGAGCGTGGCGGCGACCGAGCGGGCCGCGGTCGTCTTCCCGACGCCGTTGATGCCTTCGATGCTCACCCACAGCGGCGTGGCACCAGGTATCGGCGTGGTGATCGACATCGTCATGCTGGCCTCCGGCAGACGTAGAGCAGTTCCGTCGCGACCTCGTGAACGGCGACGGCGGAGACCGCGTCCAGCAGCGCCTTGGGTACGCGTTCGACGAGGTCCCGGTACCAGGCGGCTGCGGGGTCCCCGTAGCGGTCGGCGAGCGCGGTCGCCAGGACGTCCGGCGCAGGCGGCAACAGGCCCAGCACGTTCTCGATGACCAGGCCCGTCTCGCCGATGACCTGCTCGACCTCGTCGCGCGACCACTCGTAGACGTGGACGCGGTACTGCAGCGGGCGCGGCGGGGGGCCGACAGCTGCCGGGGTGGACAGGTAGAGCACTCCGCCCGGCGCCAGCGCGGCGGCGGTGTTGCGCAGGCTCTGCGCGCCGAGTTCGAACGGCAGATGCTCCAGCGCCGAGGTGTAGAGCGCGATGTCGAACGAGGGCAGCGTCGGCCAGGGCTGGGCGACGTCGCATTCCACCAGGTCCACGGGGAAGGGGTCGCCGTATGTCGCGCGCAGGGCCTCGATCCGCTCGCGGGCCTCATCGAGGTTGTCCACGCTGATGTCCAGGCCGACGTATCGCGCGATCTTCGGGGCGTAGCGGTAGAGCAGCGGCAGCGCCAGCCCGCGGCCGCAGCACACATCCAGCACTCGCGAGTCCGGCGCGCACTGCTCGGCGACGATCAGGTGCTGCAGGAGGTTCATCAGGCCCGATGGCTTGGCTTCACCGCGGCCCAGTGCGTGGTAGAAGTCGTCCATCTGGTTTGTGCTGTAGGGCCCCACCATCGGGGTTCCCGGCCGGGTCGCGTACTGCTCTGGCAGTTGCGAAGCGTTCATCGATGTGCTCCCTGTGGATCGTCCAGATGGAAAGCTGGCGCCGCGACGGCGTATCGGCGCAGGTCCGGCCCGACGGAGTGCGACCGGTTCTGCCCGCTCATCCGTGGCCTCCGCGTTCGTTGGCTTCGACCTCGACGCCGCTGAGCGCGGAGCGGCCCCGCGGTGAGGTCGGCACGATCAGGTCCTCGCTGGTTGGGACCGGCTCGTTCCAGGGGAAGACGACCCAGTCCAGCGTGTCCCACACCCACGTGTCCGGGGTGAAGGCCGCCGCCTTGCTGCTGCAGAGCGCTGCGGTACGCACGGCGGCCGGCGCCAGGTGCGTAGCCAGCCACGGAATCACCGCGCGATAGGTCGAGCCGGTGCCGCAGATGTCGTCGACCAGCAGCACCCGGGCACCGTGATGCGCGATCAGCACCGCATCAGGTTCCTTCGGCAGCTCGACCTGCCCGGTCGCGGGAACGTGCAGGTCGTCGCTGTGATTATGGCGGGCCGTCACCTCGACAACCGGCACGCTGTAGTGGCTGGCGAGCAACTGGGCCAGCGGAACTCCCCCACGTGCGATCCCGACGACCACGTCGGGCGTCGGCTCCTGCCCGGCGATCAACGCGGCAGCGGAGGCGAAGGCGTCCTGCGTCATGCGCCAGATGCGCCGGTGCTCGAAAACGCGCTGTACCAAAGCTGTGTCGATGTTCTTGGTCATCAGCTGGCCTGCCATGTGCCGGTGGCGAGAGTGAGGAACTGTTGGGATAGAACGGGGTCGCTGTGAAATCGGCCGCGAGCCTGATGTGTGGTGGTGCGGGCGGTTTCCATCCGCACGCCCCGTGCGCTCATGCACAGATGCGTGCCGCGCACGGTGACGGCCACGTCCGTGCTCTCGATCAATGCGGCGATGTCATCAGCGACGTGACGCGTGAACCGTTCCTGCACCTGAAGGCGGCCCGCATGCCGCTGCGCGATCCGGCCGAACTTCGACAGGCCCACGACCTCGCCATCGGGCACGTAGCCGACAGCGACGTTGAGGTGCATGGGCAGCAGGTGGTGCTCGCACAACGACCAGACGCTCATGCCGTCGATCACGACCAGCTGGTCGCTCAGACTGTTCTCGGTGAAGCACGTCGGTGCGGCCGAAGGGTCCGGGGAGAGGAAAGTGCTCCACCACGCGGCGACTCGGTTCGGTGTGTCCACGAGTCCGTCTCGGGTGGGGTCTTCACCGAGTGCGGCCAGGAGCTGGTTGACGAGGTCGGCGACGCGCTCGGTGTCGACCGGCCTCGGTGCGGTCGGCTGGAGCTGTGGTGCCAAAGCCAGGCTCCCGCCGGCCGCAGGGCTGCAGACGGAGTTGGTCATAGAGGTTTCCTCGCTTCCGGGTGGCTGGCGAAGCTGGGCTGAGCACGACGCGGGTCAACTATGTGCGCGCGGGGAAGGCGTCCCACCAGGGCATCCGCGACGACTCGGATAGTCCTCATAAGACATTCGGCCGCAGCCTGCCGATGCACCTGCTCCGGAAATAGCTGGTACGTAGGAGAATTGGCTTTCGCACTCGGCGATACTCGATTGGCATCATCGGGCACCGGTCAGGATGTGCAGCCGAGTCGAGACGTTCCACCTTCGGGCGGTTGCCTGGTCGTAGAGCGCGTCCATGCCGGCCAGGACTTTCTCGCGGTCGGTGCCCTCCGGCATCACCCACACCGGGTCCAGTTGGTATTCCTTGACGAGCTGGGCGATCTCGTCGAGATCGTGCTCGGGGTCGGTAACGACGAACTTGAAGATCGCGCGACCAGTTGCGGCCAGCGCGGCGAGCGCATCGGGCTTGATCCGAACCCCATAGGGCATACCGGAGTTCGCAAGCTTGGGGCTCACCACCCACAGATCTACCAGGGGCACCAGTTCGGGGATCGGTGTCCTCGTTCCGTTGGTCTCGACTTGCACCCGCGACGGTCTGGCGCCGCGGGCGAGAGCGGCCATGGCAGGTTGCTGCAGCATGGGTTCCCCGCCGGTGAGCACGACCAGGTCCACGGCGTGTTCGCGCACCCACGACACCAGAGCGGTGACGGGGACTCTCTCGCTGACCTCGGTCGGGTTGTACTTGGTCCAGTCCCAGCTTTCTGGGGTGTCGCAGAAGCCACACCGGAGGTTGCAGTGAGAGAACCGGACGAACGCGCAGCGCTGACCGGTCCATGGCCCCTCGCCTTGGAACGACTCGAACTTCTCGGTCAGGATCGCGGTGCCCTGTACGCGCTCGGGTAGCAGCGCCGGTGCGTTCACGCCGCCCCTCCCCGTTCCCACAGTCCTGTGGTGGTTCCCGACTTGATTCGTGCGGACAGGAGACGACCGCGGATCTTCGGTTCGAGGTTGTCGACGAACCAGTGGGCGAGGTGGGCGACCAGCGCGGGGCCCGCGCGGCGTAGCCCCGCATCGGTGTCGCGGGCGCGCAGGTGGGCCGCGAACGGCTTCAGGTCACCGAAGTCGGTGACGAAACCGAATTCGTCGAGGCCGTCGGACCCCAGGACCAGTGTGATGTCGCCGTGGCCGGTTGGGAAGGTCTTCGAGATCGTGATCTCGCCGGTGACGCCGTCACAACGAGCCGCGGTGGTCGTCGTCTCGGAGACCACCATGGCGACCAGCGTGATCGGCGTCGCGGATTCGATGGTGTCTTGGAACCACTCGGCGAGGTGAGCAGCGAGATGTTCACACGTCGGGTGGAACGGGACCCGGTCGTTGAGGAGACGGTGGTCGAATGTCTCAGCGAGGTAGTCTCCCAGGGCTGACAGACTCTCTCGTGTGCCGTCACCTACGAGCGCCGAGGCAGTAACCGAATAGTTGTGCCCGTGGTTGCGGTGACATTTGTGACTGTCCGGCAACAGCCTCAGTTCATGGCTGGCACTGAAGTCAAACCTTTCTGAGATGGTGATCTGCTCGTCTGCGAGCGAATTCTCGCTCGTGGCCCTTGCCTTCATGCGGCCCTCCTTCCTCGGTCATGCAGAACGAAACGTGGGCGGCGTAAGCCGGCTGGCACGACCGCCTCAGGAGACCCGGAGTTCCGTGCCGGTCGGCTGTCCGGTAGCAGCCGCGTGCCTGCCGGGGGTGGCTCCACAAGGACCGCCGTCGGTGATCAGGTGCCGTTGGGCGATGGTCCACACCGAACAGGGATGGTGGCGAGGACGTCGCCATCCGGAGCACTGCGGGCATCGGCCGTGTTCATCGGGGTGGTGCGCGGCGAGCAGGTCCCGCCAGCCGGTGGTGAGCCGCGAGATCTCCGTGCTGGCCAGGGCTGCGCGGGACCGCTCATCGCCGTCGTCCACGAGCTGGTCCAGGTAGTTGAGGCGCCCGTACACCGCATCGCGCATGGTGCCAGCGAGAACTTCATCCATCGTGCTGCTCCCTATTGATCCGGGTGTCGGTCTGGCGGGCGGCAGGCGGTGACGGCTGAGGCCAGGCCGGCGGCCACAGGCGAGTGTGCAGGTCCGGTGGCACCAGCTCGCCCAGTCGAACGCCAGCTGCCTGAACGTGATGGGCGGCGTTCTCGAAGGGGGCGCAGGGCCACGACTGAGCAGAGCACAGCGGGCACGCACCCGGATTATCCGGTGGCGGCAGGTGCGCGGACATGTCGTCGATCGCCTGGGCAGCCCGGCCGGCCGGGCTGTCGGCCGCGACGATGACGGCGACGATTTCGCGTATCCCGCCCATGGCTCACTCCGCCGCGTCGGGACCGGTCGGGGTCTGATAAACGGGCAGGCGACGTCTGCCGCGCTCCACGTCGGCAACCAGGTCGTCGTAGCCGGTACACAGCTCGCCGAGTTGGTGCAGCGCCACCCGGGCCCAGGTGGACGCGGCCGGGCCGGTGGCGTGGTTGGTGATCAGACGGGAGCGGGTCCATGCCGCTGCTAGCCGGTCTACGAGTTGGCCCAGGGTTTCGGTGTGCAGCACCGAGGCCCTGGATTCGCCGAACTCGACGGCCGCCCAGCGATCGATCTGCTCGATCAGCACCGCGCAGGCGATCTCCCGTAAGGCGAGCGTGCGAGCGGCGGCGGCCATCACGTGATCGTCGGCGCGAGGATCGTGGATGAGTTGCTGGGCCTGCGCGCGCAGTTGATGCTCTGCGGCCAGCTTCACGGCAACCGCGATCACGACGTCTCGGCCGCTGGCTTCGCCCTGGTGGTTGAACGCGCGCACCATTGTCGCGGCTCGCGGAATCTCGAGGCGCCGATGGCTCCGGTTGTGTCCACGGGGGACGGGATCGTGTTGCGTCACGACAGTGGAAATGCGAATCACTCCTTCGGAGGTGGCGCTGAGAATCGCTCGCCCGGAGGCCCCGGATGCTGGCCTGTCACGTGATCAGCCGGTGTGCAGACCGGACAGCCGGGCGGTGGCGAACGCGAGGGCACGGTCCAGCGCTTGGTCGTGGCCGTCGGCGAGCAGTAGCTCGTGCGGTAGCCGCATCTCGTGGAGGACCTGATTGACGTAGCGGTCGGCCAACACGCGGAAGGCGCGGTGGGATTCGGGCGTCGCGTTTCCGCCTGCGGTCGCGCCGGGTTCCAGAGTGGTCCGCAGCATCAGGTCGTAGTGGCGGCTGTGCGCCTTGACCAGGGATTCCAGGTCGGCCACTTCGTCGGTGTCAGGCTCTTCGTTGCGGTAGGCCAGCGCGGCGCGGTAGTACCCCAGGGCATCGGGCACGGCACGGTCGACCAAGACCACGTCCGCGTGCAGCCACGCCTCCAGCTCGCTGCTGATCCCTCGGGTGATGATCCACAAGGTGGAGGTGAAGGTGTGGTTGAACGCGATCGGCAACCCGAGGCGCTGCGCTTGCTCGCCGAGACCGGTGACAGTGGCGACGTCGATGTCGTGCAGCCGGAGTTCGTGCGCGAGGCGCGCAACAAAGGTGGATTTTCCTGTGGAATGGGTGCCGAGCACGCCGATGGTGACCGGTCTCTCGGGTGAAACGCTCACCACAGTCCTCCATGCCGATCGGGCTCGTCGGCTCGGTCCGGCCGGGATACCCGCCCGGGGCGCTCGGATCCCGGCCAGTCCAGGCCGGACTGTTCGGTCACGGCGAGTTGCAGCGTCACAAAGTCCTCCTGCTCCTGGGAGTGATGTCCGATTGAGCTGATTGCCATGTGACCAGGAGCACCTATGCTCACGGAATGGGGCAAACCCGCAACAGCGTGTGGTCGGACCTTGTTGCCCCCTCCGTGACACACAGCGCCAGGAGCCCACGATGACGGACGACACGGCCGACACCCCGGTTGGCGACAGGGACATCGAGCCCGCGGCGGCCCAGCTCGCCGAAGAGATCCGGCGCCGCCGTCTCGCGGCCAACCTCAGCCACGCCCAGCTCGGGGCGAAGATCGGCTACTCCCGGCAGTACGTGTCCCTTGCCGAGCGGCCTCGCAAAGGCCTGCCCTCCTCCGACCTGGTTCGCGCCCTCGACCACGGCCTGGGCGCAGACGGCGCATTGCTCGGCCTGCGTGAGGGTGCCGAAAACGCCAAGCAAGCACGGCGCCGCTCCCGCACCGGCGCTCTGGTGGCGGGAATCTCGATACCGGTCGCCGGCCCGCCGCCCGCCGGCGTCCCCGGACTCACCTTGGACACCGGGCGCAATTCCGAGGGCGAGGTGGCAGTGCAAGCACCAGCGGGCCGGTTCTTCACCGGCACCGAGATCGCGGCCAGGGCGTATCCGGCCAGCGACGACGGCCGCATCCTCGCCACCGTACCGACCGGGTTCGCCGACGATCCGTTCCTGCGACGGCACCGGCGTGGACTGGTCATCGGCGTCACCCACGGGGACGGGCACGGTCCCAGCCTCTTCGGCCTGGACACTCGACAGGCTCGCCGCCGCCTGGCCGGGACACCCGATCAGGCGCGACTCCTGATGTCACGCGCCTACGCACTCGACGACCTCACTCTCGGCATCCTCTGGGCAGTGGCCAACCTCGACGAGGCACTGCTGGACGACGACGGATCCTTGGACGAGAGCCGGGGGCAACTGGCCGCCTACGAGCGATTGCCCCGTTCCGCGGCCGGGCGAGAGATCGCCGGCAACCTCGCGCCGGTGTCGCAAATGTGGCTGGGCTCGCAGTTCTGCGCCAGTCACATCCTGCGCCACACCGAAAAACTCACCGACATCCCGGCGTTCTGGACCCGCGAGCAGCGCGGCGAAGAAGCCAGCACCTGGCTGTTGTTCGCGCACAAGTACGCCTACCTATGCCAATCCGGCAGCGCACGTCCCGGATCGGATACCGCGCCCACCCGCGCGTTCTGCATCCCACCATCGGCCGTGGCCGACTCCAGCCGTCCCGAACGGATCATGTTGCTGCTCGCGATGGCGCTGATGGAGTCGTTCGGCATCACCGTCAACGTCACCGCAGAGCCCGAATACGCCGCCGTCCCCGGCTTCGTCTTCGACGGCCAACGGCACGCCATCGTCGCAAACTGGGTCGGCACCGACGGCATCTGGCAGGTCGACGTCACCGACACCTCGCCACTGCTGCGCGAGTTCGCCGACGCCACCGGATACGCCCGCGCCCACTCGATCGCCGCCGCCGAGACACCGGAAGAACGACTGCGGGCGCTGGCGGAGTACCTCGACCTCGATTGGGCCTGGTTGGTCCGCCGCTGCGCCGAACTCGGCGACTACGGCAGCAGCGGCATCGCCCAACCCCGCAGCCGCCTGCTGTCCACCGACGGCGTCGATCAGGCCTGTCGCTTCCTCGCACAGGCCGTTCACTGCTGACCTGAGGCCACCTCAGCGCGAAGCAGGCAGCCCGGCACGCTGGCAGCGTCGGAGGCGAGGTGATCGCCGAACGTCGCGCTAGGCTGCCTGACCGATCCCACATCGACCCAGGGAAAGGGGCGCCCTGTGCCCGAATTCTCTACCAACTCGGAACGCCGCGTGGTCGTGTTCGGGTTGGGCGGCACGATCGCCATGACCTCTACGTCGGGCGGCGGTGTGGTGCCTGCGCTGTCCGCAGATCAGCTCGTCGCGGCCGTGCCCGGCCTGGCCGATTCGGGCATCTCCATCGAGGTGGAGGACTTCCGCCAGGTCCCCGGCGCGTCCCTGGCCATCGAAGACCTGACCGCACTGGCCACCGCGATCGAAGCGCGGTTCGTCGCGGGCGCCGACGGCGTAGTGATCACCCAGGGCACCGACACCATCGAGGAAACCGCCTACCTGCTCGACCTCGCACACACCCGGCCGGAACCGATCGTGGTCACCGGAGCCATGCGCAACCCCACCTTGGCCGGGGCCGACGGGCCTGGCAACCTTCTGGCCGCCATCCAGACCGCCGCCAGTCCCAACGCCCGCGACCTGGGCGCGCTGGTGGTGTTCGCCGACGAGATTCACGCCGCCGCTCGCGTCCGCAAGACCCATTCCACCAGCGGCCACACCTTCGCCTCCGCCAACGGAGGCCCTCTTGGCTACCTCGTGGAAGGCCAAGCCCGCGTCGTCAACCACCCAACGGGCCGCACCACCATCCCGGCAGCTGTCGAACCCCGTTCGGTCGACATCGCGCTGATCACGATGCTGCTCGGCGACACCGGCACCCTGCTGCGCTCCGTCGCCGGCAGTTACGACGGGCTGGTCGTGGCCGGATTCGGCGTCGGCCACGTGCCCGCCACTGTCGTGGACACGCTGACCGACCTGACCGCGGCGATGCCCGTGGTGCTGGCCTCCCGCACAGGAGCCGGTTCGGTGCTCGCCCACACCTACGCCTTCCCCGGATCCGAATCCGACCTGCTGGGCAGGGGCCTGATCTCCGCAGGGTTCCTTGACCCCTTCAAGGCCCGCATCCTGCTGTATCGCCTCCTGGCGAGTGGACACGACCTGGCCAGTACCCGCGCTACCTTCGCCCACGCCGGCGGATACGCCGACCTCGATCAGCAGCCCGACCCTGCCAAGTCCGCCGTCCCGGGAGTCGCCCGTGCGTAGCCATGAACTGACCCTCGGCCGCAGTTTCGCCGTCGCTTTCGACCACGGGGACGACTTCTTCACTGCCCTCACTGACTTTTGCCGCGACAACGGGGTGCGTCAGGGCTTCATCCCCGGATTCATCGCCGGATTCAGCGAGGTGCAGATCGTCGGCACCTGCGACAAACTCGACGACCCGAACGCACCCGTGTGGACCAAGGTTCACCTGACCAACGTTGAAGCCTTCGGCGGCGGCACCCTCGCCTACGACCCAACCAACAACAGTGTCGCGCCACACATCCACGTCGCGGTCGGCCTCAAAGAACACAGCGCCGTCGGCCACACTAGCCACCTCCTTGGCGCACAAGTCCAATTCCTCACCGAGATGCTCGTCATCGAAGTCGCCGCACCTCAGATGCACCGCGTCCGCCAACCCGACCTCTACGATGTCCCGCTTCTCCGATTCGGCCCCAACGCCGACTAGAATCACGCAACCGTCGCCACCACGGACCGAGACATTCTCGACGTCGGCTCCAGCGTCGTCGACGCAGGCGCTTCGACCGCAGAAATCCTCGTCATACTGGTACACGTCAGCAGAGGGCGACCGATGAAGATCACTCCGCTGGGTCAGCACGACATCCCTGATGTCATCGAACTCATGACGCTCGGCGCGCCGTACATCCGGCCGCGCACCGCCTCCGACTACTGGCTCTACGCCAACCTCTTCTCCAGCACCTGCCCCATCGCACGCCACAACGAGCACCTTGTCGGCGCCATCATGGCCTTCCGCAGCCAAGACAACCCCGACGACCTCTACATCCAAGACGTCATCACCCACCCCGAGCACCGCCGTAAAGGCGTCACCTCCGCCCTACTGGATACCGTCTATGGGCGCGCCACCGCACTGGGAGCGGTTCGTCTCTATCTCACGTCGGAGCCGGACAACACCGCAGCGCACAACACCTGGACACAGCGCGGATTCGTCAATGTTCCCGGCGATCAGGAAGTCAACGGCGTATCTGTGATCTCTGACTACAAGGGGCCTGGCAAACACCGAGCGGTATACGAGCGCGTGCTCTGAGGCCACTGATTATCCGGCTTCAGCGCTAAAAAAGGATATTCGGAAGTTTTGAGAGCGTCGGCACCGTCAGAGTCGCTCCGGCGTGACGCAACTCAGCTTCACTTGTCTTGCCGGTGGCCACGGCGACGACGCGCACGCCAGCGGATAACCCGGCCTTCACGTCATTGGGCGTATCCCCGATCAGCACGACCTGTTCGTTCTTGAAGCGTGCTCCCGCTCTCGCTTCAGCTCGTTGCCGTGCGATCTGGACCAGTTCCGAGCGCTCGGCGTGATCGTCGCCGAAGGCGCTGCTGTCGAAGTCGAGGAAGCCAGCAAGCCCGAATACCTCCAGTTTGATTCGCGCCACCTTCCGCAGGTTGCCCGTAAGGATCGCTTGGTGGACCGACCGGTCGGCCGCGAATCGTTCGAGCGTCTCCCGCGCGCCGGGCAAAGCGCGCCCCGTGGCGGCCAGCTCGCCGCGAGCGTCCTCATAGCCCTGCACCAGGGTGTCAGCCAGCTTCTGCATAGCCCGGTCAGTTGGCTCGAGGCCGTTGACGTGTAGCGATTCAGCCATGATGTCCAGTTCGGTGCGCCCGGCGATGGTCGCTAGTTCGGCCAGCGGCTTGCCAGTCGCAATGGGAAACGCCCGGTCGTAGATGGCCCGCCCGACGCCCCTCGTCTCGATGAGCGTGTGGTCGATGTCCCACAGCACCAAGGTCCGAGGTGCGGCGTCAGGCGCGGTCATGTCGTGAGTGTGCCATCCGTGACGAATCGAACGCGGCGCGATACCATATGGCCTGGTCAGACGCCCTACTGGAGGCGACGCGAGATCGTGAACGACGAGTTGGCACGGGTAGTGGGTGACCGGCTGCGGTTCTACCGCACGGCCGCTCACCAGACGAAGACCGTCGTCGCCGGGCTCACCGGTATCACACCGGACTACCTTTACCAGATCGAGCGAGGGCAGAAGCTCCCCACGATCCCGGTGCTCACTCGACTGGCCGACGTGTTGGGCATTGAGCCGGGCGACCTGCTCAACAGTCGGCCGGCAGCACCGGTTCGGCGCGCATCCAACGTGACCGCGGACGCGATCTACCGTGCCATGACCACGCAGGCGACAGCCAGCCCGCTTCCGGTTGGCGAGCTCGGCCGCCAGGTCCGCGAAGCCTGGAGTACCTGGCAAACCTCCGGTCACCGCTATAGCGAACTGACCACCGACCTGCCGGAACTCATCGCAGCAACGGAAGCGACAATCCGCTGCGCGTCAGGTAAGCAGCGGCGCCAGGCTCAAGCTGTATCCGCCGATTTGTATGGCCTCATCCGGACCGTGACAAAGCGCGTCGGCCGCGTCGATCTGCCGCTCCTCGCTGTTGACCGCGCGCAGCGAGCGGCTGAGCAAGCCGACGACCCGATTCGGCTGGCCGGAGCGCGGTGGAACCTTATTCAGGTCATGCTCGCAGACGGCCAAGCAGAGAATGCGGAAGGGGAAGCTATGAAGGCCCTTGCCAGCCTCCGATCAGCTCTCGCCCCTGACGATCTCGACGCCGCGGCGATGGCGGGTGCCCTCTTGCTGATCGCTGCAGTGGCGGCTGTCCGCGCGGGCAATGTCTGGACTGGTCGGGACAGGCTCCGCCAGGCCGCGCCACTGGCCGAGCGAGTTGGCGACCGCAACGTCTGCTGGACGGCGTTCGGGCCGACAAACGTGGCCATGTACGCCGTGTCGATCGAGGTGGAGTCTGGCGAATCCGTGGAGGGTTTGCGGCTGGCCGCGCAGATCGACCACGAGCGATCGCCCTCGATTGAGCGGCGTGTGGCCTTTCTGCTCGACCAAGCCAAGGGCTACGCGCAGCGTCGCGACTTCGCCCAGACGCTCGCTCTCTTGAAGGCAGCTGAAGTTGACGCGCCGGAAGATGTCCATTTTCGACCCGCAGCCCATTCACTCATCCGGACCGTCTTGGAGCGCGGGCGACGGACCGAGTCAGTCGTGGCCTCGCAGTTCGCCAACCGGATCGGCTTACCGGCCTAGGCAAGCCTGCACCTTTCACCTACCCGAACTGACAGTTCGGGTTACCGGTCAGTAGCCGTCATATCGTGGCGTCTGGCACCTCGGCGGCCAGTTGATCTTCCTCTTGCCTCCGAGGTCACGGACGAACTCCCGCACGCACGACCTTCGTTCGCCGTGAATAACCCGGTCGTCGGGGTGCCAACCAGAGACCGCGAGCAACGATTGAGGCGATCCCGGTGTCCCGTTCCACCGTGCAAAGCATGCGTCGAACTACGCAGATCAGCGTTCGCGGCCACCGCCAACAGCCCGACCTGGATTCCTCCCCCCAGGCCCCATCGCGTCTCTCGTCAGCCAGCCTGACGGTACGCGGCACAAGAATCGGCGAGCACTTATTGATCCCGGATGAGCAGCTCGACCTCGCCCATCCGGCGCGCAAGTCTCGCGGAGTTGACCTCCGACGAGCTAGTGTCCCGTGATTCCGTTTGGTTTACGTCGGGTTGACTGGGCATGGTGTTGGCTGACTCGGTGGAGTTGACGACGGAGCAGCGCGCGGAGTTGCAGGCCCTGGTGTACAGCCCGGACGTGGCGGCGACGGTCGCGACGAGAGCCCGGATTGTGTTGTGGTGCGCCGAGGGCAGGCAGAAGAAGGATGTCGCCGTGCTGGCCGGGGTGTCGCGGCCGACGGTGGATCTGTGGCTGGACCGCTACGGCGCGGAGGGCATTGCCGGCCTGCTCGACCGGCCGCGGGGTGCGGCTCGCGAACAGGTCGCAGCGTCGATCCGGGCTCGGATCCTGGCGCTGAGCCGGACCAGCCCGCCGGTGCCCACCGGGCTGTCGCACTGGTCGAGCCGGGAGATGGCCGCGTTCATCGCCCGCACCGAAGGCGTGTCCGTGTCTTACCACTATGTCGCGAAACTCTGGCGGGACAACGGGATCAGACCCCATCGTCACGGCACGTTCAAGGTCAGCAAGGATCCGGAGTTCGCTGCGAAGGTCGCCGACATCGTCGGGTTGTATCTGGAGCCGCCCGGCGGCGCGGTGGTGCTCTCGATCGACGAGAAAACCCAGATCCAGGCCCTGGACCGGACTCAGCCGCTGCTGCCGATCGACTTCGACGCGGCCGAGAAGCGCACGCATGACTATGTTCGCCACGGCACCACGAACCTGTTCGCCGCGTTGAACGTGGGTACCGGCGAAGTCCTGGGCGAGTGCACTCCGACCCGCGACGGCGCGCGCTTCCTGGCGTTCCTGAAGAAGGCCGTGAAACCGCACGCGGGCAAGGAGGTCCACGTCGTGCTGGACAACCTCTCGACCCACACCACGCCGGAGGTCATGGCCTGGCTCTCGGACAACCCGCACGTGCGGTTCCACTTCACCCCCAAGGGATCCTCCTGGATCAACCAGATCGAGACCTGGTTCGGGATCATCACCCGCCAGTCCATCCGCCGCGGCACCTTCACCAGCGTCAAGATCCTGATCAAACAGATCCGCGACTACATCACGCACTGGAACACCACCGCCCAGCCCTTCACCTGGACCGCCACCGCCGACGAAATCCTGGCCAAAGTCAAACTCGTCCAGGTCAACATCAAGAAGCTCGTCGACAACAACGCCAAGTAATGGCATCAGAATCACGGGACACTAGCTCTCGCCTCGCTAAACGCGGCACGGGCCGCGTCCAGCTCGCCAGCGCGAGCGTAGGACTCAGCCAGCCACGTCCGGTACAGCGCCACCTCACGGGCGTGCGCGTGGTCGTAACGGTCGATCGCAGCCGTCAGCAGCGGCGCTGCGGCGCCCGGGTCACCCAGCTCGATCAGGCACCGGCCCGCCATGACATCAATCTCGTCCCGCGACATCCAATACACCCATTCGGGTTCCGCAACGTCGACGGTCCGCTGGTCGAAAGCAATGTCAACCGCATCCAGCGCCCGCCGGGTGGCGTCCCGGTCACGAGCCCGTGCGCTGGCCCACGCGAGGCGTTCCAGCAGGAGAGTGCGGACCACCGGTGGGGCTCGTCGGGCCCCGGTCACCGCGCTCCTGGCCAGCAGACGGGCGTCGGCCAAATCGCCCACGTTCGCCATCTGGTAGGACAGCGACGAGAACAGCTGCCCGACCAGCGCACTGTCCCCGGCTTCGCGAGCTGCGGAAACACCGTCCAGATACGTGTGCTCGGCCTGCAAGTACGCTCCGGCGTCGCTGGCGACCCATCCGGCCAGCTGCGCGAGCTCACCGACCGCTACGCGCAGCCGTCGGCCTACCGGCTCGGTGTAGCTGCCATCGTTCACGACGTCGGCGGCGTCCGCCAGTTCGCGCTGGACCAGCGGGCTCAGATCCCCTCCGCCGACTGTGTCGTCCAGGTGGCGAAGCTCGATCACGCGCCTCTCCAGCTCCTGGACGAGGCTGGCGCCGACGCGACGTCCTGCCTTCCGGTGCGCGACCACGGGCGTGTCGGACACGAGCCATTCGTGCGCCAGGCGCAGCGGGTCCATCGACGGCCCGTACAGCGCGTCCACGGCAATGTTCAACGCACGCGAGTAGGCGGTCACGTGCTCCGGCTTCACGGCGCGTTCGCCGTGCTCCAGCTGCCAGAGGTATGTCTTGCTGTAGTGCGTTCTCGCCGCCATCGCCGACAGGCTGATCCTGGCGGCTTCGCGTGCCGCCCGCAGTCGCTCACCCAGCTCGTGCATGATCTCCCGCCTCGCTGCGAACAGTTGCGAACGGCGTTTCGATTCCCATCACGCCCCGTAGCTACCAGGCTACCCGATACACCCATTCGACCGCCTGATTCGAAGCGCAGTCGGTTGTTCACCCAGAAATGCGCCGAGACGGTAAACGTGAGGAGAGCACGGTGACAATGGACTTCGCATCGCTGGCAACGCTGCTGCCGATTACGTTCACTGCGCTGTTCGCCATCGCCTTCGCCATCGGCCTAATCCAGCAATGGGTGGCCAGCCGAAAGCAGATCCGAGTCAGCAGTCGGAATTCTCGTCCGCACGGAGCAGAGCCCGACGCCTCGGGACGTGATCGACGATGACCATGCCTGTCACGAGTCCGTTCGCGTTTCTCGCCGACGAACCAGCCTCCGATCCTTTCATCACCTTGCTGAAGCGCGGCTGGGACTTCCACCCCGAGTTCGACACCAACGGCCTTCCCGAGCGGGTCACCGGCTCGTTCACGTGGGAGGAAGACGGCTTCGTCGACGCACTCCGTATCAAGAGCGAGACCGACGCCGCCGCCATCCGCGTCGACCGCGCCGGCGGGACAGTCTGGGAACGCACCGGCGACGCCCCCGGCATCCTGCATCAGCTCGTCGACCTCCCCGACCCCAGCAGCCCGCTCGCGCCCCGCCTCGTGATCGGCTCGGCTCCGCGGTTGTGGACGCCGTGAAGTCGCCGTGGGCGCGGCGAAGCGCGCAACGACACGTTGCCATCATGCAGGCACGACATGCGTTGGGGCCACGCGCTGAGGTTCCTTCGCCCGGGCTCGGAGCAAGCGTTGACGTACGCGCAAACGTGGTCGACGGCGTGGCTGGTGGGCTGGGGAGACACCGCCTTGATCCCGCCAGCCTACGAAGCGCCGATGTACGAGCGCCTCGCGGCCGTCATGGGCGTCATCTCCGCCCGCCTGACACCGGCGGCAGACACCGGCCCGACCGCAGGCCCAGACGATCCAGTACCGCGATCGTGACCGCCCCGATAAGCCCGGCCCGGACAGACGACACACCCCTTGCTGTCCGGTCCGCGCGCCCCGGCCGCACTCGAACTCCCCGATTCCGGGCGGCCGGGGCGCTCCACAGACCAACACCCGAAACGAGAGCGTGATCACCGATGGAAGTTGTGGCTCATGCCCCGCCGGCACCACCGACTGCTCGGCCAACCGCAACAGTCCTCCGGTCGCCCTCCACCAATCATCCGCGCGTCCACGGCATCCACGTCGCGACGTTCGACGCCACCGGCGCGCTCGCACCTGCCTGCATGTCGGCGACGTCCCGCGGCGACATCGCCGCGGCGACACGAAGCCGCACCCCGCGCTACCGCGCCACCACCGCTGCGGTCACCTGCGAGAAACCCGGCTGCGACATCGGCGACGCCGGAGCCGCTGCTGACCAGTCGGTAAAGCCCGAGGCTAACGCGGAGCCGCTATGCCGGTGACCGACGGCGCGAGACCCGAGACCTACTGGTGGAGCATCGCCCGCGCGCGACCTCTCCACGACTATCTCGACTCGCAGACACCCACGGCTCGCGTGCGGCACTGGCCGACTCGAGATCCCGACTTTCCCGACACCATCCACCCTCTCCAGCACGCCTTGGACGATCCTGATGAGCCCGACCGACACCGGCGACCTCGCCCACGCCGTGGGCGCGGAACTGCAGCAGCAGCGAGAAGACCGCGGCTGGTCCCGCGCTGCGCTCGCCGCCTGGTCCAACGGCCGGGCGGTGCCGAAGGCCCTCATCACGTGGGAGAAAGCCACCCGTTCGATGTCCCTGCGCCGGCTCGGCGACGCCGGCCGGATCTACCTGATCCGGCCGTCCGAGCTGCTGGCCCGCGCTGAGCGCCGCATCGGCTGGAACCCCGACCTCGCCGTCGACCTCACCGCACTGGCCGCCACCTCGCTCAACACGCTCCGTCCCGCCGCCCGCTGGGCACAACAACAACTCCACGCCGGAGAACCAGCGTTTCGCGGGCTCGCCCCCGATGAGCTCGCGGTGCTCGCGGACCGCTGCCGCCTAAGCATCGCGCACCTGACCATCCTGCTCTCCACCGAGGCACCGGTACACCCATGACCCAGAAACACAGCTCGCCCCACAACCTTGTCCGCGAACCGGTCACAAACATCCCGGCATGGTGGACACCGTGCGGAACCAACCCGGACCGCGTGAACCTGGCCTACCTCTACGACGCCTTCCGCGAGGGCCTCAGCGACGGCCGTCGCATCCCATCCGGCAAAGACGCCCACCTCAACGAACACGACGCCGCCCGCGCGCTAACGCGGCGCATCCCGCACGCGGGGTTCGTGTTCCGGTCCGAGCGCGAATTCCTCGACCGCGCCGTCAACTACCTGATCAAGTACCACAGAATCGACACCTTCGTGATCGCCGGCGTCGGACTTCCCAGCCTGACCGGTAACGACCTGCACTCCTACATCCGGCGCTGCGAGAACAACCACCGCGCCCGGACCCGCGCCAACGTCATCTACGTGGAACGGGACCCGCTGACCCGTGCAGTGCTGCGCACGATGGCCGACGAACGGGACAGCGTCTACGTCCTCGGCGCCGATCCCTGGGATCCCACGCGAATGTGGGACAGCCTCTGCGGCCCCAACCACGAATGCCCGGCGTCGATCTCGCCACAGTACGAACGGCTGGCGTTGATTCTGGCCGGCGTGATGTCGTTTCACGGCGGCAGCCGCGGCGAGGTCGCACGCGTGGTGCAGGAACACATCGGGCACCTGCCCACCGGCTCGTTCCTGGCGATGACGCACCTGCTCGTCCCCGAACATCCCGAAATGGCCGCCCACGCCCTCGAACTCGAGTCAGCACTACACGAGGTCGGTCCCGGAACGGGAACTCTCGCCACCCGCAGCGAGATCGAGGCGATGGTCGCAGGCACAAACCTCGTGCCTCCCGGGATCACCCCGGCATTCGACTGGTACCCCGACGGGCCACCGAACCCGCCGGTCTGCGGGTATCTCAACGCCGCGGTCCTTGCCCAGAAACCCGCACCGGCCCACGAACTGCCCGACCCGCCTTGGCGGCCAGCAGGCACCTGACTTCCTGCCCGTCCACGCCCCGATGTCGCGGGCGGGCCGGGATCCGGAGCCGTTGCCCTCGCACGAAACGGGATACCTGCGCGAGGACACCGGTTGCCCGGAGACGACCGGCTACCCGAGGGTGGCCGGTCACCCACTCGCGATCCCAGGGTCCAGCAACCGGCCCTCACCGGGTCGCGGGTGACCAATCGGTGCCTGGCCGTGCTCACGGCTCCTGAGCACGGCCAGGCACCACCTACGCGCGCCGCGTCCGACGGCCGCGCGAAAACCACGACTGTGAAGGGACATTGTTGCTCGTGCGTTTCAGAAAGACACTCGCAGCAGCCCTGGCGCTGCTGCCGATGCTGACCGGCGTCTCCGCTGCCACCGCCGACACCGGCACACCTGCCCCCGCACCGCCCACCGCCACGGCGTCCCCGCGGATCGTCGGCGGCGACCCCGCCCCGATCGCCTACGCCGGCGCCGGATCCTTGCAGCTGCTCGACCACGACGACCCGGACTGGCACTCCTGCGGAGTCACCCTGCTCGCCCAGGGCTACGACGAAACCGGCCAGCCGGCCGCGGTGGCCGCGTCAGCCAGCCACTGCCTGAGCAACCCACCCAGCCTGGCCGAGCAAGCGCGGATGACCCCTCAGGCGAAGAAGATCTTCGCCAGCTTCCGCACCGACCTGCGCGACCCCACCATCGACCGCGGCGACCCCGCGACCTACCACGCGAGATTCGGCTCACCCAACCGGTTGCAGGGCGGTGTCGTCCGCACCGGCAGCAAGATCGTCGTCCCGCCGCGCTGGGCCTGGGGCCTACCGGACCCGGACGGCAAGATCTGGGATGCCTCCCTCATCCGGTTCGCCGGCCACGTCGACGGTGTCCGCCCGGCCCGCATCGCCCCCGCGCGGCTGTGGCAGCCCGCACGAGCGATCGGCTGGGGCATCACCACCGACCCCGCCGCCTGGACTGGCCCCGCACCCGCCCAGCTCAGCCAGCTCGACGTCCCGCTCCTGCGCGCGAGCCAGTGCACCCCGGGCGGCATCGGCGCTGGCGAGCTGTGCGCCGGGGTCCCGCCGACCGGCGGTGGCGTCTGCTCCGGTGACTCCGGCTCCGGCCTGTTGCAGCGCCACGGCGGTGACTGGTACCTGCTCGGCGCGGCCTCCCGCACCATCGCCGCTTTCTGCGGCAGCGCGGCCATCTACACCGACCTCAGTTCCTACGCGTCGTGGATCAGGCAGCAGATCCACCGGCTGCTGCCCGGCGCACCCACCGCCGCAACCCACAATCCGCCGGTGTTGGCCCCGATCGGCTGAGAACCGCCGACCGACGCAGCATCAGAAGATCTCGTCAACCCCACTTAGTCCATGACACCCGCAATCGCCGGTACCGCCTGCACTAGCTCGCCGGAGGCGCGAACGCGGATGACGGGTTCTCTCAGGCGATACCGATGAGCATGAGCCGTCGCCAGACAGGGATCGTCGATCCCCGACACCCGAATTCGCCTGAGACGGAACGAGACCGGGGCGAGCTAGGCCTGGTGTGACGGCAGATTCACACGTAGTTTCGGTGGGCTGTGCCGGCCCGCCGAACGAAGGGTTCCGCGTGCGACCCGACATCACACGCGGAATTACAAAAGGGACCTGGCATTTCTTCACAGTGGAGCCGGGCGTGACGTGCGCTGCGGACGCCCGGTTCCAGGACATGTCAGGCCAGCACATCGCGGACTGAAGCCAGCGGGACTCAACAAGTTCAGACCGCGATGCGGGGTGCCGGTCGGCATCCCCAGGGACGCGCCGATCGGCACTCCACTCCTCGCACCGCGCAGAAACCCGAATCTCTTGTCACGACGCCGCTCGCTCACCGTCAGCGAGCATGCCTTTGGGAAACACATGAACCAGAAAAAGACACCACCCGCGACGGAGCCGACACGGGCATCGTGGACGCGCATGTCGTCCTACTTCAGCGACAGCCCAGACCTCGACGACATCGACCGCGCAGCCGCGCGCAAGCTGCTCGGCGTCTCCCCGGAGATCGGCTACCTGTTTCGCGCCGAGCAAGGCTTCGCCGAACGCGCGGTCCGGTTCCTCACCCACCACGTCGGCCTCCGGCAGATCGTCATCGCTGGAGCCGGAATGCCGGACCGGCAAGCATTCGTCCCGATCCTGCGCTCCTCCGGCCTCGATGCGCCGAAACTGGTGTTCGTCGAACCCGACGTGGCATTGGCCGCCCGGTACCGCACGTACGCGACCGTCACGGACCCGGACATGATCCACGTCGTCGACGTCGATCCCATCCACGCCCACGTGCTGTGGCCCACGATCGCCCGAGACGTTTCCCTTGGGACCGCAGAACCGGTCGGCTTCCTGCTGATCGGTCACGTACCCCTGTTCCCGGGCGACCGCGAGCACGCCGCCGCGGTGGTCCGCGACCACATCGGGCATCTGCCGGCTGGGTCGTTCATCGGGCTCACTCACCTGCTCGACCCGCACACACCCACCTGGCGACCGACGGTGCGACAACTGAGCGACGCACTGCGGCGAACACCGCTGTTCGGTGGCGGCTGCGCGATCCGTGCCGAGCTGAATGCGATGCTGGCCGGCACCGAGATCATCTCCTCTGGTACCGAGGTGGTGGAACCCGGATTCGTGCCCTGTCACCAGTGGTGGCCCTCCGGCCCGCCGTTGCAGGTTCCCGAGATCGCCCGGCTGGACGTGTGCGCGCTGGCCCACATTCCCCTGCGCACAACCGCCTCGCCACACGAACAGGAGAGGACAGCCGATGTTGCCTGAGTCCGCATGCAGCGCTGGACCTCGTTCCGCCGAGGGCACGGTCCTCGACATCGAGTGCCCACGCCTGGACGCGATCGTCGACTACCTGCTCGGCTATAGCCACAACCTCACCATCGACCGCGAGTGCGGCGACGCCCTCATCGCCGAGCATCCGCGCCTGCCCCGTCTCGCGATCACCGGCGCCACCTGGGACAGAACGGCTGCGCACACCATGCTCGAACACGGCCTCCGTCGGTTCCTGTTCCTCGGCACCGGCGGATATCCGATTTGGGCCAGCTCGTCCACGCTGGCGGACCTGCACGAGGCGGGCGCACAGATCGTGGTGATCGAACACAACCTGGTCACCCGGCGCCTGCACAGCGTCATCGACCGGGGCGCTGCCGCCGACCGCGCCGACGTTCATCACCTGACCGCTCACCGCCACCACGACATCGCGACCGTGCCCGCGGTGGCTCAGCTGCTGACCGGCGCCGCCCCGCTGGGTATTCTGGCCGCGGGACTACTTCGCCCAGCCAGCCTCACCCTGGCCGTCATCCTGGGGCTGTTCGACGCCGCCCCGGACGGGAGCCTCGCGGCCATCAGCCAGCTCACCGCCCCCGCTCACGGCGATGGGTCCGACACCCACGTCAGCAGGCTCGCCGCTCGGACCGCCGACGAAGGCGGACCGATTGCTGTCGAAGACGCCGACGCTGTCGATCGCCAGTTGCGGGATCTCGTACACCTGGCGGACGGGTCCGGCGTGCCGTTCGTCGCGGACTCCGACGCCGCCGGCTTATCCCTGCGCGTCGCCCTTCTCGCTCGCACTCGCCCCCGCGCAGCCCATCCCGACCAACCCCGTGACGCCGATCCCCCAACGGACGCAACGGTTTCCTCCGACCGTCTTCGCACAGTCCCCGGCATCGACAGTCGGGCCGACAGCATGGCGAACGAATCGAGGGGCGCATGAACACTGCACTGACCGCGCTGCGTCAAGCCTTCTGCGAGAAGACCGCGGCGCAGATCCGCTGTTACGGCGGGGAAACCATCCCCGATCTCCTCAAAACGCCAGAGTATGCCCGGTTCTGTGGTCAAAACGCTCCAGTAACGCGGGCACGCCTGTGGATGCGCCTTCATCCGTGGCGGGTCACCGCGATCAACGGTCGCGGGTGCCCTCGGATAGAGGTGATCCTGAGCGAAGCGGCTCTGTACCGGCTCGCCGCCTTCGCCCCCGGATCGGAAATCGTCACCGGGCAGGTACGGCACCTGATCTGCCTGATCGGGCTGACGCACGTCAGCCTCCGCATCTATGGCTTCGAACACCTCCTCCCGCCGCCATCCGGCCTGACGACAGTGGCGACCACTAGGCGCGGTCGCACGCGAACATTCGTCGGCGACATTCTCTCCCCGTTCGGCGTGAGGCTCATGGCCGACGACGAAGCCGCAGATGTCATCGCCAAGATCGACCGGATTGCCCAGGCTTGCCGCGACAAAGGCGACAGCCGCGGCGTCCTCGTGGAAGTCCTCGCGCACCGGTCGAACCTCTGCTCCCACCAGCACTGTCGGTTCTGCGGCAGCCGAACCCCCGGCACGAGCGGAAGAACCGCTACCGCCGAGGAAAAGAAGATCTGATGGCGAACCACCAGCCGCGCACCTGCGGCCGCCGCCGCATCCTATTCGTACTGATCGGAGCTGCCGTGGCGCTGGCCCTGATCGTGCGCACGCTGTTGCGTGACGATCGCGCGGGAAGCATGACGCGTCCATGACGTTCTCGGTCGGAGACCTCAAGCTCACGATTTCGCAAGCACAGCAGTCGATCGGTGGAAATGGAGCGACCTACTTCACGGACCGGGAGTGCGTCCTGACCGAACACGAGGCCCTGTTGTCGGCTGTCCTGTCAGGCGTGAACATGCAATCGTGCCAACAGCTTGTGGCGAGACTCGTCGATCTGCGGCAGGCCAACGAAGCGCTCTTCAGACACAGTGTCAGTTCGACTACGCATGCAGCGACGCGCTGAGGGCGCTCTGAACCCCACTATGGCGGCCTCTCCGCCGCTCAGCCCGAGCGACGACAGCACCGGGAATGGCGGGGACACCTTGGCGAGCCGGCCGAACGGATACACCGGCCCGTCGACAGAAACGAATGAAAGGACCGATCTTGCCTCGTCACCCACCGCCGCAAGAACTGACCGATTTATGGGCGGCTCAGTACAACAGCGGCCTGAGCCTGCGCCGGATCCAAGCGGACACGAACGTCTCCTACGGCACGGTGCATCGGTACGTGAGCGCGCATCCGACGGTCACCATGCGCGGGAAGAACGGCCGCCCCAGCCCCGTCCACCCGTGGAACCGGTAGGCGGCATGGCAGACCGCCGACCGGTCGCCGGCACGCGCGGCAACGGCGCGCCTCGCCGCACACCCGCTCCGGCTGCTGTGTACCGGAGCCGCCGCCTACGACCTCGCCCTGGTCGAGCTGCTCGTCCTCGACGGGCGCTGCCTGACCCACCCGGCCACCGCAGGCTGCTCGCCACTGCGGCTGCACCTGGCCCAGTTCTTCCCCGCCTACGCCACCGCCCTCGCGCTGCTGCACTGCGCCCTAGCCGGATCCGTCCAGCTGTGCCGACGGCGAGCCATCACCGCGATCGTCACCGCTGACTGGCTGCTCCTCGCCACGGCCACGCTTGCCGCCCTGACGCTGGCGTTCTGACTCGCCCGTTCCACTGTCCGCTTCGCTCGAAAAGACCGACACCTATGGATTTCCTGTTCACTCTGCTGCTGTGTGCGCCGTATCCGGCCCTCGGCATCCACACCGCGCGCAGCGTCCTGCGCGAAGCCCGCGACCAACGTCCCGGCCGGCGGTGGAGCTTCCGGCACCAGCGCACCCGGGCGTGGCTCTACGCCGCGGTCATCGTGGTGTTGTGGCCAGCTGTGGAGATCCTGCCGCCGCTGGCCCGGTGGACTCGGTCCAGTGTGAGCCGTCTGCGCCGGTGGACCCCTCGGACGGAACGTTCCGCATGAGTCACAACCTCGCCGCGTCGCGACCACACGTTCTGCGCGAGCTCCGCCGGACGCGAGTCCGGTGAGCCTCGTGTACGAGCACCTGCCCGAAGTCGCGCGGCGGGTCTACGAGCTGCTGGTCGATCATCCCGGGCCCGACACCACCGCAGCGCCACTGGCCGCCGCCCTAGATCTGGATGAGACCGATGTCGCCGACGCGTTACAGCTGCTGCACACCGCGCGGCTCGTCGACCGGTGGCCCGGCGACCGCTACCAGCTGCCCGAACGACGCCAGGGCCACGCCGCCGGCCTGCGTGGCCGGGTACGGCCGTCGGTGCGCACCAGGCAGAGTGCCCGGCTAATCGACTTCTACGCCGCGACCGCCGCAGCCGCCATCCCGCTCATTGCCCCTGACGCCCACCGTTTCAGCCCACCCGCGGCCCACGAGGCCAGGCCGCATCTCCACGCCGACGAACGCCACGCCCGCGTCTGGTTCGGCTGGGAACACCAGGTGCTGCGCCAGGTCGCCACGACCGCCGCCGGGTGGCGCTGGGACGACGTCGTGGTCGAGCTGGCCGAGGCCGTCTGGCACCTGGCCCGACCCAGCTACCACCACGACGACCTCGCCGTAGTCCAGCACGCCGGCCACACGGCCGCCCAGCGCAGCCACCTGACCATCGCGGCGGTGTTCCGCGCCCGCGAAGGCGCCGCGCTATCCGACCTCGGCCACCACGACCAGGCCCTGGCCGCCGCGACCGACGCGACCGCGGCCGCCGACGACAGCGGTGACCCCCGCCTGGTGGCGTCGGCGTATTCCCTCAGCGGACGCATCCGGCTTGCCGCGGGCCACGCTGACGACGCATCGCTGGATCTGCATGCGGCGCTGCGGGCACAACGGCGGGTCGCCCGCGACCCGCACGGCCACGCCGTCCTGCACCGTCGGATCGGACAGACCCATCTCGCCCTCGGCCGCGTCCCCGACGCTCTCCGGCACCTGCGCACTGCACGCGAGGAAATGACCCGAGCCCGCGATCCGCTTGGCGCGGCCCGCACCGCGGTCCCGCTCGCCGACGCTCTGGTCGCAGCCGGTCACGCCGGTGCGGCGATGGCCGAGCTGAGTGACGCACGCTCCCGCATCGGCGCCACCGCCGCCGTCCGCTACCTCTCCGGCCTCGACCTGGCCACCGCCCGCACCGCCTACCACCTCAACGACACAGGCATCACCCGCCGCCTCACCGACTCCCTCATCGCCCAGCTGCAGCACGCTGGCCCCGGCGCGACCGCCGACCTGCGCGCCGCCCGCGACCTGCGTGACCTGCTCTGACCGACAGCCCCACCACAGCAACAGCCACGATTGCGAGGACCCACGCGATGGAACCGTTCTTCCAGACCGACCGGCTCTGGCCCGCTGGGCACCGGCAGCTCCAGCTCATGATCATCCCCGACCTCGGTGCCAATCCCGGCTTCGCCGACTTCGTGACCCAGTGCCGCACCGTCATGGCCGATCACCCGGGCACCACCGAACCGGTCCCCGATGAGAGCCTGCACCTGACCGTCCAGCCTCTCGGCTTCCCCGGCCGGGGACACGTCGACACGGCCACCCGGGCGCGGCTGATCGCAGCGCTCGAAGGCACGCTGGCCGAGGTGCCGGCGTTCGACTTGCTGATCGGCTCGGCGCTGGTTTATCACCGCGGTGTCGTCGCCGACACCCACCGCCGCGCCGGCTTCGATCACCTGCTTCAGCGCGCCCGCCCGGTCATCGCCGACGTCTGCGGACCGGAGGCGACCGTCTACGACACCCGCCCCGCGCACATGGCACTCTGCTACGCCGGCGGCCACGGCTCCAGCGACGACCTGCAACGCCAGCTCCGCAAGCAACTGGCACCCGGCCACGCCACCCTCACCGTCTCCGCCGTCGACCTGGTCGAGACCGTCCAGATCCCGGACCGGTGCCGCTACGACTCCACCGTCCTGCACCGGTTCTCTCTCGCCACCGCACCGCAACAGGGAATTCCCGCCGCAATCAGCCAAGCGGCGTCCGCATGAGCGCCTCCAGCACCGGCACCCACCTCACCGCAGTCGCCCCGTGCGGTCACGTCCACAACAACGGCGGCTGCCTCGGCGGCGACTTCCTCCGCCAGCACCGCATCACCTGCACCTCCTGGGATCTCGGCACCGTCGCGAACGGTCCGCACCTGCGCCAGCAGTGGACGCTACGGATGCAACGGCACGACGCCACCGGCGTTCCCTACGCGCTGACCTGGGTCCACGACTGGAACACCGGAACCGGGGCACTCGATTGGGACTGGGCGGTATTCCTGCTCGCCCGCGACGCCCAAGACGGCCGGTTGAACTGGGACGACTACACCCGGGAAAACCATCTCACCGGCTCCACGCCCACGGAGCTCACCGCCGAACACGAGCACTGGACCCGCTGCCAACACACCTGGCACCGAGTCCGAGACTTCCTCGGCGACGACTCGACCCTGCTCGCGGCGTTCTTCGACGTCCTCCCACCGGAGTACTGACCTGTAGGTCACCTCTCCCGACCACCGACCGCGATTTCGCCTACCGGCGATCCCCCGAAACTCACACCAGAAGGGCAGCTCCATGCGTATCGCTGGGCAAGGGCGACGTGGGTGTCAGCGCGACGATGCGCAGCTGCGCCACGGCGGTATCACCGGATGCTGACCTCGCAACGACGAAACGCCGCCGACGGCTCACCGGACGGCCGTGCCGCCGACCCGTTGCCGGGGCGTCGGCGATGGCCCACGATCGGCCACTACGTCGCGGCCGAACACGCCCGGCTGACGACCGAGACTCCGGATGCCGACTGGTTACCCCGCGCTCTTGAGCCGAAGGACTTCGGGCTGACCTTGCCGCGTTATGAACGCACTCCCTTCCGCATGTGGTCGGCCATCGAGCAACGGGCGCACGCCGTGCCCTGGTCGCGTATCGCCACCAGCCTCGGCGTCGCCGAACCCACACTCCGCGGCTGGGTCCGCCACCACGCCACATCCGCACGTCGACCGTCGGGGCGGCGCCGCACCACCACTATCCATCCCGCGGCAGTCCCGATCGCCGCGTCCGGAAACGAAAGGCCAGCAACCATGTCCGGAGCGCTCGACCTGCACGTCGTGACCGCCAACCTAAAACGCGCCGGATACAACTACGGCACCCGTCGCCACGACCACACCCTGCTCCGCCAGATGCTGTCCACTTTGGACCACCCGCCGCACGTGCTATTCCTGTCCGAGTGCACGTTCTACGATGCCCGCACCTACCTCTCGACACCATTGTTCGATGCCCTCGACGTGCTCGACTCCCTCTGGGGCACCACCCTTGATAAGCACGGGCGCACGGTGCCGGCCGCCCAGTACACGCCCTTCCTCTCCTCTATGGCGGGATCGATCAACTCACCGGGGCTGTTCATCGACCGCCGCTACGTGCGGCCCCGATCCTGGTATCCGCACGACTGGCGCCACGTCCTGGCCAACTCGCTGCTGGCCGACATCAACGGACACGACGTCCTGCTCAAGTGCGTGCACTGGAGCGGATCAGGCGGCCACACCGGCTTCGACCGACTGTCCTCCCAGGACGGTCAGCTGGCGCAGCACAACGCCATCCTCGGCGGCGACTTTAACGCCACCAGCTCCCACCCGAACGAACACCTCCCTGACGACTGGCGAGAACTCTGTCTCAGCCAGGGCAAGGCCCACAAGCTGAGCCAGAAAGGGATCCGGCAGCCCGACGGCACGTGGCGCATCAACACCCAGGCCCTCGACGCCTTCCTCGAACACGGCTGGTGGGACACCGGCGAAGCAGCCGGCGACTTCACCCCCACCGTGCACCCGGCCATCGACGGTGGCTCCGGCCTGCGGATCGACCGCATCACCGTCAGCAACCGCACCCCCGCCAGGCTAGTGCCCAGCTCCTACACCGTGCACGTACCGGATGGACCCGCGGTCTCCGACCATCGCATGGTGTCGTGCTGGCTGACCATCGACCCACCGGACCTAACCACAACCACCGCGCCGAATGCCACCACACGACGCTAGAGGAGGACTTCGCTTCCGATGATCGCTCATCCCTCGCCCGATCACGCCGACGGCCCCGTCGAAAACCCGGCCGCCGCCGAGCCCGGCGTGACACCGACACCGCTTCAGGTCGACCAGTGGGTACAAGAACTGGTTCACCTCACGCAAGCGGGACAATCGGGCACGCCCCCAGACGACTGCCGCACGCCAGATCCGGTTCTACCAGACCAGAAACAGACCCAGACTACTGAGCTCGAAGAGAACGCTATCGCGGCGCGACTGATGGCCGAGTCCGTCGTCCCGAGCGCGTTCGACCGGGGCGCGTATCAGCGCATCCTCGCCGATGAGTTGGGGAGGCTGCGTCGTCAACGTGGCTGGACGCGAAAGCACCTGTTGGCCCGGATGACGGCTGATCTCTCCGTGCAAACGCTGGCCACTTACGAGCAGGGCACCCGGCAGGTCTCTGTGGTGCGCCTCGTCGAGCTCTGCTTGGCGATGAACGAACTGCCGCACAATCTCATCGCCAGAGTGCACCGACAGCTTACGCACGAAGGCGTCACAGTGAACTTGCCAAAGATGGCCGAACTGGTGGAGCCCCACATGCTCCCGCTGCGGAAGTGGGCCCAGCAGCAGTTGAGCCAACACCCCGAGGTCACCGATTTCCGCTTCGATCTGGGGGCTCTTCAACGGATGGCTGAACTGTGCGACATGTCGCTGCCCGACCTGATCCGACGTCTGAACGCCCTCGCGCTCAACACATCGACGTAGTTCTGGCGCCGGCGCGGGAAACGATCACGCGCACGGACTGCTGACACGATGCCCGGACCCGCCACGTCGCCTTGCGAAGCGGGGTTCGCTGGATCCGCCGACCCCGACGCCACCTCGACAGCGACAGTGAACGCAGTGGATGACCAACCGACCTACACCGGTAGCCCGCTGCGGCTTGACTTCACCACGTACACAAGCCGAGCGCGGCGCACCGACCCTGCCGTGACGAGCGAGCAGGCAGCCATCGACGATCGTAACCCCGCAGCGCTCATCGAACTGCTGACACGCAAGGCCGAACGCGCCGACCGTGACGGCGATAGGCGACTGGCCGAGGCTAGCTGGGTCCGGATACTGAGCCTCCGACGCATTCAAGGCGATCACGCCGGCACCCGCACAGCATTGGCTGAGCTGAGCGATCTCTACTGCCGATGGGGCCGATGGCACCGGGCCATGGACGTACTCACCGCGTTGCTCGACCTCTGCGACAACGCCGGCGACGGCGACGGCGACGGCTGCCCGGCCGCGCGACGCGACCTCGCCACAGTTCTCCTGTCAGCCGGGCGCGCTTCCGCGGCCGTGCCGGTCTTGCTCCAGGCGATCGCACGCGCACCCGGCACTGTCGACGACACGGTGCGTGCCGACCTGCAACTTCTGCTCGGCCGAGCGTACTGGGCGGACAACCGGATCCGCGCCAGCAGGAAGAAGTTTGCCGACGCGTTGGCTCTTCTGGCCGATCGTGACGATCACGGCGCCCGCTACGTGCGCGTGTTGCTCGCGACACCCGCCGGGCAATCACTGCCACCGGACGACGCTGCGGCTCATCTGCGCGTGCAGAAATCAGACGGTCGGACCCGCCGGGCTCGACCGTAGAAAGTTTTGACTCGGGGCAGGTGCCCTCCCCAGAGACCCACCCCGAGCCGGGAACCCGTTGACCGCTGGGGGGTCGAGCGGTGCCAGGGTCCCCAGAAGGGTCCACTGTGGCCGCTCCCGGTGGGCCACCGCGAATATCCTTCTAAACCCAGAGTGCCCCAAGAACCAGTAATTCGCCACAACTGTGGCCATTTTTCTGCGCTAACTTTGAGTGCCGACTCCTGCGCAAAGCGCAGCACCCGACGACATCCTCCTCGCCTGCCCGGCCACAACTGGCCTGACGGTCGCCCAGTGGAGCAGACCCGCGGTCCGGGGCAAGCCCACAGTCCACAAGAGATACACCGGAAGTCCGTTGGCTGGCTTGCCCCGGACCCGCGGGGCCCGCTGGCCAAGGCCGCGTTCACAGCCCACCCGGGCCGCGGCCACCGAGGAGGAATCCGTGCTCAAGTACTTCGTCTCCACCCATCGCACCCAAGGACACCGGGACAACGACTTCAACAACCTTCAGGGAACCGAGATCGTCGACCTCGCCAGCCTGTCGCATCAGGACCCGGACAACACCTACTGTGGTTGTGCGCGCAGCTTTGTCGGGATCCACAGCCGCCAAGCCACCACCACCGCAGAGGTCGTTGAATCCGACCTGACACCGGTGCAGTTCGTCCGCCGGTTCTACTTCGCACTCCTCGCCATGGGCGTCCCGCGCAGCGACGAGCTGCGTGACGACGCCGCCAACGCGGCCACCGAACTGCTGCGGCTGGCGGCTGGGTGGCCGGTCGGAACGGTTGTCGAGCGCCGGGGCCACTCGATCCGCGTACGCAGCTTCTCGGACGAAACCTGAGCCTCCCCAGCCATCTCGTCCTGCAGCCCGCATGAAGGAGCACCTATGTCCAGTTCCGCCGAAGCGCGGCGCGCCCGCGCCGTCCTCCAGCACGCCGCCGAACCCACCAACCCGGTCCTCGCTCGCTACGTCGCCGAGGTCGGGCCCGTCGACGCCGCCCACCACATCGGCGAACGTAACGCGCCGGCCGAGGTAATGTCGGAAACCCGCCCGGGAGTCGACTGGACGCGCGCCGACACCAGCCTGCGCGCGGCCGCCGAACTGGGCGCCCGCTTCGTGATCCCCGAAGACGACGAATGGCCGGCCGGCCGAGTCGCGGGTCTGGGCGGCTTGGTCGACGGCGCCTCCATCGTCGGACCGCCGCTGGGCCTGTGGGTCCAGAGCGAGCCGCGGTTGGACGAGTTGGTGGTCGCACGCTCGGTCGCGATCGTCGGCTCCCGGGCCGCCTCGGCGTACGGCGAGCACTACGCCGCCGAATTTGCCTACGCGCTGGCTTCGCGCAACGTCGCGGTATGGAGCGGCGCCGCGTACGGCATCGACGGCGAAGCCCACCGGGGAGCGTTGGCGACCGACCGCTCGCGCGCCACCGTCGCCGTCCTGCCGTGCGGGCTCGACATCGGCTACCCGGCTGGACACGTCGGCCTGCTCAAGCGAATCGCCAGCTCCGGCGCGGTCGTGTCCGAGTACCCGCCCGGTACACCGCCGGCCCGGCACCGCTTTGTGCACCGCCACCGCCTGCTCGCCGTTCTTACGACGGCGACGGTCGTGGTCGAGGCCGGTCCGCGCAGCGGCGCCCGGCACGCCGCCAGCCTCGCCGCCAAGCTTGGCCATCCCGTCTTCGCCCTGCCGGGTCCGCTGTCCTCGACCCAGTCCCTCGGATGCCACCAGTTGATTCAAGAAGCCACCGCGCGCCTGGTCACATGCGTCGACGACATCACCGCCCTGTTCGGCGACGCCAGGCAGGAAACCGGCGAATCAGCAGCGGCACGGCGGGAGCGTGCGGCCGATTAACGCTAGCGCGCCCCCGACGGCGACCCGGACGTGATGAGCGCCAGTCGCCGCCCGATCACGGCAGGGCCGCCGTCGGGCGCGCGCTCGGGCGGTGGCGGCCCACGCCTCCGTGGGCCGCCGCCGCTTCCCCTTGTCCACATGCCAGGGGAGCTCAGCCAAGGAGCACCGACCGTGACCCAGTACCTGACCCCGGGTGAACTGATCGGATCCCTGCCCGACACCGCCACCGACACCCTGCACGTCATCACCCTGCCCGCCCACGCGCACCTCACGACTCGCAGGCAGCTCATCTCGCCGCTCGGCGCGGCGTTCCCCGCCTCCCGCGTACGGGGCATGACCACCAGCGAGATCGCCGAGCACGTGCAGGGCGCGTTCCCGGCTGACCACGACTTCGACGTGGTCGTCATCATGATCGCCGAGGAACGCCCCCGGAAGTGGCTTCCGCTGCGGGCCGCGATCGCCGCACTCGAGAACGAACTGCGGCCCGCCGGGCACGCCGTCGTCGGCCGCTACTGGGCACCGCACACCCACCCCGGCGCCCCCTGGCGCGACTACCGCCGCCCCACCCACCTCGGCACCGTCATCGCGCCCCACGCCGAACTCGACTTCGCCCAGCCAGTCCAGCTCGGCGGCGACGCACCCACACCGACCTGGGGCCTGGCCTTCACCGAGTCCGGCGAAACCCTGCCGGCCGGCCTCGGACGATTCGACCGCCTGGTCGTGCCTTTCCTGGTCCGCCGCGGCGACGAAGGCAGCCGGATCGTCGAGCACGCCATCACCCAGGCCAGCCGCGGCGAATTCATCGACAGCGTCACAGCCTTCTCCGTCGCGACGGCGCTGGCCGACAACGCCACCTACGGGCCGCTGCTCCTGCCGCCAGCCGATCTCGACCCGCCGCGGGTCGAGCAGCTGTGGATGGCCCTCTACCGCGGCAGCACCGAGCCCGACATCCGTGCCCGGCTGGCCACGCTGATCGCGGCCAGCGCCGTGCGCCGCGGCGACCGCCACCTCACCGCCTGCGCCCTGGCCCACGCCCACGGCTCGCCGGGCGCGGCCACCGTCGGACTGCTGTTCCAGCACCATGCCGGCGCCAGCGACGTCGAGAACGAACTGCTCGCGACCGCCGCACGAGTCGGCGCGACCCGCTGGTAACCCACGCTCTCACCCCCACGACGCAGGACAACGGTCTCGGCCAGTGCCACGCCGAGGCTCAACCATCTCGCGCTGTTCGTACATCAGCTCGCAACAGCCCACCTGAATGAGCCGGGTCCCGAGTTCGGCGCGCCTTTCTCCGGGCTACGCCGAACCCCGGTTCGGGGCTGGCCGCGGCAGCACACGCGCCTCGTTGCCCCGGCCAGCCCCCGCCTCACCGACCGATCCACGGAGGTCCGAGCATGTCCCGCACGACCGAACTGACCGCCATCGAACGAGAAGTCCTCCGCGACGCCGCACTCGGTCTGAACAACGTCCAGATCGGATTCAAACAGTTCCGCTCACCCGAAACCATCCGCACCCACATGAAGAACATCTTCGCCAAGCTGAAGGCACGCAACCGCGCGCACGCCGTCGCCATCGCTTACGACACCGGCATCTTCCGCTGCCGGATGCCACACGTGCCGCAGACACAGGCGATACCGCGGACGTCCTCACCACCCACCGGTCGACCGTGCCGCAGCGGCGACACCGCGACCACTGCGACCGTCAGCCGGGCCGCCGGCCGCAAGCCCATGCCGGGAGGACGACGATGACCGACCCCAGCCCATCGCCCCACGCGCGGACCTACCTCGACGATCCCGGCTTGACGCTTGTCATCGATCCCGCCGACGTCGGCGCTGACGCCGAAACCGTCATCGACCAGCTGCTCGCGCGGGCTCCGGCGGACACCGCGCTGATCGTGCGCGGCGCGGCGAAGCTGTCCGCTGCCGGAGCTGGGACCGCCGCCGAGTGCCTCGCCACGTCGATGACCTGGCTCTATGGCTGATCCGGCACAGCATCAGTCCGGTACGCTGAATATTACGGAACGTGATACGTCGATAACGGTGTACGAGGTGCGGTATCGAGGCGGAGCGATGAACGAGCTGGGCGAACGGATGCGGGCGGCGCGCAGCGCCGCCCGTGTCAGCCTGTCGGCGATGGCGGCCCGGACCCACTACAGCAAGACCTACCTCTGGCAGCTCGAGAACGGCGAACGCGTCGTCAAGCCCGAGCACGTCGCCTCCTACGCCACCACCCTCGGCATCTCCGTCGACGCGCTCTACGGCTCGCCGCTGGGGCCCCTGTGGACTCTCTGGAACGCCCGCGACGACCTGCCGGGCGAGGCCGAACGCGACCGGGTCGCCGCCCTGGTGGACCACCCCCGCTCCGTAGACCAGACCACTCTCACCACGCTCGCCGACGTCCTCGCCGTCGTGCGCCACATCGAGGACGACGCCGGCGCCGAGCACGTGATCCCGATGGTGGATGCCCAAGTGCGGCTCGTCGAGCAGTTCGCCGACGAAGCACGCTCCGGCGTCCGGTCGGCGGCGGTCGGACTGCTCTCGGAACTGGAGCAGTACCGCGGCTGGCTGGCCATCCCCGGCAAGCAGTGGAAGCTGGCCCGAACGCACCTCGATCGCGCGGCCGTCCTCGCCTTCGAGATCGACGATCCGCTGCGGCTGTCGACCGCGCTGTCGTTCTCGGCCTACCGCGCGATCCGACGCACGAAATTCCGCTCCGCCGACGCGCTGTCTGAAGCCGCGCGCCGCGACACGCGAATCCATCCCGGCCTGCGCACCTACGAGACGTTCCAGCGCGCCGAAATCCTCGCCCGACTCGGCGAGCACGCCACCGCGCTGCGGCTGCTGTCTGATACCGACACCATGATCGAACACTTGCCGCCCGCAGACGAGCTGCCATCCTCGGGCTACTGGTACACCGCACCGTTCTTTCTCGGCCAGCGCGCGTTCGTCCTGGGCGCCCTCGGCGATCACACCGCCGCCGGTCAGGCCGCACGGGACTGCCTCACCGAGATGCCGCGCGCCTGGACCTCGTCGGAGTGGGCATCCCGCCGCCGCAAGCTCGCCGAGCTGACCTGAACTGATCCTCCGACCGATATTCCACTTAGGACAGTCAGTCCGCGGTCGGCGATATCTCGTTACCAATCCGCAACGAGCGTACGGCGACGTAAACGAATCGTTCTCCGCGAGCGGGCTTCCCTCTCCGCCTACGGGCGTCACGAGGCTGACAGCGCACGCGGCTCGTCCACACGGCCGTTCGGCGCTCCTCGAACCCTGCCACGGCGGTCCGGGCGTCCGGCCACAGCACGCCACGGACACCCCGGCCGTCGCGGTGACCTCCCAGCCACGTCCGCGCATCCCGCGCGGGCGACCACGCTGAGAGGTAGACGATGGTGCACCGGTCCTGATCACCGGGTCCCGCGCATGGCATGACACCTCTGTGATCCGCCGTGCGCTCGCGCACGTCTGGTCCCCGAGGCGGTATTGGTGCCTCCGGCGCCTGCCCGCGCGGTGCCGACGCGCTCTGCCAGGCGCGCTGGGCCCAGTGGGGTGGACGCGTCGCGCTCCATCCCGCCCGATGGCGCCATCACGGCCGCCGCGCCGGGTTCGTCCGCAACCAGACCATGGTCGACGCGGGAGCCGATGTCTGCCTGGCCTTCATCCTCGACGAGTCCCGCGGTGCGCGCCACACCCCCGCGCTCGCCCGCGCCGCCGGTATCACCACCTGGATCTTCCGGGCGGCATCCCCTGCACCCGGCAGTCGTGCGGCAGATCGCAGCGGGCGGACCAGTCGGCGCGGATGGTCGCGGCTCATAGCTGCGGTGCCCGTGCAGTTTCCCCTTTCCCCTCGGCGTCGCTTCCGGTGTACGGTGGAAGAAACCAGATCTTGGTTGGCCTTCCCCATGCATCGAGTGGCATGAGGACGGTGGTCACGATGACCTTGCTGCGGCAGAACCGCGAACTGAAACGGCTGAGAATCTGGAACTGGTCCCTGCCCGCGTTCGCCGGGAAGCTACCGGACGGCCGTAACTACAACGCCTGCCCCTCGGCCGGGGTGTGCGCGCAAGCCTGCTACGCCCGCAACGGCACCTATCTCTTTCCTCAGGTGAAAGCGCGACACCAGGAGAACTTGCGCCAGACCCTGGACGACCTGCCCGGCTGGCAGCAGGAAATGCTGGATGAGCTGTCTCACAAGCGGTTCCTCGATGCGTGGGTGCGGATTCACGACAGCGGCGACTTCTACTCCCGCGCTTACCTCTCCGCGTGGCTGGAGATCATGCGCGCCCGGCAACACACCCGGTTCTACGCCTACACCAAAGAAGTCGCCGCGTTCCGCGACCTGGTCGAGCCGAACCCACCACGGAACTTCTGGTGGGTCTACTCCTACGGCGGCACCCAGGACTCCACATTGGACCCGACTGTGGACCGGGTCGCCGACGTCTTCCCCGACGAACAATCCATCGCCGCCGCGGGCTGGCACTCGCAAGAGGAGTCCGATCTCCTGGCCGTGCTCGGCCCGGCACCAGTCGGGATCCCCGCGAACAACATCGCGCACTTCAAAGCCCGCCAGGCCGGGCGCCGGTGGAGCCGCTGGCAAGCCGGCGTCGACGCCGCCCGCGCCGCCCGCCGCAGCGGCACACCGTCAACCGCAGCCGCCGGCGTTACCCAGCCGGGCACGTCCGGAGACCCACGGTAGCGCCGCCCGGGACCACGGCGGCCACCTGCTGCTCGGCAGTGCGGGCCAGGTGCAGCGCCGCCGTGGCCCCGGTCCGCGCTGTCACCGGCTCCACGACGTGCCACCCGGGACGCCGGCCCGGCGCGACCGCGGCACCGGCAACCGGACCGGCACACCTCACGATCGGAAGGAATCTCAAGAGATGTCGAACGAGTTGACACCGTATCTGCGCGCGGTCGCCGACGTGCTCGGCGAGCCGTGGCGGGCTGTTACGTCCCGCCGTGTCGGTGAGGACGCCGCGCTCATCGGACCGAAGGGCGGGTGGATCAGCGTGACCGTCACCTCCGGCGGGGCGGCAGAGCGTCTGGTTCTGGAGGCGTGGCTGGACTCCGAGCTCAGTCCCCATCAGCCCACCGGAATGATCCGGCCGTCGGTGACCGTGGCGCGGACCCGGCCCGCGACCGCGGTCGCCAAAGACCTGTCCCGGCGGCTGATCCCCAAGGTGGTCGAGATGATCGACGCGGCGCGGGACCTGGCGCACCGGCGCGCGTGCGACGCCGCCGACCTCTCGAACGTCCTGGCCGCGATCGGGGCGGGGTTCGGCACCACCCCGACGGCCGGGGCGAACACCGTGTCGGTCGGGGCCTACGGTCAACCGCTGTTCGCGACCGCGCAGGTGCTGCAGCCGTTCTGGCGTGGCCGTCAGCGGCGGGTGCGGTTCAGCATCGACGCCACCGTCGAAAACGCGCTCGCCCTGGCCGCGCTCGTCGGTGAACGCGCCACCACCGACCACACCGCACCCGCTGACACCAGCAACTGACCCCCGGCGCCGCTGCCGCGCAGACAACGAACACCCCCGACTCCGGCACCCTACCCGGCGCCGGAGTTCCTTTCATCTGCCCGAAGGACGATGCCATGGAAGCCCTTACCCGTGTGGTGACCCTCTCCGATCATCAGCCCCGGATCGTCGACATCCGCGCCGAGCTCCGCGTCGGCGACGCCGGACTGCGCGTGCACGGCCTCAGCCTGACGATCTCGCGCGAGACCCGCGACCGGGTCCGCGCAGCCATCCGCAACAGCGGCCTGTCCTGGCCCAGCGGCGTCGTGCACCTGACCGCCTCCACCGCACACCCACGCTCCGACATCGATCTCGCCGCCGCGGCCGCCGCGCTGCTGGTCACCGACGCTGTGCCGGTCCGGCGGCTGACCGCGACCGCGCTGATCGGCGAACTCAGCCTCGACGGCTCGGTCCGACCGGTCCCCGACATTCTGCTCCGCGCCGTCGCCGCCGCCCACGCCGGTTTCACCCACCTGGTCGTCCCCACGGCCAACGCCGCCGACGCACGCGCCGTCCCCGGCCTGGCCATCATTCCTGTGGCGCGCCTGGATGACCTCATCAGCTGGCTGCGCAGCAACCCCGGCCCGGCCCTACCTCCCGAATCAGGCCTGCGGGGACAGTCACGCACGTCGTGGGCTCCCGAAACCTGTGCCCGGCTGTCGCCCACGGCGGTCAGGGCCGCTGCTGTCGCCGCGGCGGGCGGACACCACATCCTGCACGTCGCCGCGCCTGGAGACCCGGTACTCCTGCTGCCGCGGCTGATCCGGACGCTGATGGCCGACTTCTCCGGTACCGAGACCCTCGAGGTCAACAAGTTGCACTCCCTGGCCGGCGAACCGCTGCCCGACAACGGAGGGCACACCCGCCCGCCCGCCGTGTCCCTGCACCCCACCGACACGATCGCCTCGGTCGTCGGCTCGTTCACCCGGCCCGGCCTTCTCACCCTCGCCCACCGAGGCGTCCTGACCGTCGAAGACCTCCCCAGCTTCTCCGCCAGGACCATCGAACTGCTGCGTCCGGCGCTGGAGAACGGCTTGATCGGCATCACCGCCGCGGCAGGCGCCGAATCGCGCCCGGCCGGAGCACGCATGGTGTTCACCGCACGGGACTGCCCCTGCAGCTGCGTCCGGACCGGTGAATGCCGGTGCACCCCGGCGCAGCGTGCGCGCTACCTCGCCAGGATCCCGCTGTGGTTGCTCGACCGTGTCGACCTGTTCGTGCGGGAGGTCACCGTCGCCGAGCCCGATCCGTCGCTGCCGTCCCTGGAATCGCTGTGGGACAGGGTCGCCCGAGCCCGGGAACGCGCCTGCTCCCGGTGGGGTGCGGCACCGGAACCCGGCGTCGAGATCGACTACACGCGGGCCGTCGCCGGCCTCCCCACCAACGCCGTAGGCGAGCTGGACGCCGCGATCCGAGAGGGTCGGATTACGTCCCGCACGGCTGCGCGGTGCCTGCGGCTGGCCTGGACACGTGCCGATCTGGACGGCCGGGCGCATCCGGACGTCGCCGACATCTGGCTGACGCTCTCCCACCGCAGCGGAATGCTGAGCCTGCTGCGGAATCCGGCTCCGAGGTGAGTTCAAGTAAGAGATGAACAGGAGGCTCTATGGCGATGAGCCTGCTGCTGTGGCCCGAGTAGAGGGATGAGGAAAGTGTTGCAGCGCTGAGAGAAGCGGATGCGGGTGTTCCGGTCGGGCCGACGCACTCTAGCGGAGCCTGGCGTCGGGGAAAGCCCGCCCCGTTCACGGTCACGGCTGCGGCTGGGCAGGAAGGGGCGGGCTTGCCGCCGACGCGGGCGGCCCCGCTTGGGCGAGTGCGTCCCGACCGGGACGCCCGCACATCGCCTTTCTCCTCAGCTGAACGGCAATTTGGAGGACGGCGCGGTGTACGGGGTTCGTGGTCGGTCATCGGGGTTCCCGGTGACCGACCGGCTTGTGTAAAGGAGCCCGCGTGACCGCCACGATGGATCTGCCCACCCAGTGCGCCGGCGAAGCCGACCCTGCAGCACCCGAAGTCGACCTCGCACCGTCCGACTTCGAGAGCGCCGTCACCGAACCCGCCGACGCCTGTGAGGCAGCGCCTGGCGGCAACCCGCTAGCCGGGCTGTCGGAGGAAGAACTGGCGGCCTTGCACGCCAAGTGGGACGCCGAGATCAACACGATCATCCACATCAACCCGTCCGACGCACTGCTGGTCGACAACGTGCGCACCGAGAACGCCGAGGCCGACCCGGCGACCACGGCGAACTTCAAGAACAACGGCATCAACACCGCGGCCAACGGCTACCGCAACTACGAGACCGGCATCGTCATGATCACCGAGGGGCAGCGCCGGTTCAACAACGCCCGCGCAGCCGGCGTCGAACTTCCGGTCTGGATGAAGACCCCACCGCCGGCCGACGAGCGCAAGGCCACGATCGAGCGGATCGTCCGCCAGCTGGAGGAGAACGACCTCCGCAAGCCGCTGACCCTCGGCGACACCGCCCGGGCCATCCAGCAGCTGGCCGCGTTCAACCTCACCCCCGCGGGCATCGCCCGCAAGCTCGCCCGCGGCAAGAACGGCACCGCCTACGTCACGCAGGTCCTGCAGGCCGGGGAGAGTGAGCTGGCGCTCAAGGCCGCCGACCGCTTCGACCTCGACCTCGTCCAGGCCGGGGTGGTCGCGGAGTTCGACGCCGCCGGTGACCGCGAGACCGCCACGGAACTGATCCGCATCGCGCGCACCGAGCCGAACAACTTCCAGGTGTTCGCTCAGGCCAAGCGTGACGAGCGTGCCGCGGCACAGCGGCTCGCCACCCTGGTCACGACGCTCACCCGGGAGCTGACCGCCGCCAAGATCACGATCTTCGCTGACACCCTGTCGGCCTATGACGGTGAGGCCCGCTCGCTCGACCGGCTGCGCCCCAAGCCCGAAGACGCGCCCCACACCGCGCTGACCGCGGAGGATCATGCGTCCTGCCCGGGCCACGGGGCCTGGATCGAGGACGACCACCACGACGACAACGGTGACCGTGTGCCGGTGGCCGTCTACGGCTGCGCCGACTTCCGGGCCTACGGCCATGCGCTCAGCCACGCCCCGGCCGGGCGTGTCGACCTCACGCCCCGCGCCACCGCCACGCCCAGCACGCGCGACGACGGTGGGGCCGCTGCGGCTGAGGAGAGCGACCTTGCGGCCGCGCGGGCCGCGCTGGCCGCCGACGAACGCGCCCGCACCGAGGCGCGGATCATCCGCCGATGGGTGCGCAAGAACAACGAGCTGATCGACGCCTCCGAAAAGCCGCGGCGTGAATGGCTGGCCGAATTCGTGCTGCGCAAGACCGCGCCCAAGGGCGCGCAGCTGTTCCTCGCCCGGCAGAAGGCTCACGGCGGCTACGAGCTGCGCCGCGCGTTCAACCAGAACCACGCCCTCGCCCGCCAGCTCCTCGGCTTGCCCGTCGGCAGCACGGTGACCGACCTGTCCGACAAGGTCGCCACCGCAGCCACGCCGGGCAAAGCGACCGTCTACGACATGTTCCTCACCTTCTGCGCGATGGAGGAGGCGCTCTCGCGCAACGCGTGGCGATACGCGCTGCAGGCGCCGCAGGAGTACATGACCGCGCTCGTCGGCGCCGGCTACCCGGCCTCCGACGTCGAGCGGCTGATCATCACACCGCAGAGCGAGCGGGACGTCATCGCCGCGGCGCTCGGCGAGACCACCACCAGTGACACAGCCGACGATGACGGCGCTGAGCAGCACGACGACGTGCTCGAATCCGGTGCCACCGGTGGCCCCGGCACAGCCGAGCCGGGCGACGATGGCTCGCACGTCAGTGCCGGGATCGACGACGCGACCCCCGACCGCCAGGGCGACAGCGCGGATGGTCCGGGAGACAACGTCGCGCCGGAACTCTCTGAAGGCTCCGACGCTTCGGCGGATCCGGACGACGCCTCCGCGGAGCTGGCCGAAGCCGCGAGCTAACCGGCCGGCGACACCTCGCTGTCTTCGGGTAGGGGCGGGCCCGCATCCCTCGTGCCGGGCCCGCTCCTGCCGTCGCTGTCCTCCTCGCCGCCCGCGCAGCGTTCTCGCGGCGCAGAAAAGAGTTTCGCCGATGCATCCGCATCTTTCGCCGATCGCCCAGCACCTCCGCCTCACCACCACCGACATCGCCCGGCACCGCCACGTCACCCCTGGTCCTGCTCTGGTTGCTGCCGAGCTGATGCCATGACCGCGTCCGTCACCGCGGCCGCGATCGCCCCTCCCAGGCTCTTCACCGGCGAACTCCTCCACGCCGCGCTGGAGGCCGCCGAGCGCGGGTGGCCAGTGTTCCCGCTCGTCCCCCGTGGGAAGAAGCCCGCCATCGAGCGTTGGCAGCAGCGGGCCACCTGCGACCCCGACCGCATCCGCCGCTGGTGGACCCGCTACCCGACGTGCAACGTAGGGATCAGCTGCGGAGCCGCGGGCCTGCTGGTGCTGGACCTCGATGCGGCGCACGGGCGGGTCCCCGAACAGTGGGCCCGCCACGGCGTCACCCACGGCCGGGACGTCCTGGGGCTGCTGGCCCAGCTGGCCGGCGAGCCCGACCCGGTCGACACCTTCACCGTCGTCACCCCGCGCGGCGGCGAACACCGGTATTTCCACCGGCCGCCGGGGTCGCGGCTGCGCAGCACCGTCGGTGCGCGCGGCCGCGGGCTCGGCTGGCACGTCGACACCCGCGGCCCCGGTGCGCTGGTCACCGCGCCCGGCTCGCTGGCGACCGTCCACGGCGTGCCGGTGCCCTACGCCGTCAGCGGGGACCTGCCGGTCGCGGTCCTGCCTGGCTGGTTGGTCACCGCTCTCACTCCGCTGCCTCCGCCACCGCTGGAGGCGGCGCCGCCGTTGCGGCTTCCAGCGGCCAGCCGCCGGGTCACCGCCTACGTCCAGGCGGCCCTCGACGCCGAGTGCCGCAACGTCGCGACGGCCACTGAAGGCCACCGCCACATCACGGTGTTCGCCGCCGCGGCCGCTCTCGGTGAGCTGCTCGGCAACGGCTGGATCAGCGCCGCCGCGATCACCCAGTACCTGACCGACGCTGCCCGTCGGCACCTCGGTGTCGCCGACTTCGACCGCGCCGAGCTGAGCAGAACCATCCGCGACGGTATCGCCGCGGGACGTGAACACCCGCGCGTCCTCCCCGATCGGCCCGCGCCGCGACCCGGCCGCGCACGCGCGTAGGAGCGGCTACGCGCCGATCTCGCAAACGCCCGACGCCACAGACAAAACGGGACACCCAACGTGCCCTTCAACAACACTGTCCATCGGAGACACCCGAGGTGATCGCCATGTCCGAGGACGTGCTTCAGCACGACCACGACGCCGTCCGCGCCGACGAGCAGCTCGTCAGCGGAGATGACCAGTCTGCCTTTCCCGCACAGCTCGGTGAACCACAGCTGATCGCCGAAACTGACAGCGGCCAACGGTTCTACACGATGACGCCCCGATTTCGGCGCGTGGTCGCCGAATGGGTCGCCATCACCGTCGAAGCCACCTCGGACCACCTGAGGTTCCGCTGGGACGGCGCCGATCTGCTCGTCATCGACGACGCCGCGGCCGAGCCCGATGATCCGACGGGCAGGCCCCACATCGACCGCATCCGGCCGGACTCCAGCGGCCGGTACTTCTTCGACGGCTGGTTGTGGAATGAGGCCGACGCCGCCACGCACAGATCGGACGACGCCGCTCGCGCGGCCTTGACTCTGCTGGCGCAGGACCGTCCCCGGCCGGTCGCGCCGTTGATCCGGTACGTCGCCGAGCACACCGACCCCTCGCTCGATCCGGCAGCACTGCGACGCATCCGCCGACGGCACCGGGCCCGAATCACCTCAGGCACCGCCGCGACAGCGTCACGTCGGAAGGACGGGGGAAGCCGATGAGTGACAGCTACGTTGCTGTTCCGCCGGATTCGGTGATCGAGGTCGCGCATCCGGGCGACGACGTGGGCGCCGACGTTGTTCCCGTCGGCGAGATCGCGTTGCTCGTGGGCGACCACGACACCGGCGTCGCCGTGATCCAGGGCACTCACCGGCAGCTCACCGCGTTCTTGCGCCGAGCCGCGCAGGCACTGAAGCCGGTAACGGAGGTCAAGGGCCCGTAGCCGCCCCGGCGCGCTGGCCCGCCGTCAGAAAAGCACACCGAGGCCCCGGGCCCAGCCCACCCGCCACATTCAGGGGTGCAGAGCACCCGGGGCCTCGGCGCGCACCGGGGCGGCTGGTCAACCGCGCCCGGCGCGGACATCCAGCCCGCCTGAAAGGAACGACCCATCGTGCACGCCCACACCGACCTCATCTGCTTCACACCGGCAGCGTTCTTCACCACCACGTTCTCCCAGCTCGTCCAGCTCAGCCTCACCTTCGCCGGTACCTACCTGGGCCTGTGGCTCGGGCTCAAGCTCATCGGATTCCTCGGCGAGCTGGGCGAAGCGGTCATCGAACGCGTGCGTGCCAACTCCGCGCACAACGCTGCGACAGCGGAAGGCGACGACAGGCCGATGCCGCCGGCACCATAGCCCCCTTTCGCGCAACGTGCGTCGCGCCGCCGCAGTCCCTTCCCAACGTCCGACGCTCCGCTGATACCTCGTGAGGTTTCCGATGCCTGCAGCCATGTTCTTGACCGACGCCGACCTCCTTGCCGCGATTCCGGCCACGCTGGGGTACGTGCCCGGCGACTCGCTCGTCCTCGTCGCGGCCACCGCCTGCGGCGACGGCACCGCCCGCATGGGCCCGATCACCCGCTTCGACCTCGACACCGTAGTCCGCCACCCCGGCTACGTCGTCGCGTACCTGCAGCAAGCGCTCTCCGAGAAGCCGGTCCTGCGCCTCATCGGCGCCGTCGTGCACGACAACCCCGACACCGCCGACCTGCCCTACCGCACGGAGCTGGCCACCTTCACTCAGAAGCTGCACGACCGCGGCTACACCAACATCGAGCTGCTGCACCTGCCCAGCTTCACGCCCGGGGTCACGTGGTCCTGCTACGACGTCGAGAGCCACACCGGCACCCTGGCCGACTACTCCACCTCACCGATGACCGCGCACGTCATCGCCCTGGGCAACCGTGTCTACCGCAGCCGCGACGAATTCCTCCAGCAGTTTCTCCCCGCGCCCGCCGGCACCCGCGGCCGCATCGCCGCCCTCGCCGAGCCGATCACCGACAAGGTCGAGCAGGAAGAACTCGCCGACGACCGCCCGCACCTGAACCGGCGCCTGAACCGGCTCGACGATGCCGTCACCGCCGCCGCCAGCGGCCACATACCGACCGACGAGCACGTGATCGCCGACCTCCTGGCTGCCCTCTCCAGCCTTCGCCTCCGCGGTATCCACCTCACCCAGGCCACCGCCGAGCGGGCCGCGGCCGCACACGCTCTGTGGCTGCACCTGTGGCGTCACGCCCCCGAACGGTACGCACCGCACATGGCTGCCCAGGCCGCCACGACGGCTTTTTTGCGCCACGACGGCGTTTCCGCCGCTGCGATCTTCGCCAAGGATCCGCGGCCGACCCAGTTCAGCCGGCTCATCCGCGCGATGCACCGCAACGGGATCGACCCGGCCACGGTCGATCCCGACTTCTCCAAGATCTCCCAGGAACTGCGCACCGAGCTGACCACACCCATCACCGAGTCCTAAGCAACATCCGACGTTCCTCAATGGACACAGCTCTCCCCACCGAGACGAAAGGGCCCGTCGCATGAAGGCCACACTCGAGTCCACGTGCACGAACACCGCGCCCACCGCGCCCGCAGCGCCGCTGCAGTTCCTCGAACCGACGATCACCATCGTCGGTATCTTCGTCATCGTGATCGGGTCGATCACCCTGCTCTACTTTCTCCCGACGCTGCTCACATCGCTCTCGGTCCGCCTGCGAGGGCGGAAATAGCTACACAGAAACCGTTATCTAGCAGCCGATAGCGGCATCTGTTTCCGCGCCGGCGTTGGGGCAGGACATCAAAACTCCACGCAGGGCGAGGGCGACCCCGGCACCGTCGGCCGTGCAGGCCATCGAGAGCACAGCACCCCCGGTCTCGGGGCGCCTGAACCCGGCGCCCGGCCACATCCGGCGCGGGTGAACCGGCGTCGCGGCACCGTGCGCACACGCGCGTCTGTGATCGCCGGTTCACACCGGCCGGACGAGCCCGCCGGGTTTCACGCCCCGGGCCCGCAGGCGCTCGGACGTGTCGAGTCCCGCACACCGACGAGGCCCCGGGAGGCCACCACAGCAACAACGGCAACCGTCCACAGGCGACGAACCGCACCAGGCGGACCAGCCTGCTGGTGCTTCTGAACTCGGTGTCCCGGCCGGGGCTTCCCTACCCGGACCGGGGCACCGTCCCCGAGGGCCGGTAGCGCGGTGCGCGCCGAACACCCAACACCGCGCTACCGGCTCTCCCTTCGTCCATGCGCCCCTCTCGGTTTCCCGCCGGGAGGGGCGCTTTTTCACGTCTACAGCGCGAAAGGCCATCGCCATGACCACACCTGTCGACGACGTCGTCCGCTGCGACGACTGCGGCAACGCGACCCCGACGCCGTTTCACCTCACGCCCGGAATCGTCTACTGCGAGGGTTGCGTCCTCGCTTTGCACCAGTGCAGCGGATGCGGGCAGATCACCGAAGTCACCTCAGTCACCGACGACGCTGGGCGGATCTGCGACTTCTGCGAGCGCGCCGGGCGCTATCGCACCTGCGATCAGTGCGACATCCTCATCCGCAACGGCTACCTGTGCCGGACGCACGCCATCGACGAGACCGACGAGTCTTATACGTGCGACCACTGCACGGGTGTCGTGCCGCTGCGACTGCACGAACCGCTCTACGCCACCGACGACCGTCGGCTGTGCTCGCCCTGCGCCCAGGTTTTTGACCTCTGCGACTACTGCGACCTCTACGACGACGGCCTGCGCGACACCGAGTCCGGCCGCGACATGTGCCACGAATGCGCACACCGGCTCGACTACTCGGAGTGCCGCAACTGCACCACCCTCATCGACAGCGGAACCTACTGCGACGACCACGACGTCGTCGATGAAGACGATTACGAGGATCTGCACGGCTACTGGTACAAGCCGCGACCGGTCTTCCACGGCATCGGCCCTCGCTACCTCGGGTTCGAACTGGAAATCAACGTCCCGCGCGGGCACCTGTCCGACCGCATCGACGACACCGTCGACACCCTCGATGGCCTCGGTTACCTCAAAGAAGACAGCAGTATCGGCTACGGGTTCGAGCTCGTCACCCACCCGATGGCCTACCGCTGGGCGCTGGACTCTTTTCCCTGGCATCTGCTCGAGACGCTCGAGGTCGCCGGCTGCAGCGGCGACGGCAACGGGCTGCACGTCCACATCAGCCGCGCCGCCTTCGGCGGGCCCTGTCACGTGTTCCGGTGGATGAAATTCGTCTACCGCAACGCCGACGACGTCCAAACCCTCGCCCGCCGCTCCAGCGGCTACGCCGCGTTCCGCGACTCCGAACGCAACCACATCAAAGACGCCTGCAAAGGCAAGTACTACGGGCCGCGCGGCTCCGCGATCAACACCCAGCCAGAGGAGACCTTCGAGCTACGGGTCTTCGCCTCCAGCCTCGACATCCAGCACGTGCAGGCCGCCCTCGCCTTCGCAGACGCCTCCGTCGCCTACACCCGCGACCTCACCATCCCCGACATCACCCAGGCCGGCGGGTGGACCTGGGGCGCCTTCACCCAGTGGCTGCTGACCCGTCCGCAGTACGCGCCGCTCACCGCCGAACTGGAGAACTTCGCATGTGCATGCTGACCTACCTTCCCGCGCGCATCCAGCCCGACACCACCGCCCTGGCCAACGGCGCCGTGCACAACAACGACGGCCACGGCTACGCCATCGTCGCCGGTGACCGCATCGTCACCGGCCGCGGCATGAACGCCGCCGCCGTCATCGACGAGTTCGCCGCCCTGCGCGGCCTGCACCCCGATCAGCCCGCGCTGTTCCACAGCCGTTTCGCCACTCACGGCCCGGTCACCGAAGACAACATCCACCCGTTCCCGATCGGCGGTGACCCCCGTACCGTCCTGGCCCACAACGGAATCCTGCCGAAGAAAGCCCACCCGTCGCGTCGGGATCCGCGGTCGGACACCCGCATCGCCGCCGACGAGATCCTCTCCGCGAAACGGTTCCTTGCCCTGGACCGCCCGGAGACCCGGCGGCGCATCGAGTCCTGGCTCGGCGCGTCCAACAAGCTGGCCATCCTGACCGTCAACCCGCGCTATCCGGCCCACGGCTACCTGTTCAACGAGCAGGCGGGGTGCTGGGACAACCAGGTCTGGTACTCCAATCGTGGCTACCTCGACTCCCACCCCGGTCAGACCGCGTGGTGGGGTCTGGACGAAGGCTGTCTCTACTGCGGTGTGACCGACGCCGTCGACGTCGACACGGGACTGTGCCTGGCGTGCGGCGCGTGTCCCTTCTGCGCCGCCGACAACCAGCCCTGCCCCTCCTGGTGTTACCGGTTGCTCGTCGGCGTCTGCTGCGTGGACTGCGGCGAGGACCTCGACGACTGCGTCTGCGTCGTCGCACCCGCCCTCAACGCCTGAACCACGCGCTCTTCGACTGCCGACCCGGGCGCGGCGGCTGCCGCCGCGCCCGGGCGGAAAGGGACCGCCATGCCCTCCCACGCCTGCCCCGCCGAGTCGGCACCACCGATTCCCGCTGCCCTGGCCCACCTGCCGGTCCTCGGCGGTCTCGTCGTCCCCTGGGTCACACCCCGCACTGCCGACGGCCGGTATCTGCTCGGCGCGGTCGACGCCGCCAAGACCCACATAGCCATCCACCGGCGGCTCTGCGGCGTCTGCGGCCGCGCCCTGGGCGACCGTCTGGTCCTCCTCGTGCGCGAGTCCGACCTGGCCCGCTGCGCCAGCACCGAACCCGGGCTGCATCCGCACTGCGCCGCCTACACCATCGCAGCCTGCCCGATGGTCGCCGGGCGCCGCAGCCACTACCGCACCAGCGCCCACCAGATCGACACCGACGCCGTCCACGGCGCGGATAACGAAAACCGCCTCGGCGCGCCCGCCGAGGCCTGGCATGCGGTCTGGCTGGACCGCTACGACGTCGTCACCCTCCACGGCCACCCCGCCGCCTGCTACCTGCTCACGCCGCCGCTGCGCATCCGCCCGGTCACCGCGCCGCCGCGACACCGCTCCTGACGATCCGCTCGATCCGGAAAGGACTTCCCAATGGGGGTTGTCAAGTCACGCAGCCACCGAAATCGGAGGTGAAGCGTGGTAGCCAGCGTCGTCGCGGAGCATGGCCCACAGG
>NZ_JBVKDO010000010.1:0-341033 GCF_055633805.1 Amycolatopsis sp. NPDC114478 | reverse complement strand
ATCCACTCCGGCCGCGACGCTGTGATCACCTGCACCACACCAACATGATCAACTACCGGCCCGGCCGCTCCGACACCGGGTTACGAGACATCCCTCAGGGGAAAGGCGAACGGGAACCGGGCGGCCCGCGATCGGCCTCGAACGGTAGCCACCGGTCCCGCGGCTGTCCGCCGCTTTCCCGATTCGTTACCTCACGTCCGCTGGAGCGAGTCCGGGCCCAGGTCGGCGAGGGTGCGGTGGCCGGAAAGCCCCATGGTCAGGTCGAAGTCCGCCAGCAGGCTCCGCAGCACGTGGCGCACGCCCTCCTCGCCCGCGTGCGCCAGGCCGTACACCCACGGGCGGCCGACCAGCACCGCCCGCGCGCCCAGCGCGATCGCCTTCAGCACGTCCGAGCCCGTGCGCACGCCCGAGTCGAACAGCACCTCCATGCGGTCGCCCACCGCCGCGACGATGCCCGGCAGCGCCTCCAGCGCCCCGATCGCGCCGTCGACCTGGCGGCCGCCGTGGTTGGAGACGACGATGCCGTCCATCCCGGCCTCGGCCGCACGGCGAGCGTCGGCGACGTGCTGGATGCCCTTGAGCACGATCGGGCCGTCCCAGTGCTCGCGCAGGAACGGCAGCTGGTCCCACGTCCGGTCGGTGCCGGTGATCATGCCGATCCACGTCAGGATCGCCGTGCCGCGGTCCTCCTCCGGCGTCTTCTGCAGCCGAGAGAGGAACACCGGGTCGGTGAACGGGACGGCGAGCCCCTCGCCCTGCAGGAACGGCAGGTACGACTGGTCCAGATCGGACGGTCGCCAGGCCAGCGTCCACGTGTCGAGCGTGACGACCAGCGCCGTGTAGCCGGCCGCCTTCGCCCGGGCCAGCAGGCTCGCGCAGACGTCCGGGTCGCCGGGCCAGTACAGCTGGAACCAGCGCGGGCCGTCGCCGTTGGCCTCGGCGGCGTCCTCGATACCGGTCGACGACGCCGTCGACAGGGTGAACGGCAGACCCACCGAAGCGGCCGCGCGGGCGGTCGCGGATTCGGCGTCCGGGTGCACGATCGACTGGACGCCGACGGGCGCGACGGCCACCGGCGCGGCCAGCCGGGTGCCGAGCACCGTCGTCGAGAGGTCGCGGTCGGTCGCGCCGGTCAGCATCCGCGGCACGACGCGCCAGCGGTCGAACGCCTCGCGGTTGGCGCGGGCGGTCGCGCCCGAGCCCGCCGAACCCGCGACGTAGGAGAAGGGGCCGGGCGCCATGAGCTCGCGGGCCGACGCTTCGAGCTTGGTCGCGTCCGTCGAGCACGGCGGCAGCTGCCCACCGAGTCCCTGCAGGTAGAGCTCGTTCTGGTAGCTGCCGAAGCGTTCGATCACGGCTTTCCTCCTCGCGTTCGAGGGGGCACTGTACTCGCCGGTAACGGGCTCAGGCCGGGGCGCGCCACATCGGCTGCATCGGCGGTCCGCCGGGTGGCCGGAACGCGGGCCCGTGGTCGCGGAACCCGAGCCGGCGGTAGAGCCGCGTGCTGTCCGGCGAGCTGGCCTCCAGGTAGGTGGGGACGCCCTCGGCGTCGTAGCGGGCGAGGCCGTGACGCAGCAGCCGCGCGCCGATGCCCCGGCGTTGCCGGCCGGGCCGGACGCCGATGAACTGCGCGTGCCAGTGCGGTTCGGCGGGCTCGCGGCCGGCCATCATGGCGAGCAGGACGTCCAGCCGCTCCTGCTCGTCCGGGTCGAGCCCGGCGACCGGCTCGTCGTCACCGGCGCTCCCGGGCAGCCAGATCACCGCCGCCGAGTGGTCCTCGGTGACGTCGACGCTGCCCACGGCGAACCCGGCCAGGAGGAGCTCGCGGAAGAACGCCGGGTGCGCGACGTCGCGGCGGCGCTCGTCGCCGGGGAACACCCAGCGGCTCATCGGGTCGTCCTGGAAGGCGGCGACCAGGGTCGCGAGCACCGCGTCCAGTTCGGCCGGTTGCGCGGCGCGGACGTCGCTCACCGCGTCTCCACGAGTTCGTCTTCGCGCAGCGGGCCGCCGATCGCCGCGTAGACCTCCGGCCGCCGGGTGCGCAGCGCCTCGGCCCGCAGGAACCCGGCCAGGCCGGCGAGCACCAGCAGGCCCGGCAGACCCCAGCGCAGCCACGGGATCGAGCCCGCCGGGCCGAGCAGGACGTCGAAGTTGACGACGATCAGCACCAGGATCGCGGTCAGCGTCACCGCCGCCAGCGCGGGTGCGCCCGCGCGCCGCCACCACGTCTCGCGGCCGGGGCGGCGGCGGAAGAACCCGATGACCGACAGCGAAACCGCGACCATGATGATCGTGACGCCGGTCGACGCGGTGACGCCGGTCCAGGTGAAGAGGTCGGTGAACGGGTCGCGGCCGGCCAGCGCGAACACCGAGACCACGACCAAGCCGATGGTGGTCTGGACCAGTGAGCCGCCGATGGGCGCGCCGGTGCGCTTGCTGGTGCGGCTGAAGCCGTCCGGCAGCAGCCCTTCGCGGCCCAGTGCGAAGAAGTAGCGCGCGACGGCGTTGTGGAAGCTCAGCAGCGCGGCGCACTGGCTGGTCAGGAAGAGCACGTACGCGGTGTCGGCGAAGGCCGTGCCGAAGTACCGGCCACCGAGCCCGAACAGCAGGCCCGGTCCTTCGGTGGCGGCGCGCTCGACGATGTGGTCCGGACCGGTCGCGACCGCCATCCCGAGCGAGGACGCGATGTACAGCACGGCGGTCAGCCCGATCGCGATGTAGGTCGCGCGGCCGACCGTCTTGCGCGGGTCGCGGCTCTCCTCGCCGTAGGTGGCGGCGCCCTCGAAACCGAGGAAAACCGCGATGGAGAAAGCGAAAACGGCCCCGACCCCCGCCGTGAAGAGGCTCGACGGCTCCAGCGGGGTGAGCGCACTGCCCGCGGGGTGGCTGAACATCCCGGCGTTCAGCACGACGAGCACCGCGACTTCGAGGCCGAGCGCGACGCCGAGCACCTTCGCGTTGAGGTCGATCCGCAGCACGCCGCCCGCGCCGACGACGAGCACCATCAGCAGCGCGATCGGCCACCACGGCAGGTCCGTCCCGAACGTCGTGTTCAGCCAGGTGGACACCGACAGCCCGAACAAGCCGAAGACGCCGGTCTGGATGGAGCTGTAGGCGAGCACGGTCACGTACGCGACGGCGGTGCCCGCGGAGCGTCCGATCCCGTGCGCCACATAGGGGTAGAACGCGCCGGCGTTCGTGATGTACCGGCTCATCGCGGCGTACCCGACGCCGAACAGCGCGAGCACCGGGGCCAGCAGCACGAACGACAACGGCACGCCGACGCTGCCGGTGACCGCGTACGTCGCCGAGACACCGCCGGCGATCGCGTACAGCGGACCCGCCGCCGCGACGACGAAGAAGACGATCTGGGCGGCGCCGAGCCGCCTGGTGCCGAGGCCGCGCCCCGGCGTGTGGGTTCCCATGGACCTTTCCCCCCGCGCCTAGGTGATCTTGGCGGCGGCGACCCAGAGTAGGGGGTTTTTGTGGTGCGACGGTACGTCCGTTCGGGGTAAAGGTGACGGCACCGAAAGCGGCGCGAAGCCGGACCGCTATCTTCGGCATCCTCACCGCGACCGCCCAGGGGGCCGTTTTCCGTCATGCGCCGGCTCACCTTGGTGGATTCCTTCTTCTTCCTCGGCCACGACGAGTTCACCGGGCGCCCGGTGCTCAGTCGGACGTCGTTGGGCATCGGCCTGGCGGGCTCGGCGTTGTGCGACTTGCTGTTCACCGACCGGATCACGGTCGAGGACCGGAAGGTGCGCGTGATCGCCGACCGGCCGCCGGGTATTCCGACCGCCGATCACGTGTTTTCCGAAATTGTTTCGGAAACGGCGACGCACAGCGTCCGCGACTGGGTGGATCACCTGCGCGCGGAACTGCCGTCGGTGGCGGCGGACAATCTGGTCGCGCTCGGCCTGGTCCGGCGAACGCCGGCGTTGTTGCGCCGATCCCGCTACCTACCGGCGGACCTGCTGGTCTCGACGGCGGCGCGAAGCAAGGCCCGGGCGGCGGTGTTCGGCATCGACCGCCCGGACCCCCACGCGGCGTGCTTGGCGCTGCTGGCGTGGACGGCGGGAGTGGACGACCTGTGCGAGCCTGAGCTGGACCGGGCGCGGGTGCGGGCGTGGATGGAGGACACGCACCACGCCCTGCCGCGCCGGATAGCGGACGTGATCGCGGGAGTGGCGGCGGTTGCGGCGGCGGTGGTGTACACGGGGGACCGGAAGTAGGTGGGGCGGTGCGGGAGAGGCGGGCGCCGGTCGCTTGCGCTGCGCGAGCGGAAGCGCCCGGCAACAACCCTCGCGCACCGGCGCCCCAGCGGCGGCGGCCGCAGCGGGCGACCGGAGGCAACCGACACGCGGCGACGGCGAGCCTCGCGCGCCAGCAATCCGGCACGACCGCCGGCGGCGCTCGCCCGCACCGGCGAACCCGAGGCAACCACGCGCGGCGGCCGGCCTCGCGCACCAGCAACACGGCGCGACCATTCAGCGGCGGTTCCTCGCGCGCGCGAACGAAAGCGCCGGCTGGCGCCGGCAACAACCCACACGCCCCGCGCGACCAGCCGGCGGCGCTCGCCCGCACCGGCGAACCCGAGGCAACCACGCGCGGCGGCCGACCTCGCGCACCAGCAACACGGCGCGACCAGCCAGCGGGGGCTCCCCGCGCCGGGCGACCGGAAGCGCCAGCGGGCGCCGGCAACAACCCTCGCGACCCGGCGCGAGCAGCCTGCCGCGCTTCCCCGCGCCGGCAACCACCCTCGCCCATCCGTAACCCGGCGCGACCAGCCGGCGGCGCTCACCTGCACCGGCGAGCCCAGCGCACCGCGCGAACGACACCCGGCACCCTTCCGTACCCGCGGGTAACCTGACCCCGTCCGCCGTCGACGTCCTCTGGAGGAGACATGCGCGCGCATGACGTGGTCCTTTTCGGCGCCACCGGGTTCACCGGGGGGCTCACCGCCGAATACCTCGCCCGGCACGCGCCCGCGGACCTGCGGTGGGCCCTCGCCGGGCGCAACCGAAGCAAGCTCGAAGCCGTCCGCGCGCGGCTCGCCGCCATCGACGACCGCCTCTCCTCCCTCGACCTGCTCGTCGCCGACTCCGGCGACGCCGCCTCGCTCAAGGCCGTCGCCGAGGCGACCAAGGTCGTCATCACCACCGTCGGCCCCTACCTCACCCAGGGCGAGCCGCTCGTGGCCGCGTGCGCCGCGGCCGGTACCGACTACGTCGACCTCACCGGCGAACCCGAGTTCGTCGACCGGATGTACCTCGCCCACGACCGGCGGGCCCGCGAAACCGGCGCGCGGCTCGTGCACGCCTGCGGCTTCGACTCCATCCCGCACGACCTCGGCGCCTACTTCACCGTCAAGCAGCTGCCCGAAGGCGTTCCACTCAAGGTCGACGGCTACGTCCGGGCCAGCGGGATGCCGTCCGGCGGCACCTTCCTCAGCGCGCTGACCATCATGTCCCGGCTCCCGGCCGGCGCCCGCGTCGCGAAGGAACGCGCGGCCGCCGAACCGCGACCCGCCGGGCGCTTCACCCACGCGCCGCTCGGCCGTCCGCACCGGGTCGCCGACGCCGGCTGGTGGGCCGTGCCGCTGCCGACCATCGATCCCGAGGTCGTCCGCCGGTCGGCCGCCGCGTCCGAGCGCTACGGGCCCGACTTCACCTACCGGCACTTCGCCGCCGTCAAACACCTGCCCGTGCTCGCCGGCGGCGTGCTCGGCGCCGGCGCGCTGCTCGCCGCCGCTCAGGTCCCGCCCGCGCGGCGCGGGCTTTCCCGTTTGCTGGCCCCCGGCAACGGCCCCAGCCCGGAACGCCGGGCGCGCTCGTGGTTTTCCGTGCGGTTCATCGGCGAGGGCGGCGGCGAGCGCGTCGTCACCGAGGTCTCCGGCGGCGACCCCGGCTACGACGAAACGGCGAAGATGCTCGCGGAATCGGCGTTGTGCCTCGCGACGGACGAACTCCCGGAAACCGCGGGCCAGGTGACCACCGCGACCGCGATGGGCGACGCCCTCATCGACCGCCTCACCAAAGCCGGCCTGCGCTTCCACACCCTCTGAGCGATTTCACACCGCCGCGGCGTGAAAGTTCGCCGCTGTGATGAACCTTCTGCCGCTCCCGGACCGCGCTTAACGTCGATCGGGTTCTCCCTCCCCCCCATCGCGTTTTCGCAAGGAGCGTCATGAGATTGCCCCAACGGTTCGCCGCGCTCGGCGGGGCGACGGCGGCGGGCATGGTGGTGGTCGGCATCGCCGTCGCCGCGCCCGCGCAGCCCGTCCCCGAACCGCCTCCGTCCGCCGCGCAGGCCCAGGCCAACGCCACCAGCGCCGCCGCGAACCTCGTCAACGCGCGGGCCGCCGCCCTCCACCCCGGCGCGCACGACAAGTTCGTCCAGCGCGACGTGCGGTCGGCCAACGGCCTGTCGTACGTCGTCTACGACCGCACCTACGACGGCCTGCCCGTGATCGGCGGCGACCTCGTCATCGCCACCGACTCCGCCGGCACCGTCAAGACCACGTCCGTCGCGCAGCAGCAGGCCCTCGGCGATCTCGACGTCCACGGCGCGAAGCTCACGGCCGCGCAGGCCGAAACCGTGGCACGCAAGCAGGTCCGCGGGCCGAAGAGCCTGCCGGGCGGGAAGCTCGTCGTGGTCGCCGACGGCGCCGGGCGGCTCGCGTACGAGAGCAACGTCGAGGGCACTGACGAACACGGCGAGCCGAGCAGCCTGAGCGTCTACGTCGACGCGGTGGACGGGCGCGTGCTGCGGACCGTCCAGCACGTCGCCGCGGGCACCGGCACCGGCAAGTGGAACGGGCCGGCGCCGCTGCCGTTGAACACGACGAAGTCCGGCAGCACGTACTCGATGGCCGACCCGAACACGCCGAACCTCGACTGCCGCGACTACAACAGCGACTCCGTCCTCACCGGACCGGACGACAGCTGGGGCAACGGGACCGGCACGAACATCGAGACCGGCTGCGCCGACGCGCTGTTCGTCGCGCAGACCGAGAAGAAGATGCTCTCGGAGTGGGTGGGCCGCAACGGGTTCACCGGCAACGGCGGCGCGTGGAAGATCCGCGTCGGCCTCGACGACGAGAACGCGTACTACTACAACTCGCGGCCCGCGTACGTGAACCTCGGCCACAACCCGAGCGGCGAGTGGGTCGGCTCGCTCGACATCCTCGGCCACGAGATGGGCCACGGCGTCGACGACTACTCCGGGTCCGGCGGCTTCTCCGGCGGCGGCACGCAGGAGTTCATCGCGGACACGTTCGGCACGGCGACGGAGTTCTACGCGAACGAACCGTCCCAGTACGACCCGCCGGACTACGCGATCGGCGAAGAGGTCAACCTGGTCGGCACCGGCGCGCTCCGGTACATGTACGACCCCTCCAAGGTCGGGGACCCGAGCTGCTACTCCAGCTCGACGCCGAACGCGGAGGTGCACAAGGCGGCCGGCCCCGGCGACCACTGGTTCTACCTGCTCGCCGAGGGCAGCAACCCGACCGACGGGCAGCCGACGAGCTCGACGTGCAACAACAGCACCGTCGCGGGCATCGGCATCCGCAAGGCGATCAACATCATGCACGGCGCCCTGCAGCTGAAGACGTCCGGCAGTTCCTACCTGCGGTACCGGACGTGGACGCTGCAGGCCGCGAAGAACCTGTACCCGGACAGCTGCGCCGAGTTCGACGCCGTGAAGGCGGCGTGGAACGCGGTGAGCGTCCCGGCGCAGTCCGGCGACCCGACGTGCACCGGCACGCCGCCGACCACGACCACCCCACCCACGACCACTCCGCCCACGACGACTCCGCCGACCACCACGACTCCCCCGGGCGGCTGCAGCGGGCAGCTGGTGCAGAACCCGGGCTTCGAGTCCGGCAAGGCGTCGTGGACCGACCCGGACACCACCATCGGCCAGTGGGGCGGCCAGGCGCCGGCGCGCTCGGGCACCTGGGACTCCTGGCTCGGCGGCTGGGGTTCGGCGCACACCGACACGCTCACGCAGTCCGTCACGATCCCGGCCGGCTGCCGGGCGAGCCTGACGTTCTGGCTGCGCGTGTGGACGGCCGAGACCGAGAACGTCGCGTACGACAACCTCATCGTGTCCGCCGGTTCGACGACGCTGGCGACGTACTCCAACCTCGACCGGAACTCCGCCTACGTCCAGAAGACGCTCGACTTGTCTTCGTTCGCGGGCCAGACGATCACGCTGAAGTTCGCCGGGACGGAGGACCAGTCGCTGCAGACGTCGTTCGCCGTCGACGACACCGGGGTCACCGTGAGCTGACCCCCACGGGGCCTGCCACCTACTTTGGTGGCAGGCCTCGTTGCGTCCGGTGCGTCCGGTATTCATGCTTACCCGAATGGATGCGTTCCCCGAGAGCGACACTGACGACGCCGAAGTCGTCGACGCGGTCCGGGAAGGACCGTTCGACGTGGCCTTCGACCTGGTGATCCGGCACCGCGGGCTGAGCCTGGAGGCGCTGCAGCGGCGGATGGCGATCCGGGGCGCCCAGGTCAGCCTGGCCACGCTGAGCTACTGGCGCCGGGGCCGGCGGCACCCCGAAGGACCGCGTTCGCTGCACGCGGTGGGCGTCGCCGAAGGGTGCCTCGGCCTGCCCGCGGCCGCGTTGACCAGCCTGGTGGCGCGGCCCCGGGTGCGCCGGGCCGAGCCGTGGCCGGGCGGGGTCAGCCTGGCCAGCGCGCTCGGGTCGGAGCCGACGGAGCTGGCATCGTGCGACGGCATCGACCTCGACGGCAACGCCCGGCTGGCGCTGGCGTCGGTGCACCAGCGGGCGACGCTGGGCGCGGACCGCACCGAGCGGTCGGTGCGCACCGAGCTGGTGGTGACCAGCCGCGAGGACGGCGTCGACCGCTGGGTGTCGTTCTTCCGGCCCCAGACGGGCGGCGGCCACCGGCCCGTGCTGCGGTCGGCCCGCTGCTGCCGCCCGGGCCGCGTCCGCCGCGACGCCGCGTCCGAGCTGATGGCGGTGGAGCTGCGGTTCGACTACCCGCTGCGGGCGGGCGAGACATACGTGTTCGACTTCGAGTTCGCTTACGACGGGGTGCCGCCGGAGACGAGTTACCTGCAGTTCGGGTATGGGCGCCGGCCCGCCAGATCGTGCTGCAGGCGTGCTTCGACCCGGCGGCGGTGCCGGTGCGCTGCTACCGCTACGACGGGGAGGCCTCGGCCGAGCGGCCGGAGCTGCCGGTGGGTCCGAGCGGGACGAGCCACATCGCGGTGCTGGACGCCCAGCCGGGGGTCTACGGCCTGTGCTGGGAGTGGGACTGACCGATCTCGTAGTCCGCCTCGTCGAACGCGCCCACCCGCGACCGCAGCCGCCCGGTCGAGAACGGCCAGCTGAAGCTGTTGCGCCCGTTGACATCCGTGTAGTAGCTCGAACACCCGCCCGACTGGTACACCGTCCCCGGCAGCGCGGCCTGGACCTCCGCGTTGAACGCGTCCTGCACCGACGGCCGCACCGACACCGACTCCCAGCCCGAACGCAAGGTCCGCGTCACGGCCGAAACCGTGTGCCGCAGCTGGGCCTCCAGGATCATGAACGCCGACGAGTGCCCGGTCCCCAGGCTCGGGCCCAGCAGCAGGTAGAGGTTCGGGAACCCGGCCACCGTCGTCCCCGCGTAGGCCCGCGGGCTCCCCTTCCAGTGGTCGTCCAGGCTCCGGCCGTCGCCGTCGAAGACCCGCGACGACACCGGCATGTCGAGGATGTGGAAGCCCGTGCCGAAGATGATCGCGTCCACATCGGCGGAGGAACCGTCCGCGCCGAGAACCCTGCTGCCGGACACCGCGCGCACCGCCGTCGGGTGAACGTCCACATGCGACTGCGTCAGCGACCGGTAGTACGTGTTCGACATCAGCAACCGCTTGCACCCCAGCGTGTAGTCCGGCGTCAACGCCCGGCGCAACGCAGGATCCCGCACCGCGAGCCGCAGATGCGCGAGCCCGACCTTCTGCACCTGCCGCAGCAGCCACGGGTGCCGGAACCCGAAGCCGAGGGTCTCCATCGCCCCGTCTTCCGCGCTGCGCAACGCCCGCTGCAGCGCGGGAAACCGCCGCAGCAGGAACCGCTCCACGCCAGGGACGGCGTGATCCGGCTTCGGCAGCACCCACTGCGCCGTGCGCTGGAACAGGTGCAACCGGCCGACGGAAGGCACGATCCGCGGCACGAACTGGACCGCCGACGCGCCCGTGCCGATCACCGCGACCCGCTTGCCCTCCAGGTCGTAACCGTGGTTCCACCGCGCGGAGTGGAAGACCTCGCCCGGGAAGCCGCCGAGCCCCGGCAGGTCCGGGACCAGCGGCTCGTGCCACGGCCCGGTGCCGGCGACCAGGACCCGCGCCGAGTACGGGCCGCGGGTCGTCTCCAGCTCCCAGAGGGACTCCCGGGCGTTCCACTGCGCCCGCGTCACCTCCACGCCGTACCGGATCTTGGGTGTGACGCCGAACCGCGACGCCGTGTCCGCCAGGTACGCGCGGATCTCCGCCTGCCCGGCGAAGGCCCGCGTCCACCCGGGATTCGGCGCGAACGAGTACGAGTACAGCGCGGACGGGACGTCACACGCGCAGCCGGGATACGTGTTGTCGCGCCAGGTTCCGCCGAGCGAGCCGGCTTTCTCCAGCACGGCGAGGTCGTCGACGCCGGCCTGGCCGAGCCGGATGGCGGCCCCCAGCCCGGACGCCCCGGCGCCGACGACGAGGACCGCGAAGTGGCGTTGCTCCATTTTCGGAGACTAGCAGTATCTCAATACTGGCGGTACCCCGATTCCGGCCCTGGCTAGAGTGGCGCCATGGCCCGACTCACCCGCGCGGAAAGCCAGGCGCGCACCCGCGAGCAGCTGATCGAGACCGCCAAGCTGCTCTTCCTGCGCGACGGCTACTCGGTGACGTCGCTGGAGAAGGTCGCGGACGAGGCCGGCTACTCGAAGGGCGCGGTGTACTCGAACTTCCGCAACAAGGACGAGCTCTGCCTCGCCGTCCTCGACCGGATCCACGACGACCAGGTCGCGCTGATCGCGGAAGCGCTGGTCGGCGCCGAGGGCGTGGACGACCTGCTGGCCGCGTTCCAGACCTGGGCCGAGCGCAGCATCGGCGACGAGGCCTGGACGGCCCTGGAGGTCGAGTTCGCCACGAACGCGCGGCGCAACCCGCACGTGCGCGCCGAACTGGCCGCGCGGGACAAGGCGATCCGCGACACCATCGCCGGCCTGCTGAGCGGGTACGCCGAGCGGTTCGGGATCACGCTCCCGATGCCGGCCGACGACGCCGCGACGGCGTTGCTCAGCCTCGGCATCGGCCTCGGCGTGCAGCGGGCGATCGACCCGACGATCCCGGTGAACGTGCTGCCGGACGTCATCCGCATCTTCACCGGGACGCGCTGACCGTCCTCAGAGGACCCCGCGGGGTGGTCTGGACCGTTCACGAACCTGAACGATTTCCGCCTCTTGTGGAGCGTGCTGACTCTTCGCTACCGTGTCGCTACGCCGCAGCTCCACCCTCATCACCCGTACCGCCGTGATCCCCCACGGCGCACCCCGCGGAAAGGGTCTCCACCCATGAGCAAGAAGTTGCGGCCGGTCGTCATCGGCGCGCTCGGCGCGGCCTCCGTCGCCGCCCTCGTGATCACCACCCCCGCGCTCTCCTCGGCGGCACCCGCGCCCCTGGCCGCGAACAGCGCCACCAGCGCGACCGCCCGCGCCGTCGGCGACCTGTCGGCCCCGGCGAAGAAGGAGATCGCGATGAAGCTGGTCTCCAGCGCGGAAAACTCCTCGCTGGACTGGAAAGCCCAGTACAAGTACATCGAGGACATCGGCGACGGCCGCGGGTACACCGCCGGCATCATCGGGTTCTGCTCCGGCACCGGCGACATGCTCGAGCTCGTCCAGGCCTACACGGACTCCGTCCCGGACAACCCCCTCGCCAAGTACCTTCCCGCGCTGCGCAAGGTGAACGGCACCGCCTCGCACGCCGGCCTCGGCTCGGCGTTCGAAAGCGCCTGGAAGCAGGCTGCGGCCACCACGGCGTTCCAGACCGCGCAGAACAACGAGCGCGACCGGGTGTACTTCGACCCCGCAGTCAGCCAGGGCAAGTCCGACGGACTCAGCAACCTCGGCCAGTTCGCCTACTACGACGCCATCGTCATGCACGGCCCCGGCGACAGCTCCGACAGCTTCGGCGGCATCCGCAAGGCCGCGATGAAGAAGGCGAAGACCCCCGCCCAGGGCGGCGACGAGGCCACCTACCTCAAGGCGTTCTTCGCCGCCCGCAAGGTCATCATGAAGCAGGAAGAGGCGCACGCCGACACCTCGCGCGTCGACACCGAGCAGGTGGTGTTCCTCAACGCGGGCAACTTCGACCTGCACACCCCGCTGAACTGGAAGGTCTACGGGGACTCCTACACGATCAACTGACGCATCCGGCGTGGCACCGTTAGGCTCTCCGGCATGCGCAGGAGATCCCTCGGTGCCACGCTGGCCGCGGCCGCGCTGCTCTCCGGGGCAGCCGCCGCGCCGGGGCCGACGGGCCCGGAGCAGCGCGTCACCGTCGCCGCCGGCTCGGCGGACGCGACGACCGCCGTCCTGACCGCCTGGCAGCGCACCGGCGGCGACTGGACGAAGGCGTACGGCCCGGTCGAGGCGTTCGTCGGCGCGGACGGCGTCGGCAAGGCGAGCGAAACCGTCTCCCGCACCCCGGCCGGGACGTGGCCGCTGACCGAGGCCTTCGGCCACCGGCCCGCCACCACCCGGTTGCCCTACCGGCAGGTCACCACCGCGGACTGGTGGGTCTCGGACGTGAAATCCCCGTACTACAACACGCACTTCTCGTGCGCTCCCGGCACGTGCCCGTTCGACGAGGCCGCCGGGGAGAACCTCGGGCAGGCGGGCCCGGTCTACGACCACGCCGTCGTCATCGACTACAACCGCGCACCCGTGGTGCCGGGCGCGGGCTCGGCGTTCTTCCTGCACGTCACGGACGGGAAGCCGACGGCGGGCTGCGTCGCGATCCCGGCGTCCGACCTCGACGCACTCCTGCGCTGGCTCGATCCGGCGAAGCACCCGGTCATCGAGATCAGCGGCTGAGCAGGTCCTCCGCCGTGCGGGTGTTGATGATCCGCTCCGGGCCGATGCCCGCTTTGATCGCGCGTTCGCAGCCGTAGGGCTGCCAGTCGAGCTGGCCCGGCGCGTGCGCGTCGCTGTCGATGGCGAACTCGCAGCCGATCTCCGCGGCCAGCTTCAGCAGCCGCATCGGCGGGTCGAGCCGTTCGGGGCGCGAGTTGATTTCGACCGCGACGCCGTTTTCACGGCACGCGGTGAACACCGCCTCGGCGTCGAACTCCGATTCGGGACGGCCGCGGCCGACGACGAGCCGTCCGGTGCAGTGCCCCAGCACCCGGACGTGCGGGTTCCGGACGGCGGCGAGCATGCGCCGGGTCATGTCCTTCGCCGGCATCCGCAGCTTCGAGTGCACGCTCGCGACGACGAGGTCCAGCTGCCCCAGCAGCTCCTCTTCCTGGTCGAGGGCGCCGTCGTCGAGGATGTCGACCTCGATGCCGTGCAGCAGCCGGAAGGGCGCCATCAGCTCGTTGGCCTTCGCCACGATCTGCATCTGCGTCCGCAGCCGGTCCGGGGAAAGCCCGTTCGCGACGGTCAGCCGCGGCGAGTGGTCGGTCAGCACCATCCACTCGTGGCCGATGTCCCGGCCCGCGACAGCCATCTCCCCGATCGAGCTGCCGCCGTCCGACCAGTCCGAATGCGTGTGGCAGTCCCCGCGCAGCGCCGACCGCAGCGGTTCGCCGTCCGGCAGCTTCTTCTCGACGATCTTCGACCGGTACGCGGGATCCCGGCCGGCCAGCGCGTCCTCGATGACGCCGGCGGTGGCCTTCCCGATGCCGGGCAACGAGGTCAGCGTGCCGTTCTCGGCCATCGAGGCCAGTTGCGAAGCTTCGGTCTTGTCGACGGTCGCGGCCGCGTTGCGGAACGCGCGGACGCGGTAGGTCGGCTCCCCCGCGCGTTCGAGCTGGAACGCGATCTCCCGCAACGCCCATGCCGGATCCATGGACTCTTCCTACCCCTTCCGGGGCAGTTCATGCAGCTCGACGTCCGTCAGCGTGCCGTTCTCGACGCGGGCGGTCTGGTACGTGCAGAACGGCTGACGGCGGCGGTCGGTCGGCGAACCGGGGTTGAGCAGCCGCAACCCGGCCGGGGTCGTCGTGTCCCACGGGATGTGGCTGTGCCCGAACACGAGCACGTCGGTGTCCGGGAACTGCGCGTCGCAGCGCTGTTCGCGGCCCTGCTTCGAGCCCGTCTCGTGGATGACGGCCAGCCGGACGCCGTCGAGGTCCGCCCGCGCGACCTCGGGCAGCCGCGCCCGCAGGTCCGCGCCGTCGTTGTTGCCGTAGACGCCGATCAGGCGCTTGCTGCGCTGCTCCAGTTCGTCGAGCAGGCCGACCTCGACCCAGTCGCCGGCGTGCACCACGACGTCCGCCGCCTCGACCTCGTTCCACACCTGCGAAGGCAGCACGCGGGCGCGTGCGGGCAGGTGGGTGTCCGAGATGAGCAGCAGCCTCATCCGATGGCCTTGAGGACCCGCTCGAGGAAGCCGCCGATGTGGTCTTTGAGCAACGCCGCGGCGCCTTCGGCGTCGCCCTTCTTGGCCGCCGCGAGGACCGCCTTGTGCTCGGTCCACTCCTTCTTCCAGCTGGGGTTGGCTTCCCAGCCGACGACGCTGATCAGGGCCGCGCGGTCCTTGAGGTCGTCGAGGATGCTGACCAGCAGCGGGTTGCCGCAGCCCGAGTACAGGGCGCGGTGGAACCGGCGGTTGAGCAGGCTCAGCGCGGCCTGGTCCTTGTCCGCGATGGCCGTCGACGCTTCCTTCAGCGCTTCGGCGGCGTCTTCCAGCAGTTCGGGGTCGCGCCGCTCGACGGTCCGCCGGACGGCTTCCGGTTCCAGGACCATCCGCACGTCGTAGACGGACTTCGCGAGCTCGGCGTCGACCGTGACCACCGAAGCGCCCTTGTACGGGCTGAACGTCACCAGGCCCGAGTTGGACAGCACCTTGAGCGCCTCGCGCACCGGCGTCTTCGACACGCCGAGCCGCGCGGCCAGCTCCGCTTCGACGAGCGGCTGGCCGGGCACCAGTTCCCGGGTGAGGATGCCGCGACGGATCTCCTCCAGGACCACTTCGGTCCGGGAGGCGGGCAGGCTGAACGTCCCGGTCATGGTCGCTCCCTCGCATCGTGTCGGAACCCATTCAACCAGGCCCGCGAGATCATATATCAGATGCCATACTGAAGAACATGAAACTGGGTCCCCGAAAGACGCCCGAGGAGCTCCGCAGCCACCGGTGGTTCGGCGGCGAAGAACTGCGTAACTTCAGCCACCGCGCCCGCAGCCGCCAGCTCGGCTACAACCCTGAAGAGCACCTCGGCAAGCCGGTCATCGGCATCCTCAACACGTGGTCGGACATCAACCCGTGCCACATGCACCTGCGCGAACGCGCCGAGCAGGTCAAGCGCGGTGTCTGGCAGGCCGGCGGCTTCCCGCTGGAGTTCCCGGTCGCGACGCTGTCGGAGACCTACCAGAAGCCGACGCCGATGCTCTACCGCAACCTCCTCGCGATGGAGACCGAGGAGATCCTGCGGTCCTACCCGATCGACGGCGCCGTCCTGATGGGCGGCTGCGACAAGACGACACCGGCGCTGCTGATGGGCGCGGCGAGCGCGGACCTGCCCGCGATCTTCGTGCCGGCCGGGCCGATGCTGCGGGGACACTGGCGCAACGAGGTCCTCGGCAGCGGTACCGACATGTGGAAGTACTGGGACGACAAGCGGGCCGGCCTGATCGGCGACGCCGAAATGTCCGAACTGGAACGCGGCCTGGCCCGATCGCCGGGCCACTGCATGACGATGGGGACGGCGTCGACGATGACATCCGCCGCCGAGGTGCTCGGCATGACGCTGCCGGGCGCGGCATCGATCCCGGCCGTCGACTCGGCCCACCACCGGATGGCCGCGGCGAGCGGCGCGCGGATCGTCGGCATGGTCTGGGAAGACCTGACGGTGGGCCGGATCCTGGACAAGACCGCGTACGAAGACGCGATCACCACGGTGCTGGCGCTGGGCGGGTCGACCAACGCCGTGATCCACCTGATCGCGATGGCCGGGCGCAGCGGGATCCCGGTGAGCCTGGCCGACTTCGACGCGATCGCGCGGCGCGTGCCGGTGCTGGCGAACATCCGCCCGGGCGGCGACTGGCTGATGGAGGACTTCTACTACGCGGGCGGCCTGCCCGGCCTGCTCTCGCGGCTTACCGACCTGCTGCACACCGACCGGGTCACCGTCACCGGCCGCACGCTCGGCGCCGACCTCGAGGCCGCGCGCGTGCACAACGACGACGTCATCCGGCCGCGCGACAACCCGGTGGCGGCCGAGGGCGGAGTCGCCGTGCTGCACGGCAACCTCGCGCCCTCGGGCGCGGTGATCAAGCACATCGCCGCCGAGGAGCACCTGCTGACCCACACGGGCCCGGCCGTCGTTTTCGAGAACTACGCGGACCTCAAGAAGCGGATCGAAGACCCGTCCATCACCGCGGACTCGGTGCTGGTGCTGCGCGGTTCCGGCCCGCTCGGCGGCCCCGGCATGCCCGAGTACGGCATGCTGCCGATCCCGGCCCACCTGCTCGAACAGGGCGTGCGCGACATGGTCCGGATCTCCGACGCCCGGATGAGCGGGACGAGCTACGGCGCGTGCGTGCTGCACGTGGCGCCCGAGTCCCACGTCGGCGGCCCGCTGGCGCTGGTCCGCGACGGCGACCCGATCACCCTCGACGTGCCGGCGCGCGTGCTGCGGCTCGAGGTGTCCGATGAGGAGCTCGCGCGGCGGCGTTCCGAGTGGACGGCGCCGGAGCCGCGGTTCGAGCGGGGTTACGGCGCGCTCTACAGCGAACACATCACGCAGGCCGACGAAGGCTGCGACTTCGACTTCCTGGCGCGGGCCGGGCACAACCCGGAACCGGACGCGCGGTGACCGGTTCATCCCCCGTTAGGGCGAGTCGTACGGCTTGTCCGGGTGCCCCGTAGGCTGAGCCCCGTCACGCGTTGAAGGGGTGGAGAGTTGCCGTACGAACCGCGCTGGCCCGAGTCACACGGTGAGCAGACGGACGTCCTGCCGGTCGTCCGGCCCGAGCCGGACCCGGAACCGCCCAGGAAGCGCGATCTGCGCAAGGCCGGCTGGATCGCCGGCGGGGTCTTCGGCCTGCTCGTCGTGGTCTACGGCGTCGACCTGCTGGTCAGCCAGGGCAGCGTCCCGCGCGGCGTGACCGTGGCCGGCGTCGACGTCGGCGGGATGGACCGCGCCGCGGCCGAGCAGGAGCTGCGCGGGCAGATTGAACCGCGGCTGACGCGTCCGGTCGCCGTCACCGCGGGCGACGTCCAGGGCACCCTCTCGCCGGCAACCGCCGGGCTGGGCCTCGACTGGCCGAAGACCCTCGACCAGGCCGGCGAACAGCCGCTGAACCCCTTCACGCGGCTCGCGTCGCTGTTCTCCAGCCGAGAGGTCGGCGTCGTCAGCCACGCCGACGACGCCAAGCTCGCCGCCGCGCTCGACGGCCTCCGCGGCCAGGTCGACCGCGAGCCGGCCGAAGGCACCGTGAAGTTCGAGGGCGTCAACCCGGTCGCCGTGCCGCCGAAGCCCGGGCAGAAGCTCGACGTCGACGCCGCCAAGGCCGCGGTGGTCGAAAAGTGGGCGAGCGGCGCGCCGCTGGCCCTGCCGGTGACCGGCACGCCGGTCCGGACCACCCCCGAAGGCGTCCAGGCCGCGCTGGAGGAGTTCGCGCGCCCCGCCGTCTCGGGCCCGCTGGTCGTCAAGGGCGAAGGCAAGAACGCCACCGTGAAGCCGGAGGCGATCGCCGCGGCGATCACGTTCGAACCGGCCGAGGGCGGCGGGCTCACGCCGAAGATCGACAACGCCAAGATCGCCGAAGCCGCCGGGCCGCAGCTGAAGTCCACCGAGAAGGAGGGCAAGGAGGCGACGATCGTCTTCGAGGGCGGCAAGCCCGCGGTCGACCCTTCCACCGACGGCCGGACCATCGACTGGGACCCGAGCCTCAAGCCGCTGCCCGAGGTGCTGAAGAAGACCGACGGCCGCGAGGTGCCGGCCATCTACCAGGACGCCCCGGCGAAGGTGACGACCGAGCAGGCGAACCAGCTGGGCGTCAAGGAGGTCGTCGGCGAGTTCACCACCGGCGGCTTCGCGCCCGACTCCGGCACCAACATCCGCGTCGTCGCGCAGAAGGTGAACGGCGCCATCGTCAAGCCCGGGGAAACCTTCAGCCTCAACGGGTTCACCGGCCCGCGCGGCAAGCCGCAGGGGTACGTCGAGGCGGGCGTGATCAAGGACGGTGCCCCGGGCCGCGAGGTCGGCGGCGGTATCTCTCAGTTCGCGACGACGCTGTACAACGCGTCCTACTTCGCGGGCATGAAGGACGCGGGGCACAAGGAGCACAGCTACTACATCAGCCGTTACCCCGCCGCGCGCGAGGCGACGGTGTTCCAGAACCCCGACGGCTCCAGCGTCATCGACCTCAAGTTCACCAACGACTCCCCGACCGGCATCGCGATCCAGGCGATCTGGACGCCGTCGTCGATCACCGTGAAGCTGTGGGGCACCAAGCGCTACACCGTCGAGTCCGTCCCCGGCGGCCGCTCGAACCCGAGCGACCCGCAGCCCAAGCCGGGCCCGGCGGAGAACTGCCACGCGTCGAACGGCGCGCCCGGGTTCACCACGAGCGACACGCGCGTGCTCAAGGACGCCGCGTCCGGCCGCGAGGTGAGCCGGTCGACCCGGACGGTCCACTACAACCCGCAGCCGAAAATCACGTGCGGCGACGGGCAATGACCTCCTAACGGCCGTTCACGCTGGGCGTCCGCGCCGGTACCCTGAGTGCCCATGACGGCACGCGCGGTCGGGTTCCGGGACGTCCTCGGCGTGACCGAGTTCCGGGCGCTGTTCTCCGCGCAGCTGGTCTCGGTCACCGGCGACCAGCTCGCGCGCGTCGCGTTGTCGATCCTGGTCTACGACCGCACGAACTCGCCGGGCTGGGCCGCGCTGACGTACGCGCTGACCTTCCTGCCGGACCTCGTGGGCGGGCCGTTGCTGTCCGGGCTGGCCGACCGGTACCCGCCGCGGACGGTGCTGGTCCTGGCCGACGTGCTGCGCGCGCCGGCGGTCGCCGTGATGGCGTGGCCGGGCCTGCCGCTGCCGGTGGTCGCGGCCCTGCTGATCGGCGTCCAGCTGGTCAACCCGGTGTGGAACTCCGCGCGCGCGGCGCTGCTGCCGCAGGTGCTGCCCGGCGAGCGGTTCGTGCCCGGGATGGGCCTGCTGATGATGCTGGTGCAGGCGGGCCAGGTCGCCGGGTTCGCGCTCGGCGGGCTCCTGGTGGCCGCCGTCGGCACCGGCGGCGCGCTGCTCGCGGACGCGGCGAGTTTCGCGGTGTCGGCGCTGTTCCTGGTCACCGGCGTCCGGCCCCGGCCGCCGCGCGAGACGTCCGGCGTCCGCTGGTGGCCGCACGTGCGGGCGGGCTGGACGGTGGTCGTCGGCGACCGGCGCCGGCTCGCGCTGGTGGCGCTGGGGTGCGTGTCGGGGATCTACATCGCGGGCGAAGCGATCGCGGCGCCGTACGCGGCGGAGCTGGGCGGCGGCGCGGTGGTCGTCGGGCTGCTGCTGGGGGCGTACGCGCTGGGGAACGTGCTCGGGATGGCCGCGCTGTCGCGGGTCCCGCCGTCCCGGCGGGCCCGCTTGCTCGGGCCGCTGGCGGTGCTGGCGTGCGCGGCGCTGCTGGGCTGCGCGCTGCGGCCGGACCTCGAGGCGACGCTGGCGCTGCTGACGCTGTCCGGGGTGGCCAGTTCGTACAACCTGATCGCCAACACGACGTTCGTCCAGCTGACCCCGGACGCCCAGCGCGCGCAGGCGTTCGGGTTCGCGCTGACGGCGTTGCGGGTGTCGCAGGGGCTGGGCGTGGTGCTGGCGGGGGTCGCGGCCGAACGCGCCGCCCCGCACGGAGTGGTCGCCGGGGCGGGCGCGATCGGGGTCGTCGCGGCTTTCGGCGCGGCGATGTTGTGGCGCCGGGCGCAACCGGAGTCCCGGTGACCGGCGTCGAGGGCCGGTCACCGGGCACTGGTCAGCGCTGCGTCCAGTCAGTGGGGCACTGCGGCAGCGCTGGCGAGACGCCGGGGCGGGTCCAATCGGTCGGGAGCTCGCGGACGGTCCAGTCGGTGGGCAGTTCGCGGGCGGTCCAGTCGGTCGGCAGCTGCCGCGGGGTCCAGTCCGTCGGGATCGCGCGGGTCCAGTCGGTGGGGAGCTGCCGGGTCCAGTCGGTCGGCCGCTGCGCGCGACGCCGGGACGGGACGATGTTCGCGTTGGGCAGGAAGTGCGACATGACTTCTCCTGTTCGTGAGGGATATTGCACGGTGCGTGACCGGACGGTAGCCCGACCAGCCTAGTGACACACCGCGTTCATTCGATTACAGTGACGATTTCCGCGAAGAGATCCGTCCTGAGAAGAGGGGCGTTTCGTGGGATTGTCCGGGTCCCAAGGGCGAAAGCCCAGCTCAGAACGTCCACGATCGGGTTTCCGTACGTGGGCGATGTGGAAGCTGGCCACTCCGGTGCTCGGCTACGTCCTCATCGTCGACGCGCTGGCGTTGATCGCGGTCGTCGCCACGGCCGCGCTCGTGCCGGTCACCACCCAGGCGGTGCTCTGGTGTGGCCTGATCCTCGCGGGCGAGATCGTGCACCTCGAAGCGGCGCAACGCATCGAGCGCATCCGCGAGCTCGCCGCCGACGGCCGGCCGCACATGCACCTGCAGTCGATCTGGATCTTCGCCGGGCAGCTCCTGCTGCCACCGCCGCTGGCCACGCTCGTCATCGTCGTCAGCTACGCCCATTCCTGGGTCCGCGTGTACAAACGACGCGGCGTGATTCACCGGAAAGTGTTCTCCGGGGCCACGGTCATCCTCGCTTGTTTCGCCGCGGGCGCCGTGCTGTCCGCGGGCACCGGGCACCTCGCGCCGTACGTGCCCTACCTGGACGGCTTCGGCGGGATGACCGCGCTGCTGCTGTCCGGGATCGTCTACTTCGGACTCAACTACGTGCTGGTGATCCTGGCGATCCTGATGAGCAACCCCGGCAAGCCGCCCCGGCAGGCGTTCGGGAACCCGTCGGACGTGCTGATCGTGCTGGCCGCGGTCGGCGTCGGCTGCGGGATCGCGCTGGTGATGACGGTCCGGCCGTGGCTGCTGCCGGTGCTCATGGTGACGCCGGTGGCGCTGCACATCGGCCTGCTTCTCCCGCAGTTCCAGGCGGCCGCGCGCACGGACTCCAAGACGGCGCTGCTCGCGCCGGAGTTCTGGGTGCAGCTGGCGCGCAACGAGCTGGCCCGCGCCGCCGAGCTGGCGTCGACGGCGGGCGTGCTGATGATCGACATCGACCACTTCAAGGCCATCGACGACGGCAACGGCCACCTGGCGGGCGACGAGGTCCTGCGCGCGATCGCGGCGGCGATCCAGGGCGCGGTCCGCGGCGGCGACTACGTCGGGCGCTTCGGCGGCGACGAGTTCGTGGTGCTGCTGCCGGGGGCGACGAGCGCGGAGATCGTGTCCATCGCGGACCGCGTCCGCGCGGCGATCGCCCGCGTCGAGGTGCCGGTCCCGGTGGTCCGCCCGGGCAAGCCCGAGGTGATCGACGGCCTGACGGCGTCGATCGGCGCGGCGGTGTACCCGGAAACGGCGACGGAGTACACGATCCTGCTGCAGGCGGCGGACGACGCGGTGTTCACGGCGAAGGCCGCGGGCCGCGACCGGGTCGTCTTGGCGCAGAAGCGGACCGAGCTGGCCCGCCCGGAGATCCCGGACGTCCTCTGACCCATCGTATTCTCGCTAGCTCAAACCAGGCTTCCTCGCTCGGGTTTCATCAGACCATTAGTCACCGCCCGCGAAAGCACCTCAGCCGAACCGCCATCATCGTCGTTCACAAATACTCGCACCTCGCGTCGAGCACGACTTAGAGCGAGGTAGAGCAGCGAAAGAAGGCGGGTCCTCTCAGTCGCAGGAGTGTGACTTACCTCCATGTCCGGCACCCCAGCAACCAATAAAGTATCAAACTGCAGGCCGGCGAGATATTCAGCAGGGCCAACCACCAACCCGCGCCGCCGATAACCAAGACCGTCGACGTCAGTCCGACCAGATATAGTTGAAACGTGAAATTTTCCAGAGTTTCCGATACGCGCGGCCAAGTCACTGAACCGTCGCCATTGTCGATCATCAACGACAGCCAGCGCGAGGCGACCCACGGAATACAACTCGTGAACCGCCTTCACAATGTCATCCTCTTCGCCCGCACGTGACGCGGCCGAGATCAGCCGAGGAATAGGACCAGCCTCTTGCGCAGATTCGACCGCCGCAAAATCGATATCCCAATCCTGACCAAGATCAAAAGTCGGAAATTCGTGATGCACATGTTTGATCAGATCTAGGATCTGGGGAGTGAACCGATGAACGGTCGCCAGTTCAAAGTTGTCAACGTCACCGAGTCCGTCCTCCGACGATATCGACGACGATCGAGTCTCGTCGGCCGCCACGCCGATAAAGGCCGCAGAAGGCGACTGACGCGGATCGACCGCCATAAATACTCGAGGATAAACCTTAACATCGCGTGACAGATAGTGAAGCACTTGGCGTTCCAGAGGACTGAACAAATGAAACTCGTCGACCAGGATGAGATCGTACCCTTGATTCCTTCGCGCACGATTCCAAGCATGCGTAACGAGATGACTCAAAAGATCGGCGAGAACTTGATCTGAGGTCAACAACGCACGGGCATCAAGGCTTCGAATGTATTTCTCATAGACTGCGAAGGTAACGCGCATATCTTCGCGACTTTGCAATGGCAACATCCAAGAAGCCCTGGGGAGTTGGAAGTACCGCGACTCCGCACCTGCTCCGGGGAATATCCCCGCAGCCCCAATCACTGAGCCGAACTCAACCAGCAGATCCCAGGCCAAGGCCAGCCTATCGTCAGCATCAGTGGAATCAAACCGCGCCCGCAGCCCCCCACTTACTCCACTTTGATAGGTCAACCAATCGCCAGAAATAAACTCGTCGAGAACCTCGTAGATCTCGTCAAGCTGAGCTCTTTTGCCACTGAAACTGTCGTTGCCGATCAAAGTAAAGCCAGTGTCGTCATTTACGTATTGAGGTGATATATTTCTTGCAATCTCCAACAAAGGAAATACATCTATCTCACTAATTAAGCCCATCCCCATCGAGTCAAGGGAATCGGATATCTCACTAGCAAGCGACCAGCTGTGAGTTACCATTAACACACGAAGTTCCGTGCCGTTTTTCCTAGCTTCGAGAACTTCACGTATAGCTTTCAGCGTAAGAGCAAGAGTCTTGCCCGAACCAGCTGGCCCCCGCAACCTAATTGATTTATCCGTACTTGCCATGACGAAAGAACGCTGATCGTCACTTATCGTCGCTATCCACTGCTCATAAGACCAACCCTTGGTCGTGGACCGTTCAAGCTGAGGCAGGTACATTTCGACATCAGACGGCTGGTTTCGCCGTGAGCGTTCAACACTCTCGGCAGCCTGGGCTATCGCCATCTCCCAGTCAATACCCCAATTGGACGGCAATCCAGGCTTCGCTAATTCGAAATCTTCTAGGCTTTCTTTTTGTCCAGAGGTTGTCGTCGCCCAGAAGATCACATCCGATCGATCTCCGGGCGAGACCTCAGCGATCCATCGACTAGTGAGTGCGTCTCCACCCGGCACTGCAAAGAACGCGATCAAATTGTTTCGCTTGTACTGATGCCAGCCTCGCGGCAACGTTAGTGGACCATTGACATTCGCCCGTTCGGCAAACGACGCCATCCGACTGAGCACATCCCGACGAAGGCCTGAAAGGTATTCAGGAACATAGCGCTCCCTGGAATTTGTGTCGCGAATCAGGACAACTCTCTGATCATTCGTCTTGTCATCAACAGACAAAAGAACGTCGACACTACCGCCACAGTGCTCAAACAGCACCGGAGAAGCCGACACGGCCTCCGGCGAAAGCCCCGTGGCCAGCTCCTTAAGCGCACGAACCGTAGTAACAAGCGGCTTCACTTGTAGCTCTCTCCTAGCAGTTCAGAGTGCAAGTCACGGATCTCTTCATACTCAGTCGGCAAGCCGATAGACATGAAAACTAGCGCAAATCGTTGCACAATTGCATGAATATAACGATCGTGAAGTCGCGATATGCGGCGATAACTAACTGAGGCACGAGTGAGCCCCAGAGCAATTTCCGACTGCCAGACTTGCTCCAGATGCCTCAGATACACAAAATAACCATCTAGTTGATACGGAGCAATCGCAGAAAGAAAAAGTGCATCACCCGGAGGGTGCGAGTAGGAGGTTTTCAACGATTCGACTATTTCACGAGTTACGTTCTCGCGCTTCTTAGCGTTGGGCAGGTTCAGGTTTGCCACGACAAGGCTATCTACACCTTCCTTGAGCGAGCCGGGCAAGCTACCGACGATGCGCAGAGACTCAAACGCCGCTTTGGCTGCAGCCGCATCTTTCCCATCAAGAGCAAGGGTTTCGACTATCTTTTCAGATTCAGTCTCGCGAGCCCATTCTCTCAACCGCTCGTCTGAAATATTTCCACCTCGCCCCGGCGGCAACAATTTACGCAAGATGCCAATGACCTTCACGACGAACTTTTCTCGCAGACGCGGAAGCTGCAACTCCATCAAGTAGTCGGATGCAGTCAGGAAAGGGACACAAGTGACACGGCCTTGGTGCTTATCGTAGGCGAAGTCGCAGTCGGCCGTGATGACGAGAAGGTACCGCCCCCACTTCGAGGCAGCCGAGTCCACCGCCTCGAGAACGTCACCCTGCCGCAACGGATCAGTAACACTGACATCTCGATACTCCGTGAACGACTCTGTCAACTTAGCCTCATCCATCGCGTCTGTCATCTAGCAAACTACTCGTACATCGCTGCTTGCCACCGATTCGTAACACCGGTTCCAGGCGTGGCACCTCCGATCGAAAGGTGCAGGTCAGAAGTGCCAACGAAAGGTAGTTCAGGTATAGTCGCCCCTTAGACCTCCAGAACGTTGGTGCCACGAATACTGCTCCGTCTGGCCATCACGGCAGGGTGGCGAGCGACGCTTCGAGCGTGGCCGCGGACAGCTCGTTGTCCACCATGTCCCCCGCGAGGTAGGCGCCGTACGCGGGCAGGTCCAGGTGCGCGTGGCCGCAGAGCGCCGTGAGGATCACCTTCTCCTCACCGGTTTCCTTGCACCGCAACGCTTCCTGGATGCACGCCGCAAGCGCGTGCGTCGGCTCGGGGGCCGGGATGATGCCCTCGGACCGCGCGAACCGGACGCCCGCGGCGAAGCACTCCTGCTGCCCGATCGCGATCGCCTCGATCAGGCCGAGCTCGTAGATGTGCGAGATCAGCGGCGACATCCCGTGGTAGCGCAGGCCGCCCGCGTGGATCGGGTCCGGGATGAACTCGTGGCCGAGCGTGTGCATCTTGAGCAGCGGCGTGAGCCCGGCCGTGTCGCCGAAGTCGTAGGCGTACTTCCCCCGCGTCAGCGACGGGCACGCGGCCGGCTCGACCGCGCGGATCACCGGGTCCATCCGGCCGGCCAGCTTCTCCCGCAGGAACGGGAACGCCAGCCGCCGAAGTTCGAGCCGCCGCCGGTGCAGCCGACCAGCACGTCCGGGGTGTCGCCGGCCAGTTCGAACTGCTTGAGCGCTTCCTCGCCGATGATCGTCTGGTGCAGCAGCACGTGGTTGAGCACGCTGCCCAGCGCGTACCGCGCGTCCGGGTCCTGCGCGGCCTGCTCGACCGCCTCGCTGATCGCGATGCCGAGGCTGCCCGTCGAATCCGGGTGGTCCTTGAGGATCGCCCGGCCGGACTCGGTCAGCTCGGACGGGCTCGGGTGGACCGTCGCGCCGAACGTCTCCATCATCAGCTTGCGGTAGGGCTTCTGGTCGTAGGACGCGCGGACCTGCCAGACCTCGCACTCCAAGCCGTACTGGGCGCAGGCGAACGCGAGCGCGCTGCCCCACTGGCCGGCGCCGGTCTCGGTGGTCAGCCGGCTGACGCCCTCCTGCGCGTTGTAGAACGCCTGCGGCACGGCGGTGTTCGGCTTGTGCGAGCCGACCGGGCTGACGCCTTCGTACTTGTAGTAGATCCGCGCCGGCGTGCCGAGCGCCTTCTCCAGCCGCCGCGCCCGGTACAGCGGCGACGGCCGCCAGAGCCGGTAGACCTCCCGAACCTCCTCCGGGATGTCGACATAGCGATCAGTCGTCACTTCCTGGGCGATGAGCGCCTGCGGGAAGAGCGGGGCGAGGTCGTCCGGCCCGACGGGCTCGCGGGTGCCCGGGTGCAGCGGGGGCGGAGGCGGCTCCGGCAGGTCGGGGATGACGTTGTACCACTGGGTCGGCAGCTCGTCTTCGTCGAGGACGTACTTGGTCTTCTCAGCCATCGAGCCTCCTTGGTCGGCACCTCAACTTAGGACGCCTCCGGCCGCGGAGCCAGTACGGTGACCGGGTGGGGAACTACGTCGTGATCGACGCACCGTCCGACTTGGGCCTCCGCCCGCCGGCCGAGGGCGCCGTTCCGGGGTGCTACCAGACGCCCGGCGTGCTGCGCGACCTCGGGATCCTCGACCGCCTGGGGGCGTCCGACGGCGGCGTCGTGCCACCGGGGCGGTACGTCGGCACGTGGTCCCCGGTGGTGCTGGGCGGCGACTGCTCGATTTCGCTGGGTGCGATGCTGGCGTTGCGCCGCACCGGCCGTTACGGGATCGCGTACCTGGACGGCCACGACGACTTCCGCCACCTGGGCCTCGCTCCGCACGTGGGCGCGGCGGCGGGCGAGGACCTGGCGATCATGACCGGGCGAGGCGCGGACGCGGCGTACGTGTCCGCAGTGGACAGTCCCGACCCGGACGGCCGCCAGGCCGAGCTGGTCGCCGAAATCCTGGAAAGGACCTTCCGATGAACAGCGTGCTGACGGACCTCCCGGTGTGGCACCCGCCGTCCGGTCGCGGCCCGGGTCTGGTGCTGGTCCAGGAGATCTTCGGCTTGGACGACTACCTCCGTTCGGTGGCGGCGGACCTCGCGGCGGCGGGGTACGTGGTAGCGATCCCGGAGCTGTTCTGGCGGACGGCGCCCGGCTGGTCGGCGACGCACGACGAGGCCGGCGTGGCGGCGTCGATGGAGGTGGCGTCGGCGTTCGACCCGGCTCTGGGACTGTCGGACGTCCTGGAGACGGTGGCCCACCTGCGTTCTTCGCCGTCGGTGACGGGCGGAGTCGGCGTACTGGGCTTCTGCCTGGGCGGCTCACTGGCGTTCGCGGCGGCGGCCGCGGGCGACCCCGACGTGGCGGTGTCGTTCTACGGATCGACGGTGGCGCAGCAGATCGCGGACTTGAGCGGGGTGACGTGCCCGATCCAGTTCCACTTCGGCGGCAAGGACCCGTACATCCCGCGCACGGACGTGGCGATCGTCGAGGCGGCGGTGGCCGAGCACGAGGGCGCGGAGATCCACGTGCAGGAAGAGGCGGGGCACGCGTTCCACAACAACGTGGCCCCGATGTTCCACAACCCGCAAGCGGCAGCCCGCGCCTGGGACCTGACCACGGAGTTCCTGCGGCGCACCCTGCCGGCGTGACCTCCGGCGGGCGACGTGCGGTGGTCGTCGAGCTGGTCTTCCTGGCACTGTTGTTCGTGCTGTTCGCGCGGCTCACCGCATTGTTGGGAACGGACGGGGTGGCCGCCAACGCCGCCGCTTCGGCCGTTCAGTCCGCGGAACACGCGGTGCACGTCGACATCGAGCTGAGCGCGAACCGTTGGCTGGCCGGGAATCCGGTCGTCGCCCGGCTGGCGGTGTACGTGTACCGGTTGTACTACGTGGTGGTCGCGGGCGTGCTGGTGTGGGTGTTCGTCCGGCACGCGGAGGTGTACCGCAAGGTCCGCCGGACGATGGTCGCGATGATGGTCCTCGTGCTGCCGGTGTACTGGGCGGCGCCGCTGTCACCGCCGCGGCTGGCGTTGGCCGGTGCCGTGGACATCGTTGCCCGGTATGACATTCTCCGTCAGGAGAGCTGGTCGAACCCCAACCATTACACGGCGATGCCGAGCATGCACGTGGGCTGGTCGTTGTGGTGCGCGTATGCGGCGTGGTCGGCGCTTCGCGGCACGCGATGGGCGCTGGTGCCGTGGGTGTTCCCGCTGCTCATGGTGGCAGTCGTGATCACGACGGCGAACCATTACGTGTTGGACGTCGTGGGGAGCGTGGTGTTGCTGGCCGCGGCGATCGCCGCGGCATGGGCGTGGGACCGGCTGGTCGCGCCCCGGTTGTCGGTCAGCACTTAGGCAGCGGCAGCACGGTTGCTTCCACCTTCCGATGGTGCTAATAATACTAGCACCATGAGATGGACAGTGGATCATTCGTCGCGGGAGGCCTTGCCTCTCCAGATCATCGCCTGCGTTCGCCGTGGCGTCGCTTCAGGCGAGCTCGCCGTCGGGGAACAACTCCCTCCCGCGGCCGAACTCGCCGGCGCACTCTCGGTCGATCGCAACACCGTCCTGGCCGCCTACCGGCAACTGCGCGAAGAAGGCGTCCTGGAGTTCCGGCGCGGCCGCGGTGCCCGGGTCGCGTCCGCCGTCACCGAACCCGCCCCCGTCACCGAGGCCGCGCAAGCCCTCGTGACCCTCGCCCGCCGGCACGGCGTCGGGCGCCACGACCTGCTTCGGCTCATCGAGAAGCTGACCCCTCGAGAGGACGGTGCCCGATGACAGCATCCGCGCGGTACTCGATCTACACCGGACGCTCGACCAACTGGCCGCTGGTGGTGACCCTCGCCGTCGCCCTGGTCCTGCCGCTCGTACTGCTCGGCTCGCTCTCGCCCGGCAGCTGGCTCGACCCCGCCGGGCCCGCGATCCCGCTGCTGGTGGCCGCGGCCGTGGTGCTCGTCGCCGTCCTCACCGGACTCAGCGTCCGGACGGCGGCCGGGCCCAACGGCATTTCCGTCCACTGTGGAATATTCGGGTGGCCGCACCGCACCTACCGCCTGGAAGAAATCGAACGCGCCGAGGTGACCGAGCTGGCGCCGTCGCTGTGGCGCGTCTCCCTCGGCTACTGGTGGACCCCGCGCCACACCTACTTCACGGTCCGCACCGGCACCGTCCTGCGGCTCACCCTGCGCACCGGCCGGAGCGTGACGATCACCGTGCCGGACCCGCGCGCCGCGGTCGCGATCATCCGCGAAGCCGAGTCCGCCTGACTATAGTCACCACCACCAGCGCACCCGCCGAGTTCGTCCCCCGGGAGGAATGCCCCATGCCCCAAGCCGTGGACTTCACCACCGTGTCCACCGAAGGCCTCGAGTCCTCGCCGGTCGCGGCCGCGCTCGCCGGCCTGCGGGCGAACGAGGCCCGGTACTTCAAGAACAAGTACGACCACGTCTTCGCGGTCGAGCCGGCGGCCGACGCGCAGCCGACGATCGACTGGGTGCACCGGATCCTCGAAGAGGAACGCGGGATCGTCATCGCGTCCCGCCCGCTCGAGGCGACGGCGTTCCAGGTCGAGAACATCCGGATGGCGTACGTGTTCTACGAAAGCGGCCTGTCGATCAACGTGATGTACACAGTGGACGACGGCGGCAAGCGCGCGGTCGGGTTCAAGCTCTCCGACGGGATGGAGGTGCCGGCGGAACTGGGGTCGTTCAAGTTCGCCCGCCAGAAGTCCAAGCTGGCCGGCACCATCCGCGGTTCGTACTTCGTCATCAAGGGCGAGTACTAGCCGATCGGCGGGCCTGGTCGAAGCCGAGCCCGGACCGCAGCCCGCCGATTTCGGCGAGCGCCCGGACCACCGCGCCGGCGCCCACGAGCCGTTCTCCCTCGATCGTGTCGGCGAACGCGGCGAGCTCGGGGTTTCCCGAGCGCGCCGCCTATTCCGACCTGTACTGGGAAATTCACGACGCTGTCCACGCCGGCGACCTGGCCAAGCGCCGGGCCGCGCGGGCCGCCGGCCAGCGCCCCGCTCCAACCGATCAGGAATCGAGAAGCGCTGGTCACCGGGCCGGACCTAGCGTTACCGGCATGACCAACATCGACGCCATCACCCTCGAAGTCACCGACACCGCCGCCGCCGAGCGCTTCTACTCCGACGCCTTCGGCCTCACCAGCCAGCTCCGCTTCCGGGCCGCTCAGCAGCCCTCCAGCGGGTTCCGCGGCTTCACCCTCTCCCTCACCGTCGCCCAGCCGGGTGACGTCGACTCGCTCATGGCCAGCGCCGTCGAGGCTGGGGCCACCGTGCTCAAGGCCGCCGCGAAGAACATGTGGGGCTACGGTGGCGGCGTCCAGGCTCCCGACGGCGCGATCTGGACCGTCGCCACCTCGAACAAGAAGGACACCGGCCCCGTCACGCGGGCGTTCGACTCCCTCGTGCTGCTGCTCGGCGTCGCCGACGTCGCCGCCAGCAAGAAGTTCTACGTCGACCACGGGCTCGCCGTCGCGAAGAGCTTCGGCCGGATGTACGTCGAGTTCGAGGGCGGCGAAAGCCGCGTCAAGCTGGCACTCTACCGGCGCAAGGCGCTCGCCAAGCAGGCCGGCGTCGCCCCTGAGGGCAGTGGCTCGCACCGGATCGCCGTCAATCACCCCGCCGGTGCGTTCACGGACCCGGACGGGTTCGCCTGGGAAGTCACCACGTCCCAGTCACTCGACGCCTGACAGCAGGTCCGCGATGGCGGCGATCCCCGCTTCGATCGAGCGCTGCGGTGTGTCGCCGAAGCCCAGGACGAGCCGCGGTGCCGTCGCCGACGGCGTCGCGTGCATCCGGGCCAGGCCGTGTAGCCCGACGCCGCGCTCGGCCGCGCGGGCGATCACCCGCTCCTCGTCGGCGCCCGGGGGCAGGTGCAGGATCGCGTGGAACCCCGCCGCGAGCCCGGTGACGCGGATGCCCGGCGCGTGGGCGGCCAGCGCGGCGAGCAGGGTTTCGCGCCGGGCCGCGTACTCGGCGCGGGCGCGGCGCAGGTGCCGGTCGTAGCGCCCCGATTCGATGAGCAGCGCCAGCGCCAGCTGGTCGAGGCCGGGGCTCCCGCGGTCGGTGACGTGCTTGCCGCGCGCCAAGGCGTCGAGCAGCCGGGCGGGAGCGACCAGCCAGCCCAGCCGCAACGCCGGCGCCAGCGACTTGCTGACCGTCCCCAGCGAGACGACGCGGTCGGGGTCGAGGCCTTGCAGCGAGCCGACCGGGTCGCGGTCGTAGCGGAATTCCGCGTCGTAGTCGTCCTCGATGACGACGCCGTCGTGCCGCCGCGCCCAGGCGAGCAGCTCCTGGCGGCGGTGCCCGGCGAGCACCACGCCGGTGGGCCACTGGTGGGCCGGGGTCACCAGCACGGCCCGCGCGCCGCTGCGTTCGAGGGCGGCGACGTCGACGCCGTCCTCGTCGACCGGGACGGGCACGGCGGTCAGCCCGGCGGCGTTCGCCTGCTCGGTCGTCGTCCGGACGACACCGGGGTCCTCGACGGCGATCGTGCCGATGCCGTCGGCGGCCAGCGCGCGCAGCACCAGCCCGAGCGCCTGGGCCATGCCGGTGCACACGACCAGCTGGTCGGCCGTGGCCACGACCGCCCGCACCCGTCGCAGGTACGCCGCGAGCACCTCCCGCAGCGGCCGGGCGCCGGCCGGGTCGCCGTAGTCGAAGGCGCTGTTCGGCGCGGTGCGGCAGACCTCGCGCACGGCCCACGCCCAGTCTTCGCGCGGCGCGAGGCGCAGGTCGGGGACGCCGTGGCGGAAGTCGGCGACCTCGTGCCGCGGCCGCTCCGGCGCGCTCACCCGCGGCGGCTCCGCGGGCCGGACGACCGACGCCACCCGCGTCGCCGAGCCCGCGCGGCTGGTCAGGTAGCCCTCGGCCTGCAGCTGGGCGTAGCAGTCCTGCACCAGCCCCCGCGACAGGCCGAGGCCGCGGGCGAGCTCGCGTGACGACGGCAGCTTCTCCCCGCCCGCCAGGCGGCCGCCGCGGATCGCGTCGCGCAGCTGGTCCTCCAGCTGCGTGCGCAGGCCCGCGCCGCTCTCGCGGTCGATCGTGAACAGCAGCTCCGGACTCAAACCGGCCCACTCCACAGCCATGGAACTGGACCTTACCGGTGACCCAGTTCGCTTCTACCGTTTTAGTCATGACCGCTGACCTGCAAATCCGGCCGAGGCTGGTATCCCGCGCCCTGCTCATCCGCTTCGTCTCGATCTTCGGGTCGTCGATCGGCTTCTACCTGCCGCTTTCGGTGGTGCCACTGTTCGCGAAGCAGGCGGGCTCGGACAGCGGCGCCGGGCTGGCGACGGTCGCGCTGCTGCTGGCCACCGTCGCCGCCGAGCTGGTGACGCCGCGGCTGGTCGCCCGGGTCGGGTACCGGTGGGCGCTGGCCGTCGGGCTGGTCCTGCTCGGCGCGCCGACGCTGCTGCTCACGCTCAGCTCGGACGTCTGGGTGATCGTCGGGGTCAGCGTGGTGCGCGGGATCGGGTTCGCGATCGCCGTCGTGGCCGGTGGCGCCGTCACCGCACTGCTGATCCCGGCGGACCGGCGCGGCGAGGGCCTCGCCCTGGTCGGGATCGTCGGCGGGATCCCCGGTCTGCTGGCGCTGCCCGCCGGTGTCTGGGCGGCGGCGCACTGGGGCTTCACGCCGGTGTTCGTGGCGACGACCGTGGCCACCCTGCTCGCCCTGGTGTCGGTGCCCGGCCTGCCGCGCTACGCCGCGACGCCCAAGGAAGACGGCGGCCACGGCGTCCTCGCCGGCCTGCGCAACCCGGTGCTGACCCGCCCCGCGACAGTCTTCGCCGTGGCCGCCGCCGCGGTCGGCGTCCTGGTCACGTTCCTCCCGCTCGCCGCCGCCGACCAGCCCGCGTGGGTCGCCGCGAGCGCGTTGCTCGCCCAGCCCGCGGCGGCCACCGCCGCCCGCTGGGTCGCCGGCCGGCTCGGCGACCGCCACGGCCCGGCCGTCCTGCTGGTGCCGGGCGTGGTCCTGTCGGCCGTGGGCATGGCGGCCATCGCGGCCACCGGCACGCCGTCGCTGGTGATCGGCGGGGCGGTCGTGCTGGGCGCCGGGTTCGGCGCGCTGCAGAACGCGACGCTGACGCTGATGTACGCCCGCGTCCCGGCGGGCGGCGAGAGCGCCGTGAGCGCGATCTGGAACGCGGCCTACGACCTGGGCATGGCCGCCGGCGCGCTGGGCGCGGGGCTGGTCATCGGCTCGGTGGGCTACCCGGTGACGTTCGTCCTCGCCGCCGTGGTCATCGTCCCGGCGCTGGCCCTGGTCCGCCGGGACCGCCGCCCCTGACCGGCGGCCGCCGCGGCGGTCTCGTCACGACGCGGCGGCCGTCCTCCAGCGGGTCACCCGCCTGACAGCTCCGGGCCCGGCTTTCGGGCTGCCCACGCAGAGGTACCCGCAGTACGTCCGGCCCTTCACGTGTTCGGTCACCAGCCGGAACCGGTCGGGACGCAGGCCGCGGAACCGCGTGGCGACGACGTCTTCGTACAACCGGTCCGAAACGACGACCACGACGTCTTCGCCGGCGTGCCGGGCCAGCGTTTCGCGCGCGGACTCCGCGTCGAGCAACCGGCAGGCGACGATCAGCGCGTCCCCGATCGGGCCGAACACCCCCGCGGTCAGGGCGCCGTGGTGCATCGAAATCCGCAAGCGCAGCCGGGGCCGGCTCCCCCGCCGCAGTTCTTCCACGACCTCGTGGACGAAATCCGCGAGCACGCGGGAAACGTCGGAATCGGCGGGCAGCACCGCCAGCTCACCGTCGCCCCGCGGTTGCCTGATCCATTCGGCGCGGGCGAGCCCGGCCCGTTCGGCGGCGCGGTCGAGCACTTCCTCGAGCCGGAAAAGCACCGCGGTCTGGTCGAGGATCCCCATGCGCGAGAACCCTTCGACGTCGACCGCGACGATGAGTCCGTAAACGAGCTGACCTTCGTGAAGCATTGTCCGTCCCCTCGGCAGAGCCGATGTCCCTGAGACGATTGAACAGTCGCGCGCGGTTTCCGCACCACGTCCGCGGACACACGAAGACGAACGCGAAGGCGTGAGACGATGTGGGACAAAACCGGCCGCGATGGGACACCATGTCACCATGCCGCTTTCCCGACCCGGACCATTCGGTGACCTTGACCCGTCCGGGGTCACGACGCTCACCCAGTTGGCCGCGCTGCTCCGGCAATGCCGGGTGCGCGCCGGGAATCCGTCTCTGCGCGACATCGAGCGGCTCGGCGAGAAACGGGGACACGTGCTGCCCCGCTCGACCGTGAACGGGGTCCTGACCGGCCGGCGCGGGCCGCGGCGGGACCTGCTTTTGGCGCTGCTGGACGCGTTCGGGGTGCCGGACGGGGACCGGGCGGCGTGGACGAACGCGTGGGAAAGAGCCGTCGCCGGGCAGCCCGCCGAGGTCATCGCCGATCCGGAAGACGAAGAAACGCCCGATCTCTGGCGGTTTCCGCCGGACGATCCGGTGATGATCACCTGCGGGCGGATCCCGCAGTCGGAGGTCGGCAGTTTCGCGCCGAGCGATCGGCGGGACCCCGACTACGTCGATTTGCTGACGTACGCCGATCCCGATGCCCTGGTCCACCTGTTCGGTCACATTCGCGCCCTGAACCCGGACAACGACGTGAAGTTCGCGACGACGGACGAACTGCAGCCCGCGGACTACGCCAGCCACCTCGTGGTGATCGGCGGATCGGACTTCAACATGCTGACCCGCGACATGTTCTCGGCGCTGCACCTGCCGGTGAAGATGTCGCCGCGCCTGCCGGAGACGGACTGGCTCGGCATGGAAGTCGTCAACGGGGACGGGACGCAGCGGTTCAGCCCCGTCCTCGGCGACGAATACGGGGCGCGCATCCTCCACGAGGACGTGATCCTGTTCTTCCGCGGCGTCAACCCGGCCGACCGGCGGCGCACCATCACGATGTGCGCCGGCATGTACGCCCGCGGCACCCTGGCGGCCGCCCGGTGCCTGACCCACCCGGTGCTCGGGCCGGCGAACCAGGCGTACCTGCGCCGCACGGTCGGCACGAACCTCCACTTCGGGTTCATCGCGAGGGCGATCGTCATGGACCGGATGGTGGCCGCGCCGGACCTGACCAACCCCGAGCACCGGCTGTACGAATGGACGCGGCCGGAGTGATCTGCGGCTGGGCGCCGGAGTCGGCAGACTGGTCGGCGTGCCGGAACTGCCCGAAGTGGAGCTCGCCCGCCAGGTCCTCGCCGACGCGCTCGGCCGGGAGATCCGGGACGTCGACGACCACGACGACTGGGTCTGCCGTCCGCACGCGCCCGGGGACATCGCCGCCGCGTTGCGGGGCGGCCGGCTCACCGAGGCGCACCGGCGGGGCAAGACGCTGTGGTGCGAAACGGAGAACGGCGCCGGCGAACCGGGCCCGACCCTCGGCCTGCACCTCGGCATGGCCGGGCAGCTGCGGTTCGCCGGCCGCAGCGGGCCGCCCGGGCCGCGGCGGTTCCGCGGCCGCGACGAGAAGCCGGAGTGGTTCCGGTTCGGGCTCACCTTCGCCGACGGCGAACAACTGCGTCTCTTCGACACCCGGCGGCTCAGCCGGGTGCGGCTCGACCCCGACCTCGACGCGCTGGGCCCGGACGCCGGCGAGGTGTCGCGCGCGGACTTCCGCTCGCGCGTGGGCCGGGGGCGCGCGCCGGTGAAGGCGCGGCTGCTGGACCAGTCGGTGCTGGCCGGGATCGGGAACCTGCTGGCCGACGAAACGCTGTGGCAGGCGGCCGTGAGCCCGGCCCGTCCGGTCGACGAGCTGTCCGGCGACGAGCTGACCGAGCTGCACAAGGCGCTGCGGAAGTCGTTGCGCGCGGCGATCAAGCACGGCGGCGTGCACACCGGCGAGATCATCGGGCACCGCCGGGCCGGCGACCACTGCCCGCGCTGCGGCGCTGAAATGGTGCACGGCACGGTCGGCGGCCGGTCGACCTGGTGGTGCGCGAAGGAACAGGCCTAGCGCGGCGACCGGTTGTCCCTTCGATCATGTGCCGGACCGCCCCGCGCGGGGCGGCGATGTCGTCCGCGAGCGGCGTCCAGCCGGTCGGCCACGTGCGACGACTCCGACGGCAGGTGCGCACCTTGGCGGGCGGTTTTTGTCGGTGGTGTTCGGTAGCTTGGCGGACATGGCAACACTGGTCACCTTCCACGCCCACCCGGACGACGAATGCCTGCGCACCGCCGGGGTGATGGCCAAGGCCGTCGCCGAGGGGCACCGCGTCGTGCTCGTCGTCGCCACCAAGGGCGAGGTCGGCGAGGTCCCCGAGGGCTTCCTCGCCGACGGCGAACAACTGTGGGAGCGGCGCGTGCGGGAGTCGCACGCGGCCGCGGAGATCCTCGGCGTGGCCCGCGTCGAGTTCCTGGGCTACCGCGACTCGGGGATGATGGGCGAGCCGACGAACGACGACCCGGGGTGCTTCTGGCGCGCGGACGTCGAAAAGGCGGCCGAGCAGCTGGCGGAGATCCTGCGCGCGGAGTCGGCCGACGTGCTGACGGTCTACGACGACAACGGCGACTACGGCCACCCGGACCACATCCAGGTCCACCGGGTCGGCATGCGCGCGGCCGAGCTGGCCGGAACTTCGAGGGTGTTCCAGGCGACGTTCAACCGCGAGTTCATGCAGCGCGGCTTCGAGGCGGCGGTGGAGCAGGGGTTGATGCCCGAGGAGGCGGCCCCGAAGCCCCCGGAGAACGTGGAGTTCGGGAAGCCGGAGGCCGAGATCACGGCGGCGGTGGATGTGTCGAAGTACGTGGGCGTGAAGCGGGCGGCCATGCGGGCTCATCCGAGCCAGATCAGTGAGGACATGTTCATGCTGGCCATGCCGGATGATGCTTTCGCTTTTGCTTTCGGGACCGAGTGGTTCATCCGGGTGGGGCAGGGGCCGGGGATCACGGAGACGGATTTGATGGCTGGGTTGTAGGGGGCCGGGGCCGGGGCCGGGGCCGGGGCCGGGGCCGGGGCCGGGGCCGGGGCCGGGGAGAGGATGGCTGGCCGGGTGCGTTGTCGAGTGGCCGGCTGTCTGTTTCGCTCTGCCTGGCCGGCGCTCGTCAGTCCAGTGCTGCCGTTACGTCCAGCTCCACCAGCTGGCCCTCGAACCCCAGCTGGGCCACCCCCAGCAGCGTGCTCGCCGCGGTGAACGCCTCGCTGATCTCCGAACTCGTCAGCCGGTCCCACACCTCCGACAACACCTCGCGGTCCTCCGTCACCACGTAAATCACCGTGCGCACCACGTCCCTCGGCGACGCTCCCGCGAACTTCAACGCCGCCGCCGTGTTGGCCACTACCTGGTCGACCTGGGCCGGCACACCCTCGGGCACCGATCCCTCAGCGGTCAGCGGGCACTGGCCCGCCAGGTACAGCGTGCGTCCCGCCGATACCGACACCACGTGGTGGTAGCCCGGTGGTGTGTGCAAGCCGGGCGGGTTCTGCCGTTCAATGGTCACCGTCGCATCTTCGCCGGGCGCGCAACCCGATAACCCCTGGGAGGGCACGTGCGCAGGACCATCGACTGGGACGATGGCGCCGTCGTCGTCATCGATCAGACCGCCCTGCCCGGGGAGTTCCGGCTGCTTCACCTGCGGACCGTCGGTGAGCTCGTCGACGCCATCAAACGGCTCGCCGTCCGCGGGGCGCCCGCCCTCGGGGCCGCCGGTGCTCTCGGGGTCGCCCTTGCCGCCCGGACCAGTCACGACGTCGAGGCCGATGCCCGGCTGATCGCCACCGCGCGGCCCACCGCCGTCAACCTCGCCTGGGGCGTCCGGCGCGCCATGACCAAACTCGCCCAAGGCCCGGACGCCGTCCTGGACGAGGCGAAAGCCCTCCTCAAAGAGGACGAAGAACTCAACAAAGCCGCCTCCCAGCACGCCGCCGAGGTCGTTGTGCAGGAGTGCTCGCGCCGGCCGCTGAGGCTGCTCACCCACTGCAACGCCGGGCGCCTCGCCACCGTCGGGTGGGGCAGCGCCCTCGGTGTCGTCTGGCACCTGCACGCACGCGGGCTCGTCGAAGAAGTCCTCGTCGACGAGACCCGCCCGCTCCTCCAAGGCGCCCGGCTGACCGCGTGGGAACTCGCCCAGGAGAACGTCCCCTACCGCGTGCAACCCGATGGCGCGGCCGCCGCCGCGATGGCGAACGGGATGGTCGACTGCGTGCTCGTCGGGGCCGATCGGATCGCCGCCAACGGCGATGTCGCCAACAAGATCGGGACCTACGGCCTCGCCATCGCCGCCTGGCACCACCGGGTGCCGTTCGTCGTCGTCGCGCCTTCGTCCACTGTGGACACGACCCTCGACACCGGTGCGGGCATCGCCATCGAAGAACGCGATGCCCGCGAACTCACCGAATACGCCGGCACGACGGTCACACCACCGAACACGCGGGTCTTCAACCCCGCGTTCGACGTCACCCCGTACGAGCTCGTCACGGCCGTGGTCACCGAGCACGGCCGCCTCGAACCCTAGGGACGCGGGCCGATCTCGCGGCCGCCGTCGGTCACCGTGATCGCCATCGCCGGACACGAGTCCGCCGCGTCCAGCACCGTCTCGTCGGCTTCCACCTCCGGCGCCGCCGTCTGCGCGACCGCGCCGTCCAGGACGAACACCTCGGGCATCAGCGCGGCGCACATCCCCGAGCCGATGCAGGTGTGTTCGTCGACTTCCACGTGCCAGGTCATGCTCACCATCCGATCGGCATCGACCGCGGTCCGCGGACGAGCATCTGCGTCTTCCACACGATATCGCCGGCCAGGTGCAGGCCCGGCAGCTCGGTGACCAACGCGCGCAGCGCCTCCTGCAGCTCGAGCCGGGCCAAGGGCGCGCCCAGGCAGTGGTGGACGCCGTGGCCGAAGCCGAGGTGGTGGGTGTCGCCGCGGTCGAACCGCAGCCGGTCGGCGTCGTCGAACTGCAGCCGGTCGCGGTTGGCCGCGCCGACTGCCACCAGCACCGGCTCCCCCGCCTTCACCAGCACGCCGCCGACCTCGACGTCTTCGGTGGCGTAGCGCGCGAACCCGGCGCCGGCGCCCAGCGGGACGAACCGCAGCAGCTCCTCGACGGCCGCCGGAATGAGGTCCGGGTCGTCGACCAGCCGCTGCCACTGCCCGGGCTGGTCGAGCAGCGCGTAGACGAAGTTGGGGATCTGGCTGGCGGTGGTCTCGTGGCCGGCGACGAGGATGCCGACGCACAGGTCGACCAGCTCCAGCTCGGTCAGCCGGTCGCGGGTGTCGCGCGCCTCGATCAGCGCCGTCATCAGGTCGTCCTGCGGCTGCGCCCGGTGCTCGGCGATCAGCCCGCGCATGTAGTCGCGCAGCTCTTCGCGGTTGCGCTCGAACTCCTCCGGCGTCAACCCGCTGGTCGACAGCGCGGCGTCGCTCCAGACGCGGAACTTCGGCCGGTCGGCAACCGGGACGCCGAGCAGCTCGCAGATCACCGCGACCGGGATCGGCAGCGCGTAGCGGTCGACGAGGTCGGCGGGCGGGCCGGCGGCCTTCATGTCCGCGATCAGCTCCGCCGCCAGGGAAGCGACGCGCGGGCGGAGCAGCTCGACGCGGCGCATGGTGAACGCCTTCGCCACCAGCGTCCGCAGCCGCGTGTGGTCCGGCGGGTCCATCTGCAGGATGCCGCCCTCGCGCTGCACGGGTGAGCGGCGCGGCGCGTCCTTCTCCTTCTCCATCGCCCGCGAGAACCGGCGGTCACCGAGCACGAGCCGGGCGTCGGCGTAGCGGGTGGCCAGCCACGCCGGCTCCCCGTACGTCATCTTGACCCGGACCATGCCCTCGGCTTCGCGGGCGGCCGCGTAGGCCTCGTTGAGGTCGAGCCCGGCCTCCTCGTTGAAGGGGTACGAGAGCGGCTCGGTGTGGGTGACGGTCATCCGGAAAACCCCCGTGCTCGGTTGTAAGCAGCTGCTTACAAAGCTACACAGTTTCTCCCCACCTGTCACGATCCGCCATTGCTCAGTCACGGACCACTAGGTTACGGTGACCTAGGTGTGGATCGAGATCCTCTTGCTGTCGAGGCTGGACCGCGAGCCGATGCACGGCTACGAGCTGCGCAAGGCCGTCGAAGCCTCGACCGGGCACACCTTGTCGAACAACTCGCTCTACCCGACCCTGCGGCGCTTCGTCGACGCGGGCGCGGTGAGCCGCAGCGCGGAGGAACAGGAGGCCAAACCGCCGCGGCACGTCTACACGATCACCGACGTCGGTCGTGAGCTGCTGCACGACATGCTCGCGGACTTCCCGGCCGAGCTGGCGCTCAGCCAGGAGGAGTTCCTCGCGCGCGTCGGGAGCTTCAGCCGGCTCCGGGAAGAAGAACGCGCCCGGGTCCTCGACGTGCGAAAACACGCGCTGACCACCGAGCACGCCCGGCTCACCGCGCTCGCGGCCGGGCAGGCCGACCCGTGGGGCCGGGCGGCGCTGCGGCACGTCCTCGGCAAGCTCGACGCCGAACTCCGCTGGCTCGCCGACCTCGAAACCGAACTGAGGAGAGACGCATGACCACCACCGAAGAGACGCCTCGCCTCCCCTTCACCCGGGCGAACGCGCTCGCCATCGCCCCGGACTACGAAGCCCTCCGCAGCCGCGCGCCGATCAGCCGGGTGCTGACCCCGGCCGGCGACCCCGCGTGGCTCGTGACGTCGTACGAAGAGGCCAAGGAAGTCTTCCGCGACAAGCGCTTCGGCCGTTCGCACCCCGCGCCGGAGCAGGCGTCGCGGATCTCGAACGCCGCGATCCAGGACGGCCCGAGCGGGGACTTCGAAACCGAAGAGGCCGAGCACAAGCGGATGCGCCGGATGCTCGCGCCCGCGTTCTCCGCGCCGCGCATGCGGGCGCTCGGCGACCGGATCGCCGAGCTGACCGACCGCTGCCTCGACGACCTGCAGGCCGCCCGCGACGCGAACCCCCACGAGCCGGTCGACCTCACCGACTTCCTCGCCTTCCCGTTGCCGATATTGGTGATCTGCGAACTGCTCGGCGTCCCGTACGCCGACCGCGAGCACTTCCGCGGCCTGTCCGAGCGGATCGCGAGGATGGACGGCGGCGAGGACGCGCAGGCGGCGATGGCCGAGTTCAAGGCCTACATGCTGAAGCTCGCCGAGGCGAAGCGCGCGGACCCGCAGCCCGACGTCATCTCCGACATGGTCGCCGTCCAGGCCGACGACCCGAGCTTCACCGACGACGACCTCTCCCGGATGGCGACCGGCCTGCTGTTCGCCGGCCACGAGACGACGTCCACCCGGATCGCGATGGGCACGCTCTTCCTGCTCAGCGACACCGCCCGCCGCGACCGCTTCGCCGCCGATCCCGACGGCGAGGTGAACCAGACCGTCGAGGAGATCCTGCGGCTGACCGCGACGAGCGGCACCGGCCTGCTGCGCTACGCCCACGAGGACGTCGAGATCGCCGGCACGCGGATCCGGCGCGGCGACGCGGTGCTCGTCTCCAGCGACGCGGCCAACCGCGACGCCTCGGTGTTCTCCGACCCCGACGAGTTCGACCCGGGCCGCACGCCGAACGTCCACCTGGCCTTCGGCACCGGCGCGCACGTCTGCATCGGCGCCAACCTCGCCCGCACCGAGCTGCGGACGGTGTTCCCCAAGCTGTTCCGCCGGTTCCCCGGCCTGCGGCTGGCGGCCCGGATCGAGGACATCCCGGTGCGCGTCAACCGTGTCGCCGGCGGGGTCGACGCCGTTCCGGTGACGTGGTGAGCCCCGTGAAGATCACCGCCGACACCGAAGCCTGCGTCGCGTCTGGACAGTGCGTCCTGCTCGCGCCGGGGACGTTCGACCAGGACGAGGAGGCCGGCACGGTCGTCCTCCTCACCGACGAACCGGCGTCCGGTGAGGACGACGCGGTCCGCCAGGCCGAGCTGACCTGCCCGGCCGCGGCGATCCGGCTGAGCGGGTAGCAGCGCGCGTGTCCCGTTTGCCGGTTAGCCTGCTCCAGTGACGGAACAGGCCGGCCGGCGACGGGACGCGGCGGCGACGCAGCAGGCGTTGCTGGACGCCGCCGCGAAGCTGTTCGCCGAGCGCGGCTTCGACCGGACCACCGTGCGCGACATCGCGGGTGAGGCCGGGGTCAACCAGGCGCTGCTGTTCCGCTACTTCGGCAGCAAGGAAGCGCTGTTCGAAGCGGTGATCGCCCGTGACGGCCGCGAGCAGCTGGCCAGCACGCCGCCCGAGCGGCTGTTCAGCGCCTCCCTGCACAGCATGCTGGCCCCCGAGGGGCCGCGGAACCGGACGCTCGAGACCTACCTGCGCTCATCGGGCAGCGACGGCGTCGCGGCCGCCATCCGCCAAGAGATCGGCGAGGAGTACGCGCGGGTGCTGGCCACGCTGACCGACGCCCCGGACGCCGAGCTGCGCGCGGACCTCGCGCTCGCCTGGCTGATGGGGATCGCGCTGGTCCGCGAGGTCAGCGGGAAGGAACCCCTGGCCAGCGCGGACCCCGACGACATCTGCCGGCTGGTGGTCACCGCGACCAGGACGCTGCTGGAGCGCACGGAATAACCGCTCGACACCCGGCCTACGGTCGGGATCATGGCCACCTTCCCGTCCGCGGCGACCGAGGCGGAGCTCTCCCGCGCGGCGCTGCTCCCCGCGGTCACCGCCCTGCTGGGGCGGGACGACGTCGTCCCGTTCACCGAGGGCTCGCTGCCGGTGTACGCCGTCGGCGACGACCTGGTGCTCAAGCTCTACCCGCCGCTGTACCTCGCCGAGAGCACGACCGAGCGCACCGTCCTCGAAGCACTGCACGGCACCCTGCCGACACCGGCGGTGAAGGACGCGGGCGAGCGCGACGGCTGGGGCTGGCTGCTCATGGAACGCCTCCCCGGGCGGACGCTCGCCGAGGCCTGGCCGGAACTGTCCACGGAGGACAGAGGGCGGCTCGTGCGCGAGCTGGGCGAGCTCCTGGCCACCCTGCACGCGGTCGACGACCCGCGGCTGGCCGTCCTGGACCCCGCGGACTGGGCGGAGTTCGTGGCGGCGCAACGCGCGAAGGTCGTCGAGCACCACCGGACGATCAACCTGGACGACACGTGGACCGCGCAGATCCCGGCGTTCCTCGACGCGGTCGACCTGGGGACGCCACCGGTCGTCCCGCTGCACACGGAGTTCATGCGCGAGCACGTCATGGTCGCCGACGGCCGCGTCACCGGCGTGTTCGACTTCGAGCCCGCGATGCGCGGCGCGGCGGAGTACGACTTCGTCGCAGTGGGCCTGTTCGTCTCACGCGGGGACGGCGACCTGCTGCGCCGCTTCCTGGACGGTTACGGGCAGCCGATCGACCCGCGCCGGTGCCTGGCGTACGCGTTGCTGCACGTCTACAGCAACTTCCCCTGGTACTTCGACATCCTGCCGGCGCCGCCGGAGCCCACGCTGGACGCCCTGGCGACCGCCTGGTGGGGCTCAGGGCAACGCGCGGCGCAGTAGCTCCGCGAGGTGCACCGGACGGCGGCCGGACTCCTGCTCGATCTGGGTCCGGCAGCTGAAGCCGTCCGACACCACCACCGTCTCCGCCGAGGCAGCGCGGATCGCCGGGAGCATCCGGTCCTCCGCCACCGCCTTCGACACCTCGTAGTGGCCGCGCTCGAAGCCGAAGTTGCCCGCCAGGCCGCAACACCCCGAGTCGAGCGTCGTGTTGCGCACCCCCGCCGCCGCGAGAGCCGACTCGTCGGCGCCGAAGCCGAGGACCGCGTGCTGGTGGCAGTGCACCTGCGTGATCGCGTCGACGTCGAGCGCCGCGAACGGGATCGGCGCCCGCTCCAGCAGCTCCGCGAACGTGAACGTCCGGGAAGCCAGCAGCTCCGCGCGCGCGTCGCCGGGCATGAGCGCCGGCAGGTCGCCGCGGAACAGCGCCGTGCAGCTCGGCTCCAGCCCGGCCACCTCGTAGCCGTCTTCGAGGCACGGCGCCAGCACGGAAAGCGTCCGGTCCAGGACGCGGCGCGCGACGCCGAGCTGGCCGGTCGACACCCACGTCAGTCCACAACAGACTCCGCGGTCGGGCAGCACGACGTCGTAGCCCGCCGCGGTGAGCACCTCGTGGGCGGCCTCCAGCACCGACGGCGTGAGGTAGTTGTTGAACGAATCCGGCCACAGCACGACGCGACGCTCGCCCGACGCCCGGCGCCGGAGATCCGCCCGCGACGACGTGAACGGCGAAGGGGCGAACGAAGGCAGCGAACGCTCGGGCGCGATCCCGCCGAGCCGTTTCACCAGACCCGCCAAGCGGGACCGCCCCACGAGATTGGCCAGCCGCGGCATCCGCGCGCTGGCCCGGAGCCACAGCGGTAGCCAGCCCATCGAGTAGTGCGACGCCGGCCGCAGCCGCCGCCGGTAGTGGTGGTGCAGGAACTCCGCCTTGTAGGTCGCCATGTCGACGTCGACCGGGCAGTCCGACAGACATCCCTTGCAGGACAAGCACAAGTCCAGGGCGTCGTGCACTTCGGACGAGCGCCAGCCGTCGGTGATGACCTCGCCGTTGATCATCTCGGCGAGCAGGTGTGCCCGCCCCCGCGTCGAGTGCTGCTCTTCCCGGGTGGCCCGGTAGCTCGGGCACATCACGCCGCCGCCGCTGGTGTTGCGGCACTTCCCGACGCCGACGCAGCGCCGCATCGCCTGCCCGAAACTCCCCTGGTCCTCCGGGTAGCCGAGGAAGACACTGTCCTCGAAGGACGGTGAGGTGGCTCGTACGCGCAGGTCCGCGTCGATCGCGCGCGGCGCGACCAGGATGCCGGGGTTCATCCGGCCGGCCGGGTCGAAGATCGCCTTGAACCGGGCGAACACGTCCAGCATCTCCGGGCTGTACATGCGGGACAGCAGCTCGGACCGCGCCTGGCCGTCGCCGTGCTCGCCGGACAGCGATCCGCCGTGCGCGGCGACGAGGTCCGCGGCCTCCTCCAGGAAGCGCCGGAAGTCCGCGATGCCGCCCGAAGACAGCAGATCGAAGTCCAGCCGCATGTGCAGGCAGCCTTCGCCGTAGTGGCCGTAGACGACGCTGCGCCGCCCGTGCGCCCGCATGAGGTCCTTGAACTCGCGCAGGTACGCGCCGAGCCGCTCGGGCGGGACAGCCGCGTCCTCCCAGCCCGGCCAGGCTTCCGAGCCGTCCGCGAGCCGGGTCGCGAGCCCCGCGCCCTCCTCGCGGATGCGCCACAGCCCGCGTTGCGCGGCCGGGTCGTCGACGATCGCGAACCCGGTCAGGTCGAGGGACGCGGCCAAGTCCCGGGCCCGCGAAGCCGGGTCGTCCCCCGCCAGCTCGACGAACAGCCACGCGCCACCCGGCGGCAGGTCGCCCGCGCGGCCGGGCAGCATCGCGACCAGCTCGGCGTCCACGCCTTCGACGGTCAGCGGCGACCACGGCAGGATCGACGGCACGGCGTCGGCCGCGGCGATGTCGGAGGGGAAGCCCAGCACGGCCAGCACGCGACGAGCAGGCAGCCGGGCCAGCTCGACCGTCGCCTCGAGGATCGTGACGCAGGTGCCTTCCGAGCCGACGAGCGCCTTCGCGACGTCGAACCCGTTCTCCGGCAGCAGGTGTTCGAGCCCGTAGCCGGACACCCGCCGCGGCCACGTCGAAAGTTCCTTGCGCAGCAACGCCAGGTTGTCGCGCACGAGCGCGCGCAGCTCGTCGAAGATCGGGCCCTCGGTGGGCTCGTCCCGGCCCACCCGCAGCCGCGTGCCGTCGTAGAGCAGCACGTCCAGCGAGCGGACGACGTCGACCGTGCGCCCCCACGCCACCGAGTGCGAGCCGCACGCGTTGTTGCCGATCATCCCGCCGAGGGTGCAGCGGCTGTGCGTCGACGGGTCCGGCCCGAACCGCAGCCCGTGCGGCGCCGCGACCGCCTGCAGGTCGTCGAGCACCGTGCCGGGCAGCACCCGCGCGAGCCGGGCCTCCGGGTCCAGGGAAAGCACGCCGCCGACGTGGCGCGAGGTGTCGATCACCAGGCCCGGCCCGCACGCGTTGCCGGCGACGCTCGTGCCGCCGCCGCGGGCGATCACCGGCAGGTCACGATCGCGGGCGGCCGCGACCGCGGCGACGACGTCGTCGACGGACTCCGGCAGCACCACCCCGCGGGGCACGTGGCGGTAGTTGGACGCATCTGTCGTGTACAGCGCGAGCGTGGCGGCGTCGGTGAGGATCTCCACGCCCCCATTCAAGTCGACCGGGCGCTCCCGTACCTCTCCAGCCGGGTATGTCCGAAACCACAGTCCGTGTGCGATCGTGGGCGCGTGACGGCACAGGAGCACGTCGCCGAGTACAGCGCCGTGCTGGGCGAGCTGCTGCGCGAGCGGGAAAAGCTGCTCGGCACGCTCGACCGCGTCGCCGCGCTGCACGGGACCGCGCGCCTGGTCCGGGACGCCGTCGGCGCGAAGGCCGGGTTCGTCGGCGAGCTCACCGAGCCGGGGCTGGCCGTGATCCGCTGGATGTCGGGCAACCGGACCGACGCGCTGCAGGACCTCGAGGTGCCGACCGGTCAGGGCGTCGGCGGGCGGGTGCTGGCGCTGGGCCGGCCGGTGAAGGTCACCGACTACGTCAGCGCGCCGACGATCACCCACCACTTCGACGTCCAGGTCCGCGGGGAGGGCCTGGCCGCGCTGCTCGCTGTCCCGATCGTCGCGCGCGGCGAGACCGTCGCCATCGCCTACGCGGCCATGCGAGAGCCCGCCGACTTCGGTGACGACGCCGTCCGGCGGATGGAGGAGGTCGCCTGCCAGGCCGGCGCGGCCCTGCACCTGGCGAAAGTGGCCGAGACCGACCGCACGGCCGCGGTGGCCGGCGAACGCCTGCGCATGCAGAGCGCGCTGCACGACTCCGTCGGGGCGCTGCTGTTCTCCATCGGCGTCCAGGTGCGCGACCTGCACGCGGACCTGCGCGAGCTCCCCGGGCTGGAGGCGCGGCTGCGGCGGCTGGAAGGCGACGTCTCGGCGGCCGCCGGCGCGCTGCGGGAGTCGCTGCTGGCGCTGTCGGAGTCCAGCCCGGAACGCGCGCTGCCGGTCGAGCTGGCCGAGCACTGCCGCTCGTTCCAGGCCCGCTGCGGCGTCCCGGCGCGGTTCGTGCAGCTCGCGGCGGTGCCACCGCTGGACGCCGAACGGACCGCGCTGCTGGTCGCCGCGGTCCGCGAAGGGCTGCTCAACGTCGAGAAGCACGCCGGGGCGTCGTCGGTGATCGTCAGCCTGCTGCCCAGCGACGACGGGGTCCAGGTGGTCGTCGCCGACGACGGCAGCGGCGGCGAGCCCGTCCCCGGCACCGGGATGGGCCTGCGGACGCTGAGCGGCCGCGCGCTGCGGCTCGGCGGGCGGATCAGCCTGGTCCGGGACGACGACGACGGCTGCACGCTGCGCGCGTGGGTGCCGCTGGTGCGCCGGTGACCCCCACGACGCCCGCGACCGTGTTCGTCGTCGACGACCACCCGGTGGTCCGCGACGGCGTGACGCTGCTGCTGCGCTCGGACCCGTGCCTGAGCGTGGTCGGCTCCGCGGAGTCCGGGCGGCTGGCGATCGAGCGGGTCGCGGCGCTGGCGCCGGACCTGATCCTGCTCGACCTGCGCCTGCCGGACATGCTCGCCCCGGAGGTCGTCACCGAGCTGCGGCGGGTGCACCCGGACGGCAAGATCGTCGTGTTCACCGCGCACGGCGACCACCAGGGCGTGCTGGCCGCGCTGGAGTCGGGGGCGCACGGCTGCCTGCTCAAGGACGCCGCCGGCGCGCAGCTGGTGACCGAGCTGCGGCGGGTGCTGCGCGGCGAGCGCGTCGTCGACCCGCGGATCCTGCCCGACGCCGGGCAGCGGTCGGACGCGCTGGCCCGCAGCGGCCTGACCCGCCGCGAGTACGAGGTGCTGCGGCTGGCTGCGCAGGGCCAGACGAACCCCGAGATCGCGGAGTCGACGGGGCTCGCGCGCAACACGGTCAAGACGTACCTGCAGTCGGCGCTGCACAAGCTCGGCGCGCGCAACCGCGTCGAGGCGATCGGGAAGGCCAGCGAGGCCGGGCTGCTGTGAGATCCTCGGCCGGGTGACGATCGACCTGCACGCGCACAGCACCGCCTCCGACGGGACGACGCCGCCCGCGCAGCTGCCCCGGCTGGCCGCCGAAGCCGGGCTGACCGTGCTGGCCCTCACCGACCACGACACGTTCGCCGGCCTGGCCGCGGCTTCCGCCGCTGCTCCGGACATCGAGCTGGTCCCCGGCGTCGAGATCTCGTGCCGGCTCGACGACGCGGAGGTGCACCTGCTCGGCCTCTTCGTCGATCCGGGGCACGCGGAGCTGGGCGGTGAGCTGGAGCTGATCCGCACCGACCGGGAGCGGCGCGCGGTGCGGATGGTCGAGCGCTGCCGGGAGCTGGGCGCGCCGATCAGCCTGGCGCGGGTGCGGGAGATCGCCGCCGGTGCGCCGCTGGGGCGTCCGCACATCGCCGCGGCGCTGGCCGCGGTGGGCATCACCGATGCCTTCACCGCCGACTGGATCGCCGACGGCGGCCGGGCGGACGTCCCGAAGCACGTGCTGTCCACTGTGGACGCGATCTCGCTCGTGCGCGCGGCCGGGGGTGTCGCGGTGCTGGCGCATCCGCGGTCGGTGAAGCGACGCGCATCGGTCTCCGACGCGCAACTGGCCGCGTTGGCCGAAGCCGGGCTCGCCGGCGTCGAAGTCGACCATCCGGAGCAATCGCCGGAGGTGCGGGCGCGGCTGCGTGAGGTGGCCGCGGACCTGGGGCTGCTCACCACGGGGTCGAGTGACTTCCACGGCGACCGCAAGCCGGTCCGCCTCGGCGAGTGCACCACCTCGCCCGAGGTGTTCGCCGCGCTCCGGCAGTCCGCCGTGTCCGTTTCGTAGCCCGCGGGGTCTCCACGTGGGGGTGTCCGAGAGCCGCGCGTGATCGCAGGATGGCCGCCACCGACCGTGACTCACGTCACACGAGTGGAGGAGGCCTCTTGCGTCCTGGAGTGAGTCCGTGCTGACCGTGCGTGGTCTTCGGGTGCGCTACGGCCGGTCGACACCCGCCCTGCACGGCGTCGACCTCGACGTCTCCGCCGACGGCGTCCTCGCCGTGCTCGGCAGCAACGGCGCCGGGAAGTCCACCCTGCTGCGGGCCGTGTCGGGCACGCTCCGGATGCACCGGGGCGCCGTCGACGCCGGCGAGATCCGCTACGACGGCCACGCGCTCGGCAAGCTCGACCCGGCCCGGATCGTCCGGCTCGGCGTGGTCGGCGTGCCCGAGGGGCGTCAGGTCTTCGCGCGGATGACCGTCGAGGAGAACCTGCGGGCCGGCGGCATCGGCGCCCGGACCGCCGCCGAACGGACCGAAGCGCGCGAGCGGGTCGACGCCTTGTTCCCGGTGCTCACCGAACGCGCCAAGCAGCGCGCCAGCCTGCTGTCCGGCGGCGAACAGCAGATGCTCGCGATCGGCCGGGCGCTGATGTCCGCGCCGAAGCTGCTGCTGCTCGACGAGCCGTCGCTCGGACTCGCACCGAAGATCGTCGAGCAGATCGGGAAGACCATCCGCGAGATCCACGAGCAGGGCACCGCCGTGGTGCTGGTCGAGCAGAACGCCGTGATGGCGCTCGCGGTCGCCGACCACGCCGTGGTGCTGGAAGTCGGCCGGGTCGCCCTCGCCGGGACGGCCGCCGAGCTGGCCGCCAGCCAGGACGTCCGGCGGCTCTACCTCGGCGGGCACGCCGAGTCGCAGGAGACCGCCGACGCCGAAGCCGAGCAGGCGCGCAAGCAGCTGGCCGGCCGGACGCTGTCGAGGTGGGCCGGATGACGCCGCCGGAACTGCGTGTCGAGGACGTCTCGCTGCGGTTCGGCGGGATCCGCGCCCTCGACGAGGTGAGCTTCACCGTCGCGCCCGGGTCGCTGCACGCGCTGATCGGGCCCAACGGCGCCGGGAAGTCCAGCTGCTTCAACGTGATCAGCGGCCTCTACCGGGCCAACGCCGGCCGCGTGCGGCTCGGGGACACCGACCTCACCGGGCTCGCGCCGCACAAGCTCGCCCGCCTCGGTGTCGGGCGGTCGTTCCAGAACGCCGCGCTGTCGGCCGGCTCGACCGTGCTGGACAACGTCATGCTCGGCCGGCACGCGCTCACCCGCGGCGGGTTCCTCGAGGTCGGGCTGCGGCTCCCGTGGACGGTCCGCGCCGAACGCCGGCACGCCGAGCGGGCGCGCGAGATCTGCGCGTTCCTCGGGCTCGGCGCGGTCGTCGACGCCCTCGTGGGCGCGCTGCCCTACGGCGTCGTCAAGCGCGTCGACCTCGCCCGCGCGCTCGCCGTCGAACCGGTGCTGCTCCTGCTCGACGAGCCCGCGGCCGGGATGAACGCGGCGGAGACCGCGGAGCTGGCCGGCACGATCAGCGGGATCCGCGCCGAGCTGGGCATCTCGATCCTGCTCGTGGAACACGACATGGGCCTGGTGATGGGCATCGCCGACCGGGTCACGGTGCTCGACTTCGGCCGCCGCATCGCCGACGGCACCCCGGCGGAGGTCCAGTCCGACCCGGACGTCATCAAGGCCTACCTGGGCACGGAGGCAGCGTGAACACCTTCCTGCAGCTCACGGTCAACGGCCTCGGCAAGGGCGCGGTGTTCGCGCTGCTCGCGCTGGGGTTCGTGATCATCTTCAAGGCCACCGAGGTGGTCAACTTCGCGCACGGCTCGCTCGTGCTCTTCGGCGGCTACGTCGTCGTGGTGACGCGGGACGCGCTGGGCTGGGTGGGCGCGTCGCTGGCCGGCATCGTCTCGGCCGGGCTGCTCGGCCTGGCCGTCGAGCGGCTGCTGCTGTCGCGCTCCCGGCACGCCGACGCGAACAGCCTGGCGCTGCTCACCATCGGCGTCGACGTGATCGTCACCGAGGAGATCGTGCGCCGCCTCGGCGTCACGCTGCCGTTCCTCGGCGGCGCCTGGGACGCGAAGCCGTTCCAGGTCGGCGGGATCACGCTGTTCCGCACCCACCTGGTCGCGCTGGTCGTCGCCGCGGTGCTCATCACGGCGTTCTGGCTGGCGTTCAAGTACTCGAACTGGGGCGTGGCCATGCGGGCGCAGGCGGAGAACCGCGAGGCCGCCGCGCTGATGGGCATCCGCAGTTCGCGGGTCACCGCGACCGCGTGGCTCGTCGCCGGGCTGCTGGCCGGGGTGGCGGTGCTGTTCATCGCCACGCAGGACTTCTCCGGCGCCGGGCTTTCGCGCGGGACGCACTCGATCGCGCTGGCCGCGTTCCCCGCGGCGATCCTCGGCGGCCTCGACTCGACGGCGGGCGCCGTCGTCGGCGGCCTGGTCGTGGGGATCGTGGAAGCGCTGTCCGCGCAGTACGTCTCGTTCGACTTCTCGAAGAGCGCGGTGTTCCTGGTGATGCTGGTGGTCCTGGTGGTGCGGCCCTCCGGGCTGTTCGGCACGAGGGAGCGAACCCGTGTCTGACAGCGCTGTGTCCGAAGTGGACTCCCCGCCGGCTGTCGAAGCGACGCCGCCGCCGCGCCGCGACTGGCGGAAGCTGGTGCGCACCGTGGCCTGGCTCGCGCTGCTGGTCGTGCTGCTCGCCCTGCCGCTCTACCTCGACGCCGCCTGGCTGAAGGCCGGGCAGTACATGATGATCGGCGCGGTCGGCGCGATCGGGCTGACGCTGGTGGTCGGGCAGGCCGGGCAGCTTTCCCTGGCCCACGCGTTCTTCCTGCTCGCGGGGGCCACCGCCTACACCGTGCTGTCCGGGCCGACGGGTGACGACCGCGTCGTCGGCTTCGGCCTCGACCCGGGCCTGTCGCTGCTCGGCGCGGTGGTCGTCACGGCCCTGCTCGGCCTGGCCTTCGCGCCGGTCGCCGGGCGGCTGCGCGGGATCTACCTCGGCGTCGCCTCGCTGGCCCTGGTGTTCCTCGGCCTCTACTTCGGGCAGTCCGCCGAGGAGCTCACCGGCGGGACGTCGACCGGGCGCGCGCCGACGCCGTTCTCGCTGTTCGGCTTCCCGTTCACCAACGACGGGCCCGAAATCACCGTGCTCGGCGTGCCGATCCGGCAGGCCGAACGCACGTGGTACCTGTTCCTGCTGCTGACCGTGCTGGCGTTCGTGATCGCGCGCGGCGCCGTCCGCGGCCGGGTCGGACGCTCGTGGCGGGCGGTGCGCGACAACGAAGCCGCGGCCGCGGTGATGGGCGTCAGCGTGCTGCGCGCGAAGGCGGGCGCGTTCGCCGTCTCGTCGGCCTACGGCGGCCTCGCCGGCGCGATGACCGTGCTGTGGTTCGACATCCTCAAGCCGGACGAGAGCGAATACGGCACGTACGGCATCAACGTGTCCATCGCCTACCTCGCGATGGTCATCATCGGCGGGCTCGGCTCGGTCTCCGGCGCGCTGGTCGGCGCGCTGATCGTCAACGGGCTGCCGCAGGTGCTCGCCCTGTACTCGGCCGACCTGGGCTGGTTCGCCGGCACCGGCGACGGCGCGCTGACCCCGGTCCTGGTCAGCTCGTTCGTCTACGGCGCCGCGATCATCCTCGTCGTCCTGTTCGAGCCGGGCGGGCTCGCCGCGATCGGCCGCCGCCTCACCCGTTCTCGCCGTCAACCCCCGGAGGAACCATGAAACGCACACACCTGGCGGCGGCGCTGGCGGCCGCCCTCGTCCTCTCCGCGTGCAGCACGAAAGCGGGCGACTCGGGCTCGTCGGGCTCGGACAGCTCCGGCGTCAAGACCGGCAAGGGGGTCACGGCGAGCGAGGTGACGCTCGGCGTGATGACCGACAAGTCCGGCGTCTTCAAGAACCTCGGCCTCGGTGTCACCCAGGGCAACGAGCTGTGGGCCAAGGACTTCAACGCCGCCGGCGGCGTCTGCGGCCGGCAGGTCAAGCTCGAAGAGGTCGACCACGGCTACAAGGCCGACACGGCGAAGACGCTGTACCCGCAGATCGAGCCGAAGGTGCTCGGGTTCGTGCAGCTGCTCGGCTCGCCGGTGGTGGCCGCGCTGAAGCAGAACCTGGCCTCCGACAAGGCCGTCGCCGCGCCCGCGTCGTGGTCCTCGGAGCTGCTCGACAACCCGTACGTGATGATCGTCGGCACCACCTACGACGTGGAGATGATCGACGGCCTCTCGTACCTGCAGGAGCAGGGGCTGCTCAAGGACGGCGACACGATCGGGCACGTGTACATCGACGGCGAGTACGGCAAGAACGGCCTGCGCGGCTCGCAGTTCTACGCGAAGAAGCACAACCTGACGGTCAAGGAAGTCAAGATCACCTCGACCGACAGCGACCTCACGAACGCCGTCACCGGGCTCAAGGGCGCCGGGGTCAAGCTGATCGCGCTGACCACCACCCCCGCCCAGACCGGGTCGGCGGTCGCGGCGAACAAGGCGCTCGGGCTGAACGTGCCGGTGCTGGGCAACAACCCGACGTTCGACCCGGCGCTGCTGAAGAGCCCCGCCGCGGGCGCGCTGGACAAGCTCACTGTCGTCGCGAGCAGCGTGCCGTTCTCGGCCGACCTGCCCAAGGCCAAGGACGTCGCGGCGAAGTACAAGGCCGCGTACAAGGAGACGCCGAACGGCGGCGTCCCCTACGGCTACGCGGTCGGCGAAGTGTGGGGCGCGGTGCTGAAGAAGGCGTGTGACAACAAGGACCTCACGCGCGACGGCATCTCCGCGGCCTTGAAGCAGACGACGTCGGCGAACACGGACAACCTGGTCGCGGCGCTCGACTTCTCCAAGCCGGGGACGCCGGCGACGCGCCAGGTGTACGCGGCCACCCCGGACGCTTCGGCCGAGGGCGGCGTCAGGTACGTCAAGCCGCTGTTCGAGGCACCGGAGGCCAAGGAGTACGTGGCGCCGCACCAGAAGTGAGCCGGCGTCCGGCCAGCGCGGCCGCCTCCTGCAGCGGGGTGGTCGCGTTGGCCTTCGCGGCGCTCAGGAGGTCCCTGACGGTCTGCTCGATCGTCTCGACGCGGGCGAGCGCGGCGGCGTGGCCGAGGCCCTCCGCTTCGCGTGAGAGCGTGTAGAGGATCCCTCCCGCACTCGCCACGTAGTCCGGGACCCACAGGATGCCGCGCGCCGCGAGCTCACCGGCGACGCTGTCGTCGGTGAGCTGGTTGTTGGCCGGGCCGACGACGAGCGGCGTGTCGAGGCGGGCCACCGTCTCGGGGCTCAGCACGCCGCCGACCGCCGCCGGGATCACGACGTCGGCCGTCAGGGTGAGCGCTTTCTCCGGTTCCACCCAGGTCAAGCCCTGGTTCTCGGCCTCGGCCCGCTTGGCCGGGTCGATGTCGGAGACGACGACGTCGGCGCCGCCGGCGTGCAGGCTCGCCGCGAGGTGCGCGCCGACCGAGCCGTAGCCGCTGATCACCACCCGGCGCCCGGTCAGGTCCGCCGCGCCGGTCGCCGCCCGGAGCGCGGCGAGCACACCGACCGCCGTCGGCCCGCTGGAGGACCCGGTTCCGCCCGCGGACTCGGGCGTGCAGAACGCGAACGCCGAGACCTCGCGCAGCACCAGCATGTCGGCCGGGCCGGTGCCCACGTCCGGGCCGGCCAGGTAGGTGCCGCCGAAGTCGGCGACGAGGTCGGCGTGGTCGAGCAGGACGTCCCGGCGCTCCTCGGGCGAGAGGACGCGTCCCGGTTCCGGCGCGATGACGCTCTTGCCGCCGCCGAATGCGAGCCCGGCGACGGCGCACTTCGCCGTCATGGCTTCGGAGAGGCGGAGGACGTCGCCGACGGCTTCTTCGAGCGTGCCGTACGGCTTGAAGCGGCAGCCGCCGACGGCGGGGCCGAGGGCGGTCGAATGGATCGCGACCATGGTGGTGACGCCGGATCGACGGCCCCGGCGGGCCACGAGCTGCTCATGTGCGGTCATGCCGACCGAAGTTAGAGTGAACACCGGCGGCGCCGTGGCACTGCCGAACGAAATTCGGCGGCGATGCGGAGGACCCGGTGCTGGACGAACTTGATTCGGCGATCGTGCGGCACCTGCAGGAGGACGCGCGGCAGACCAACCGGGACATCGCCCGGAAGGTCGGTATCGCGCCCTCGACGTGCCTCGAACGCATCCGGCTGCTCCGGGAGCGCGGTGTCATCCGCGGCTACCACGCCGACATCGACCTGGCGAGCCTCAACCGCGGCGTCCGGGCGCTCGTCGCGGCGCAGGTGCGGCCGCTGAGCCGGGCGGTCATCGACGAATTCCAGCGCTCGATCGCGGAATTGCCGGAGGTGCTCTCGGTGTACGTGACCGCGGGGAGTGACGATTTCCTGATCGAAGTGACGACGCCCGACATCGACGCGCTCCACGCGTTCCTCGCTGACCGGCTGGCGTTGCGCCGGGAGATCGTCGGCTTCCGCACGTCGATCGTTTTCCGCCACCTGCGCAAGACGACGATTGAACCACTCGACGCGGGGTATCCGGGAGTCACCCGACCAGCCGCGACACGCCACCCCTAAGTGTTTCCCCTAAATCCCCCGGTTCGCACCCTCGGAGGCGGAAAATGTCGGTGGTGAGTGGTCTCATGAGTCCGACGGGAAGGAGGCTCCGCCATGACAACGGAACTGAACCACCGTGAGCGGGCCACGTTGAGAGCCGTGGCCGGGGGCCACGCCGAGATCAGCTGCAGCTGCGAGCCCGACCTGTTCATCGACGGCCTGAGCTGCTGCGACCAGTCCACCGTGCACCGCCTCGCGCGGCTCGGCCTGATCGCACCCGCACACCCCGGCAAGTGCGGCGAGCGCGTGGCCGCCGTGCTCACCGAAGCCGGCTCGCTGGCGCTGGGCGAGGTCTTCGCCGCCGCCGCGTAATCGCGTTGCCACCCACTGGGGTTCCTGCCAGCATCACCCGATGCACGTATTCCTCGAAACCGAGCGGCTGATCTTCCGCCGGTTCACCGAGAACGACGCCGACGCACTCTTCGAGCTCTACGACGACCCGGCCGTGATGAAGTACCTCAATGGGGGCCGGCCGGCGGACCGCACCGAGATCGTCACTCTCGATCTCCCCGCGTTCCTCGGTTACTACGAGCGTTTCCCCGGTTACGGGTTCTGGGCGGCGATCGAGAAGAGCACCGGCGATTTCCTGGGGTGGTTCCATTTCCGCCCGCGCCCGCAGGACCCGCCCGACGAGCCGGAGCTGGGGTACCGGCTGCACCGGAAGGCGTGGGGCAAGGGCTACGGAACCGAAGGCTCGGCGGCCCTGCTCGCGAAGGGCTTCACCGAACTGGGGGTCACCCGCGTGACGGCGTGCACCATGACGGTGAACAAGCGGTCGCGCCGGGTGATGGAGAAACTGGGGATGACGTTCGTCCGCACGTACTTCGAGGAGTTCCCGGAGCACGAACGCGCTCCAGGCAGCGAACACGGCGAAGTCGAGTACGCCATCACCCGCGACGAGTGGTCTGCCGCGGCCGGATCGTGAGTGGGAAACAGGGTTGGAACGCTGTTTCCCACTCACGACCGATGGGTCAGCGGTAGACCTCGAACTCGTAGATCCGCGCCGCGCCGTCGCCGTTGTTGGTCGGCGTCGTGAGGTTGAGCTTCACGTACCGGGCCGACCGCGTCGTGATCGGGTGGTACGTGCGGCTGGCCCGCGACCCGCTCACCGACGCGACCGTCGTCCACGTGCTGCCGTCGGTCGACGTCTGGATCGTGAACGCGCCGGTGTTCCAGCCGGTCGTCTCACCGCCCAGGCCGGCGTGCTTGACCACGAACGACGACACGTTCTGCGCCGACCCGAGGTCGACCTGGAGGAACTTCGTCGCGGCGGTGCTGCAGAACTTGCTGTTGTTCGCCAGGCTGCCGTCGACGGCCTTGGCGGGAGTCTCGGCCGAGTTGCAGGTCGCCGAGCCCGTGGCCGCCTTGCCCTGGGCCAGGTTCGTGCCCAGCTCCGGCGCGGCGGCCGGCGGCGTGAACCCGTCGTTGTACGACGGCGGGACGTCGGCGGTGCTCGTGCCCCACGCACTGGGCGACGAGCCCATCGTGTAGTTCAGCGTCGACGCGCCCGCGATGTCGCCGTAGCGGATCCACGACTTGGTGGTCGCGGTCCCGTTGACGCTCAGGCTCTGGACGTACTGCGAGCCCTGACCCGCGCCGGAACCGGTGATCTGGATCGTCCCGCTCGGCCGGACGATCGAGGCGGACGGGAACAGCGGGCCGTGCAGGGCCAGGACGTCCGCGCCCGGCGTCGCCGGGTACATCCCCAGCGCGGCGAAGACGTACCACGCCGACGTCGCGCCGAGGTCGTCGTTGCCCGGCAGGCCGCCCGGGCCGGTGGTGAACGACTCGGTCATCACGCGCCGCACCGCCGAGCTGGCGCCCTGCGGGTGGGCCGCGTAGTTGTACGCCCACGGCACGCCGTGCTCGGGCTCGTTGCCGATGTAGAAGTACGGCTGGGTGAGGCCGCCGTTGAGCTGGGTGAAGTGGTGGTCCAGCCGCTGGACGGCGGTCTGGCGGCCGCCCATCAGGTTGATCAGGCCCTGGTAGTTGTAGGGCACCATCCACGTGTACTGCGACGGGTTGCCCTCGGTGTAGCCGCTGTTGCTCGACGGCACGACCGGCCACGCCCAGGTCCCGTCGCTGCCGCGCGGCTGGATGTAGCCCGAGTCGGTGCCGAACACGTTCTGCCACCACTGGGCGCGCTGCATGTAGGTGGTGTACTTCGTCGTGTCGCCCACGGCTTTCGCGAACTGCGCCACCGCGAAGTCCGACGCCGAGTACTCGAGCGAGTCGGACGGGTCTTCGTAGATGTAGTGCCGGCTGAGGTAGCCGCTTTCGCGGCCGCGGATCGCCTGGCCCTGCGCGGTGCCACCGTTCGAGCTCTTGTCCATGAGGGCCAACGCCGCCGCGGTGTCGAAGCCGCGGACCCCGAAGGCGTACATGCTGCCCACGATGATCGGCCCGGGGTCACCGGTCATCACGAAGTGCTCGTTGCTGTTGTGCGACCACTTGGGCAGCAGCCCGCCCTGCTGGCCGTCGAGCACCATCGACTTCGCGATGTCGCTCGCTTCGTTCGGGGCGACCAGCCCGATCAACGCGGACCACGACCGGTAGATGTCCCAGCCGGAGTAGTTCTGGTAGACGGTGTGCGACGCGGTGTGGACCGCCTGGTCGAACCCGCGGTACTGACCGTTGGTGTCGCTGGCGATGTTCGGGTTCTGGAAGACGTGGTACAGCGCCGTGTAGAACTTCTGCAGGTCCGCGGTCGCGCCGCCGGTCACCTGGACGCGGTTGAGGACGCCGTTCCAGCTCGAGTCGGCCGCGCCGCGGATCCCGGCGAAGTCGAAGCCGGGGTTTTCGGCGGCGAGGTTCGCCTGCGCGTTGGCCTGGCTCACGAACGAAATGCCGACCTTCGCCTGCACCGTCGTATTGCTCGAGGTGTCGAAGGTGACGTAGCCGCCGGAGTTCGTGCCGCTGGTGCTCGCGGACCCGGCGGTCACCGTGCCGCCGAGCCAGGTGCCGAACCCGCTGGGCGCGCGGTCGAACTGGATCACGTAGAAGATCTGGTAGGTCTTCGAGGAACCGCAGAAACCGCCGCCGGTCACCGATCCGGTGAGCTGGCTGCCGTTGATGGCGATCGACCCGTTGCGGCTGCCGGTGGCGCTGCGGCTGGTGTTGACGAGCAGCCGCGCGGTCGTCGTGTTGGGGTAGGTCAGCTTCATGAAGCCGGACCGCTTGGTCGCGGAAAGTTCGACGCTCGTGTTGTAGTTGTCGAGCTTGTTCTTGTAGTAACCGGGCGCGGCCGACTCGTTGGCCTTCGTGTAGCTGCCCGCGTACCCGGTCCAGCCGGTGCCCGGCGAAGTCCCGATCGCACCGGTGATCGGCAGCAGGCCGAGGTCTTCGTTGTTGGCGCAGCCGGCGCCGTTGAAGTGGGTGAGGCTGAACTCTTCGATGCTCGTGTCGCCGTAGCGGTACCCGGACGGCGACGCGGTCGGGGTGTCCGGGCTGAGCTGGACCATGCCGAACGGCACGACGGCACCGGGGTAGGTGCTGCCGCCGGCCCCGCCGGGAACGGGGTTCGGGGAGTTGCTGTTGTCCGTGCCGATGAAGGGGTTCACGTACTGCGTAAGGGCGAGCGTGTCCGCCGCGGCGTGGGTGGCGGGCAGCGCGACGAGCCCCGCTCCCCCGACGAACGCGGCGACCACGGCCGTGCGCAGCCGTCTGGCGAATGGTCCGGGCATGAACCTTTCCTCTCCTTGCCGCACGCGCTTTCCGCTGGGCGACAACGTTGTCGGGCGGGCGAAGCAGGTGGTGACAACGTTGTCAGCGCAGCTCGCGCGGCGGCGGCAACGTTCTGGTGATCGAGGTGGGGCCGGAACTGGCGTGGCACGACATGGTGCCACGGAAGAACCCTCGGGCGGAAGCGCCGAAAGTCCGTTGCGCGCCAAGCGGTTCCGCGACCGGACCACGCGGCCGCGGCGGACCACCCGGCCTGGCTCAGGAACCCCCGCTGACCCAGTGGTCGCCGAGCTCGGTCGTCGTCGCTTCGCCGTTCGTCAGGTCCGCCAGCCACCCCTCGAAGGCCGGCCCCTCCCCCGGCGCCAGGCCGACCTCGAACCGGGCCAGCTCGTCGAAGCGGGTCGCGCGCACCAAGTACGGCGACGCGCGCAGGTCGTTCTCCAGCCGGCCCGCGCGGTCGTAACCCACCGCCACTTCCACCAGCCTGAGACGCCGGTGTTCTAGTACACCAACCACTTCCAGTGCGTCCGAAACGGACTGACCGTACGCGCGGATCAGCCCGCCCGCCCCCAGCAGCACTCCGCCGAAGTAGCGCGTGACGACCGCGACCGTGTCGGTCAGCTCACGCCGCCGCAACACCTCCAGCATCGGCGTGCCCGCGGTGCCGGCCGGTTCACCGTCGTCACTGGACCGCCGGGTTCGCCCGTCAGCGCCCAAAACGAACGCGTGGCAGTGGTGCCGCGCGCCCGGATCGGCCCGACGGCGGGCCGCGATGAACTCGCGCGCGGCCTCCTCCGACGTCACCGGGGCGACCGCGCAGAGGAACCGGGAGCGCTTGATCTCGAGCTCGTGGACGCCGGAGCGAGCCACGGAGAGATAACGATCAGTCATCGGACGAGTCCGCCATGCAGCCAGCTTCCCACCCCGGCACGGCACCGCAGCAGGTACCTCAGACCACTTGAGACAGACGTTTCCGCAGGTCAGAGGCAATACTGACCGTTCTTCGGGAGCAACAGCCCGGCATATGGGACTACCCTGGGTCCCGTCAACGCAACCGTGGCATTTCCCACCCGGGCGCAACGACGTATGTCGATAACAGCGAATTCACACTATCGTCATAAGACCCGGCGAACCCGGGAGTAACACCGCGCGCTCCGACTGGCCCCCACCACAGTGGCCGGTCTGTGCGCGCACGCAGCACCCGACATGTTCGGCTGCCCAGTGTTGTGCGGCCTCCCGGATGACCCGCGGCCGGTTTCCGAGCATCGCCGCTCGGCCGGTACCCCGCGGCATCCTGCACTGCCGACGTCCACGACGCCGGCACCACCAACGCCGACAACAGCAACTGTTCTCGACTGACCATCGCGGTACCGGACCACTTCGTTAACCGGTTCAGCTCGAACCACTCGATGAGGTGACTACCGGTCGCGCCAACGCCTTGGGAGGCGGCCAGCCGTGACCCACCGTGCCCGTTCCCTGCCCCGCGCGGGGCAGGAGCTCAGCAACGCCGAGGCCGAAGGCCTCTACCGGAGCGACTACGAACACGACGCCTGCGGTGTCGCCTTCGTCGCCGACCTGACCGGCCGCCGAGATCATGCGATCGTCGCCAAGGCCCTGGTCGCGTTGCGCAACCTGGAACACCGCGGGGCGCGGGGCGCCGAACCGGACACCGGCGACGGCGCCGGGCTGCTGATCCAGATCCCGGACGAGTTCTACCGGGAGGTCGTGGACTTCGAGCTCCCCGAGCCCGGCACCTACGCCGTCGGCACGGCTTTTCTGCCGCAGGACGAAAAGCGCCGCGGCCGGGCCATGACGACCATCGAGCGCATCGCCGCCGAGGAGGACATGCGCGTCCTCGGCTGGCGCGAGCTGCCGGTGCACACCGAGCACTGCGGGCCGACCGCGGCCGAGACCATGCCGCACTTCACGCAGCTGTTCCTCACCGCGCGCCGCCCGAAGCCGGAGCATTCGGACCCGCTGCACATCGAGCGCAGCGCGTTCTGCGTCCGCAAGCGCGTGGAGCATGAACTCGTCGAAGACGACGTCTACTTCCCGTCGCTGTCCTCGCGGACGATCGTCTACAAAGGAATGCTCACCGAGCCGCAGGTCGAGCGCTTCTTCGCCGACCTCACCGACGAGCGCGTCACCAGCGCCATCGGCCTGGTGCACTCCCGCTTCTCCACCAACACCTTCCCGTCGTGGCCGCTCGCGCACCCGTACCGCTACGTCGCGCACAACGGCGAGATCAACACCCTGCGGGGCAACCGCAACTGGATGGACGCCCGCGAAGCCCTTCTCGAGACCGACCTCGTCCCGGGCGACCTCAAGCGGATCTACCCGGTGATCACGCGCGGCGCCAGCGACTCGGCGAGCTTCGACGAGGTCCTGGAACTGCTGCACCTCGGCGGCCGTTCGCTGCCCCACGCGGTGCTCATGATGATCCCGGAGGCCTGGGAGAACCACCAGGAGATGGACCCGGCGCGACGCGCCTTCTACGAGTTCCACTCGACGTTGATGGAACCGTGGGACGGCCCGGCGCTCGTCGCGTTCACCGACGGCAGCCAGATCGGCGCGGTGCTCGACCGCAACGGCCTGCGCCCCGGCCGCTACTGGGTGACCGACGACGGTCTCGTCGTGCTCGCCTCCGAGGTCGGCGTGCTCGACATCGACCCGGCGACGATCGTCCGGAAGGGACGCCTCGAGCCCGGACGGATGTTCCTCGTCGACACCGCCGAGGGCCGGATCATCGAGGACGAGGAGATCAAGACCGAGCTGGCCACCGCGCACCCGTACGACGAGTGGGTCGAGGCCGGCCTCCTGCACCTGGAGGACCTGCCCGAGCGCGACCGCGAAGTGCCGCTGCACGCCGCGCTCGTCCGCCGCCAGCAGGCGTTCGGCTACACCGAGGAAGAGCTCGAAGCCATCCTCGAGCCGATGGCCCGCACCGGCGCGGAGCCGATCGGCTCGATGGGCAACGACTCGCCGATCGCGACGCTGTCCAGCCGGCCACGGCTGATCTTCGACTACTTCATCCAGCTCTTCGCCCAGGTGACGAACCCGCCGCTGGACGCCATCCGCGAGGAGCTCGTCACCGCGCTCGGCACGCAGATCGGCGCCGAGCCGAACCTGCTGACCGGCAACGCCGCCAGCTGCCGCCGGATCGTGCTGCCGTTCCCGGTGCTCGACAACGACCAGCTCGCCAAGCTGGTGCACGTCAACGACGACGGCGACCTGCCCGAGTTCCAGGCCGTCACCGTCCTGGGCCGCTACAACGTCCACGGCGGCGGCGAGGCGCTGGTCAAGCGGCTCGACGAGATCCGCGCCGAGGTGTCCGAGGCGATCGAGGACGGCGCGCGGCTGATCGTGCTGTCCGACCGCGGGGTCGACGAGGACCACGCACCGATCCCCTCGCTGCTGCTGACCGGCGCGGTGCACCACCACCTCGTCCGCGAGAAGACGCGCACGCAGGTCGGCCTCATCGTCGAGGCCGGCGACGCGCGCGAGGTGCACCACATCGCGCTGCTCATCGGCTACGGCGTCGCCGCGGTGAACCCCTACCTGGCGATGGCGACCGTCGAGGAGATGGCCCACCAGGGCCTGATCCCGGGCGTCACGCCGAAGGAAGCGACGTACAACCTGATCAAGGCGCTCGGCAAGGGCGTGCGGAAGACGATGTCCAAGATGGGCGTCTCGACCGTCGCGTCCTACACCGGCGCGCAGATCTTCGAGGCGATCGGGCTCGGCGAAGAGGTCATCGACAACTGCTTCACCGGCACGACGTCCCGCCTCGGCGGGGTCGGCTTCGAAACCCTCGCCGACGAGGTCGCGAAGCGGCACGAGTACGCGTTCCCGGCCGACGGCTTCCGCGCGGCCCACCGCGAGCTGGAGACCGGCGCGGACTACCAGTGGCGCCGCGAAGGCGAGCCGCACCTGTTCAACCCGCAGACCGTGTTCAAGCTCCAGCACTCCACGCGGTCGGGGAAGTACGAGATCTTCAAGGAGTACACGAAGGCCGTCGACGACCAGGCCGAGAAGCTGCTGACGCTGCGCGGGCTGTTCGACTTCAAGTACGGCAAGCGCGCGCCGGTGCCGATCGAGGAGGTCGAGCCGGTCTCGGAGATCGTCAAGCGGTTCGCCACCGGCGCCATCTCCTACGGCTCGATCTCGATGGAGATGCACCAGACGCTCGCCATCGCGATGAACCGCCTCGGCGGCAAGTCGAACACCGGCGAGGGCGGCGAAGACGCGGAGCGGCTCTACGACCCTGAGCGCCGGTCCGCGGTCAAGCAGGTCGCGTCCGGCCGCTTCGGCGTCACGAGCGAGTACCTCGTCAACGCTGACGACATCCAGATCAAGATGGCGCAGGGCGCGAAGCCCGGCGAGGGCGGGCAGCTGCCCGGCGCGAAGGTGTACCCGTGGATCGCGAAGACGCGGTTCTCGACGCCGGGCGTCGGCCTGATCTCGCCGCCGCCGCACCACGACATCTACTCGATCGAGGACCTCGCCCAGCTGATCCACGACCTCAAGAACGCCAACCCGAACGCGCGCATCCACGTGAAGCTCGTGTCCGAGGTCGGCGTCGGCACGGTCGCGGCGGGCGTGTCCAAGGCGCACGCCGACGTCGTGCTCATCTCGGGCCACGACGGCGGGACGGGCGCGTCGCCGCTGTCGTCCATCAAGCACGCGGGCGGCCCGTGGGAGCTGGGCCTGGCCGAGACACAGCAGACGCTGCTGGCCAACCGGCTGCGCGACCGGATCGTCGTGCAGACCGACGGCCAGCTCAAGACCGGCCGGGACGTCGTCGTCGCGGCGCTGCTGGGCGCCGAGGAGTTCGGCTTCGCGACCGCGCCGCTGGTGGTGTCGGGCTGCATCATGATGCGCGTCTGCCACCTCGACACGTGCCCGGTGGGCGTCGCGACGCAGAACCCGAAGCTGCGCGAGAAGTTCAGCGGCAAGGCCGAGTACGTCGTCAACTTCTTCGAGTTCATCGCCCAGGAAGTGCGCGAGTACCTGGCGGAGCTGGGCTTCCGGTCGATCGCCGAGGCGGTCGGGCACGCCGAGTTCCTCGACAAGCGCAAGGCGATCGACCACTGGAAGGCGGCCGGGCTGGACCTGTCGCCGATCTTCCACGTGCCCGAGATGGCCCCGGCCGGCCTGCGGCTGCAGCAGACGCTGCAGGACCACGGCCTGGAGAAGGCCCTGGACAACACGCTGATCCAGCTGGCCGAGGGCGCGTTGAACTCCGGGGACAAGGTGCGGCTGGAACTGCCGGTCCGCAACGTCAACCGAACCGTCGGCACCATGCTCGGCTCGGAGCTGACCAAGCGGTGGGGCGGCGAAGGCCTGCCCGACGACACCATCGACGTCACCTTCACCGGGACCGCGGGCCAGTCGTTCGGCGCGTTCGTGCCGAAGGGCATCACGCTGCGGCTCTACGGCGACGGCAACGACTACGTCGGCAAGGGCCTCTCCGGCGGCCGGCTGATCGTGCGCCCGCCGAAGGAGGCGCGGATCGCCGCCGAGGACCACATCATCGCCGGCAACGTCATCGCCTACGGCGCCACGAGCGGTGAGATCTTCATCCGCGGCAAGGTCGGCGAGCGGTTCTGCGTGCGCAACTCGGGCGCGCTGGCCGTCGTCGAAGGCGTCGGCGACCACGGCGGCGAGTACATGACCGGCGGCCGGATGGTCGTGCTCGGCCCGATCGGGCGCAACTTCGCGGCCGGCATGTCCGGCGGCATCGCCTACGTGCTCGACCTGCCCGCGCACCGCGTCAACCCGGAGATGGTCGACCTCGACCCGCTCGACTCCGAGGACGCGGACTTCCTGCGCGAGACGCTGGAAAAGCACTACGACGAAACGGAGTCCGCCGTCGCGCGGGAGCTGCTGGCCGACTGGGACGCGGGTGTCGACCGCTTCGGGAAGGTCATGCCGAAGGACTACAAGCGCGTGCTCGCGGCCCAGGTCCAGGCCGAACGGGACGGGCGCGACGTGAACGAGGCGATCATGGAGGCCGCACATGGCTGACCCCAAGGGCTTTCTGACCACCACCCGCGAAGAGCCGAAGCGCCGTCCGGTCGACCTGCGGCTGATGGACTGGCGAGAGGTCTACGAAGACTTCGCCACGACGAAGCTGCAGAAGCAGGCCGGCCGGTGCATGGACTGCGGGATCCCGTTCTGCCACCAGGGCTGCCCGCTCGGGAACCTCATCCCCGAGTGGAACACGCTGACCTGGCGCGAGGACTGGCAGCAGGCGATCGAACGGCTGCACGCGACGAACAACTTCCCGGAGTTCACCGGCACGCTGTGCCCGGCGCCGTGCGAAACCGCGTGCGTGCTCGGCATCAACGACGACCCGGTGACGATCAAGCGCGTCGAGATCTCCATCGTCGACCGCGCCTTCGACGAGGGCTGGGTGACGCCGCAGCCGCCCACCACGAAGACCGGGAAGAGGGTCGCGGTCGTGGGCTCCGGCCCGTCGGGACTCGCCGCGGCGCAGCAGCTCACGCGCGCGGGCCACAGCGTCGTGGTCCTCGAGCGGGCCGACAAGATCGGCGGGCTGCTGCGCTACGGCATCCCCGAGTTCAAGATGGAGAAGTCCCGCCTCGACCGGCGCCTGGCGCAGATGGAGGCCGAGGGCACGGAGTTCCGGACGTCGGTGAACGTCGGCGTCGACGTCACCGCTGCGGAGCTGACTGCTTCGTACGACGCCGTGGTGCTCGCCGGCGGGGCCACCGACTGGCGCGACCTGCCGATCCCCGGCCGCGAGTTCGACGGCATCCACCAGGCCATGGAGTTCCTGCCGCCGGCCAACCGGGTCGCTTCGGGCGAGCTTGACGAGTCGCCGTACTCCGCCGCGGGCCTGGACGTCGTCGTCATCGGCGGCGGCGACACCGGCGCGGACTGCGTCGGGACGTCGCACCGCCAGGGCGCTCGTTCGGTGACGCAGCTGGAGATCATGCCGAAGCCGCCGGAGTCGCGTTCGGACGCCCACCCGTGGCCGACGTACCCGATGATCTACCGGGTGTCCTCGGCGCATGAAGAGGGCGGCGAGCGGCTCTACGCGGTGAACACGCAGGAGTTCCTGGGTGACGCGGACGGCCGCGTGCGGGCGCTGAAGCTGGTCGAGGTCCGCAACGAGGGCGGCAAGTTCGTCCCGGTGGAAGGCTCCGAGCGCGAGCTGCCCGCGCAGCTCGTCCTGCTGGCCATGGGCTTCCTCGGGCCGCAGAAGAAGGGCCTGATCGAGGACCTCGGCGTCGAGCTGGACGCGCGCGGCAACGTCGCCCGCGACAAGGCGTTCAAGACGAGCCTGGACAACGTGTTCGTGGCCGGTGACATGGGCCGCGGCCAGTCCCTGATCGTGTGGGCGATCGCGGAGGGCCGCAGTGCCGCGGCCGGCGTGGACGCCTACCTGACCGGGCGGGACGTCCTGCCCGCCCCGATCGCGCCGACGGACCGGCCGATCGCGTAAGACCCGGCGCCGGCGGGGGTGTCACTGTCGCCACCTCCGCCGGCGCTGTCCCACTTTCAGCCGTAGTAACCCTTTTCGAGGTCGTCCAGCAGTCCCGGGTGCGTCGGCTGCCAGCCGAGCAGCGCCTGCGTCTCTTCGCTGGACGCGGGCTGGTCGATCGCCAGGATCGCGCCCAGGAAGCCCAGCTCGCCGGCCTCGACCGACGTCGCGGGCAGGCCGAGGCGGCGTCCGACGACTTCGGCGACGTCGCGGATGGCCACGCCCTCGTCGCCCACCGCGTGCAGCACCGAACCGGCGGGGGCCTGCTCCAGCGCCAGGTGGGCCAGGCGCGCCGCGTCGGCGACGTGCACCGCGGGCCAGCGCTGCGTTCCGTCGCCGACGTAGGCCGCGATGCCTTTCTCACGGCCGGCCTGGACGAGGCGCGCGATGAGCCCGTGCGCGTCCCCTTCGCCGTGCACGGAGCGCGGGAGCCGCAGGACGGACGCGCGGACGCCGCGTTCGGCCGTCCTCAGCACGGCGCGGGCGACCTCCAGCCGGCCCGCCACCGGGCCGAACCCGGCGGGGTCGTCCTGCTCGGTCGCCGCCCTGCCGGGCACCGACGGCGTCCCGGACGCGGCGACGAACGGCTTGCCGTCCAGCACCGCGCCCAGCGTCCCGACGAGTGCCGCGTCGGTGCGGATCGCTTCTTCCATCCGGCCGAAGTCGTGGCCGAACGCGAGGTGGACGACCCCGTCGGCGCGGTCCGCGGCCGTTTTGAGCGTCTCGAGATCGGTCAGGTCGCCGCGCTGCACCTCGGCGCCCATCTTCGCGACGGCCTGAGCCGAGGCGTCCGACCGGGCGAGGCCGACGACCTCGTGGCCGGCTTCGAGGAGCAGGGGCACGAGGGCCGAGCCGATCCAGCCCGACGCCCCGGTGACGAAGACACGCATGAGAACCTCCCTGTGATGACACCTGGTGCCATCACCGTAGCACGTCTGACGACACCGGGTGTCATAACTTAGACTGGGAGCATGAGCCGCTGGGAACCGAACGCCCGCGAGCGCCTGGTGCGCGCCGCGGTGGAGTCGTTCCTCGAGCGCGGCTACGACGACGTCACGGTCGCCGAGATCACCGAACGCGCGGGACTGACCAAGCGGACGTTCTTCCGGCACTTCCAGGACAAGCGCGAGGTGCTGTTCGCGGGCCAGGAAATCCTGAGCGACCTCCTCGCGGACGCGATCGCCGCGGCCCCCGAATCGGCCACCCCGATCGAAGCGATCTCAGCGGCGCTGACGGCCACGGAAGCGGCGATGGACGCGGACCGCCGGGAGTGGGCGGCGAAGGTCCAGCGAGTGGTCGCGGGCCAGCCGGACCTCCGCGAGCGCGAGTTGCTAAAGCGCGCGAAGCTCAGGGGCGCGATGGCTTCGGCGTTGCGGGCGAGGGGTGTCCCGGACCCGGCGGCAACCCTGGCGGCGGAGATCGGCGGCTTGGCGTTCACGACGGCTTTCGCGCGTTGGGTGGAGCCGGCGAACGAACGGGCCTTCGGCGAACTGGCCCAGGAAGCCTTGGAGGAACTGGTGAAAGCCGCCGGCGCACTGAGCTAGCTGTCCAGGAGAGCGCTTCCCAACGGCGTCAGCGAATGCAGCACCGTGTTCCGCTCCCGGTGCGTGGTGATCAGCCCGGCCCGGCGCAGCACCGTCGTGTGCTTGCTGACCGCCGACGGCGTCACGCCCAGCCGCGCCGCCAGCTCGGACGTCGAGCAGCCCACCGCCAGTACCGCCAGCGCCGCCGCGCGGGTCGGGCCCAGCAGGTCCGCCAGCGCCTTTTCCGTCGCCTTGTGGCCGCCGCGGCCGAAGCCCGCCGGCGGCGTCGCTTGGCGGACGCACGGGTAGTGCAGGCGCGGCGTGCCGCCCGGGACCGCCGGGACCAGCGCCGGGCACACCGAGAAGTACGTCGGGACCAGCAGCAGGCCGGTGCCCTCCGACGGGACCGTGCCGGGGATGCGGTCGTCGGTCTCCAGCACCGGCGCCTCCCAGCGCACCAGCGGGCGGAGACCGGTCAGCAGCGCGTCGACGCCGCCGTGGAGCAGCAGCTGCGTGCGCATCCCGAGGTCGGCGTCCACCTGGCCGGACACCGTCTCCCAGCCGGGGGCGAGCGCGACGTCGTGGTAGTCGCGCATGGCCTGGACCAGTCGCGGCAGGCCCGCGGTGTCGCCGTCGGCGAGCGCGGCGGCCCACGACGGCAGGTCGCGGCCGGGCGGCGCCGTGCGCAAGGTCGTCTTCAGACTCAGCGGGTCGGTCTTGAGCACCGCCGCGAGCCCGGACTCCAGTTCGTAGCGCCCCGCGGCGGGCAGCAGGAACCCCGGGAGCGGCGCGTCCGGCCGGCACAGCCACATCAGCACGGCCGCCGAGTCGGGCAGGCTCTGCCACACGCGGTGCCGCCACCGCGTGAACGCCGCCGAAGCCGCGGTGCGGCCGCCGTCGCGGCGTTGCAGCACCTGCAGGCTCCCGGCGAGCTCCCCCATCGGGTCGGCCGCGGCGGCGAGCCCGACGCGGACGAGGTCGGGCAACGTCAGCTCGATGCGCACGCCTCTCCCCCCGTGTCTGCCCCTCTATCGGCGCCGGTTCCGTTCCGTTACACGCCTGACGTGCGTTTTGGCCCCTCGCGGAAATGACCTCGACGACGACGTGAGCGCGATGAATGATGGTCCGAGAGATCGCTTTCGGGGGTTTGACGGTCTCGACGAGGGGGATTCGCCGGCACGACCACGCGCCGGGTCCACGCGGGCCCGGAGTCGGCTGGCGCCCTTTCGTCACCACGGGTGAACCGACGAAAAAGGGGAAAGCATGACGAAGATGAAGCGGCTGATGGTGACAGTCGCCGCGGCGGCCGGCCTGTTCGGCCTGGTCGCCGTTCCGCAGGCCGGCGCGGCGCCCGCCGACGGCAAGGGCACCGCGGTCTCGGCGCTCGCCGGCGGGATCAAGCTGCGGCCGGCGAAGGTCGGTGCCGCTCACCGGTCCACCCCCGGGGTCGCGGGCGCGCAGGTCGCCCAGGCCGACGCCTACCTGATCGAGTCCGCCGCCTTCGGCCGCTGCTGGGACGCGGACCTCGGCACGATCGGCGCCAACGGCACGAAGATGCAGCTGTGGGACTGCAACGAGTACGCCGCGAACCAGGCGTTCTACATCACCAGCATCCCGGAGGGCTACCTGCGCTTCCAGAACGTGCAGAGCGGCCGGTACCTCGACGCCGACCTCGGCACGGCCGGCGCCAACGGCACCAAGGTCCAGCTGTGGGACTACCGGGCCGGTGCCAAGAACCAGTGGTGGGCCGACACCGTGAACCCGGAGGGCTACCTGCGCCTGCAGAGCCCGCAGAACAACCGGTACCTGACCGGCGAGGGTTCGGTCGGCTCCAACGGCACGCGCCTGCAGCTGTGGGACTACATCGCGGGCGGCAAGTCGCAGTGGTGGTACTGACCATTTCCTGACGGAAACGCGGGTCCCGCTCCGGGGCCCGCGTTTTCGTTGCGGGCGAACGGTTCTGCGTTCAACTTAATCTTTCGTGTGAATGCCGGGGAATGGGTGGCACGCGGCACCGGGCGACGGCAGCCTGGTACCAGGGGCACGACCGGCGAGGGGGAGCTTCGGTCGGTCGTGCGCCCGTTCACACGGGAGGGGAGCCCGCAATGAGTGTCGATCTGTCCACCACGCTGTCCTGGACCACCGCGACCGGGGACGCCGGGGTGATGCTCGGCGAACTGCAGCCGAACATCCTCAAGGCCCACGTCCGGGACCATCTTTCCGCGCTGCTGCTGGGATTCGGCGACGCCGCGGAGGCGCGGGCGTTCCTGGTCTCGGTCACCGGGAAGATGAAGTCCGCCAAGCAACACCTCGAGGAAGCCGGCGCGTTCAAGGAAGGCGGCGCGGCGGGCACGCCGTACGTCGGCGTCGGGCTCACGGCGGCGGGTTACGGCGTCCTCGGCGTCGAGAACTTCCCGGAGGACGAGGCTTTCCGGCGCGGCATGGCGGCGCCGGCGACCCGGCGGAAGCTGAACGACCCGCCGCGCTCGACGTTCGATCCGGGCTACCACGCCGAAATCCACGCGGTCGTGCTGATCGGCGACGCGACGGACAAGGCCATGACCGCGCGGCGCAACGAAATCCTCGGCCTGCTGCCGGACTCCGTGACGGTGCTGGCGGAGGAAACGGGCCTCGGCCGCGTCAACGCGCGCGGCGAGGGCATCGAGCACTTCGGGTACGTCGACGGCCGCAGCCAGCCGCTGTTCCTCACGGAGGACGTGGACGCGGAGAAGAACAACACGGACGGCATCAACGTGTGGAACCCGGCGGCGCCCCTGTCCCAGGTGCTGGTTCCGGACACAGCGGCCCCGGATCCGGGCGTGCACTTCGGCAGCTATTTCGTGTTCCGCAAGCTGGAGCAGAACGTCCGGCGGTTCAAGCAGGCCGAGGCGGACTTGGCGGACACACTCGGCTTGACGGGCGACGATCGCGAGCGAGCGGGAGCGATGCTGATCGGCCGGTTCGAGGACGGAACCCCGTTGACAACGCAGCGGGAGGACGGCGCCGAGAGCCCGGTATCGAACAACTTCACGTACGACAGCGACCGAGCGGCGCTGAAGTGCCCGTTCCAGGCGCACATCCGCAAGACGAACCCGCGAGGTTCGGGAGGAGCGGAAGACCCGTCCGCCGAGCGCTTGCACTTGATGGCCCGCCGGGGGGTGACGTACGGCGAGCGCCCGGACGACCCGAACGCGGAGGTCCCCCCGTCGGCGCGGCCGAGCGGTGGCGTGGGGTTGTTGTTCATGGCGTTCAATGCGGTGCTGGGGAACCAGTTCGAGTTCACGCAGGCGCTGTGGGCGGACAACCCGGGCTTCCCGATAACCGAGGGCGTGACGCCGGGGTTGGACCCGGTGATCGGACAGGGCGAGCGGGGGACATCGGAGTACACGGTGGAATGGGGCGGGTCGACCCAGCGGACGGCTGAGCCGGTGCCGCAGGCGGTGACGTTGCGGGGTGGGGAGTACTTCTTCATGCCGTCGCTGGCGTTCTTGCGGGCACTCTGACAGGTAGCGTCGCCGGCGGGCGTCGTCAAAAGCCGTGAATGCCACATTCAGGGACAAGAAGTCCCTCGATGTGGCATTCACGGCCTGGCGGCAAATCAGTCCTTCAGCAAGTCCAGCGCCAGCAGCCCCGCGCCCAGGCGGCCTGCCTCGTCGCCCAGTTTTGCGATTCGCAACTCCGGCATCCTCTGGAATGTCAAATGCGCCGCCAGCCAGTCGCGGACCGGCTCCAGTACGTAATCCGCCGCCGTGAACAAGCCGCCACCCAGGACGATCACCTCTGGGCCCAGCAATGTCAGCAGCGTTCGGATTCCGTGCCCCAGGCCGTCCAGGGCGTCTTGGACCACCGCCACCGCCACCTCGTCGCCGTGGCGGGCCAGGTCCACCACCTCGCGGGCTCCGTCGGCCGGGCGGCCCGTTCTCTCCCGGTACCTCCGCGCGATCGCCGCCGCTGAGGAGATTGCCTCCAGGCAGCCCGTTGCTCCGCAGCCGCACTTGCCCGGGTGGCCTACGTCGATGTGCCCTACCTCGCCCGCCTGCCCGTGCGCTCGGTGGATGCGGCCGTCGAGCAGGAGCGCTGCCGCTATGCCCGTCCCGACCGGGATGAACGCCGCGTTCGTCGCTCCCTGGCCCGCTCCTACGCGGAACTCGGCGATGCCGCCCGCCGTCACGTCGTGGCCGAAGGCCACCGGCAGGCCCAGCCGACTCTCGAGCAGCTCGCCGAACGGGACCTCGCGCCAGTCCAGGTTGGCCGAGAAGTGGCAGACGCGGGTCTCCTCGTCGACGATCCCGGGCACCACCACGCCCACCGCCGCCGGCCGGCCGGTGCCCGCCTGCTCCGCCAGCGCCGTCACGATCTCCGCGACCTGGGCCGCCAGCGCCGTGCCGTCCGCGCTGCGTGCCGTCTCCGCCCGCAGCGTCGCCTTGGGCTGGAGCTGCTCGTCGAGCAACGCCGCCTTGATCGTCGTCCCGCCCACATCGAGGGCCGCCACCATTCGAGTCACCGCGGCATTGTCACATTGACGCAGCCCAAACGGCGGACCTACGCTCAACCGGCCAGACGACGGATTCCGGAACGCGGTGCAAGTCCGCGCGGTCGCGCCACTGTGACCCCCACCAGGGGGAAGCCAGACCCGGACCGTCGTGACCGACCCCGATGAGGCCGCGAAAGCCCGAGGAGGCCACGCTCATGTCCCACACGGCAGCGCCCTCCGTCCCGCTCCCGATCCGCATCCCGATCCGTGAGATCGTGCCGTGGGCGGTGTTCGTGGTGCTCCTCGCCCTGATCGCGCTGTACTTCGTCAGCGCCGAGCAGGGCGCCACCGCGGTGTTCGCGAACATGTACGTCCACGAGTTCGTGCACGACGGCCGGCACCTGCTGGCCTTCCCCTGCCACTGATCGGCGGCACGTACTCCCATGATGAAGACCCTGCTGGTCCGCGGCATGCTCGCGGGCCTGATCGCCGGCGTGCTCGCGTTCGGGTTCGCCTACGCCTTCGGTGAGCCGTCGGTCAACACCGCCATCGGCCTCGAGGAGTCCGGCGGTCACTCCCATTCCCACGACGCCGGCGCCACGCCAGCACCGGCCGAGCAACACGAGGAAGAGCTCGTCCCGCGGGACATCCAGAGCACCGTCGGGCTGCTGACCGGCGTCCTGGTCTACGGCGTCGCGATCGGCGGCCTGCTGTCGCTTGCCTTCGCGTTCGCCCAAGGCCGCCTCGGCAACCTCCGCCCCCGTGTGACGGCGCTGCTACTCACCGGTGGCGCGTTCGCGGTGGTGTTCCTGGTGCCGTTCCTCAAGTACCCGGCCAACCCGCCGGCGGTGGGACAGCCGGGCACGATCGGCTCCCGCACCGAGCTGTACTTCGGGTTCGTCGCGGTGTCGCTGCTGGCCGGCATCCTCGCGACGGTGTTCGGCCGCAAGCTCGCGGACCGCTTCGGAGCGTGGAACGGCTTCCTCCTGGCCGCGGCGGGCTACCTCGTCGTGATCGGCGTGGTGGCCTGGCTGATGCCGGTGGTCGACGAGGTCCCGGCGGACTTCCCGGCCTCGACGCTGTGGAGCTTCCGCACGGCGTCGGTCGGCACGCAGGTGACGCTCTGGCTGGGCCTCGGCCTCGCCTTCGGCGCCTTCGCGGAGAAAGCGCTCAGCAAGAAGACCGCCACCGTCGCCGCATCGTGATCTCGGGGTCCTAGAGTTCTCCCGGCCGGGTCGGGGGATTCCGGAGGGACCCTGTTGTTCGACGACACGCGCTCCACGCTGTCCAATCATGCCCAGACGACCGTCCGCGGACCCGTCGAGTCCCCCGGGACCGACGGGTTCGCGGTCGCGTCCCTGCTCTGCGGCCTGGTCGGGCTGATCCCGTTCGGCGCGCTGTTCGGCATCCTCGCGCTGGTCCGGGTACGGCGGAGCGAAGAGCGCGGGCGCGGGCTCGCGATCGCCGGACTGGTGCTCAGCGTGGTCTGGCTGGGGGCCGGGCTCGTGACGGTGGTGCCGAAGCTCCTCACGCACGCGACCGCCGGACCGGACTACATCCATACCGTGGCGGTCGGCGACTGCTTCGACTCGAGCGCGGACGGCGAACACGTCACCCGGCTCCCCTGCGACCAGCCGCACGACGAGCAGATCTTCGACCGCATCGACGTCGGCGCGGGCGCCGAGAGCTACCCGGGCCTCGATGCCCTTCGCGAACCGGCGTTGGCCACCTGCCGGACTTCGGCGGCGGCGTACTTCGTTCACGGCACGCCGGCGCCCGGGCTCGAGTTCTTCGTGCACCTCCCGACCCGCGGGTCCTGGGTCGGTGGCGTCCGCACTGCGACCTGCACCTTCGGGCAGCCGGGCGGCAAGCTCACCGCGCCCGTGCAGCCCTGACCGTCAGGGCGCGCCGGGCGGGACGAACGGCAGGTCCTTCGGTGCGCCCAGCTCCAGCAGGGTGCGCAGCGCCGCCGTGTCCAGGTGCTCGTCGACCGCGTCGGCCAGTTTGTCCAGCATCTCCTCCCTCAGGGTGCCGAAGCCGGGGGCGTCCAGGGCCGGGGTCCACCCGACGCCGGCCTGGGCCGCCGCTTCCGTGAGCCACGCCCGGCGGAACTCGTCGTTCTCGAAAGCTCCGTGCCACATCGTGCCCCAGACCGCGCCGTGCCGGACCCCGTCCAAAAAGGACTCCAGGAGCGCTTCGGCCGTCACCGAGCCGTGGTGGATCTCGTACGCCTCGACGGGGGCGCCGCGCCACGTTCCCGTGGGCCGGGCGAGAACCTTCTCCTCGGCGAACGTCACCCGGGCCGGGAGCAACCCGAGCCCGGGCACCTCGCCCGCGCCGGACTCGACCTCGTCCACAATGGACTCGGTGAGCATCTGGTAGCCCCCGCAGATGCCGAGCACCGGGCGGCCCGCGGCGGCGCGGGCCGCGACCGCCGTGTCGAGGCCGCGGTCGCGCAGCCAGGCGAGATCGGTGACCGTGGCGCGCGACCCGGGCAGCACGACGACGTCGGCGTCCGCGACGGTGTCCGGGTCGGCGGTGAGCGTGACCGTGACGCCGGGTTCGGCGGCGAGCGCGTCGACGTCCGTCGCGTTGGACGCGCGCGGGAACCGCACGACGGCCACCCGCAGGCCCCGGGCCTGGGCTTCCCGGCGCCAGCCCGCGGCGGCGAGGGCGTCCTCGGAGTCGATCCAGACGCGGTCGAGCCACGGGAGCACGCCCAGCACCGGCCGCCCGGTCACCTTCTCCAGGCTGTCGAGGCCGGGCCGCAGCAGGCCGACGTCACCGCGGAACTTGTTGACCACCCAGCCGGCGACGAGCGCCTGGTCCTCGGCCGACAGCAGGGCGAGCGTGCCGAACATCGCGGCGAGGACGCCGCCGCGGTCGATGTCGCCGACGACGAGCACCGGCAGCCCGAACCGCCGGGCGAGCCCCATGTTGACGTAGTCCCCGCCACGCAGGTTGATCTCGGCGGGGCTCCCGGCCCCTTCGCAGACGACGACGTCGTAGCGGTCGCTCAGGTCCTGGAACGCGCCGAAGGCGATCTCGGCCAGCCCGGCGCGCCCGGTGGCGTACTCGCCGGCTTCGAGGGTGCCGAAGGGCTTCCCGAGCGCGACGACGTGACTGCGCCGGTCGCTGCCGGGCTTGAGCAGGACGGGGTTCATGGCCGCTTCGGGTTCGACGCGCGCGGCCCGGGCCTGCAGCCACTGGGCGCGCCCGATCTCGGCCCCGTCGGCGCAGACCATGGAGTTGTTGGACATGTTCTGCGCTTTGAAGGGTGCGACACGCACGCCACGGCGGGCCAGCCACCGGCAGACCGCGGCGGTGACGAGGCTCTTGCCGGCGTCGGACGTCGTGCCGGCGATGAGGAGACCGCTCATCGGGCGGCTCCCGATGCTGCGGGAGCCGCCACGGCGACTGAAGCCGCCGCGATGGCGACTGAAGCCGCCCCGACCCAGCGCGACAGCCGCACCGCCCGGCGCAGGTCGACCGGCTCCGGGTCACGGCCCTCCCCCAGCCGGGCGCGGCTCTCCACCTCGCCGCCGTAGCTGTTCGTGCCGCCCAGCCAGATGTCCAGCGCCCCGGCGAACGCCGCCTCGACCTGGCCCGCGTTCGGGCTCGGGTGCCGGCCGCCGTCGCGGCGCCAGATCCGCCACGCCTCCCGCGCGCGTCCGCCCGCCAGCGGCGCGCACAACGCCGTGAGCAGCGCGCCGGCCCGGGACGGCACGAGGTTGGCCACGTCGTCGGCCCGGGCCGCGGCCCAGCCGAACCGCCGGTACCGCGGTGACCGGTAGCCGACCATCGCGTCGAGCGTGTTCAGCGCCCGGTACCCGAGCAGGCCCGGCAGCCCGGCGACCGCACCCCAGAACAGCGGCGCGACCACGGCGTCCGACGTGTTCTCGGCGATCGACTCGGTCGCCGCGCGGGTGAGCTCGGCGGAGTCGAGCGCCGTCGCGTCGCGCGCGCAGAGGTGCGAAAGCCGCGTACGCGCCGAAGGCACTTCGCCCCTTTCGAGCAGTCTGGCCATTTCGGCGCCTTCGGCAGCGAGGCCGCGGCCGCCGAGCACGACCCACGTACACACGGCCGTGACGGAGAAGCGAGCGAAGGGGCTTCGCCTCGTCGCCGTCTGAAGCGCCACCCCGAGGCCGACAGCACCGAAGGAACACAACCCCGCGTACACGGCTCCGCGCGGCTTCGAGTCCGCCCACAGGAGGCGTTCGAGGCGCGCGGCCGCCGACCCGAACAGCGCGACCGGGTGCCCCCGTCGAGGGTCGCCGAACAGGGTGTCGGCGGCGTATCCGGTAACGAGTCCGGCAGCGGTTGTCCCTAGACGGAGTGGCACGTGGCGCACGGTAGCGCGTGCACCACAATGCCGGGTATGACTGCGCCCACCGCCTCCGCGGGGAAGAAGACGTCGGCGAGGCTGACGGCCCGCCTCGCGGGCTACCTCGAGACCCTGGCCCGCGCCCTGCGCCGGTACGGCCGCGACGAAGACAAGGTGCTGGTCCTCGGCGGCGTGCGCTCGGGTAAGTCGCGGCACGCCGAACGGCTCGTCGCCGGCCACTCGCACCTCGTCTACGTCGCGCCCGGCCTGCCCGCCGGCGAAGACGACCCCGAATGGGCCGCTCGGGTGGCCGCGCACCAGGCGCGGCGGCCGTCGCACTGGAAGACCGTCGAGACCACCGACCTCGCGGGCACCCTCCGGAAGGCGACCGAGCCGCTGCTGATCGACTGCCTCGGCACCTGGCTGTCCCGCGTGCTGGACGACGTCGGCGCGTGGAAGCAGCAGCCCGGCTGGGAACACCGGCTGGACGACCGGCTCGAGGACTTCCTGGCCGCCTGGGCCGCGGCGCGGGTGCCGGTGGTCGCGGTCAGCAACGAGGTCGGCAGCGGTGTGGTGCCCGCAACGTCGTCCGGACGGCTGTTCCGTGATGTGCTGGGCGCACTCAACAACCGGGTGTCCGCCGACGCCGACCGGGTCGTGCTGGTCGTCGCGGGCCGGGCGCTCGACCTGTAGCCAGGAGGCGCCCGTGTTCGACGTTCCCGTCCCCGACCCCGCCGCCCGCGCCGCCGCGCAGGAGCGGCTCGACGGCCTGGTCAAGCCGCTCGGCGCGCTCGGCAGGCTCGAGGAGATCGCCGCCTGGCTGTCCGCCGCGCACGGAAGCGTGCCGCCGCGCCCGCTGGACGACGTCCGGGTGGTCGTCTTCGCGGGCGACCACGGCGTGTCCGCGCTGTCGGCGTACCCGCGCGAGGTGACCGCGGCGATGGTGCGCGTGTTCCTGGCCGGCAAGAGCGGCGTCAACGTGCTGGCCGCGCAGGTCGGCGCGAAGGTGCGCGTGGCCGACCTGGGCGTCGACTGGGACGGCGCCGACGTACCGCCCGAGGTCACCGCGCACAAGATCCGCCGCGGGTCGGGCTCGATCGACGTCGAGGACGCCCTGCTGCCGGGTGAAGCGCAGGCCGCCTTCGAGGCCGGCCGGGCCATCGCCGGCGAGGAAGCGGACGCGGACGTGCTGATCCCGGGCGACATGGGGATCGGCAACACGGCGATGTGCGCGGCCCTGGTCGCGGCCTCGCTGGGACTGCCGGCCGCCGAGGTGGTCGGCACCGGCACCGGAGTCGACGCGGACGGCCTCGAGCGCAAGACGGCGGCGGTCGCGGCGGCACTGACGCGGACGGCGGGCCGGACGGAGGACCCGTTCGAGCGCCTGACGGCCCTGGGCAGCGCGTGCGTCGCGGCGACGGCCGGCTTCCTGGTCGAGGCGGCTGTACGGGGCATCCCGGTGCTGCTGGACGGCGTGTTCTCGGGCGCGGCGGCCCTGGTCGCGCGGGACATCGCGCCGGGCGCGGAGCAGTGGTGGCTGGCCGGGCACCGGTCGACCGAACCTTCGCAGGCGTTCGCGCTGAAGGCGCTGGGCCTGGAGCCGATCTTGGACTTCGGGCTGCGGCTCGGCGAAGGCAGCGGAGCGGTGCAGGCCGTCCCGACGCTCCGGGCGGCGCGCGCCATCCTGGCGGACATGGGTCTGCTGGCCGACTTGACGTGAGCCGCTGGACCGACTCCGCGCGGATGGCCGTCGGGACGTTGACCACCGTTCCCGTCCCGGCGCCCCGCGTCATCGACCGGCGGGTGGCCGGCGGAGCCATGCTGCTGGCTCCCCTGGCCGCCCTTCCGCTCGCCGTGGCCGCCGGCCTGGTCGTCGCCGCCGGACAAGCTGTTCACCTCCCCTCTCTCGCTACCGCCGCCCTCGCGGTCGGCATCGTCGCCCTCGGCAGCCGGGGGCTGCACCTCGACGGGCTCGCCGACACCGCGGACGGCCTCGGTGCTTCTTACGACCGCGCCAAGGCCCTCGACGTCATGCGCCGCGGCGACTCCGGGCCCACCGGGGTCGCGACGCTCGTGGTCGTCCTGCTCGTCCAAGTCGGCGCGCTGACCGCGGCCGGCCCGGTCACCGCGGCCGCAGCCGTCCTCGTCGGCCGGTGCACGCTTTCGCTCGCCTGCGCCCGCGGGGTCCCCTCGGCCCGCCCGGAAGGCCTCGGCGCCACCGTCGCGGGCTCGGTTCCCCGCACCGCGGCGATCGTCGTCGGCGTAGCCGCCGCCGGCCTCGCCACGTTGCTGCCCGGACTCCCGTGGTGGCGCGGACCGCTCGCGGTAGTCCTCGCCTACGCCGTCACCGCGGCGCTCTTGTGGCGGTGCACCCAGCGCCTCGGCGGCGTCACCGGCGACGTCCTCGGTGCGGGCGTCGAGGTCGCTGTCGCGGCCGCCCTGCTCGCGTTCGCCTGAAACTGTCGTACCCCCTTCCTAGAGTGCGACGCGTGAACCGAACCGATCGGCTGTACGCGCTCGTCGAAGAACTCCGTGTCGTCGCCCCTCGCCCCCGCAGCGCGCGCTGGCTCGCGTCCCGGTTCGAGGTGAGCGTCCGCACCGTCGAACGGGACATCAGCGCGCTGCAGCAATCCGGCGTGCCCATCTACGCCGAGACGGGCCGCACCGGCGGGTACTGCCTCGACAAGGCGCACACGATGCCGCCGGTCAACCTGACGCCCGGCGAGGCCGTCGCCATGGCGCTCGCGCTGAGGCACCTCGACGGCACTCCCTTCCAGGCGGACGGGCGCTCGGCGCTGCGCAAGCTCGTCGCGGCGATGCGGCGGGAGGACGTCGAGGCCGCGCAGAACCTCGCCACCTGTGTCCACCTGCTCGGCAGCGGTCCCATCCCGCCGATGCCGCGCGTGCTCGGCGTCCGCCGCGTCCTGCGCCTCCGCTACACCGACCGCGCGGGCGCCGTCACGCGGCGGGAAGTCGAGCCGCTCGGCTACGTCGGCAAGCCCGAGCACTGGTACCTCATCGCCTGGTGCCGGCTGCGCAAGGAGATCCGGGCCTTCCGCACCGACCGGATCGCCTCCTTCTCCGTGCTGGCCGAGGTTCCGCCGCTGCGCCGGCTGCGGCCCGAGGACCTCGACATCCCCTACGGCGACGTCGAGCAGCTCACTTTGGCGGGGTGAACACGGAGAAGTGGTTGCCGGCCGGGTCGAGCACGTGCGCGAACGTCACGCCGACCGGGTTGACGCTCGGCGGCCGCTGCACCCGCCCGCCGGCTTCCTCGACCTGGCGGCAGGTGGCCTCGACGTCCTCGACCAGCACGGTGAAGATCGCGTAGTTCTCCTCACCGGTGAACAGGCCGCCGCGCGAGCCGCCGGTGTCGATGACACGGTAGGCGGTGTCGGTGCTCGCCGCGTCGTCCTGCGCGACCTTCCAGCCGAAGACGTCGCCGTAGAACCGTTCGGCGGCCGCCGGGTCGTCGGTGCCGATCTCGAACCAGGCGACGTCGTTGAATCGGGGCATGTCGTTCCTTCCGCTGCCACACCGGGCGTTTCCCGGCTCCGCCCACTTTCGGCCGCGGTAACGACAACCCCCTGTCGGTGTTTACAAAAGTTTCCGCAACGCGGTCAGGAACGCGTCCGTCGTCGTACGGTCGCGGACCGCCAGGCGCAGGTGGTCCGGACCGAGACCGGGGAACGTGTCCCCCCGCCGCACCGCGTAACCCGCTTCGCGCAGACGCGCGCGCAGGGAAGCGCCGTCGGGGACGCGCACCAGCACGAACGGGCCGCGCGGGTCGCCCAGCACCGGCACCCCCGCCGCCGTCAGGCCGGACACCAGGTACTCGCGGTCCGACTCCGCCGCGATCGCCAGCTTTTCCGCTTCTTCCAGGGCGGACGGGCGGCAGCACGCGACCGTCGCCACCCCGGCCAACGTGGACACCGACCACGGCACCTGCACCGCCCGCAGCCGCTCGACGACGTCCGCCGAAGCGAGCACATACCCCGCCCGCAGCCCGGCCAGCCCCCACGTCTTCGTCAAGCTGCGCAGCACGACGACGCCGGGGACGCCGGACGCCAGGCTCTCGGCCTCGCCCGGGATCGCGTCCAGGAAAGCCTCGTCCACCACGAGCAGCCGCCCAGGTCGCGCCAGGGAAAGCAACGACGATGCCGGGTGCAGGACCGACGTCGGGTTCGTCGGATTGCCGACGAAGACCAAGTCGGCATCGGCCGGGACCAATGCCGGATCGAGAATGAAACCGTCCTTTTCGGACAGAATCACCCGCGAAACCGGATGGCCCGCCGCCCGCAACGCCGCTTCCGGCTCGGTGAACTGCGGGTGCACGACCACGGCGTGCCGCGGCCGGAAAGCCGACGCCAGCAGCGTGAACGCCTCCGCCGCCCCCGCGGTGACCAGGACTTCCGAGGGGGGACGACCATGGCGCGCGGCAACAGCGTGCACGGCGTCCGCGGGGGAAGGATAAGCCGCCAAGGAGTCCAAAGCGGACACCAGTTCGTCCCGCAGCCAGGCGGGAGGCCGCGGCAGGCGAACGTTGACGGCGAGGTCGACCAGCCCCGGCCCGACTTCGCGATCGCCGTGGTGGTGCAGGTCGTACTCAGGCATGAGCCCGGACCCGCGCCGCGAACCGGTGGGCCAGCTCCGGGTACCCGGCCCAGTGGACGTGCAGGTAGGACGCGTGCAACGTCGGCGACGCGAAGCCGTCCAGCTGCCGGTCCCAGCCCCACGCCGCCGAAGCCCCGTGCGAAGGCGTCACCTCGGTGCGGTGGAACTCGTGCCCGGTGACGCGCTGGCCGGCCGACGCCAGGAGGTTGTCCTCGACGGCGACCGCGCGCCGGTAGCCGAGCTTGCCGCGCGCGGTCATCTTCGCGTCGGCGGGCACCGCGCCGACCATCGGCACGCCGTCCAGTGACTGGCACAGGTACAGCAGGCCCGCGCACTCCGCGCTCACCGGCATCCCGCCTGCGATGGCCGAGGCCACTTCGCGCAGCAACGGCGTGTTCGCCGACAGCTCCGCAGCGTGCACCTCGGGGAACCCGCCGCCGAAGTACAGCCCGGCGCATCCGTCGGGCAACGCCGTGTCCCGCAAGGGATCGATGTCCACGACGTCGACGCCGCACGCGGCCAGCAGCTCGACGTTCTCGGTGTAGCGGAAGGTGAACGCCGGTCCCCCGGCGGCCGCGACCGTCACCCGCGGACCGTCCACTCCGGACGGTTCCCAGGCCGGCGCGGAAAGCGGCGGTGCCGCGGCCGCGATCCGGACGATCGCTTCGAGGTCCACGCCGTCCCGCACCCACGCGGCCAGCGCCGGCAGCACGTGCCGCGCTTCGGCCGCGCGTTCCGCCGCCGGGACGAGCCCCAGGTGCCGGCTCGGCGCGTGGATCTCCTCGTTGCGGTACAACGCACCCAGCAGCGGGACGCCGGTGGCTTCGAGCGCGGACGCGATCTCGTCGAGGTGCCGCTGCGAGCCCAGCTTGTTGAGGATCACCCCGGCGAGCCGCACGCGGTTGTCGTAGTGCGCGAAGCCGAGCACGGTCGCCGCGACGCTGCGGGACGCCGCCGACGCGTCCACCACCAGCACCACCGGCGCGTCCAGCAGCCGGGCCACGTGCGCGGTCGAGGCGTAGCCCTCGGTCCCGAGTGCGCCGTCGAAGAGGCCCATCACGCCTTCGATGACCGCGATGTCCGCGCCGAGAGAACCGTGGCGCAGCAACGGGATCAGCCGGTCTTCGCCCTGCAGGAACGGGTCCAGGTTCCGCGCCGGCCGTCCCGTCGCAAGGGCGTGGTAGCTCGGGTCGATGAAGTCCGGCCCGACTTTGTGCCCGGAGACGCGGTGCCCGGCCTCGCGCAGCGCCGCCATCAGCCCCGCGGCGATGGTCGTCTTGCCGTGCCCGGACCCGGGCGCGGCGACGACCACGCGCGCTACCACTCGATCCCCCGCTGGCCCTTCTGGCCGGCGTCCATCGGGTGCTTGACCTTGGTCATCTCGGCGACCAGGTCGGCGGCCTCGACCAGCTCCGGCGGCGCGTACCGGCCGGTGATGACGACGTGCTGGTGCCCGGGCCGGCCGACCAAGGTGGACACGACGTCGTCGACGTCGAGCCAGCCCCACTTGAGCAGGTAGGAGAACTCGTCCAGGACGTAGAAGTCGTGCGTCTCGGCGGCGAGGCGGCGCTTGATCTCCGCCCAGCCCTCACGCGCGTTTTCGACGTGGTCCTCGTCGGTGCCGGCCTTGCGCGCCCAGCTCCAGCCCTCGCCCATCTTGTGCCACTCGACCGGCCCGCCCTGGCCGGTGTCGTCGTGCAGCTTCCCCAGCGCCTTGAACGCGGCTTCCTCGCCGACGCGCCACTTCGCCGACTTGACGAACTGGAACACGCCGATCGACCAGCCCTGGTTCCAGGCGCGCAGCGCCATCCCGAACGCGGCGGTCGACTTGCCCTTCATCTCCCCGGTGTGCACGGCGAGCAGCGGCCGGTTGCGGCGCTGGCGGGTGGTCAAGCCGTCTTCCGGCACCACTGACGGTTTTCCCTGCGGCATCAGGCGGCCTTTCCGGTCCGGGCGCGGACGGCGCTCGCCAGCGATTCGGCGGCGACGTCGGCGAGGGGAACGTGCTCCGCGCCCAGGTGGGCGGCTAGATCGGCGGCCAGGCCGAGCCGCATCTTGCCGCTCTCGCAGTCCATGACGATCGTCGTGACGCCGGTGAGGAGCCCGGCCGCGGCCTGGGCGCGCGCGACGGCGTCGGGCCCGCTGGTGGCGCGCCCGTCGGTGACGACGACCAGCAGCGGCCGGCGCCGCGGGTCGCGGATCTCCTCGACGCGCAGCACCCGCGCGGCCTCCAGGAGGCCTTCCGCGAGGGGCGTCCGGCCGCCGGTCGGGAGGCCTTCGAGGCGGGACGCGGCGGCGTCGACGCTGATCGTCGGCGGCAGCGCGAGCTCGGCGGCGTTGCCGCGGAACGTGACGAGCCCGACCTTGTCGCGGCGCTGGTAGGCGTCGAGCAGCAGCGACAGCACTGCGGACTTCACCTCGCGCATGCGCGCTTTCGCGCCCATCGAGCCGGACGCGTCGACGCAGAACAGCACGAGGTTGCCTTCGCGCCCTTCGCGCAGCGCGTACCGCAGGTCCTCCGGACGCAGCTTGAGCGCGGCGCCGTCGCGGCCGCGCGACTTCTGGTGCGGTGCCGCGGCTTTCACGGTCGCGACCAAGTGGGGGCGGCCGTCGCGGACGCTCGGGGGCTGGACGCCGATGGTGCGGCCGCTGTCGGTGATTGCGCGCGACCGGCGTCCGCGCTCGCCTTCACCCATGCCTTTGACGCGGAAGACGCGTGCCTTGAACGTCTCGCCGGCGCCGACGGTCTTCTGCTGCCCGCCGCTCTGACTCTGCTGCGGCTGTCCCTGCGGCGCGTCACCCTGCGGAACTTCCTGCGGGGCTTCCTCGGGCGTCGAGCCGGAACCGGGGCCGTCGTCCTCGGGTCCCGGGTCCGGCTGGGCGTCCTGGAGAGCCTGCTCCAGCTGCTCTTCCGAGATGCCGGGCGCGTCGAACGGGTTGCGGCGGCGCCGGTGCGGCAACGCGAGCCGCGCGGCGACGCGGACGTCTTCGGTGGTCACCTCGGCGCGGCCGGCCCAGGCCGCGTGCGCGACGGCCGCGCGCGCGGTGACGATGTCCGCGCGCATGCCGTCGACCTCGAAGGACGCGCAGATCTCGGCGATCTGGCGCAGGGCATCGTCGGGCAGCTTGACGGCGGGCAGAAGCCGTTGCGCCGCTTCGATGTCCGCGGCGAGCTGAGCGTCTTCGCCGGCGTACTGCGCGGCGAAGGCGTCCGGATCCGCTTCGTAGGCGAGACGGCGCCGGACGACCTCGACGCGTTGCTCCGGGTCGCGGCTGGAGGCGACCTCGACGGTCAGCCCGAACCGGTCGAGCAGCTGCGGCCGCAGCTCGCCTTCCTCGGGGTTCATGGTGCCGATCAGCACGAACCGGGCCGCGTGCGACACCGAGACGCCCTCGCGTTCGACGGTCGCGCGGCCCATCGCGGCGGCGTCGAGCAGGGTGTCGACGAGGTGGTCGTGGAGCAGGTTGACCTCGTCGACGTAGAGCAGGCCGCGGTGCGCGGCGGCGAGGAGGCCGGGCTGGAAGTCCGTGACGCCTTCGGCGAGCGCGCGTTCGAGGTGCAGCGAGCCGATGACGCGGTCTTCGGCGGCGCCGACCGGTAGCTCGACCAGCTTGGCCGGGCGGCGGTGACTCGTCGCGCCGTCGTGCGGGCCGTCCGGGCAGAGCGGGTCGGGAGCCGCGGGATCACACGAAAAGCGGCACCCGTACACGACGTCCACGCCCGGGAGCAGGCCCGCGAGCGCGCGGACCATGGTCGACTTCGCGGTGCCCTTCTCGCCGCGCACCAGCACGCCGCCGACCGCGGGCGAGATCGAGGAGAGGACCAGCGCCAGGCGCAGGTCCGGCAGCCCGACGACGGCGGTGAACGGGTACGGCTTCAACAGCACTCCTCCAGGTCGGCGACCGGCCGATCATCGCACAGCGCCCGGCTCGCTTAGGGTGGGAAATCGTGCGCGAAAAATCACGGTTGACGGTGGTGGGCATCGGGGCGGACGGGTGGTCCGGCCTGTCCGAGCAAGCCCAGGCCCTCGTGCTCGGCGCCGACGTCGTGATCGGGGCGCCGCGGCAGCTGGCGTACCTGCCCGAAGGCGTCGTGTGCGAGCCGTGGCCGTCGCCGCTGCTGCCCGGGCTCGACGCGCTGCTGGCCGAGCACGAAGGCGAGCGGATCTGCGTCCTGGCCAGCGGTGATCCGTTTTTGTCGGGGGTCGGCACTACGCTCGTGGCACATGGATACGAGGTCGAGGCGCTGCCCGCGGTCTCGTCGGTGACACTGGCCCGGGCCCGGCTGGGCTGGTCCGCCGAGGAGACCGAGGTGGTGACCCTCGTCGGCCGGTCGTCGGCCCGCGTCGCCCGGGTGCTGGCGCCGGGGCGGCGGGTGCTGGTCCTGGGGGCCGACGCGGCGGCGTTGCGCTCCCTGCTGACCGTGCGCGGGTACGCCGAGAGCGAGCTGTTCGCGCTGGAGAACCTGGGCGGGCCCGACGAGCGCATCTCCGACGGCTGGTCCGGCGATCCCGGCCCGCTGACGGTGTTCGGGCTGAGGTGCGCGGGTCCGGCGCTGCCGCTGATCGGCATCCCGGACGACGTGTACTCCCACGACGGCCAGCTGACCAAGCGCGACCTGCGGGTATCGGCGCTGGCCCGGCTCGCGCCGAGCCCCGGCGAGCTGCTGTGGGACGTCGGGGCGGGCGCGGGCAGCGTCGGCATCGAGTGGTCGCGCCTGCACGGGCTGAACCGCGCGATCGCGATCGAGCGCGACCCCGCGCGGGCGGAGCGGATCGGGCGGAACGCGCTCGACCTGGGGGTACCGGAACTGGAGGTGGTGACGGGCGAGGCACCGGACGCGCTGAGCGCGCTGCCGGCGCCGGACGCGGTGTTCATCGGCGGCGGGGTGACGGTGCCGGGCGTGCTGGACGCGTGCCTGGCGACGGAGGCGCGAGTGGTCGCGCACGGAGTGACGTTGGAGGCGGAGCAGGTGCTGGCGCGGGCGTATGCGCAGTACGGCGGTGAACTGGTGCGGATCGGGGTGGAACGGGCCGGGACGCTCGGCGGGTTCACCGGCTGGACGCCGGCTCGCGTCGTGACGCAGTGGAGCAACCGATGACCGTGCACTTCGTCGGGGCCGGGCCCGGGGCCGCCGACCTCATCACCGTGCGGGGCCGCGACTTGCTCGCCCGCTGCGCTGTCTGCCTCTACCCCGGCAGCATGACGCCGACCGACCTCCTGGCGCACTGCCCTCCGGACGCGGTCCTCGTCGACACGGCGAACCTCGCGCTGGAAGCGATCGTCGCGCGGATGGCCGAGGCTCACCGCGCGGGTCAGGACGTGGTCCGGCTGACCTCCGGCGATCCCTCGCTCTACAGCGCCGTCGCCGAGCAGATGCGCCGCCTCGACGCGCTGGAGGTGCCCTACGACGTCGTTCCCGGCGTGCCCGCCTTCGCCGCCTCCGCGGCCGTGCTGAACCGCGAGCTCACCGTGCCCGAAGTCGGGCAGAGCCTGGTGATCACCCGCGTCCAGGCCCGGTCCACGAAGATACCGCCGAAGGAAACCCTCGCCGCCTTCGCCGCCACCGAGGCCACCCTCGCGCTGCACCTGGCCATCAACCACGTCGAGCGCGTCGCCGACGAACTGGCTCCGCACTACGGCGCCGACTGTCCCGTCGCCGTCGTCGCGCTCGCCACGCAACCGGGGGAGACCGTCGTGCGGGGTGTGCTCGGTGAGCTGCCGAAGCTCGTCCGGGAAGCCGGGATGACCCGCGCTGCCACGATCTTCGTCGGCCGGGTGCTCGCCGCCGCGGACTTCCCCGACAGCTTCCTCTATTCCAGTGCCCGCGACCGGGCGAACCAACCGGAGTCGTTGTGACCGAACTGCGTTGGGGCCTGCTGGCCGCCGGGACCATCGCCGCCCACTTCGCCGCGGGCGTCGACGAAAGCAAGCACGGCACGCTCACCGCCGTCGCGGCCCGGGACGGCGGACGCGCCCGCGAGTTCGCGACCCGCTTCGAGATCCCGAAGGCCTACGGCAGCTACGAAGACCTCCTCGCCGACCTGGACGTCGACGCCGTGTATGTCTCGACACCGCACGCGCTGCACAAGCAGTGGGCGATCGCGGCGGCCGAAGCGGGCAAGCACGTGCTGTGCGAGAAGCCCCTGACGATCACCGCCGCCGACGCCGAGGAGGTCATCACCGCCGCGCGCAAGCACGACGTCTTCCTCATGGAGGCGTTCATGTACCGCCTGCACCCGCAGACGCGGCGGCTGGTCGAGCTCATCGCGAGCGGCGCGATCGGCGACGTCCGCGCGGTCGACACGACCTTCTCCTTCGACAGCAACCCGGAGGAGACCGCCCGCCTGTCCGACCCCGCGCTCGGCGGCGGCGGGATCCTCGACGTCGGCTGCTACTGCACGTCGCTGGCCCGGCTGGTCGCCCAGGCCGCGACCGGGCAGGACGTCGTGGAGCCGACCGAGGTCAGCGGGATGGCGCACCTGAGCGCGAGCGGCGTCGACGAGTACGCCACCGGCCTGCTGCGCCTCCCCGGCGACATCCTCGCGACGATCTCCTGCGGCATCCGGCTCACCCGTGAGGACGGCATCCGCGTCTACGGGTCAAGCGGCCAGCTCTATGTGCCGCAACCCGCGTGGATCCATCCCCTGCGCAAACCCGGCGTCTCACAGATCATCCTCACACCGGCCGACGGCGAGCCGGAGGTCATCGAGGTCGAAGCGACGCAGGGTGTCTTCGCGCGCGAAGCGGATCACGTCGCCGCGCACATCGACGACCGGCAGGCACCGGAGCTGACCTGGGCGGAGACCCTGGCCAACCTGCGGACCCTCGACCGGTGGCGCGAGGCCGTCGGCTACGGACGTCCGCGGTGATCCTCATCCTCGGCGGGACCGGCGAAGCGCGGCACCTCGCCGAAGAGCTCGTGAAGAACGACGTCAGCGTCATGTCGTCGCTGGCCGGACGCGTCGCGCGCCCTCGGCTCCCGGTCGGCGAAGTGCGCGTAGGCGGCTTCGGTGGCCCGGACGGGCTCGCGGCCTGGCTGCGCGAGAACGACGTGAAGGCCGTCGTGGACGCGACGCACCCCTTCGCCGAGCGCATCGGCGCGAACGCGGCGAAAGCGGCCGAACGCACCGGAATCCCCCTGCTCCGGCTCGCCAGGCCGGGGTGGCAGCCGGGCCCCGGCGACGTCTGGCACTGGGCGGACGACCTGGAAGATGCCGCCCGGCAACTTTCCGGCTTGGGCGAACGCGTCTTCCTCACCAGCGGCCGCCAAGGTCTCCCGGCCTTCGCGCACCTCGACGACCTGTGGTTCCTGATCCGCTGCGTCGATCCGCCGGAGCCGCCGCTGCCGCGGCACCACGAGCTGATCCTCGCCCGCGGCCCGTACGAGGTGGCCGCCGAACGCGCGCTGCTCGAGAAGGTCGACGTCCTGGTGACCAAGGACTCCGGCGGCCCGCAGACCGAAGCGAAGCTGACGGCGGCCCGTGAACTCGGCAAGCCCGTCGTCGTGGTCCGGCGGCCGCCGAGGCCGCGCACGGAGACCGCCGAAACCGTGACCGAAGCCGTCGAATGGGTGCTCAACCGATGATCGAAGAGTTCTATGAAGTCCTCCGCAAGCGCCGGGACGTCCGCGGCGAGTTCACCGGCGAGCCGATCCCCGAAGCGACGCTCATGCGGATCCTCGAGGCCGCGCACGCCGCGCCGAGCGTCGGGCTCACCCAGCCGTGGGACTTCGTGCTGGTCGACGACTTCGCGACGCGCGAGACGTTCGCGAAGCACGTCCACGAGGAGCGCGAGGTCTTCGCCGCGCAGCTCGACGGCGACCGCGCGAGCACCTTCGCGAACATCAAGATCGAGGGCATCCTCGAGTCGAGCCTCGGCATCGTCGTCACCTACGACCCGGCGCGCGGCGCGCCCGACGTCCTCGGCCGGCACGCCATCGCCGACGCCGGCCTGTACTCGGTGTGCCTGGCGATCCAGAACCTCTGGCTCGCCGCGACCGCCGAAGGCCTCGGCGTCGGCTGGGTCAGCTTCTACCGCGAACCGTTCCTCGGCGAGCTGCTCGGCGTCCCGGACGGCATCCGGCCGGTCGCCTGGCTCTGCGTCGGGCCGGTCAGCAAGCTGGAAACCGTGCCCGACCTGGAGCGCCACGGTTGGCGCAGCCGCCGTCCCCTGACCGAGGCCCTCCACCACGGCCGCTTCACCCCGCGTGACCCGGGGGTTGCGTCAGCCGCCGACGTCTGACCCGTTAGCGTTGCGCCGATGCGTCTGATTGCCGTAGCGCTGGGGTTGCTCTCGGCCTTGTGCGCGCTGGCTTTCCCCTTCCTGCCGGTGGTGCAGGACACGGCGGAGGTCGTCTGGCCGACCGGCAGCGACACCCGCTCCGTCAACGCGCCCTTGACCGGGTACTGGGCCCAGGACCTGCGCGCCGAACTGCCGTGCGCGGCCATCCGCTCGGTCGACGCCCGCACGAACGGCCCGGGCCTGCTCTTCGCCACCGTGCCGGACGGCCGCACCGACCCGAACGCCGGCAAGGGCGTCGGCCTGCAGCTGCGCGTCGACAACGGCGTGCTGATAGCCTCCAGCCAGGGCCAGCAGATCGCCCAGCAGCCGCTGCCGGCCGAGAAGTGCGATGTCGAGCTGGACGTCGACGCGACGCAGATGACCCTGGCCGTGGCCGGGACGCCGATCTTCCACGCGAACGGCGACGTCCGGCCCCGCGTGATCGGCATCTACTCCTCGATCAACTCGAGCAAGGACCCGATCGCCGGCCTGCACGTCTCGGTCGTACCGGACACGCGCTACCAGACGTCGCCGACCGCGCTGAAGATCGGCGTCGGCGTGGTCGCCGTGCTGTCGCTGATCGGCTGCATGATCGCGGTCTGGCGCCGCGACTCCGGCTCCGCGAGACGCGCGCCGCGCTGGGCGCCGGTCGGCTGGTGGCGCCTGACCATGCGCGACGCCACGGTGATCGCCGCGCTCGGCGCGTGGGTCTTCATCGGGCCGGTGACCTCGGACGACGGCTACATCCTCACGATGGCCCGGGTCACCGAGCAGACCGGGTTCCTCACGAACTACCACCGCTGGTTCGGGGTCGCCGAGGCGCCGTTCGGCTGGTTCTACCACGTCTTCGAGCTGATGGCGCACGTCAGCGTGGTGCCGCCGTGGATCCGGCTGCCGTCGTTCCTGCTCGGCGTGCTCAGCTGGCTGCTGATCAGCCGCGAGGTGATGCCGCGCCTCGGCACCCAGATCCGCACCAGCCGCCCGGCCAGCTGGGCCGCCGCGACGGTGTTCCTGATCTGGTGGATGCCCTACAACAACGGCGTCCGCCCGGAACCGGTGGCCGCGCTCGGCTCGCTGCTGGCGATCTGCGCGGTCGAGCGCACGCTGGTGACGCGCCGGCTGCTGCCGCTGTGCCTCGGCTTGACCGCGGCCGGCTTCACCCTGGCCGCGACGCCGACCGGGCTGATCGCGGTGGCGCCGTACCTGGTCGCCGCGCGCCCGCTGTTCAAGCTGATCCGCCAGCGCGCGAACGAGAACGGCTGGCTGCCGGTGCTCGCGCCGATCGCCGCGGCCGGGCTGCTGGTACTGGTCGTCGTGTTCGCCGACCAGACGTTCGCGACCGTCCAGGAGGCCACCCGGATCCGGACCCAGGTGGGCCCGAACCTGTCGTGGTTCCAGGAGCTTTCGCGCTACCAGCTGCTGTTCGAAAGCCTGCCGGACGGCTCGGCGCCACGCCGGTTCCCGGTGCTGCTGGTGGTGCTCTGCACGGCCACCTGCCTGGTGGTGCTGCTGCGCCGCGGCCGCATCCCCGGCGCGTCGCTCGGCCCGGCCCGCCGCCTGATCGGCACGACGGCGCTGTTCTTCCTGCTGCTGGCCCTGACGCCGACGAAGTGGACGCACCACTTCGGCGCGTTCGCCGCGGTCGGCGCGTCGATGGCCGCGCTGGCCGCGCTCGCGACCAGTTCGACGGTGCTGCGGTCCAAACGCAACCGCGCGGCCTTCCTCGCGGCGCTGCTGGTGGTCGCCGCGCTCGCCGCGACCGGGCCCAACACCTACTGGTTCGTCTCCCGCCTCGGCGTCCAGTGGACGAACGTGGCGCCCTCGGTCGGCGGCATCCCGCTGTCGACGCTCCTGCTGATCGCGGCCGCGGTCGCCGGGATCTACGCGTTCGTCGAGAACGTCCGCGCGCACCGGCCAGGGCTGCCGGCCCAGCCCCAGGAAGGCCGGCTGCGCGCGCTGCGGCTCGGGTCGCTGTCGCTGGTGGTGGTCTGCGGCCTGGTCGCGGCGGGCGAGTTCGTCACGATGGCGTGGGCGATCCACAACCAGTCCGGCAGCTACAGCCTGGGCGCGGCGAACGTCGGGCACCTGTTCGGCAAGAGCTGCAACCTGTCCGACCACGTGATGGTCGAGCGCGACGCGGCGACGAGCATCCTGCGCCCGCAGTCCGAGCAGCGGACGGTCGCGGAGAAGCCCAAGGAGCCGCAGAACTCGCCCCTGCCCAACCCCGACCAGGACAACGGCCGCGTCCAGACCGGCTTCCACACCCGCTCGGTCGACGACAAGGACCCGCTGGCCGAGCCGCCGCACGGGTTCACCCCGGAGACCGTGCCGATGTGGTCGAGCTACCTCGACCCGGAGACGCGCGCGGGCCGCCTGCGCAGCGACTGGTACGCGCTGACGGAGAAGCCGGCGGACGGCCAGATCGTGGTGGCGACGGCGGGTGCGCCCCGCCGCCCGACGTCGGTGAGCCTCGACTACGGCGTCAACACGCCGGAGGGCGTGAAGATCCTGCGCAGCCAGTTCATGCTGCCGCCGGGCTCGGGCACGGGTGGCTGGAACGACACCCGCATCAACCTGCGCGACCTGCCGCCGGAGACGAACGCGGTCCGCATCAACATCGTCGACAACGACCTGACGGAGGACGGCTGGATCGCGGCGTCCGCCCCGCGCGTCCCGACGTTCACGACGCTGACGGACAAGATCGGCTCGAAGCCGGTGTACGTCGACTGGCCGGCGTCGTTCGTGTACCCGTGCGTCCAGCCGGTGACGTCCCACGACGGGATCTCCCAGGTCCCGGAGTACCGCATCACGGCGGGCGGCTTGGCGGACGAGGCCCAGTGGGCGTCGTCGACGAACGGCGGGCCGATCGGGTGGCTCGAGGAGCTGGCCGAGGAGCCCGAGGTGCCGAGCTATCTCATCGGGCAGCCGAGCCAGTCGTGGGGCCAGCTGCTGCAGATCGAGCCGTTCACGGAGGGCATCGCGCCGACCGTGGTGCACGGGGAGAAGACCGTGCCGGGGTGGTGGTCGCCGGGACCGGGACCGAGCCAGCCCAACGGCAAGGACCCGACGCGCTAAGGCTTCGTCCACGCCTGGCGGCGGTGGAGCCGGAACCCGGCTCGCTCCAAGTTCGCCACGCTCGGTGAGCCGGGGCGGGCCGTCGCCACCGCCAGGGTGCAGCCCTCCGCCGCGGCCGCTTCGAGGCGGCGGCGCAGCAACGTCGGCTGGGCGCCTCGGCCGCGGTGGGCAGGCAGGGTCGATGCCGCGCCGAGGATCGCGACCCCGGCGTCGACCGTCATGCCCGCGGCCGCGACGTCCTCCAGCAGGAGCCGGCGCATGATCGGAAGCCGGTGTTCCGCGGCCATGTACGCGGCCACCGCTCCCCTCACCTCGAAGCCGGCCAGCAGGACGCGCAGGAAGACCTCCTCGTCGGCCGCTTCCGGTGGCGGCGCCGGACTGGGCTCGAGGCGGCGGACGGCCAGGAACCGCTCGCCCGCCGGTACCAGGCCCGGTACCGGCAGACCCGCCGGCGCGACGACCGCCGGGTCGACGCCGTCCCAGTCCGGTGAACTCAGCAGCTCCGGGAGCGCGGGCAGCGTCTCCGGTGTCACCCCGGTCACCGTCGACAGGTACGCCAGCGCCGGGTCGGTCGCCAGCACCGCCAGCAACCCCGCGTGCTCCCACGCCCGGAAGCGGCCGGGTACTCCCGCGGCCGACGCCGCCCGGCCTGCCAGGACGGCCCGGCGGTGCAACGCGAGCTCAGCCGTCAGTAGCTGCGCGGCGTCCACACCACCCCGTTCTCCGCGCGGGTCTTCGACGAGCCCACGATCAGCAGGCACCGCATGTCCACAATGGACGGATCGAGGTCGCCCAGGGTGGTGATCCGGATGTCCTCTTCCGGACCGCCGACGTCCCGTGCCACCACGACCGGAGTGGCCACCGAGCGGTACCGCAGCAGGACTTCACGAGCGTCCGCCAGCTGCGTCGTCCGGGACCGCGACGCCGGGTTGTACAGCGCCAGCACCAGGTCCGCCGCGGCCGCCGCGTCGAGGCGCTTCTCGATGATCTCCCACGGCTTCAGCCGGTCCGACAGCGAGAGCACGCAGTAGTCGTGCCCCAAGGGCGCGCCGACCCGGGACGCCGCCGCCTGGGCCGCCGTCACACCCGGGACGATCCGGACGCGCACCCCCGCGCCGTGGCCGGCGGACACCTGCTCCAGCACCGCCGACGCCATCGCGAAGACCCCCGGGTCGCCCGAGGAAACGACCGCCACCCGGGCGCCGCCGGCCGCCAGTTCCAGCGCCTCGCGAGCCCGGTCCGCCTCCACGCGGTTGCCCGACGCGTGCCGCTGCTGACCCGCCTTCTGCGGGACGCGCGCGACGTACGGCCCGTACCCGACGACGTGCTCGGCCGCGGAAAGCTCCGAAGCGGCCTCGGGCGTCAGCCACTCGGGACCGGCCGGACCGAGCCCGACCACGACCACCTCGCCACCCGAAGCCACCGCGGGAGGCGTGGCGGGGGCGGGCGAAACCCGGGATACGTAAGCCGGGGAAGGCAGCAGCGCCAACGAAAAGTACGGAACAGTCGAGGGATCCACGTCCGCGAGGGGCTCGACCCGCTGCTGTTCCCAGGTCGCGCGCTCGATGAAAACGGCGGAATCGAGCTTGCCCGCCTCCTCGAACGCTTCCCGCACGGACGAGAACGTCCGGCCCAGCTTCAGGACGGCCGCCGCGTCGGTGTCCGCGAGCCGGCGGGCCAGTTCCGGCGCCGGCAACGTGCCCGGCAGCACCGTCAGGACCTCGTCCCGCTGGACCAGCGGCCGGCCGAGCACCGACGACGCCGCGCTCACCGACGTCACGCCGGGCACGACGACCGCCTCGAACCGGCCGGAAAGCCGTTCGTGCATGTACATGTACGAGCCGTAGAAGAACGGGTCGCCTTCGCAGAGCAGGACGACGTCGCGGCCGGCGTCGAGGTGCTCGGCGAGCCGCTTCGCGCTCAGCTCGTAGAAGTCGGCGATCGCACCTTCGTACCCGCCGGGGTGGTCGGTCGTCTCGGTCGTGACCGGGTAGACGAGCTTCTCCTCGATCTGCCCTTCGCGCAGGTACGGCTCGGCGACCGACCGCGCGATGCTGCGCCCGTGCCGCGCGCAGTGGTACGCGATCACCGACGCCTCGGAGATCAGCCGCGCGGCCTTGACCGTCATCAGTTCCGGGTCGCCGGGGCCGAGCCCGACGCCGTACAGCGTGCCCGTCATTCTTCGACGCTCGCGAGGGCGTTGATCGCGGCGACGGCCATCGCGCTGCCGCCCCGCCGTCCGTGCACCACCAGGTAGGGCGCCGGGGCGCGCTTGGCGAGCTCCACTTTGGACTCGGCCGCGCCGACGAACCCGACCGGCACGCCGATGATCGCCGCGGGCGCGCCGACGCCTTCGTCGAGGATCTCCAGCAGGCGGAAGAGCGCGGTCGGAGCGTTGCCGATCGCCACGACCGAGCCGGGCAGCTTGTCGCGCCACAGTTCCAGCGCCGCCGCCGATCGCGTGGTGCCCATCCGCTCCGCCAGCGAAGGAACGCTGGGATCCGACAGCGTGCAGAGGACTTCGTTGTCCGCGGGCAGCCGGCGCCGGGTGACGCCGCTGGCGATCATCTGCGCGTCACACAGGATCGGCGCGCCGGCCTCCAGGGCCGCGCGGCCGGACTCGACGACGTCGAGCGTGTAGCGCAGGTCGTCGACCAGATCGACCATGCCGCAGGCGTGGATCATGCGGACCGCCAGGCCCGCCACGTCGTCGGGCAGGATCGCCAGGTCCGCCTCTTCGCGGATCGTGGCGAACGAGTGCCGGTAGATCTCGGCACCGTCCCGCAGGTAGTCGATCACAGATTCCCCTTCAGCTCGTCGAACGGCACCCAGCGGCCGTCGACCCGATATCCGTCCGCTTCGGCGACCACGTCCACATGGGACTGCGACGGCTTCCCGCACCGCCGTTCACAGCCCGAGAAGTGCGCGCGCAGGTCCGGCCGGAAGACGGCGTCGGCCCGGACGTCGGCGCGCGACTTCGCGCAGCCCGGACGTCCGATGCACGCGCTGGTGCCGAGCGGCTCGCCGCCGAAGCCGAGCCGCTCGAAGACGTCGGCGGGGACGTCCGGCAGGACCACGGACTTCCACGGTGTGACCAGCGCCGGGCCGAACTCCGCCAAGGCGCGGACCTGGTCGGCGGTCAGCTGCCCGAAGCGCGGCACGACACCCGCGGCCCGGCCGCCATCCCGCTCGATCAGCCCGGCCGGGACCTCGATGTCGGCCCGCGGGACCGGGGTCCCGCGCCAGGCCGGGTCGTCGAGTTCGGCGACGCGCCAAGCGGATCCGCGCACCCGGCCGAACTCCAGCGCGACTTCGACGAGCGTCGCCACGGCGTCGGCGCGCGCCACCCGGCGTCCGGTGTCACCGCCGGCGAGCAGGAGCGTTCCGGTGTCCGCGTCAAGCGCCCGCCAGCAGACGTCGGCGCCTTCGCCGGCGACGTCACCGCGTCCGTCGTCGAAGGCGAAGAGGAAACGGCCCGGCAGTGAGGCCAGCTCCGGCGTGGCGCACACCAGGACGTCGAGCGAGGCAGCCAGACCGCGGACGTCGGCGAGCCCGCCGCGCACCCCGCTCAACGGCGACGCGAGGACGTTCCGGACCCGCTCGTGCGACGGCGAAGGCAGCAGGCCCGCGTCGGTCAGCCGCGCCGCGAGGCCGGGCCGGGTGACGCCGCGCAGCTGGACGTTGCCGCGCGAGGTGAGGTGGAGGTCGCCGTCGCCGCACTCCTCGGCGCACTCGGCCAGCGCGCGCAGCTGCGCCGCGGAAACCGCACCGCCCGGCAGCCGGACGCGGGCCAATGGGCCGTCGGCGGCGTCGTGAGGTGCGAAAACACCCGGGCACGCGTCGGCTCGCACACGCGCTGGGGTCGGCATGGGAGTCACTGTAGCTGGCGGTTTTCCGGCTCAAGCGGGTCGGAACGCGGCCGGAGCCGGGCGATCCCGGCCTCGAGGTCCACGTCACGCAGGGGTGGCGCGCCGTCGGCGTCCTGCTCGACGAGCATCGACATCGTTTCCCGGTGTTCCAGCTCACGCCGCTTGGTGCCGTACAGGAACGCGGTGGTCTCTTCGAGGTAGGTCGCGGACATCCGCGCCTTGAAGCGCGAACCGTCCTTGCGCGGCCGCAGTTCGATCGCGGCCATGACCAGCAGGATCACGACGCCGCCCGGAAGAGCCAGCCCCAGCCAGGTACCCATGCCCGGCGAACCGGGTGACCGCGGGTCAAGTTCCCGGCACAGCAGAACTCTGATCAAATGTAGTAGGTGTGCTACATTCGATCGCATCAGTCCGATGGGGGTTGGCGAGATGAGAGATCCAGCTGTTCCCGTGGTCCGCGTGCGCGGGCTGCGGATGCGCTACGGCGCGAACGACGTGCTCCACGGCGTCGAGTTCGAGGCGCACCGGGGTGAGGTCGTGTGCCTGCTCGGGCCCAACGGCGCGGGCAAGACGACGACGATCGAGATCCTCGAGGGGTTCCGGATGCGGTCCGCGGGCGAGGTCGACGTCCTGGGCGTCGACCCGGCGCACGGCGGTGAGGACTGGCGGGCGCGGCTGGGGGTCGTGCTGCAATCCTGGCGTGACCACGGGAAGTGGCGCGTCCGGGAGCTGCTCGCGCACCTCGGCCGGTACTACGCGCCGTACTCGACGGCGTCACACCCGCGGCCGTGGGACACCGACGAGCTGATCGCAGCCGTCGGGCTGACCGAGCACGGGCAGAAGAAGATCAAAACCCTCTCCGGGGGCCAGCGGCGCCGGCTCGACGTCGCGATCGGCATCGTCGGGCGGCCCGAGCTGCTGTTCCTGGACGAGCCGACCGCGGGCTTCGACCCGGAGGCGCGGCGGGAGTTCCACGACCTGGTGCACCGGCTGTCCGACGAGCTGGACACGACGATCCTGCTGACCACGCACGACCTCGACGAGGCCGAGAAGCTGGCCGACCGGATCCTCATCCTCAACGGCGGCCGCATCGTCGCCGACGGCTCGGCCGACGCGCTGTCGCGGCAGATCTCCGGCGAAGCCGAGGTGCGCTGGACGGTCGACGGCCAGCGGTTCGTGCACCTGACGACCGAAGCGACGAAGTACGTCCACGACCTGTTCAAGCAGCACGGCGAGGCCGTCGCGGACCTCGAGGTCCGGCGGGCGTCGCTGGAGGACACGTACATGGCGCTGGTCCACCGCGCCGAAGCCGGCGGCGAGACGGAGCTGGGTCTCCAGGAAGCGGGTGCGCGATGAACGCCGTCGCGGTGCGGGCCGGGGTGGCCCGCGGCTGGATCGAGTTCAAGCAGACGTGGACCAACCGCGACGACGCGATCGGCCAGTTCGTCTTCATCGGAATCTTCCTGGGCGTGCTGTTCTTCATGCGGGACGCGACGCTGCCGGGCACCGGGTTCTCGCTCGGCGCGGTCACCGTGCCGAGCGTGCTCGGCGCCGGGATCGTGTTCAACGGGCTGAACGGCGCGGCGGGCCACCTCGCCGTCGACCGCGAGGACGGCACGCTGCTGCGGGCGAAAGCCACGCCGAACGGCATGCTCGGCTACCTCGTCGGGAAGACGACGTCGCTGTCGATGACGCAGGTCACCGGGCTGCTCATCACGCTCGTCCCGTGCCTGTTCCTGTACCCGGCCCTCGCACCCGGCGGTGTCTGGTCGTACCTGCACCTGCTGGGGGTCCTGGCCCTCGGCCTGACCGCGACGCTGCCGCTCGGCGCCGCACTGGGTTCGCTCGCCTCGAGCGCGCGCTCCCTCGGGTTCATCACGCTGCCGGTTCTGGGCCTGGGCGCGATCTCGGGGATCTTCTACCCCGTCACCGCGTTGCCGGTTTGGGTGCAGGACATCGCGCAGGTGTTCCCGATGTACTGGCTGGGCCTCGGCATGCGCTCGGCGCTGCTGCCGGACAGCGCGGTGGTCGTGGAGATCGGCCAGTCGTGGCGGCCGTTGCCGACCCTGGCCGTGCTGCTGGCGTGGTCCGTGATCGGATTGGCACTGGCCCCGGTGCTGCTGCGCCGCATGGCGCGGCGGGAAGCGGGATCGTCGGTGGCCGAACGGCGGCAGAAGGCCATGCAGCGTGTGGGGTAGAGATGAGTGAGGTCGTCTACAACCGGATCGCGATGCTGCGCGCGGAGCGGTCGATCTCGCGCCGCCAGCTGGCGGAGGCGCTGGGGGTGCACTACCAGACGATCGGCTACCTGGAACGCGGCGAGTACAGCCCGAGCCTGTTCGTGGCGCTGCGGATCGCGGAGTTCTTCGAGGTCCCGGTGGAGGTCCTGTTCTCGACGAAACCCTTCCCCCGCCTGGGAGAGCAGTCCGCCTAGGGCTTGGTGAGCTCGGCCTCCGCGAGCGCCCGGACGACGCCCGCGCGTCGTTCGGGTGACTCGCGGACCGTCCGGCTCATCTCCACGTGCAGGAACACCGTGTCGTCCGCCGCCGCCTGCTTGCCCTGGACGTTCTTCGTCCCTTCGAGCGCTCCGCAGCGTTCCTCCCAGGCGCGGCACACCGCGAACCCGTCCGCCGTCAAGCGCGTCGCCGTGCGGCGGGCCGCGTCGCCGGCCACCGAGGCTCCCGAGGACAGCACGATGTCCGTCGACGGCAGGTTTTCGTCGTGGAAGCCGTGCAGCTGGACCTGGGCCAGCCCTCGCCCGGCGAGCGCCGAAGCCACGACGTGGAACACCGAATCCTCTTCGTGCGCGACGTCGGCCTTGTTGTCGTCGGCCTTCCGGTGCGCGCCCGCCACCAGCAGCACCGCGCCCGGCGTGCGGCGGAACAGGTCGACGCCGAACAGCTCCGTCCGCAGGTCGAACGCCGGGTGCGGCACCTCGACCGCCAGCGACGGCGGGGCCGACCGGTCGATCACGTACATCCCCCACGCCCGCTCGGTGCCGGGTTCGTTGACGGCGATCGTGTACGGCCGCCCAGTCGCCGGGTCGACGCCGTCGTGCACCGAAAACCCGAGCTTTTCGAGGTCCGCCGTGCCGCGGCGGTCCAGCACCGCCGCGAACCCGGCCGCCGCCGTCCGACGTTCGTCGGATTTCGGTGAGCGGTACTCCTGGTCGGCGGACAGCTTCGAGGTGAAGTCGGTCACCAAGGAATCCAAACCGGCCTCCGGCGCGGGTTTCGGCGGTGCGTCGTCACCGAGGGTCAGTACCAGGGTGAGCACCAGGGCCAGTGCGACGGCCACGCCGGCCACGCTGAGCAACATCCGCGGTCGGCTCATCACCACCCGGAGTGTACTGATGTCACCGGTTCGTTAGCGTTAGGCACCATTTGTCCCCCAATGGGGGCAGTTGTAACGTCACCGAAGACGTCATGGATACCTTCACGTAACCCGAACGGGTGGGCCGCGGTGGCCGGAAGGGCCTGGGGAGACCCTCTTGAAACAGCACGAAGTTCGCACAGCGCGGCTGCGCGCCCAGATTCCGGAAGCGGGGTTCCCCCGCGGCGCCGGGGTCGCCTCGGCGACCGCGTTCGTCCTGTTGCTGCTCATCGCCGCCTTCACCGCGCTGTACCTGTCCACCGCGGGGCCGCTGTCCCTGATCCGCGCGAACGCCGCCGCCGGCCGCGTCCCCGACGAGGTGACCGCGGGCCAGCAGCGCGGCGCCACCGGTCTCGCGCAGAGCGTCGCCACCTCGGCGACGACCGCCGCCGGCGACCTCCAGGTCGCGTCCGGCTCCGGGGTGTTCGACACCGCGGACGACACCGCGCTGCTCACCCGCCTGGGTGAGACCTACGAAGACTGGCGTGGCGTCGTCGTCTACGACCCCACCGCGCAGAAGGTCCTGACCACCCGCGGCGAGCCGGTGCCGGTCGAGACGCTGCGCGGGGTCGCCGTCGCGAACCTCACCGTCCGGCCGGTCGCCCGTCCGGGCGACACCCCGCTCGTGCTGACCGCGCTCCCGCTCACCGGGACCCGCGCCGGCAAGCTCCTCGTCGTCTCGACGGCCCTGCGCACCACCGCCGGCGACCTCGACAAGGACACCCAGCAGCAGGTCCGCCTGGTCACCGCGGACGGCGCGGTCCTGTACTCGCACGGCTCCGACGTCACCGCGACCGACACCCGTGCCCAAGAGCTGCTGTCGCGCGCCGCCACGGCGGCCGCCGCCGGGCAGGCCGGCGTGCTGACCGGCCCGGCCGCCACCGAAAAGGGCAAGGAGCGAGCCCCGGTCGTCTCCTACGCGCCGGTCTCCCCCGCCGGCATCGGCGGCAGCCTCGGCCTGTCCGTCGTGACGTTCAGCCGCTTCCCGGTCGAGGCCGTGCCGGTGCGCTGGCCGGGCCTGATCCCCGCCGCCGCGTTGCTCGCGCTCGCCGTGGTCGGCTTCTTCCTGCTGCGGCGCACGGTCGTCGCGCCGATCCGGCGGCTCCGCACCGATGCCCTCGCGGTCGCCGCCGGCGTGCTCGGCAAGCCGGTCCGGCAGTCGCGGATCCGCGAGGTCAACCGCGTGACGGCGGCGCTCGAGCGGTCGCGCTCCAAGCTGCGCCGCCGCAAGCCCGCGCCGAACGTGCGCGCGGTCCTCTCCGCCCAGCTCGTCATCGCGGCCGTCGCGCTGGCCCTGCTCGGCTGGTCGGGCGCGGTCGCCGCGACGCTCGGCCGGCAGCACGCCGCGGTGTCGCCGACCATGCTCAGCGAGCACGGCGTCCGCGTCACGCGCTCGGCCGACACCCTGCGCCGCAGCCTCGCCGAAGGCCTCAGCGACCTGCAGTCCGTCGCCCGGCTCGGCAAGGGCAAGGAGCCGGAGCAGCTGCGCGGCATGCTCGACCGGCTCGCCGGCACCGAGAGCCGGTTCCGCAGCGTCTACGTCGCCGACGGCCAGGGCGCGGTCCGGCTGCTGGCCGGGCGCGAGTCGCTGCGCGACGCCGCGAGGCTGCCCGACGGCGAAGGCCTGCGCCAGCACAACACGAGCGGGCGCGTCCCGATCGTCTACGCCTTCACGCCGCTGCCGGACTCGACGAACGTCCTGGTCGGTGAGTACGACGTGCCGCGGATGGCCGGGCTGCTCGGCTCCGCGAGCGGCCGGGTCCGGGTCGTCGACGAGGGCAAGCGCACGATCGCCGACACCGAGGGCTACCTCGCGTTCTCCCCGCTGTCCGACGCGACGCTGGTCAAGAACGTCGACGCCGCGCAGTCCGGCAAGGACGCCCGCGAGACCACGTCGTCCGCGCTCGTCGCGGCGCAGCGCCTGGCCGACAAGGGCACCGCCGCGACGCTGAAGTGGGTCGTCGTCGCCGAGCAGCCGATCGGCTCGCTCGGGGTCGCGGACAACACCGTGCGCTCGGGCGCGCGGGTCGCCGCGCTGCTCACCGCCGTCGTCGCGCTGATGCTGTTCGCCTGGCACCTCCTGGTGGTCGTGCGGCCACTGCGGCGGGTCGGCGATGAGGCGCGGCGGGTCGCGGCCGGCGACACCGGCGCCGTCGTCTACCCGCAGCGCCAGGACGAGATCGGCACCATCGCCTCCTGCGTCGAGATCTGCCGGCAAGCCCTGACCGACGGGCGGAACAGGCTCGGCGAGGTCCGGCGGCCGACGGGGGCGGCGACCGACGAGACCGAGCTGCTCCAGAAGATCGTCGATGAGCCGGAACCCGCGCCGGAGCCGAAGCCGCGGCCGCCGTCGAAGCCACAACCCCCGCGCGCGGCCCGGCCGCAGACGCCGCCGCGGCTGCCCGCCCGGACGCCCGAGGAGAAAGCGAAGAACGACTACCTCAGCTGGCTGGACGGGGCCGGGGTCTGACGTGACGTTCCTCTACGTCGTGCTGCTCACAGCGTCGGCGGCGATGCTGGCCGCCGGGATCGCCGAACAGCGCCAGCACTACAAGCACCTGCACAGCATCCCGACGCGCGTGCTGGTCAACGGCATCCGCGGCAAGTCGTCGATCACCCGGCTCTGCGCGGGCGCCCTGCGCGGCGGCGGCCTGGTCACCACCGCCAAAACCACCGGTACCGCGGCCCGGTTCATCCACCCCGACGGCAGCGAAGAACCGGTCTACCGCAAGTTCGGCATCGCCAACGTCGTCGAGCAGATCGGCATCGTCCGCCGCGCCGCCGCCTACCGGCCCGACGCCCTCGTCATCGAATGCATGGCCGTCATGCCGGACCTGCAGGAGATCAACCAGAGCAAGCTGATCCGCTCCACCATCGGCGTGCTGTGCAACGTCCGCGAAGACCACCTCGCCGAGATGGGCCCCACCCTCGACGACGTCGCCCGCTCACTGTCGCGCTCGATGCCGGTCGGCGGGATCTGCCTGACCGCGGAGAAGGACCGGCTGCACATCCTGCAGGAGGAGGCCGACAAGCGGGACTGCGAGCTCATCGCCGTCGACCCCGAATCCGTCACCGACGCGGAGTTGCGCCGCTTCAGCTGGATCACGTTCAAGGAGAACGTCGCCATCGCGCTGGCCGTGGCGGACCTGCTCAACGTCAACCGGCAGCTCGCGCTCGAAGGCATGTGGGCCGCGCCGCCCGACCCGGGCGTACTGCAGGTCCACCAGTACCGCGCGGGCCGCCGTCACCTGCGGTTCGCCAACGTCTTCGCCGCGAACGACCCCGAATCGACGTTGATGAACATCGACCAGCTCCGCCGCCAAGGGGCGATCACCGACCCGCTGCACGTGATCATCAACTGCCGCCCCGACCGCGTCGAGCGCAACGGCCAGATGGGCGCGCTCATCCCGAAGATCGCCCCGGAACGCGTGGTGCTGATCGGCGAGCCGACGCGCAGCGCCCGCGCCGCGATCCCGAGCGAGTGGCACGACCGCGTCGTCGACCTGGGCGGGTCGCGGTCGCCGCGGGACCTGCTGCGCGGGATCGTCGGCGGCGTCGGGCGGCACGCGTCGCTGATCGCCATCGGCAACATCCACGGCCAGGGGGAACTGCTCATCGAGGAACTCGCCAAACTGGAACCGGTCGCCTGATGCTCACCACGTCCCTCGCCCCCGAGGTCGCCACCGTCGGCCTGGCCATCGGCCTGCTGCTGTCGCTGGTCTGCTACCTGACGACGAACCTGTCGCCCGGCGGCATGATCACGCCCGGCTGGATCGCGCTGACCATGGTCGAGGACTACCGTCGCGCGGCGATCATCGTGCTGATGACGGCGCTGACGTTCGGCGGCACGAAGCTGTTGCAGCGCCTGGTGATCCTCTACGGCAAGCGGCTGTTCGCGGCGGTCGTGCTGCTGGGCGTCGTGCTGCAGACGACGTTGCTGATCGTACTGCAGGCCGACTTCCCGCTGCTGTTCGTGCACCAGACGCTCGGGTTCGTCGTGCCCGGTCTGGTCGCCTACCAGCTGGTGCGGCAGAAGCCGATGGCCACGATGCTCGCCACTGGCGGGGTGAGCGTGGCCAGCTACGCGATCCTGATCAGCGGCGTGCTGGTCGGGCTGGTCCCGACGGTGTGAGGTGACGATGCGCAAGCCGGTCCGGATCGGCGTGCTGGCCGCGGTCATCGGCGTGTCCGGCACGGCGGCGGTCTACGTCGCCACGCAGGACCAGCAGGGCATCACGGCCATCTCGGCGTCGGCGGCGCCCTCGGGCGCGGCGGTCACCGGCGGCTACACCTACGAACGGCTGGAGAACCCGCCCCGGACGGTCGTCCGCGACGCCGCGGGCGCGCAGCTCGCGTCCTTCACCGACGGCGCCCGCACGGCGATGCTGACGGGCCGCTCGCGGACCTTCACCGAGCCGAGGTTCACCAAGGTCAGCATCACCTCGACGGCCTGGATCCGGCTCGCGCCGCAGACGTGGCACCCGGGCGCGGAGAAGGAGAAGTGGTTCACCGACTGGCTGCCGAAGGCGATCGGCGACACCGATCCGGACGTCCTGGCCGTCGCGTTGCAGTACACCGACGGCGCGGCCGACCAGACCGCGAAGAAGCTGCGGATCGCCGGGGATGCCAACTTCGGCCCGGACAGCGCCGAGGGCCGGCTCGAGAAGTCGGATTTCTACGACTACCTGGGCATCGGCTGGGACTTCCCGGGCGGCGTCCACGAGGCGGCGGAGCCGGCGCGGGCGCGGTCGCTGGACTGCTCCGGGTTCGTGCGGATGGTGTACGGCTACCGGTCGGGGTACCCGCTGCTCGGGACGAACGCGAAGGGCCCGGGCCTGCCGCGCCGGGCGTGGGCGCTGTCGGAGCTGGGCCCGGGCGCCGAGGTCATCCACGACGAGAAGAAGCAGGCGACGGACTTCAGCACGCTCCAACCGGGTGACCTGCTGTTCTTCAACCTCGAGCCCCAGCTGGGGACGCAGGTGTCGCACACGGGCATCTACCTGGGCATCGACAGCGACGGCCACCACCGCGTGCTGTCCAGCCGGAAGGTGGCGAACGGGCCGACCTTCGGCGACGCCGGCGGGGTGTCGCTGATCGACGGCTCCGGGACGTACGCGAAGGCCTTCCGCGCGGCGAAGCGGCTCTGAGCCGCGTACGTCACCTTGACGCGCCCGCACCGGCACCGGAGAGTGAGGGCGATACCCACGCGTCGGCAGGTGGAGGAACCCGGTGAGAGTCCGGGGCGGTCCCGCCACTGTCATCGGGGAGCGATCCCCGGGAGCCAGGAACTCCGGCCGGCGCGCCCGTCTACCCGGGGCGCGGACCCCGAGGAGGAACCTCGTGATCCTGCTGCTGTCCACTTCGGACACCGACCTGCTCAGCGCCCGTTCGGCCGACGCGGAGTTCCGGCTGGCGAACCCCTCGCGCCTCGACGTCGCCGAGCTGCCGGGCCTGCTCGAGGGCGTGCGCATCGTCGTCGTCCGCATCCTCGGCACCCCGCGGACCTGGCAGGACGGCCTGGACACGCTGCTGGCGTCGGGCGCGCACGTCGTCGTCCTGGGCGGGGAGCAGACACCGGACGCCGAGCTGATGAAGCTCTCGACCGTCCCGGCCGGCATCGCCGCCGAGGCCCACGCCTACCTCGCGCAGGGCGGCCCGGCGAACCTCACCCAGCTGCACCGGTTCCTCTCCGACACGCTCCTGCTCACCGGCGACGGCTTCGAGCCGCCCGCCCGTCAGCCCGAATGGGGCATCCTCGAGCGTCCTTCGCGAGGCGACGGCCCGGTCATCGGGATCCTGTACTACCGGGCGCACCACCTGTCCGGGAACACGCACTTCGTCCACGCGCTCGCCGACGAGATCGAGGCGGCGGGCGGGCGCGCGTTGCCGATCTACTGTGCTTCGCTGCGTACACGCGCGCCGGAGATGATGGCCGAGCTGGGCAAGGTCGACGCCCTGCTGGTCACCGTGCTCGCGGCGGGCGGCACGCGGCCGTCCGAGGTGGGCGCCGGGGGCGACGACGAGGCGTGGGACGTCGCCGAGATGGCCGCGCTCGACGTCCCGATCCTGCAGGCGCTGTGCCTGACCAGCGACCGCGAGACGTGGGCGGCCAACGACGACGGCCTCTCGCCGCTCGACGCCGGGAACCAGATGGCCGTCCCGGAGTTCGACGGGCGGCTGATCACGGTGCCGTTCTCGTTCAAGGAGCTGGACGAGGACGGTCTCCCCCGGTACGTGCCGGACGCCGAGCGCGCGTCCCGCGTCGCCCGCATCGCGCTGGCCCACGCCCGGCTGCGGCACACGCCCGCGTCGGAGCGGCGGATCGCGTTGATGCTGTCCGCGTACCCGACGAAGCACTCCCGTGTCGGCAACGCGGTCGGGCTGGACACGCCGGCGTCGGCGATCGAGCTGCTGCGGCGGATGCGCGCCCAGGGCTACGACCTCGGTCCGGACGCCTTCCCGGGCGTCGACCCGACCGGCACCGACCAGCCCGACGGCGACGCGTTGATCCACGCGCTGATCGCCGCCGGCGGCCAGGACCCGGAGTGGCTGACCGAGGAACAGCTGTCCGGGAACCCGATCCGCGTCCCGGCCGCGCGGTACCAGGAGTGGTTCGACGCGCTGCCCGCGGAGCTCCGCGAGGGCGTCGAGGAGCACTGGGGCCCGGCGCCGGGCGAGCTGTACGTCGACAACGGCGACATCGTGCTGGCGTCGCTGCAGAGCGGCAACGTCATCATCATGATCCAGCCGCCGCGCGGGTTCGGCGAGAACCCCGTCGCGATCTACCACAACCCGGACCTGCCGCCGAGCCACCACTACCTGGCCGCGTACCGGTGGCTGGAGGAGGAGTTCGGCGCGCACGCCGTCGTCCACCTGGGCAAGCACGGGTCGCTCGAATGGCTGCCGGGCAAGACGGCCGGGCTGTCGGCGTCGTGCGCGCCCGACGCCGTCCTCGGGAACCTGCCGCTGGTGTACCCGTTCCTGATCAACGACCCGGGCGAGGGCGCGCAGGCGAAGCGGCGGGCGCACGCGACGATCGTCGACCACCTGATCCCGCCGATGGCGCGCGCGGAGTCCTACGGCGACATGGCGCGGCTCGAGCAGCTCATGGACGAGCACGCGAACATCGCGGCGATGGACCCGGCGAAGCTGCCGGCGATCCGCGCCCAGATCTGGACGCTGATCCAGGCCGCGAAGCTGGACCACGACCTCGGCGTCGACGAACGGCCGCACGACGCGGAGTTCGACGACTTCCTGCTGCACATCGACGGCTGGCTGTGCGAGGTCAAGGACGCCCAGATCCGCGACGGCCTGCACATCCTGGGCGCGGCTCCGGTCGGCGAGGCGCGCGTCAACCTGGTGCTGGCGATGCTGCGCGCGTCCCAGATGTGGGGCGGCAAGCAAGGCGCGGTGCCGGGGCTGCGGTCCGCGCTGGGGCTGAAGGAAGACGCTCCGATGTCCGAAGTGGACGCTGCCGAGAAGACCGCGCGCGAGCTCGTCCAGACGATGGAGATGCGCGGCTGGGACGCGACCGCGGTCGCGTCGGTGGCGCCGGACCCCGAGGTCGCCCGCGTACTTTCGTTCGCGGCCGAGGAGATCGTCCCGCGGCTCGCGGGGACCACGGCCGAGCTGGACGCGGTGCTGCACGCGCTCGACGGCGGGTACATCCCGGCGGGGCCGAGCGGGTCGCCGTTGCGCGGGCTGGTGAACGTCCTCCCGACGGGCCGCAACTTCTACACGGTCGACCCGAAGGCCATCCCGAGCCGGCTGGCTTGGGAGACCGGGCAGGCGCTGGCGGACTCGCTGGTGAAGCGGTACCGCGAGGACACGGGCGACTGGCCGCGCTCGGTCGGGCTCTCGGTGTGGGGAACGTCGGCGATGCGCACGTCCGGCGACGACGCGGCGGAAGTCCTGGCGCTGCTGGGTGTCCAGCCGGTGTGGGACGAGGCATCGCGGCGGGTGACGGGCATCGAAGCGATCCCCCTCGCGGAGCTGGGCCGGCCCCGCATCGACGTGACGATCCGGATCAGCGGCTTCTTCCGCGACGCGTTCCCGCACGTCATCACGTTGCTGGACGACGCGGTGCGCCTGGTGTCCTCTTTGGACGAACCGCTGGCGGAGAACTTCGTCCGGGCGCACGTTTCCGCGGACCTGGCCACGCACGGCGACTCCCGCCGCGCGACCACGCGCATCTTCGGGTCGAAGCCGGGCGCGTACGGCGCGGGTCTGCTGCCCCTGATGGACAGCGGGAACTGGCGCGACGACAAGGATCTGGCAGAGGTGTACGCGGTCTGGGGCGGCTTCGCGTACGGCCGCGACCTGGACGGCCGTCCGGCGCGCGAGGACATGGAGAACTCGTACAAGCGCATCGTGGTGGCGGCGAAGAACACGGACACGCGCGAGCACGACATCGCGGACTCGGACGACTACTTCCAGTACCACGGCGGGATGATCGCGACGGTCCGCGCGCTGACGGGCACGGCCCCGGCGTCCTACGTGGGCGACAGCACGTCACCGGACGCGGTCCGCACGCGAACGCTGGGCGAGGAGACGGCCCGGGTGTTCCGCGCCCGGGTGGTCAACCCGCGCTGGCTGGCGGCGATGCGCCGGCACGGCTACAAAGGAGCGTTCGAGCTGGCGGCCACAGTGGACTACTTGTTCGGCTTCGACGCGACGGCCGGCGTGGTCGGGGACTGGATGTACGAGAAGCTGACCGAGTCGTACGTGCTGGACGAGGTCAACCAGGAGTTCCTGCGGCAGGCGAACCCGTGGGCGTTGCGCGGGATCGTGGAGCGGTTGAACGAGGCCGCGGACCGCGGGCTGTGGGAGGAGCCGGACCCGGAGCTGCTCGCGAAGATGCGCGAGGTGTACCTGTCCTTGGAGGGCGACCTCGAGTCGGAGTAGAAACGCCCGGGAAACGCGGGCCGGAGTTGGGTGGCGGCATGATCACCGCCGCACCAGCGAAGACCCGCTCCTGGGCGCTTCCGCTCGTCTGCCTCGGCGCCGCCCTTCTCTACGCCTGGAAGATCGGCGACGGCCAGCTCGGGAACACCTACTACTCCGCCGCCGTCAAGTCGATGACCGGCAGCTTCACCAACTTCCTCTTCGGCTCCTTCGACCCCTACGGCGTCGTCACGGTCGACAAACCGCCAATGGCCCTGTGGCCGCAGGCGCTCTCGGTCCTGATCTTCGGCTTCCACGGCTGGGCGTTGCTGCTCCCCCAAGTCCTCGAAGGCGTCGCCGCGGTGTTCCTCCTGCACCGGACCATCCGGCTCTGGGCCGGCGAGAACGTCGCCCTCCTGGCCGCGGCCCTCCTCGCGCTGACGCCCGTCACCGTCATCATCAACCGCGACAACAACCCCGACACCCTGCTCGTCCTCTTCCTCGTCGCCGCCGCGTACGCCCTCACGCGGTCGCTGCGGGACGGCCGGAAGTGGTTGTGGTGGTGCGCTTTCTTCGTCGGCTGCGGCTTCCTGACCAAGATGCTGCAGGCGTGGATCATCGTGCCCGCCCTCGTCGCCGCCTACCTCGCCGGGACGAGCGGGCCGCTCCGACGGCGGCTGCTCGACGTCCTCGGCGCCGGCCTCGTGCTCGTCGTCTCCTCGTTCTGGTGGATCGCGCTGTACGACTGGTGGCCCGGCGCCAAGCCCTACATGGGCGGCAGCGAAGACGGCTCCGCGTGGGACCTCGTCTTCGGCTACAACGGCTTCGGCCGCCTCTCCGGTGACGGCGAGAGCGGCGGCATGACGATCATGCGCGACGGGCAGCAGACCACGACCTCGTTCGGCGGCGACCCCGGCCCGGGCCGGATGTTCAACGACCTCGTCGGCGGCCAGATCTCGTGGCTGCTTCCACTGTCCCTCGTCGTCCTGGTCGTCCTCGGCCGCCGGTGGCGCGACGCCGGCTGGCTGCTCTGGGGCGGCTGGCTGCTCGTGACCACCGTCGTCTTCAGCTTCGCCGGCGGCATCTGGCACCCGTACTACACGACGGCGCTGGCCCCCGCCGTCGCCGCGGTCTCCGCCGCCGGACTGGCGCTCCTCTGGCGGCGATACCGGCGGACCTTGCTCCCCGCGGCCGTCGCGCTGAGCGCGGCCTGGGCGTTCGTCCTGACCTCGCGCGACACGGCCTTCTACGGCTGGACGCGCTGGGCCGCCATCGGCACCGCCGTCGCCGCGATCGCGTGGCTGGTCGTCGCGCCGGACCGACGCGCGCTCGTCGCCGCGCTCGTGCCCCTGCTGCTCACGCCCGCCGTGTGGTCGTACGCCGCCGCGCAGAGCACGTCGGCCGGGACGCTGCCCGCCGCCGGCCCCGCCACCGGTCCCGCCGCGCCGCCGCCGCTGCCACCCGGTGGTCCCCGGCCACGGATCATGCTGTCCGGTGGCGACGGCACCGCCACGCTGTCGGACGAGCAGCGGCGCATCCTCGACTACGCCCGCCGCAGCGGCACCGAGATCACCCTGGCCGTGAACGCCGAGGCCGGCGCGGTGGCGCCGTACCTGATCGACTCGGACGCGACCGTGATCGGCATGGGCGGCTTCGGCGGCCGCGACAACGCGCCGTCGGTCGCGCAGCTCGACCGCTGGCTCGCCGAGGGCAAGCTGCGGTTCGTGCTGAGCAACACCGGGCCCCGACCAGGACCGCCGCGCAGCCCGGCTCAGGCCGAACGTCAACGCTGGATCGAAGAGCACTGCGCGACCGTCGACCCCGCGGCGTACGGCGGTGGCGGGGCGGACACGCTCTTCCGGTGCCGCTAACGGCGAGGAAACACGGCCGCGGCGATCATCGGGGCATGCGGGTGCTGGTGGTGGAGGACGAGCCGATGCTCGCGGACGCGATCGCGGAGTGGCTGCGCGACGAGTCGCACGCGGTCGACATCGCCCACGACGGCGGCGCCGCGCTCGACCGGATCGCCGTGCACGACTACGACGTCGTCGTGCTCGACCGGGACCTGCCGGTCGTGCACGGCGACGACGTCTGCCGGCAGGTGGTCGCGTCCGAGGTCGCGACGCGGGTGCTGATGCTCACCGCGGCCGTCGAGGTCACCGACCGCGTCGCCGGGCTGTCCCTCGGCGCCGACGACTACCTGACGAAGCCGTTCGCGTTCCCCGAGCTGGCCGCGCGGATCCAGTCGCTGGGGCGGCGCTGCCGGCCGGCCGCGCCACCGGTTCTGCGCCGCTCCGGCGTCACGCTCGACCCGGCGCGGCACGAGGTGTTCCGCGACGGGCGGTACCTGCCGCTGTCCAAAAAGGAGTTCGCCGTGCTCGCCGAGCTGCTGCGCGCGGACGGCGCCGCCGTGTCCGCCGAACACCTGCTGGAGAAGGCGTGGGACGAGCACGCGGACCCGTTCACCGGCGCCGTCCGGCTCACCATCCTCAAGCTGCGCCGCAAGCTCGGCGACCCGCCGCTGGTGGAGACGGTCACCGGCGTCGGCTACCGGCTCCGGTGAGCCTCCGGCTGCGGCTGACCGTCCTGTACGGCGGCCTGTTCCTGCTGGCGGGCGGCCTGCTGCTGGGCGTGACGTACCTGCTGTTCACCCAGCAGGTCGGCCGGCGGGTCACGATCATCTCGGGCAGTCCGTCGCCGGGACTGCCCACGCTGCCTTCGCTCAAGGCGCTCGACGAGCAGGCGCGGCAGCTGCGTGCGGCGGCGGTGACGTCGCTGCTGACGCAGGGGGCGATCGCGCTCGGCGCGGTGGCGGTGCTGGCGGCCGGGCTGGGCTGGCTGGTGGCGGGCCGCGCGCTGGCGCCGCTGCGGCAGGTCACGGACACCGCGCGCGGCATCGCGGCGGCGGCCGACCCGGGTGGCCACGCGCGGATCGCGCTGCACGGCCCGGCCGACGAGGTGAAGGACCTCGCCGACGCGTTCGACGTGATGGTCGAGCGCCTGGACCGCTCGTTCGACGCGCAACGCCGGTTCGTCGCGAACGCGTCGCACGAGCTGCGCACGCCGTTGACGCTGAACCGGTCCCTGGTCGAGGTGGCGATGCACCGCCGCACGGCCTCCGACGACGTCCGGCAGCTCGGGGGCAAGCTGCTGGAGATCAACGCGCGGCACGAGAAGCTGATCAGCGGGTTGCTGCTGCTGGCCCGGTCGGAGAGCGCGCTGACCGAGCGATGCCCGGTCGACCTGGCGGCGGTGGTCGCGCACGTGGTTCCGCCGGGGGTGCTCGCGGATCTCGGCGAGGCGACGGCGCTGGGCGACGCGCTGATGCTGGAGCGGCTGGCGCACAACCTGGTGGAGAACGGGATCCGCCACAACGTGCCGGACGGCTGGGTGCGCGTGACGACGCGGGCGTTGCCCGGGCGAGTGGAGCTGGAGGTGGCGAACAGCGGGCCGGTGATCGCGCCGGACGAGGTGCCGGCGCTGTTCGAGCCGTTCCACCGGCGGGCGCGCGTCGCGGCGGAAGGCGCGGGGCTGGGGTTGTCGATCGTGCGCTCGGTGGCGCACGCGCACGGCGGTGAGGTCGTGGCGACGGCGCGGCCGGAGGGCGGACTGGTCGTGGTGGTGTCGCTGCCCGCGGGATGAGGACTCGCGGGCAGCGTAACCGGATGAGCGGGCAACGAACCGCGTCTCGGCGCGCGCGAAGCCGCACACCGATTTATTCTCCCGGTCCTCTGGTGCATCCATCCGTCGCGGCCTCACCCCCGCGTTGCCTTTCCCCGGACCAATATCGGATATTTCGGCGCTTATCGCCCGCCATTTCCCCCTATCCGACCTTCGCGTCTTGACTTCGTTAATGGTCTAGTCCAATAGTTTGTCCACCCTCGAACCCCACCGGGAGGACAGATCATGCGCAGGAGCAGACTGGCCGCCATCGGGCTCGCCGCCGCCACTTTCGCCGCCACCGCCGTGAGCCTCGTGCTCGGTGCGCCGTCGGCCACCGCGGCGTTGAGCAACAACTGGTACGCCGCAGCGCCCTACCTGATGCCCGTGAGCAACAACCCGCCCGACCCGATCACCGTGATGAACGCGACCGGGCTCAAAGCGTTCCAGCTGGCGTTCATCCTGGCGCCCAACGGCGGCGGCTGCAGCCCGACCTGGGACGGCACCAACGCGGTCTCCTCCGACACGACCGTCGCGAACGTGATCTCGCGGGTCCGGTCCAACGGCGGCGACGTCTCGGTGTCCGTCGGCGGCTACGGCGGCACGAAGCTCGGCCAGACCTGCGGCACCGCCGCGGCGACCGCGGACGCCTACCAGCAGGTCATCACCAAGTACTCGCTCAAGGCGATCGACTTCGACCTCGAAGAGCCGGAGTACGAGAACACCGCGGCCATCGCGAACGAGCTCGGCGCGGCGAAGACGTTGCAGGCCAACAACCCCGGCCTGTTCGTGTCGGTGACCATGCCGGGCACCGCGGCCGGCACCGGCTGGTTCGGCACGCAGCTGCTCGACCAGGCGAAGTCGATCGGCTTCAGCCCCAACAACTTCTCGATCATGCCGTTCGACGGCGGCTTCAACGGCGGCTCGTCGCAGGTGTCGGCGCTCGAGGCGTTCCACGGCCTCCTGACGTCGCACATGGGCTGGGACAGCGCGACCGCGTACTCGCACGAGGGCTTCTCGGGCATGAACGGCAAGTCGGACGCCGCCGAGATGTTCTACACGGCGGACTTCCAGACGGTCTACGACTACGCGACCAGCCACGGCCTCGGCCGCTTCACGTTCTGGTCGGTCAACCGCGACCGCGCCTGCGTCGGGACGACCGACAACGGCGTCTGCAGCAACGTCCCGCAGAACGACTGGGACTTCACGAAGTTCAGCGTCCGGTTCGCCGGCGCGACCCCGCCGCAGACGACGCCGACCCAGCCGACGACGACCCCGACCACCCCGGGCGGCGGCACCTGCACCGCGGCGGAATGGGATCGCACCAAGGTCTACGTGAAGGACGACGTCGTCTCGCACAACAGCCACAAGTTCACCGCGAAGTGGTGGACCCAGGGCGAAGAGCCGGGCACGACCGGTGAATGGGGCGTCTGGGTCGACAACGGCGCCTGCTGAGGCTTCGGCCCTCAGAATTCGAGGTGAGTGTTCTCGCGCTGGACCTCCGGGGTCAGCGCGGGAACCTCGACCACGTGCCGCCCGGCTTCGCGCAGCAGCTCGGTACCCCGGGCGTCGACGAAGACGGGCGGCTCGCGCCACGCGAAGACGACCCGCGGGATCCCGGCGTCGAGGATCAGCTGCGTGCAGCTGCGCGGGTGGGAGCTGCGGTGGCTGCACGGCTCGAGTGAGCTGTACATCGTCGCGCCGGCCAGGCGCGGATCGCCGGCGCACTTGGCGAGCGCGGCTTCCTCGGCGTGGTTCAGCGGATCGCCCTCGCCGGAATGCCCGGTCGCGACGACTTCGCCATCGGCGTCGGTGATGACGGCGCCGACCCGGAAGGTGTGGCTCGGCGGGCATTCGGCGGCGAGCGCGATGGCTTCCCGCAGGCGCGCGACGTCCCGGCCGGTCGGTTCGTCGGCCGCGCGGTACCGGAGGATCGCCATCCCCTGTAGTTCCTCCACACCGGTGAGAACCAGCGGACGCGGATAGAGCCCAGGCCCGACGAACCGTGGCGCGTCGGGCTGCCCGACGAAGAACGGCGCGATCGCGAGCCGCAGCTCGTCGGCGAGACCGTCGGCGAGGAACCGGGTGTGGATCCCGCCGCCGCCTTCGACCAGCAGGTTTTCGATGCCGCGCGCGCCGAGATCGTCCAGGACGCGCCCGAAGTCGGGCGGATTCCCGGCATCGACAACGGTGGCGACGTCCTTCAGCGCATCGGCGGCCCCGGGCGGGGCGTAGACGATCTTTTCGGTGTCCCCGACGGTGAAGAACTGCGCGCCCGGGTCGAGGCCGCGGGTCGTCACGGTGACTTTGACGGGTTGTTCGGGCTTCCCGCGCGCGAGCCGCTGTCGCCGCAGGTCCGGCGACCGCACGAGCAGCCGCGGGTTGTCGGCCCGCACGGTCCCGGCGCCGACGAAGATCGCGTCGGCCTCGGCCCGCAACCGGTCCACGACGGCGAGGTCGTCCTCAGTGGACAGCACGAGCCGCTCGGGCGAGGTGTCGTCGAGGAAGCCGTCGAGCGACTGCGCGGCGGACAGCAGGACGTGCGGCCGGGTGATCACCCAGCCCAGTATGCCGTAACGCCTTCGGTGATCCGGGCGTCTCACGACGTATCCCTGTCGAGCCCATCCCCCGGAGCTTTCTGAACATGACAACGCGAGGCTGGTACAAGGAGCGGACGCTGACCACGGTCGACACGGTCGGCCGGGAGGTGTCGGTGACGACCGGACTCACCCGAGACCCGGAGGGGCGCCTGGTGGCGGCCATAGCAATCAGCGACGGCCCGACGGCGATCTACCGCTACGCGGGGGAGGTAGGAGAGGGAACGGAGCTGGTGACGAACACGGCGGACACGGTGAAGGAACTCCGCCGGCTGGCAAGCATGGGGCCGACGATCTAGCCCGGGGGCGGCGTTCGCGGCGCCAGCTCACGCAACCTGGGTAGCCGGCCGCCGGGATCGCCCGCGACTGGCCGGCCACGGGTCGCCAGCCGTGGGTCCCTTTGGGCGGTCCGGCCGAGAGGCGTCGGCCGAGCCAAGCCACCTCCACCACCAAGTCGCCGGGCCGCCGACCCTGCAGGCCGCCGGCCCCGCGCCCAGCGCTCGGGTCAGGCGGGCAGGACCGCGTACTGGCGGACGTACAGGTCCGTGTACGTCACCGGGCCGCGGGGCCCCGGGACCTTGTCCAGGTTGATGCCGGTTTCCGGGACCGCGAGCAGCTTGAAGCCGTCGAGGAGGCGGGTCGGGGCGTTCCAGAACACGCCCGTGCCGGTGTAGCCGTCGAAGAACGCGTCGGCGGCCGAGGTGTCCTCGGTCGCGATGCCCGCCGCCAGGCCCGATGTCCGCTCGTTGGCGATCTCGACCGCGTCCGCGAGCGCGCCGACCTTGGCCACCGTCACCGTCGCCTCGCGGTCGGAGTCCAGCGCCCACTCGTAGCCGATCGCGTGCTCGTGCGGGGCCAGCGACGGCGTGACCCCGCGCTCGGCCAGCGCGTCGGCGATGCCGGGCCAGACCTCGTCGTGGATGCCCTCGTGGATCAGCAGCAGGTTCAGCCGGTTGCACACACCCAGCCGGTCGAGGCTCGCGAAGACGAGGTCACGCACCTTTTCGGCGTCCGCGCCGCGGTCGACGTACAGGACGCCGCCGCCATCGGCGTGGGCCAGCGTGCGCACGCCGTGGACGGCCGCCTCGGTGGCCAGCGCCCGGGTGCTGTCGCCGCTGCCGCGCAGGATCACCAGCGGGACCAGGTTCGGCAGCCGCACCAGCGCGGACGCCGCCTCGCGCTCCACCCGCGGCACCAGCTGGACGCAGTCGGCGTCGATGCCCGCCTCGGTCAGCGCCGGGGCGATGACGACCTCGCGCAGCCGCTGCGCCGAGCCGAGCGCGGCCGAGCCGGTGCGCAGCACGCCCGCGTTGCGCGACTTGACCAGCTGGGACGCCACGTCGACGGTCACGTTCGGCCGCGCCTCGTAGTTCGCGCCGATGACGCCGACCGGGCGTCGCCGCTCGACCAGCTTCAGCCCGCCGTCCAGCGTGGACACGTCGACCGAGCGCTCCTGGTGCGGGGCGCCGGCGAGCAGCCGCAGCTGCTCGGCCATGCCGGTCAGGCGTTCCGGGGTGATGGTGAGCCGGTCGAGCAGACCGGCGCTCATCCCGTCGGCCTTCGCGCGCTCGACGTCGGCCTGGTTCGCGTCGAGGATCTCGTCGCGGTGCGCGAGCAGCCGCTCCGCCATCCCGGTCAGCGCGGCGTCGACGGCTTCGGCGGAAGCGGCGGCGAGCGACGGCGCGGCCAGCTTCGCCGCCCGTGCGCACTCCTCCACGGCCTTGGCGACCTCGTCCATCGTTCGTCTCCCTCCGCGCGGACCAGCGAGAGACCAGTTTGCCGCATGGGCGTGGCTAGGCGGCCACGGGCTCCAGTAGCCACAGCCCACCGGCGATCAGGCAGCTGATCGTCGCGACGGCGAAGACCAGCACCCACAGCACCGGCGGCACCGCCGTGAGCCGGCCCAGCTGGTCGGCGTCGGAGTCGCGGGCCTGGCCGCGCCGCCGCTTGACCTGCAGCTCGACCACCGGCCGCACACCGCCGAACAGCAGGAACCACGTCACGAGGTAGCTGAACGGAGCCTGCACCTCGACCGGCGCGACGAACGCCACCAGCGCGAGCACGAGGGCGCTGACGACCACGGTGAACACCCCGTAGGCGTTGCGCACCATCACCAGTACGCCGAGCAGCAGCAGCGCGATCAGGACGAGGACCGTGCCGACCAGGTCGGCGCCCAGCAGGCTCGCGAACAGCAGCCCCAGCACGGACGGCGCCATGTACCCGGCCAGCGCGGTGAAGGCCATGCCCGGCCCTTCGGGCTTACCGCGCGAGACGGTGACGCCCGAGGTGTCCGAGTGCAGCTTGATGCCCTGCAGCCGCCGCCCGACCAGCACGGCGGCCAGCGCGTGGCCGGCCTCGTGCACGATGGTGACGCCGTTGCGCGCCGTCCGCCACAGCCTGCCGCCGACAAGCACGACCAGCAGCGCCACCCCACCGGCGACCAGCGTGATCACGGCAGGTGTCTGGGCCTGCTCGAGCAGCGACGGAGTGGTGGCGACCGCACGGAGGGCAGCACCGGCGCGGGCCGGGTCACCGAGCGCGAGTTGAACGGGCGAGCTCACCCGAACACCTCACCACAGGCGACATCTGGCTACTGTGAGTCCCCACGGCTGGCGGTTCCGCGGCTTCGGGTAAGGGGTCGTTCCGGTCTCCTTCCTCGGGGTTGGTTGGCGCGACGGGTTTCCGCGGTGCGCGGACGGCGGGCTCGGCTCCCCGGCGACTGAGCGGCGGCCCTCGCGGACCCGGAGCGCGGGGCTCGGGACCCCTCGCCGCCGGTGAGCCGCCGCCCTGGCGAGCGCAGGCTGCAGGCGAGCGCAGGCCGGTGGCCGCACTGGGTCGCAGCCGACTCGACCGGCTCGAGCCCGCCGACGACGGCCCGGCCACCGAGGCACCCAGCCAGCGGGCGGGCGCAGGCCGGTAGCCGCACTCGGTCGCCGCCCACTCGACCGACTCGAACCTGCCGACGCCTGCCCGGCCACCAAGGCACCCAGCCGGCAGGCGGCCGCAGGCCGGTAGCCGCACTGGGTCGCGGCCCACTCGACCGGCTCGAACCTGCCGACGCCTGCCCGGTCGCCCAGGCACCCAGCCGACGGACGGGCGCAGGCCGGCGGCCACACTCGGTCGCAGCCCACTCGACCGACTCAAGCCTGCCGACGCCGTCCCGGCCACCGAGGCACCCAGCCGACGGGCAGGCACAGGCCGGCGGCCACACTCGGTCGCAGCCCACTCGACCGACTCGAGCCCGCCGACGCCGGCCCGGCCACCGAGGGACCCGGCCGGGCAGCTCCGTGATTCAGCGCCGCCGGGCGGGGCGGCCGCTCATCGGGACTCCCTCAGCCGGGCCTCTCCCTCCACCCTGAACAGGAACGACGCCCAGCTCCGGAACGGCGCCCACGCCTCGGCGATGTCCGTCAGCTCCTCCACTCCCGCGTCCGGGAGGTGGTACGCCTCGCGCATGATCTCGTGCAGGCGCGTTTCTGCTCTCGGGAACACGTCCGGGTGACCGGCTCCGCGGATCAAGATCAGCTCCGCGCTGAACCTGCCCACTCCCGGCAGGACTTGCAGCTGTTTCAGCGCCTCGTCCGCCGGCATCGAGCGCAGGGATGCCGCGTCGAGGAGGCCGTCGGCGGCCGCTTCCGCGATCGCTCGCAAGCGCTGCATCTTCGCGCCCGACAGGCCCGGCAGGTACTCCAGCTTCGCCAGCACCGCCGGCGCCGGGAACGACGTCAGGACGCTGCCGCCGACCTCGACCTCCGTTCCGTGGCGCTCGGCCAGGCGACGGCGCAAGCGGACCGCCTGCGTCATCCAGATGCGGTGACTCAGCACCGCCCAGCACGCCGCTTCGTACGGGGACGCGAACAGCACCGGGCGCAACCCCGGGTGCAGCCCCTGCAGCAGGGACACCACCGGGTCGCGGTCGGCTACCTCGCCGAAGCCGGTGCCGTCGACGTCCAGTGAGCACATCCTCCGCACCTGCGTCACCACCGCTTCCGCCGACGACGGCGGGCCGTGCACCTCGACCGCCACCTCGCCCGGCGATCTCTGGCGCAGCACCGCTCCCACCGGTGTCCACTCGCCGTCGAGCGGGAACGCCACCCGGAGCGCGCCGGGTTCCGCGTCCGGCTGCCCAGCCGGCGCGAAGCCGGTCAAGAACCTCGCCGCCGCGGCCAGGTCGAACTCGCCCTGCACCGTGATCTCGTTGGCCAGCATGGAAATCGTCATCTCTCCTCCTCGGATCGGGACCTCGCCTGCGACGCTAGGCCGGGGCACCGACAATTCCGGGGCTCGAACGCCTGAGCCCGCGCAGTGTTCACTCGATCGAGTGCAGCAGATTTGACATACTGCCGGTATCCGAGAGGAGTCCCATGCCGACGAAGACCGCCACCGAACGCCTCGAAGCCCTGCTCGAAACGCCCGCGCAGACCAGCGGCGGCTACCTCGACCTGCTGGGCACCGCGTCCCAAGCCGGTCCGCCGACCGGACTCACCCAACGCTTGATGCGCACCACCCTCCTGCCGCAGGTCTACGAGCGGTACTGGCGCCCCGCGCTCGGGCGCGCGCTCAAGGGCCCGCTCGGCCCGAGCATGGCGGGCGAAGTACGGCTCGCGACGAAGCTCCTCGCCCTGCAGCCCGGCGAAACCGCGCTCGACGTCGCTTGCGGAACCGGTCGGTTCATCCGCGCGTTCGGCACGGCCGTCGGCCCGAATGGACTCGCCGTCGGCCTCGACGGCGCCCGCACGATGCTCGACAAAGCCGTCGCCGAGGGCGGCCCGGACTCCGTCGCCTACCTGCGCGCGGACGCCGTGCACCTCCCGCTCAATGAGTCCACTGTGGACGGCGTCTGCTGCTTCGCCGCCCTCCACATGTTCGCCGAGCCCGAGACCGCGTTGGACTCCTTCACGCGCGTGCTGAAGCCCGGTGGCCGGATCGTGCTGCTCACCAGCGCCCGGCGCGGCTGGCAACCCGCGCGAGTCGCGGAATCCATCGGCGGGATCCTGAGCGGGCAGCGGATGTTCGACCGCGGCGAGATCGCGGCGGCCCTGCGCGCCCGCGGCTTCACCGGGATCACCGAGCGGTACGCGGGCGTCGCGCAGATCGTGGCGGGCCGGCTGAGCTGAGCACCGCGGATTGTCGGTAGCGCCGGTTAGCATCGCCCCATGACCCACCACGAGCCCGTCCCGCCCGACGACAGCTACCTGCGTTCCCTGGTCGAGGCCACCGCCGACGCCGTCGCGGCCGCCGAACCGCTGTCCTCGCCGCACACCGGCGCGGACGAGGCGACGCGGGCCGAAGTGACCGCCGCCGTCGAGCGCAGTTCACCTGATCTGGTGGCGTTGAGCCAAGATCTGCACGCCCATCCCGAGGAAGGGTTCGCCGAGCACCGGTCGGTGCAAGCCCTGGCGGACCTCCTGAAGCGCCACGGCCACGAAGCGACCGTCGGCGTCGGCGGGCTCGACACGGCGTTGCGTGTCAGCACCCCGGAGCGAGACGGCCCGCACATCGCCGTCCTCGCCGAGTACGACGCGCTGCCCGGGCTCGGCCACGCGTGCGGTCACAACGTCATCTGCACCACCGCCGCGGGCGGCTTCCTCGGCGCCGCCACCGTCGCCGAGCGGCTCGGCGGCCGCGTCAGCCTGATCGGCACGCCGGCCGAAGAAGGCGGGGGTGGCAAGGAGATCCTCGCCCGTGCGGGCGTGTTCGACGACGTCGACGCCGTGATCATGCTGCACCCGTTCAGCCACGACATCGCGCTGCACCCGTTCCTCGGCCGCCGCCAGCTGGAAATGGTCTTCCACGGCGTCGGCGCCCACGCGAGCGCGCAGCCGTTCATGGGCCGCAACGCGCTCGACGCCGCCGTCGCGGCCTACCAAGGCGTTTCCGCGCTGCGCCAGCAACTCCCGCAGAGCGACCGCGTCCACGGCGTGTTCACCGACGGCGGCGCGCGGCCGAACGTCATCCCGGCGCGCGCGGCGCTGCTGTTCTACCTGCGCTCCCAATCCCCCGACACCCTGCGCGACCTCGCCGCCCGCATGACGTCGATCGCCGAAGGCGCGGCGGCGATGACCGGCTGCGGGGTCGAGCTGATCTGGGACGCCCAAGCCGCCTACCTGCCGATCCGGTTCAACACCGCGCTCGCCGGGCGCTGGTCGGTCAACCAGGCGGGCACCGGCCGCAAGCCCCTCCCGCCGGGCATCGTGCCGGAGTCGCTCACCGGCTCGACAGACCTGGGCAACCTGTCCTACCGGATGCCCGCGCTGCACCCGATGCTCGCCGTTTCGGGGCCGACGGTCGCGTTGCACACCAAGGAGTTCGCGGCCGCGGCCGGTTCGGAGACCGGTGACGCCGGCGTCCGGGACGGCGCGCTGGGCCTGGCCCTGACCGCCGCCGACTACCTCGGCGACGCCGAGCTGCGGCAAGCGGTGCACGACGAGTTCGAGGCGGCGGGAGGAGCGTTGGACGTACCGTCGTTCTTCGCCTGACGCCTGAGAATCACCTGAGTTTTCTCAGCTGATTCTTCTCAGCAAAGCCTGAGGTATTTCCACAGGTTGCTCACAAGCGCGGGCGCGAATCTAGTGCCATGACCGAGAACGAGAGTCGGCCCGGCCCCGCCTCACCCGGTGGGCACCAGCCGCACCAGAGCACCCAGCAGTACGGGCCGTTCGCGCAGCAGCCGCCGCACTACGGCTACCAGCACCAGGCCGCGCCGAACCCTCTGTTCACGCACCAGCCCCCGGCGGGGCAAGCGCCCACGGCGCTGAAGACCAAGCCGCGCAAGGGCGGCCGCGTCGCGATGATCGTCAGCGCGACCGCCCTCGGCGCCGCGCTGGTCGGCGGCGTCGGCGGCGCAGCGATCGTCGGGCTCACCACGAACTCGGCCGACGGCACGACGACGTCGGTCAGCACGCCGGCCGCGAGCGGCCAGACGGTCGCGAACTCGACGGCTTCCGGCGACGTCAGCGGCGTCGCGGCGAAGGTGACGCCCAGCGTCGTCCAGATCAACGTGACCACCGGCCAAGGCGAGGCCATCGGTTCCGGCGTCATCCTCACCTCGAATGGCCGGATCCTGACGAACGCGCACGTCGTGGACGGTGCCCAGAACGTCGTGATCACAACGTCCGATGGCAAGAAGTACCAGGCCAGCGTGGTCGGCGCGGACACCAAGGCGGACATCGCCGTGGTCCAGGCCCAGAACGCCAGCGGCTTGACCGCGGCGACGCTGGGCGACTCGAGCAAGCTGGTCGTCGGCCAGCAGGTGATCGCGATCGGCTCGCCGGGCGGCCTGCAGAACACCGTCACCACCGGCATCGTCAGCGCGCTCAACCGGAACCTGTCCGACATCGGCCAGGGCCAGCAGCAACAGCAGTCGCCCTTCAGCCGCACGTCGAACCAGTCCGAGAGCTCGCCCAGCTACACCGCGATCCAGACCGACGCCTCGATCAACCAGGGCAACTCCGGCGGCGCGCTGGTCGACGCCCAGGGCAACGTCATCGGCATCAACTCCGCCCTCTACAGCCCGACGGCCTCGGCCAACGGCTCGGCGGGCAGCGTCGGGATCGGCTTCGCCATCCCGATCAACGACGCCAAGAAGATCGTCGACCAGATCGTGAAGAACTAGGACGCGATGGGCCGTGGTCGGGGCGGTCCATCCTGGTCCACCCGCTTTCGGGGAGCGGTGGACACCGTGAAGGCCGTTTCGAGAGTCAATCGGGGGCTCTCGAAACGGCCTTCACGCCGTCTACAGGTCGTAACTGAGGATCAGCGTGTGGTTTTGCTCGGCGTCCATTTCGATGTTCGCCGTGCCGGAGATCCCGGCCAGCTCGCCGAAGCCCGAGCCGGTGAGGATCTTGAGCGTCAGGCCCGAGTCGTCGGCGGTGTGGTGCAGGACGAAGCCGCCCTTGCGGCCGTCGACCGAGACCTCGAGACGTTCGAAGGCGACGTACGCGCGCGAAGTCGCGTTGGACGCCGAGAGCAGCTCGACGGTGCTGGTCCCCTCGACCGCCCCGGTGAACGTCTTGGCGATGGCCACCCGGGCGAACTCGGTGCCGCCGGCCTCGTCGGTCGCCTGCGGCTCCCACTTGTCGAGGACGAACGACGCGGTCGCGGTGCTGGTCATGGCTTTCCCCTGTCTCGTTGGTGGAGCCAGCTTGGCAGCCATACCTGACAGGTTGCGTCAGGTTTGTCAGCGCCTCCGGTTGCCGAACAGCCCACGTGTGATCTCCCGGCCCAACGCGCTCGCCGCGGACCTCATGAACGACTTCACGGCCGGGTTCTTCATCGCCGACTCGATGAACCCCGGCTCGTCCTTGTCGGGAGCCGGAGCCGGCGCGGCCGGAGCGTCGGGCGCAGGGGCGGGCGCGTCGGCGACCTTGGCCGCCAGCTTCTCGTAGGCGGACTCCCGGTCGATCGTCTCGGCGTACTTCGCGTGCAGGTCGGACGAAGAAACCGAAGCGGCGACGGCCTCGTCGCCGATCGCGCCCATCTTCGACCGCGGCGCCCGCAGCCGCGTCCACGCCACCGGCGTCGGTGCGCCCCGCTCCGACAGCACCGTGACGATCGCTTCGCCGATGCCCAGCGACGTCAACGCCGTGTCGAGCTCGTAGAACTTCGTCTTCGGGTAGGTCTTCACGGTCTTGGCCAGCGCCGCCTGGTTGTCCGGGGTGAACGCCCGCAGCGCGTGCTGGATCCGCGCGCCGAGCTGCGAAAGCACGTTGTTCGGGATGTCCGTGGGCAGCTGCGTGCAGAAGAACACACCGACGCCCTTCGAGCGGATCAGCTTCACGGTCTGCTCGATGCGCTCGAGGAACGCCTTCGACGCGTCGTTGAACAGCAGGTGCGCCTCGTCGAAGAAGAACACGAGCTTCGGCTTGTCGAGGTCGCCTTCCTCCGGCAGCTCCTCGAACAGCTCGGCGAGCAACCACATCAGGAACGTCGAGAACAGCGCCGGCTTCGACTGCAGGTTGTCCAGCTCCAGCAGCGTGACGACGCCCTTGCCGTCGCGGGCGCGCATCAGGTCGTGGACGTCCAGCTCGGGCTCGCCGAAGAAGTCCTCGCCGCCCTGAGCCTCCAAGTTGGACAGCGAACGCAGGATCACGCCGGCCGTCGCGGCCGAGACCCCGCCGATGCCCTTCAGGTCCGCCTTGCCCTCGTCGCTGGTCAGGTGCGTGATCACCGACCGGAGGTCCTTGGTGTCCAGCAGCGCGAGACCGCGCTGGTCGGCCCAGTGGAAGATCAGCCCGAGCGTCGACTCCTGCGTCTCGTTCAGCCCGAGCACCTTCGACAGCAGCACCGGCCCGAAGCTCGTGATCGTCGCGCGGATCGGCGAGCCCTTCCCACCGGTCCCCAGCGACAGGAACTGCACGGGGAACGCCGCGCCGGCCCAGTCGTCGCCCAGCTCCTGCGAGCGTTTCACGACCTTGTCGTTCGCCTCGCCGGCCGCGGCCAGCCCGGACAGGTCGCCCTTCACGTCGGCGAGCACCACCGGCACGCCGGCTGCCGACAGCTGCTCTGCGACCAGCTGCAACGTCTTCGTCTTGCCCGTCCCGGTCGCGCCGGCCACCAGGCCGTGCCGGTTCAGCGTCGCCAACGGCAGCCGCACCGCGGCCGCGGCGTCGACCTGGCCGTCGATCACCACCGCGCCCAGCTCCAGCGCGGCACCCTCACTCGCATAACCGGCGGCGATCTCACTCGCCGGCGACCCCTGTTCGGTCACTCGCAGCTCCCCGATCGTGTGTCCTGCACCACACTCGGAGCGTAACGCGCCGTACGCACAGGTAACGCCGCTCATATCCCCGTGTCGGGTTAGGGTCACCAGGTGACCGACCGCCTAGTCTGGATCGACTGCGAGATGACGGGGCTCGACCTCGGCAAGGAAGCGTTGATCGAAATCGCCGCCCTCGTCACCGACGCGGAGCTGAACGTGCTCGGCGACGGAGTCGACATCGTCATCCACGCCGACGAGGAAAAACTCGCCGGCATGCCCGACGTCGTCCGCGAGATGCACGCCCACTCCGGCCTCACCGAAGAGGTCCGGCGCTCGACCGTGACCCTCGAAGAAGCCGAACGCCGCGTCCTCGAGTACATCCGCGAGCACGTCCCCGAGTCGGGCACCGCACCGCTCGCCGGCAACTCGATCGCCACCGACCGCGGCTTCATCGCTCGCGACATGCCGGCCCTCGATGCCCACCTGCACTACCGGATGGTCGACGTCTCCTCCGTCAAGGAGCTCGTCCGCCGCTGGTACCCGCGGATCTACTACGCCAAGCCGGAGAAGGGCCTCGCCCACCGGGCGCTCGCCGACATCCGGGAATCCATCGGCGAACTCGACTACTACCGGCGCGTCGCGTTCGTGCCCCAACCCGGCCCGACCAGCGACGAAGCCAAGGCCGCGGCCGCTGAAGTGCAGGAACAGCACCAGAGGTAACCCCCTGCAATCCGCTTGAGGGCACCCGCTACGATTGCTGACAGCAAGGTGATCGCAAGTGGATCCCCTTGGCGATGGTGGGCGTAGCTCAGCTGGTAGAGCACCTGGTTGTGGTCCAGGAGGTCGCGGGTTCGAAACCCGTCGCTCACCCCATCAACCCCCAGTTTGGATCTTCGGTCCGAGCTGGGGTTTTTTGCGTTCCGCCGCCGGTGGCAACCCTCACGTCCGGATGGCTCAGCGTGCGAGCCGCCGAATGCGGGTGCACCGTGTCCTGGTGGCACGTTCAGGACCGAAACTCAGGCGGAAGAAGAAGCTGCGGTACGAGGACATCACCGTCGTCGACCGGTCGTTGCTCAAGCGCGCGGTGGGGGCCGCCGCGCTCGGCAACGCCATGGAGTGGTTCGACTTCGGCGTCTACGCCTACATCGCCGACACCATCGCCGAGGTCTTCTTCCCGACCACCGTGTCACCTGGTGTGCGGCTGATCGGGACCTTCGGGGCCTTCACCGCCGCGTTCCTCATGCGCCCCCTCGGCGGGCTGGTCTTCGGACCCCTCGGCGACCGGATCGGACGGCAGAAGGTCCTCGCCGTCACGATGATCATGATGGCCATCGGGACGCTCTGCATCGGGCTGATCCCGTCCTACTCGAGCATCGGCATCTGGTCGCCGATCCTGCTCGTGGTCGCGCGGATGGTGCAGGGCTTCTCCACCGGCGGCGAATACGGCGGCGCCACCACGTTCATCGCCGAGTACTCGCCGGACAAACGGCGCGGGTTCATGGGGTCCTGGCTCGAGTTCGGGACGCTGTCCGGGTACGTGCTCGGCGCGTCGGTCGTCACCGGCATGAAGGCGTGGGTCCCGCACGAGACGCTGCTCGACTGGGGCTGGCGGATCCCGTTCCTGGTCGCCGGGCCGCTCGGGATCATCGGCCTCTACCTGCGGCTCAAGCTCGAGGAGACCCCCGCGTTCCAGAAGCACGCCGAGGAGGTGGAGAAGCGCGGCCGGGCCGGCGAGCCGTTCTGGAAGATGTTCACCGAGTACTGGCCCGCGCTGCTGATCTGCGTCGGCCTGGTGCTCGTGTTCAACGTCACCGACTACATGCTGCTGTCGTACATGCCGACGTACCTGTCCGAGCAGCTGCACCTCGACGCCACCCACGGTCTGCTGCTGATCATCGTCGTCATGGTCGTGATGATGCTGATCATCCTCGTCGGCGGGCGGATCACCGATCTCGTCGGCCGCAAGCCCGTCATGATGGCCGGCTGCATCGGGTTCGTCGTCTTCTCGTGGCCGCTCATGCTGCTGGTGCACGACGGCGGCCTGGTGCTCACCTTCCTCGGCCTGATGGGCCTCGGCCTGCTGTTGCTCTGCTTCGAGGTGTCGATGCCCGCGGCGCTGCCGGCGCTCTTCCCGACGGCGATCCGCTACGGCGCGCTGTCGATCGCGTTCAACATCTCGGTATCGCTGTTCGGCGGCACGACGCCGCTGGTGATGCAGGCGCTGATCTCCTCGACCAAGCACGACTTCTGGCCCGCCTGGTACATGATGGCGGCCGGCGTGATCGGCGCCGTCGCGGTGTACTTCAGCCGCGAGACGGCGAACCAGCCGCTGTGGGGCTCGGGCCCGTCGGTCGCGACGGAGGCCGAGGCACGGCAGCTGGTTCGCGACTCGGGTTAGTTGGCCGCCGTCCGCCACTCGTCCCAGGACAGCTGCCAGACGCTCCAGCCGTCGGTGGGCTCGAGCTTCGGGCCGCCGCTGTTCCGGACGGTCACGATGTCGCCCTTCTTGGACGTGTCCATCAGCCACTTCGTGTTGTCGGTCGAGAGGTTGAGGCAGCCGTGGCTGACGTTGCTGTGGCCCTGCTGCCGCACCGACCACGGCGCGGAGTGGTAGAAGATGCCGCTGTAGGACAGGCGCACCGCGTACTGCACGAAGGTGCTGTACCCCCCGGGCGCGTCCTCGGGGACGCCGTAAGTGGCGGAGTTCATGGTGTAGCCGGTGTGCTCGCTCATGACGGTGTAGGTGCCGGCCGGGGTGTTGTGGCCGGGCTTGCCCATGGAGGTCGGCATGGTCTTGACCTCCTTGTCGTTGATCGAGACGGTCATCTGGTGGGTCTGGCCGTCGGCGACCGCGACGAGCTTGTCACCGACCGCGGCGGTGATCGTCTTGTCTTCGCGGCCGTAGCTGCCCTTGCCGAGCGCCTTGCCGTAGACGGCAGCGTCGATCTTGATCTTGGTGCCGCTCTTCCAGTAGTCCCTCGGCCGCCAGGTCACCTGCTTGTCGCCGGACCAGCGGAAAGCGCCTTCGGTGGCCGGCTCGGCGGTGACCTTGAGCGCCTTTTCGGCGGCGGCCTTGTCCGCGACGTTCCCGCTGAAGGTGAAGATCAGCGGCATCCCGACGCCGACGGTCTCGCCTTCGTCGAGGTTCACCGAGACACCCAGCTGGCGCGCGGGCTTGACGGTGCTGAAGGACGACTCCTGCGTCACGGGCTTGCCGTCGGTGCCGGTGGCGGTCGCGGTCAGCTTGTAGGTCTTGTTGTAACCGAGCGGCTCGGCGGAGTCCCACCCGGAGCCATCGGCACGCGCCGTCCCGGCGACGACCTTGCCGTCGGCCCCGGTGAGCGTCACGGCCCCGACCGTCCCATCGGCAACGGCAACGCTGACGGGCTCCGCGGGCGCGACGTCCTTAGCGTCCTTGGCGGGGGTCAGCGTGAGCGCGGCCGGCTTCCCCGGGGCAGGCGTTTCGCTTCGAGAGGACGCCGGCGGTTCACTCGAAGGGCTAGTGCTGCAGCCGGCCACCGTGAGGCCGATCACCCCCGCGGCCAAGAGCAGCCGCACCCCCGAACTCGTCATGCCCACCTGCCTGTTTCGCCGTCGATGTCCGACTACAGTGTGCCCGACCAGCCCGGACAGGGGTGCGGCAACGCCCGAACCCGGGTTGGGGACCCCCCGTGAAACGGGCTCTGAACCGGGTGCTAATCTTTTCCACGTCGCCGAGGGAAACCTCCGGCAGACACCGGCGCCATTAGCTCAATTGGCAGAGCAGCTGGCTCTTAACCAGCGGGTTCGGGGTTCGAGTCCCTGATGGCGCACCCCCATCACCCCAGGTCTGATTCTCTTCGGCCTGGGGTTTTGTGGTATCTGGACGCGTTTCGTCCGCTTCCTCTCTGTCCTTTGTGGTCTCCTGCGAGCCCGAGGGGAGCCCGAGAGCGCAGTCCAGGTGCAACGCCCGCCGCGGGATCGCTCCAGCCAGCTTTCGGGCCGCATCCGCAGCCACTTCCTCGCCAACGTTGGTGTAGAGGTCCATCGTCACCTTGATCGACGAGTGCCGAAGCATGTGCTGGATCGTCTTCATGTCCACCCCAGCCCCAAGAGCTAGCGTCGCGGCGCCATGACGGAGACCGTGGAGCGTGATCGGGGGCAAGTCGGCCCGCTTGATCAGCCGGGCGAACTCGTCGGCGACGTCGGCCGGGTGCAGCGGGCTGCCGTCGGGCTCGGTGAAGAGCAAGTCGTGATCCACCCAATCGTCGCCGAGCCGGGCCTTCGCCTGGTCCTGACGAGCCAGGTGGGCCCGCAGCACCAGCACGGTGTTCGGGTCGAGGGCGACGATTCCCTCCGATGATGGGGTCTTGGGCTTGCACTGGCCGGTCTCCCATCCGTACTGGACGATCTGGTTCGCCACTTCCAGTGACGCCGCGTCCAGGTAGGTGTCCGAGCGACGCTGGCCGCAGCCTTCGCCTCGGCGCAGGCCGGTGTGGGCGATCAGGTGGAACAGCGGGTACAGCCGGTGGTTCACCGCGGAATCCAGGAACGCCCCGGTGAGGTCGCCGGTCCACACCATCACCGGGTACGGCACCTCGCCGGTGCGCCGCCACTTCACGATCCGCTCTGGGGTCCACAGCTTCGGCTTCGGCCGCACGGCCGGCGGCAACTCGACCAGCTTCGCGACGTTGTGGGTCAGCAGGCCCTGGTCCACGGCAGGCCGGAGGACCGCACGCAGCGTCTCCTTGATCCGGTGCAGCGAGGTCGGGCCGACTGGCCGCTGCCACTTCACCGCCGCGATCTTCCCTGGGTCGCCGCTCGCCCGGTACTCGGCGATCAGCTCGTTGCGCTCCACGATCGCCTCGAACATCGAATCCAGGTGACCTACGCGCAGCCGGTCGCGGCGGATCTTCGCCAGGTGCGGCCGCAGGTAGAGACGAACGTGGGACTCGTAGGAACGGTACATGTTCCGGCTCACCGTGCGCTTCTTCCGCACCAGGAACTCGTCGAACACCACATCCATCAACGGCTGCTCCAGCACCGCCGATCCCGCGCGAACGAGACGGCGCACGGTCTCGGTCTCGGGCAGTGGCTCCTTCTGCGAGATCAAACCCGCCAGTAAGTCTCCGATCTTGCGAGACGTCTCCTCGTCGCCGTCCTCGGCGATCCCGAGAAGGTCTCGCACCCGCTGCAGGCCTTTCTCGGCCTCGGTCGCGCTCTCGTAGCCACCACGTCGCCGCGGCCGACGATTGCCGGCCGCATCCTTGGGCAGCTCGATCCGGAAGTACCACTGCCCGTGTCTCTTGTTCGCCAGCTTCGGGCATCCGTCGCCAAGCGACTTCTTGTCTTCGTCCCGACACGAGCACCGCCGGTAGACCGACCCATCGGCCATTGAGGACCTCTCCCCTCGTTCGTCAAGCACCCACCAGGGGCTTTCTCTCCGACCGATACTCGCGCTGCGACTACCACTCGGGGAAGCCCGAGCCCGGGAAAGATCACCGGATCAGGTGGCCAGTCCCAGCAATCGCAACAACCCCGACGTCGGCACGCGGTAGGACGCACCCGCCCGGAAGACGGGGCAAGGAAAGGAGTCACCGCGGGCAAGGACGTACGCCGTCGTGCGCCGGATTCCCAGGGCACGCGCCGCTGTCATCAAATCCACCACCGCCGGCAAGGCGGCTATCTCGGCCAGCGTCATCGCTTGCCCCACCTCGACAGTCATGCACTCAACCCCAATCGACGCAGTGCGAGCTCGTGGCAAGCAGGGTTGAGATCGATCCCGATGAAACGGCACCGGTGCTCTCGCGCCGCGATCCCGGTGGTCCCGCTCCCCGAGAACGGATCGAGAACCGTCCCACCCGGACGACAGCCCAGCCGTACACAGCGGCGTGCGATCTCCAGGGTTCCCTTGGCCGGATGGCCCACCCGGCCGCGGTCCGACGAGACACTCCACACCGCCGTCTCGCCAGTCTCGGTGACGTCTCGCCGGTCTCGGGTCAGCACGAAGATGTTCTCGTACCGGCGCGCGAACCGGTCCCGAACGCTCTCGGGCCGGGCGTTCGGCTTGTGCCAGATGATCTCGCGCTCCAGCAACCAACCACGGTCCAGGAGCTGGAGCACCACCCGCCAGGGAACACCGACGAGGTCCTTTGCCCGGTGCGACGCCTGCGGCGGACGGTGCGTCCCGTACCGGGTGCGGGATCGCTCGTCCGCGGTACGAGCTTTCGAGCCATCCGCCACATATCGACCCCAGGAGCCGCCGTAGCTGTCTCCGAGGTTGAGCCACACGGAGCCCCCACGAGCCAGCACCGGAGCCAGCTCGTCGAATACCGAGGCAAGCCTCGCGACGTACCGCTCGACCGTCGGCTCCGCGCCCGCTTGGCCGGCAACCCGGTAGTCGCGCAAGCCCCAATACGGCGGCGAGGTCACCACGCAATCCACGGACCGCAGCGACAAGTTCCTGATCGTCTCGGCGGCATCACCGCCGTGGAGCGCTACCTGGCCGTCGTCGAAGAAAGTCGTCACGCGGCCGCCCACCGGCTCGAGCCGGTGGCGAACAGCTCCGTCACCGGCTCGTCGCCAGGACAAGCAGCCGCGGCGAAACGAGAGATGATGTCGTCGCCACCCGATACGACGTCGCCGGGGTTTGTGCCGTACCTAACGCGAAGACCATCGATGTCGAAGCGATAGGACGACCGCAGCGCGAAAAAGAATCCGATTCCGTTCCCAGGCTCGCCGCTCGTGACGGGCCCGATGAGGGCGTTTCGAAGCAACCACCGCTCCTTCTGCAGCTCGAGAGCGGCACGCCACGCCAAACCCGGGCCGCCACGACCCCAGCGATCGCCGAACACGAGCAACGCCGCGCCCTCCGGGCGCAGGACCCGGCGCAGGGCCGTCCACACACCGCAGATCCCGGCGACCACCTGCTCGGCGGAGGCGTCTCCGACGACCGGAGACGCCACAGCACAGTCGAGGCTGTGGTCGGCAAGCGATATCATTCGTTTCAATGTGTCCGCAATGGAACGCTCGAAAGCAGTCATCAGCAAGGCAACCTCCGCGTCATCGGCTGACACGAGACACGGCGGATCACGAGACCGCTTGATTCTGTTCCGTTCGGCATCGCGATGCTCGTGGTCGGTTGAACATGGCCAGGTCCAGCGGCTGGTCGAGATCCAACGCCGGCTCCAGGACGTCGAGCGCCGCCGTGCCGGTGAGGATCACCGCGTCCACGTCCGCGGAGTGGTCGAGCAGGTGCTGCTGCGCGGCGAACGAGCCCATGCTGTGCGCGAGCAACACGACCGGCAGCCCCGGCTGCTCGTCGCGGATCCGGGCATTAAGGGCTCCGATGTCGCCGACCAGCGCCGCCCACCCGTCCGGCCCGAGGTCACCCGGCACAGCCGCCATGGACGCGCCGTGACCGCGGTGGTCCTGGCCGTAGACGACGAACCCGCGCTCGGCGAACGCGCGCGCCACCCGGTCGTCGCGCAGGACGTGCTCGCCCATCCCGTGGGTCAGCTGCAGGACGCCGGCCGGCGCTCCCGCGGGTTCCCAGCGGTAGGCCGTTTCGTGACCGGCCACCACCTGGGCGTGGACCTCGGCTCGACCACGGCGAAGGTGGTGGTTGTGGACGATCACGGGTCCGTTGTGGGCCAGAGCGTCGTCCAGATGGGCGCCGTCAGCAGGCAGGGGATGCAGAAGGCCGTCGACGCCGCCCTGGCGCAAGCCGGTGTGTCCGAACAGGATCTCTCGGGCACGGTGTCGACCGGGTACGGGCGCAAGCTCGTCCCCGGCGCGCACCGGACGTTCACCCATCGCGTCGGCCGTTCGCGCCGGATCTTCCTTGTATCCGAGCATCAAGGCACGCTCGACTTGACCGACGGCTACCCGGATCACCTCCACCGCGGCCGGCGGTTGGTTGCCGCTGATCTCAAGACGATGGACGCGGCCCTCGTCTGTCGCCTGTGGAGCAGTCCCCGGCGACTCCGATCACCACTCGTGAGAACTCCCTGGTGGAGGCAAAGCCCCCGACGAGAAGCCCTGAAGACACCGACCGGCGTGAAATCGCCGAGGAGACGTCCTGGCCGAATCGGCCGTCAGCTCTCGCCCCGCGAAAGCCGCTTCACCTGCTGCGGCCGCAACGACCATCGTCTCGATCATGCCTGCCGCCGAGCAGCGGCGTCGGCGGTCATGCCTCAGGCCCAGGGTTGTCTGGGACTGCCGGGGGAAAGCCGTGGCGGCGCGCCTCCGCATCGCTGTTCGCGCGGTCAGTGACCAATCGCTGCAGGAAGGACTCGGTCGCGGCGACGGTCGCGGTCGTCAGCGTAGGGGCCATGTCGAACTCGTGATCGCGGTCGGCGTAGACGTGCAGGTCGCTGGGAATACCGAGCTCGACCAGGCGTTGGTGCAGCGCGACGCTCGACCGCGGGTTGAGCGCCTTGTCGGCGGTGCCGTGAAACACGACAGTCGGCGGGAACGCGGTGTGCAGCAACGCGATCGGACTCGCGGCGTCGAGCTCGGCGGTGGTGGCGCCGTCGGGAAAGAGCATCCAGCTGGGGACGCGACCGAGGGCGTCGAGCTCGATCGGGAGCGTGGGCGGTGGCTCGAGGGGCGGTGGCGCGGCGGCCGGGTAGAAGCCGATCGGCGGGTAGTAGGCGACGATCGCCGCCGGCCTCACCTCCGGTGCGAGGGTGCCGGTCATCAGGGCGATGTGGGCACCGGCGGAGTGACCCTGCACGACGACCCGTGCGGGTTCGACGTCGAGGTGCTCGGCATTGGCCCGCACCCAGTCGAGGGCCGCGGTGGCGTCGACCAGCGACGCGGGCCAGGGCGCGGCGTCGAGCAGGCGGTACTGCACGGCCACTGCGGTGAACCCGGCGGCGGCGAGCGCGGCGGCCCGGGAGTGCACGAACTCCTTGGCGCCGGCCCGCCAGCCCCCGCCGTGCAGGACGAGCACGGCGCAGCGGTGACTGTTCGTCACAGGCCGGAAGACATCGAGAGCGAGTTCGGAAGGGCCGGTCTGGCTATAGACGGCGCTCTCGAACGCGTGTACGGCAGTCATCGCGATCAGACCTCCGCGACCGGCACGCCGATGTCGACGGTCCGCAAGACTGGGGCGACCTTGCGGCCGATCAGCTCGTGCGAGCGGACCAGGGCCTCGTGCCCGAAGTCGGCGAAGTCGGTGAAGGCCATGATCGCGCCGTAGCCGCCGGCGCGGCATTGTTCGACGAGCTTCTCGGTGACGGTCGCGGCCGAGCCGATGACGAAGTCGTCCGGATTCATCATGAAAGATCGAACGGTGCTGTCGGCGGTCTCGAAGGCCTGGCCGACGCTGGCCAGCACGAAGTCCAGCGCGGCCGCGTACCGGTCCTGCGCCTCGGCGTCGGAGTCGGCGACGAACACCCGCCGGCGCAGCCCCAGCATCGAAGGGACCACGGTGCGCCCGGCGGCATCAGCAGCTTCCCGATAGCGAGTGGCGAGCGCGGCGGCCGCCGGGGTGGGCATCCACGACGTGCACAGCTTGTAGCCGCGCTCGGCGGTCCACGCAGCCGAGTCCGGCGACATGACCGTCACCCACGGGGCGCGGCCTGTCTCCGGACGCATTCGCGGAACCAGGGGGACCCGCTCCAAGTTGTAGAAAGCGTCGTGATGGGTCACGGTCGGCCCTTCGACGGCTTTGGCCAGCAGTTCGGCGCCACTGTAGTAGCGGGGGCGGACCTCCTCGGACGGGATGCCGGCCATGACCGCCTCGGCGTCCCCGGCGCCGGGCGCGATGCCCGGCTCGAACCGGCCGCCGGTGAGGTAGTCGAGCATGCCGACCTCCTCGACCCAGCGACGGCTGTCGTGCAGGGCCAGCACGCTGCCCAGGCTGGTCAAGCGCATCCTGCTCGTCACCCGCGCCAGCGCCGCGATCAGCAGGTGCGTGGAGGGTGACAGGCTGATCGGGTTGAAATGGTGCTCGGCGAAGGCCAGTCCGTCGAACCCGAACTCTTCGCAAGCGGCCCACAGGTCCAGGTACCGGTCGAAGGTCGCCTGCAAGTCCGCGGGCGGAACGGGGTGGTCCGGAGTATTCACCCGGCCCGAGGTGAAGAAGTAGAAGCCCCAGGTTTCGATCACGAGCGTGCTCCTTTGCATGGCATCGCGGCAGACGAGTGAGAGCCGGGTCCACGCGGTCGCGATAGCTCCCGCGAGATCCACGAACGTCGTGGAGATAAGGCACAAGTTGCGCGAGTGGTTGACTCCGGCACTGATCAGCCACCTGCGATGGCTGATCCACTTACAACGTGACATTTCATCGAGCGGCTGCCGGGACGAGCGCCCATGGCCGCTCCATCCCATCGCCACCTAGCGTTTCGTTGGCAGGCAGCAGCTTCCAGCTGGGACGCCGTGCACGTCCTCGCACGAACGAAGGCTTCGGCGACCGTCTCGGTGTCAACTCCTCGCAGGAAGGGCGAACCGCGGCCTGTACTTCAGCGCAGACGGCCAGTCGGGCCGGTTCGCCCATCGCACACGACCGGACCCGGCCTGCGCCTCCCTGCTGCATCACGCATGTTCGGCCACCGGCAAGGGTTCCGGAGCGATACCGGCCCGGCGCAGCCGCCGCTCGCGCTCCCACCGCTCGATCTCGACGCGGTCGAACGGGTATTTGGAGTTGCGTGGCGACAGCAGGCCGTATCCGATGCGCATCATGATCACGCCGATGAAGAAGGCAATGTAGAGGACAGCGAACACCCAGTCCCATCCGTTGATCATGTTCTGCTGGTAGACCTCAATCAGGTACCAGATGCCCAGCGGGACATGTCCGAGAACGACCGCCGCCAGCCCCGGGTTGTAGAACCACTTGAGCTTGATGTTCGTCTGAATCCCGTGCACGACCAGCTGCCCGACCATGCCGAACAGCACCGGGGCCAGGCCGAGCCAAACCTGATCTGGCAGAAAAACCGGCACCAAGTAGAACGGCCACGCGAGCACGTTGATGAATGTCGCGTTGAGCTGGTTGAGCGGGTACCGGTCGACTGGCCCGCCCTTGGGGTTGAAGACCTCGTTGAGGATCCACGGCTCACCGCCTGGGAACCGGTACTCCTCGAACTGGTGGATCAAGATCACCGCGAAGTTCAGCAACAGGATCAGCTGCACGGTCGACCAGTCTCCCAGCCACGCCCACAACACAGCGGGGACGACCAGCACTCCCCCGACGTCATACCAGTGACGAATGAAGAACCTCACCGCCGGTCCCTTCTCCGCTCGAGTCATTTGCCGACATCACCATCGTCATCTCAACAGGCGTTGAAGTCAACAGCTGTTGAGATCGAATGTTAGACTTCACCCATGAGTGACCCAGGGCTACGGACCGGTCGCCCCGCCGACAGCGCCGGCATGAACAGCTCACGCATCCTCGCCGCCGCGCGCCACGAGTTCGCGGCCAAGGGCTTCCGGGGGGCGACGCTGCGCTCGATCGCAGCTCGAGCAGGCTTCGACGTCGCCCTGATCGGGCACTACTTCAAGAACAAGGACCGCCTCTTCGTCGCGACGATGGACCTTCCCGAGGAGGCGACGCGGACGCTCAGGACCGCGCTGTCCGGCCCCCTCTCGTCACAGGGCAAGCGCCTCACGCGCGGCTATCTCGACCTGTGGGAGGACCCGGCGACCAGCGCACAGATGCAGCTGCTCGCGCGTTCCGCGCTGAGCAACGCCGCGGCGCTCGCCCGGCTGCAGACGCTGCTGGCCGAAGCCGTCGCGACCACGAGCTTCGACGAGCTGCCCGACGGCCACCGAGCCGGCTTCGCGCTGGCCATGGCCCACCTGCTCGGAGTCGCGATCGGCCGCCACCTCACCGCGATCCCCGACCTTGCCGGGATGGACTTCGACACCCTCGTCGCCCGCACCGCACCCGCCGTCCAACTTCACCTGAACGATCCGGGCGAGCCCGCATCCCCCTGACGCTGGCCGACCAGGGTGACCAGCACGCGAGACCATCGAACCGGGAAGGACCGTCATGACCCCCACCGCGCCGGAGGCACGCTCCGATACGACGCCAGCCGCAACGTCGAGGACGACATGCGCCATCGTCGGAGGCGGCCCGGCCGGACTCGTCCTGGCACTGCTGCTCGCCCGAGCGGGTGTCGATGTGACGGTGTTGGAGAAGCACGCAGATTTCCTGCGCGACTTCCGTGGCGACACCGTCCACCCGACCACGCTCAACCTGCTCGACGACCTCGGCCTGTTCGAGCAGTTCGACGCGTTGCCCCAATCCCGCATATCGCGAGCCGAGTTCCCCACGCCGGACGATGTCCCGGTGGTGGTCGCCGACTTCAGCCGCCTACCCCTGCGGCACCCCTACATCGCCATGGTGCCCCAATGGGATCTCCTGGACCTGCTCGCCGACGCAGGCAAGAAAGAGCCGACCTACACACTGCTGACCGAGCACGCCGTGACCGGAGTGGTGCGTGACGGCGACCGGGTCATCGGCGTCGACTACACCTCACCCGCCGGAAGCGGACGGCTTCTCGCGGACCTCGTCGTCGCCTGCGACGGCCGTTGGTCCACCGTTCGCCAGGAGGTCGGACTGCCCGCCACGGAATACCCCGTCCCCCTCGATGTCTGGTGGTTCCGCATTCCCACCACCCGGCACGTGGGCGAGTCGTTGCTGCCGCGGTTCTCGAACGGACGCGCAGCGATCGCCATCCCCCGCGAGGGCTACCTGCAGGTCGCCTACCTGGGCCGCAAGGGATCCGACGGCCAGGTCCGCGCACGCGGCATCGAGGCCTTCCGGACCGAGGTCGCCGCGCTGCTTCCCGAACTGGCAGACGACATCGCCGCCATCGCGGCGATGGACGACATCAAACACCTCGACGTCCGCATGGACCGGCTGCACCGATGGCACGCCCCAGGGGTGCTGTGCATCGGCGACGCCGCACACGCGATGTCACCCATCGGCGGAGTCGGCATCAACCTCGCAGTGCAGGATGCCGTCGCCACCGCACGCCTGCTCGCCGGGACACTGCGGCGCGGCGCTCTGCACCAGTCCGAGGACCGCATCCTCGCCAAAGTGCAGCGCCGCCGCGCCCTCCCCACCATCGTCATCCAAGCCGTGCAACGACTCATGCACAGCCGGCTCATGGTCCCCGTCCTCGACGGCAAGACGATCGAACTCCCCCGCGCGCTTTTGACGTTGCTCCGCCGTGTACCCGTCCTGACCGCACTCCCCGCGACCATCATCGGCATCGGCCCCCGACCCGAGAAGGCGCCCAGCTGGGCACGACGCCCTGCCCGGCCGCACTGAACAACGGTGCAACTCCGATCATAGGAGACCGACATCCGTGATCGACGAGATGCCATGGCTGAGCGATTGTGGTGTGGCCTACCGCGTCGCCTGTCGCCCGTCGGGTGCGTGGCGCGGGGGCCGGCCCGGATCTGGCGTGGTCAGGTGGAGTTGGACGGCGGGTGCGGTGCGGGCGACGAGGGTGCCGAAGTCCATCCCGGCAAGGTCGGGGATCGCGGTGAGATGGCGGCCGATGGCGACTCCGAGCAGGTGTGCCATCGCGAGACTGAACCCGGTGCGGCGCCCGTCCAGCAGTTCGCCGGCATCGGCGGTCGCGCCGGCCAACAGGTCGTGGAGCCGGGCCGAGGCTGTCTCGTTGCTCAGGGCTGACCGGGCCAATCCTCGCATTTGCGCCCTGGTTGCCGGCTCTTCCCAGAGGGCGAGATATCCGCGGGTGAGGCGGTCGCCTTGCGTCTGTGAAGGTTCGGAAAGTGCTGCCGCCAGCGTGTCGTTGGTCCCGGCGGGGAGTTCCATGGTGGCGGCGAAGAGCCCGTCTTTGTTGCCGAAGTAGTGGGCGACCAACGCCACGTCGAAACCGGCGCCGGCCGCGATCGAGCGCATCGTGGCCCCACGAAAACCCTTGGCTGCGAATTCAGTGCGTGCGGAGGCCAGGATCTGTTCCTTGTTGCTGCCGTCGCTTGCGACGGGGCGGCCGGTGCGTTCTCCGGTGGTCGGGGACATGATCTGACGCTACACCGTCACCTCAACCGGTGTTGACATCAACGTTTGTCGAGGTCAAGCTCGCGGTGATGCCCAGCATGAGCACTGCCCCGCCGCAATCCGCCCGGCACCAGCAGGACGCTCGGACTCGCACCCACTAACAGGTGCTGTGCGTGACCTCCACCTCGTCGTCCTCGATAGGCACGCTTACTTTGGCGCGAGCCGCCATGCTCCCGCCGAGTTCGGCTTCGAAGCCATCCGGCACAACGACGTCCTCGGGGCCGAGATCCTGGACGCAGCGCTTGCCCAACGCCAGCAGTGTCGAGTCGATCCCGTTGCGCAACACGTCGAGGACGTTCTCCACACCGGTCTGCCCACCTGCGGCCAGGCCCCACAGGTACGCACGGCCGATCAGCACCGCACGAGCACCCAGCGACAGCGCCTTCACGACGTCGCTGCCGCGGCGGATCCCGCCGTCCAGCAGGACTTCCACCTCCCCGCCGACCGCTGCGGCGATCGCCGGAAGCGCGCGGATGGTCGCCGGGGTGCCGTCGAGGTTGTTGCCGCCGTGGTTGGACACCGAGATCGCACTCACCCCGGCGTCAATCGCGCGGCGGGCCTCGTCGACCCGGATCACGCCCTTGAGCAGGAACGGACCGTCCCACTGCGACCGCAGCCAAGCCACGTCGTCCCACGTCGGCGGCGGCGTCTGCATCCACTGCCCGTACGCTCCGAAGAACGTGGACACCTTTTCTCCGGGCTCCACCATATTCGGCACGCCCAAGTCCGGCAGCCGACGAGTGCGCACGTAGTCCAGCAGCCAGCGCGGATGCGTGATGCCTTCCGGCGCGAACCGCAGCAGTTCGCGGAAGTTCAGCTTCTCCGGAATGTGCGGGCTACCCCAGTCGCGGCTGTGCGAGAACGACCAGTCCAACGTGAGGATGATGCCGACGGCCCCGGCGGCGCGGGCGCGGTCTAAGCGGCGCCGGATGTCGTCGCGGGTGCCGGTCCAGTAGACCTGGAAGTACGTGTTCGGGTTGGCGGCGACGACCTCTTCGATCGGCTTGCTGCCGAATGAAGACAACCCGATCGACGTCCCGCGTGCCGCGGCGGCGCGGGCGACGGCGACCTCACCGTCCGGGTGCACGGCCTGCACTCCCGTCGGGGAGATCAGCACCGGCAGCGCGACGTCCCGGCCGAGCACGTGCGTACCCAGGTCGCGAGTGCCGGAAAGGCCCGCGGTCCGGGGTGCGAAACGCAGCTCGTCGAACGCGCTCAGGTTGTCGGCCAGCGTCAGGCCCTTCTCCGAGCCGGCGATCAGCGCGGAGTACACGGAGCCGGGTAGCCGCTTCTTGGCGCGCCTCTGTGCCTCGGCGATGGACTCGAACCAGGTGGCGCTCATCGTTTTCCCTTCTGATCGAAGCGCAGGGTGCGCCGGACGAGGACCGGGCGAACCGGCTTGAGAGTGCGGTTATTCAGGCAACCGGCCCAAACCCCGGCGCCGTAGGCGATGTCGTCGACGATCGCCGCCGCCGTGTACCGGACGGGGTCGAGGTCGCGCCTGTTCTTCGCCCACGCGGTCAGCGGCGGCCCGAGAAGCAGAGACGCCACTGCGACTCGGCGCCCTCGTCCCCGCGGTACCAGCAGTCCCGCGAGCAGGGGCGCCGCGAACTGGGTGCCATAGCGGCCGCAGCCGAGCCACGTCTGGTGGACGGCGGTGGCCATCGCCAGCACGACGCCGTCCGTCGGCACGTCGTGGGCGCGTACGGTGCGGGCCGTACTGGCCACCGAGCCACCGAACGCCAGCGCGGCGAGCCATGGACGGCGGGCCAGCAACGCCCCGACGGCCAGCGCCGGCCAAGGCTGCAGCGCCAGCGGCGCCACGAGGTCCGGGTGCCGCTTGGCGAGCGCGGCGGCAGAGGTGCCGTAGCGGGCCCGGCGGCCGAGCAGGCCGCGCCAGGTTTCCGGTTCGTGGTGGCCGACCGAGACCTCCGGCGCATAGCGAACCCTGAACCCTGTGGTGTGAAGCCGCCAGACGAGGTCGACGTCCTCACCGACGCGCAGGTCCGGATCGAAGACCTCGCCGTCGCCGGCCACGTCGATCAGCGCGGCCCGGCGAACGACGAGCGCGGCCGTGGGCACGTACGACATCCGGGTGCCGGGCGCGACCCGCGCGGGGCGGTCGCCCAGGTCGAGGCTGCTCGCCACCCGGGTGTAGCGGCCGGCCCAGGTGTCCGGCGCCAAGGCGCGCACCCGGGGCGCGACCGCGGCGACCAACGGGTCGGCGAAGTGCGCCGCGAGCCGGTCGGTCCAGCCCGTGGTCGGCACGCAGTCGCTGTCCAGGAAAGCTGCCAACTCGGTGGAAACGTGCTCCAAGGCGGTGTTCCGCGCGGCGCCGGGGCCACCGTTGACGTAACGGCGGACAAGCTTCGCCCCGCGCGCGGCCGCCACTGCGGCGACGGCCGCGGAGTCGCGGGAGCCGTCGTCGACGACCAGTACCGGGTGCCGGCCGTCGAGCCCGGCCAGGCAGCGGTCCAGCAGCTCTGCGCGGTCGCGAACGGGTACCACGACCGTGAGTTCGGCGGGCGCGTCCGGTTCCGGCGGAAGAGGGTGGGCGAGCCCCGCGTCGGTGAGCCGTCGAGCGAGCGTCCCGGCTGTGGCCGTCGAGACCCGTCCTTCGGCGAGTTCTCGCCAGGCGGCTTGTCCGGCCGCGGTCAGCCGGAGCACCCGCGCGGGCGAACCGCCGAAGATCAGGTCTGCGGTCAGGCGGCGGGTGTCCTGATCGAGTTCGAGCCGGAAGCCGGCCGGGAGGGGCATCACAGAGCCAGTCCTCCGTCCACCGGTACGACTGCGCCGGTCATCGCGCTGCTGTCCGGCCCGGAGAGGAACGCGAGCACCGCGGCGACCTCCGCAGGGTCGAGGAGCCGGTGGACCGGTTGCTGGGCAGCGAAGGCGGCGGCGTCGGGCAGGGCGTAGAGCCGGGCGCTTTCGGTGAGGATCGGGGTGTCGGTGGACCCGGGACTGACGGCGTTGGCGGTCACCCCGGTCGCACCCAGCTCGGCTCCGAGCGCGCGGACGAGCCCGGCGACCCCGGCCTTCGCGGCGCAGTAGGCCGCGAGCATCGGCAGGCCGCGGGTGGCGGCGGCCGACGCGACGGCCAGGAACCGGCCGGACCGTGGCCGCGGCCGCCGCAGCAGCGCGGGCACCGCGACGCGAGCCAAGTTGACGACGCCGTTCAGGTTGACGTCGAGGACCGCCTGTTCCTGTTCGAGTGGAACTTCCCACGCCGGCACTCCGCCGGCGACGACGCCCGCGGTCGCGATCGCCACGTCGAGCCCGCCCCACCGGCGTTCTGCCTCGGCGACGGCGGCAGCCATCGCCGAGGGATCCCGGACGTCGGCGACGAAGGGCTCGACGTTCCCGCCTGCCTGCTCGACAACGGCGGACAGCTCGGCCCCGCTTCCCATCGGATACGGCAGCGCCGGGTCGTCGGTTGCAACGTCGACCGCGAGAATCGTGTAGCCCCGTCGGGCCAGGTCCAGCACGGTCGCGGCGCCGATCCCCCGGGCCGCACCGGTGACGAGGGCGGTTCGCGCGGTCATCGCGGCACCACCTTGCCGGGAGTGCTCAGTTCGCTTCCGGTGGCGGAGCACCAGCGGTCCACCCTGGACGCGAGATCCACGACCAAGCGGTCCAGCAGCACCACACCTTCGCTCGCCGTGGCGGGCGTCGGGTCGCCGAGCACGCCGGTCGCCGTCACCGCCCGCACCCCACCGTTCAGCAGCAATGGCAACACCTCTCCCAGCGGCCTGCAATCCCCCGCGACGGCCCGGTCCATCCGCACCGCGTTCGCCCGCAAGGCCAGCTGCAGCGCCGTTTCCGGTCGTCCGGCGTGAGGGTCCCCGGTCCACTGCGGCTGGAACACCTCGATGTCCCGGGACTCCGCCCGCAGCCGCGCGGCAGCCCGGGCGACCGGCGCCGCGTTGCCGCCGTGCGCGGAGACGAACAACAGCCGCGGGAACGTCTCCGACGCGGACCTGCCCAGTTCCAGCAGGAGCAGCTCGGTCGCTTCCTGGCCGATCGAGAGCGTCCCGGCGAATCCCGCGTGCTCGCCGCTGGAGCCGTAGGCCACCGCGGGCGCCACCAGGACGTCCGGACGCTTCTCCGACAACCGATCGCACAGCGCGAGCGCGATGTCCGTGTCGGTCGAGAGCGGCAGGTGCGGGCCGTGCTGCTCGGTCGCCCCGATCGGCACGGCCAGGATCGCGCCGGCCGCCGCGCGCGCGGCGACGTCCGGCCACGTGAGATCCGCGAGCCGCACGGTCAGCGCCTGAACCCGGCGAGGGGGTTCTCGTCGCAGGCGCGCTCCGGCGGGCGGCGCATCCCGATGGTGACCGGGACCGGCCGCCGCCGGTGCGAGTGGTCCAGCGACGGCTTCGGCACGCTCGTAACGCCCGCGAGGGCCAGCTCCCCGTGGCCGCGCACGCATTCCGGGTCCGGGCCGTCCAGCGGCAGGCCGGTGAAGAACTTCGCGGCCATGCACCCGCCGCGGCAGGCGTCGAACGCCGAACACGACTCGCACGCGCCGCCACTCTGCGGCGAACGCAACGACGTGAACAGCTCCGATTCGCGCCAAACCGATGTGAACCCGCCGCCGCGGACGTTGCCGGCCAGGAACGTGTCGTGGATGGCGAACGGGCACGCGTAGACGTCGCCGACCGGGTCGACCAGGCACACGACCCGCCCGGCGCCGCAGAGGTTCAGCCCGGGCAGGCCGCCGTCGCCGTAGCCGGCGAGGTGGAAGAACGAGTCGCCGGTGAGGACGTTCTCGCCGTGGGCGACCAGCCAGTCGTACAACTCCCGCTGCTGGTCGGCGGTCGGGTGCAGCTCGTCCCAGGTGTCGGCGCCGCGGCCGGACGGGCGCAGGCGGGTGATCCGCAACTGGGCGCGGTAGCGGTCGGCGATCGCTTTGAACGCGTCGAGCTGGCTGACATTGTGGCGCGTCATCACCACGGAGATCTTGAAGTTCTCGAAGCCCGCGTCGGCGAGGTGTTCCATGGCGCGGATCGCGGTGTCGTACGAGCCGGGGCCGCGGACGTGGTCGTTGACTTCGGCGGTGGCGCCGTCGAGGGAGATCTGGACGTCGACGTAGTCGCTCGCGGCCAGTCGGCGCGCCACCTCGGGCGTGATCTTCACGCCGTTGGTGGAGAACTTCACGCCGACGTGGTGCTCGGTGGCGTAGTCGACGAGTTCCCAGAAGTCCGGCCGGACGGTGGGTTCGCCGCCGCCGATGTTGACGTAGAAGACCTGCATTCGTTCGAACTCGTCGATCAGCGCCTTGCATTCCGCTGTGGACAGTTCGCGCGGGTCACGCCGTCCCGAGGAGGAAAGGCAGTGCACGCACGAAAGGTTGCAGGCGTAGGTCAGTTCCCAGGTGAGGCAGATGGGGGCGTCGAGCCCGTACTGGAATTCGTCCACAAGGGACATCAGAGACTCCTCGGCTGGATCATGCTCGACGCGGCCAGTGCGGCCAGCGCGGCGCGGTAACGCGGCAGCTCGAGCCGGCCCACCCCGGCGCCCGCGCAGGCGGCGCGGGCGCTGGGGTGGTCGGCCAGGGACCGGACGACGGTCAGCAGCGCCGGGTTCTTCAGGAACGACAGGCGGCGGGTGCCGAAGTGGTACAGCAGCGCCCCGAACCGCTCGGGCCGGATCGACACCCGGTCGTCCAACCGCCACGCCGTGTCCAGATCGAAGGTGCCGGCGTCAGTAGACACCGCACATCCCGTCGATCGAGACTTCCTCGACCAGCAGGTCTTCGGCCACCACGACATCCTCGGCGACGGTGGCCTGCCCCACGGTGTTCTCGTCCATCATGACTCCTTCGATACTGGGGATTCGGACATCGGCTACGGGCCGGCGCTGCGCGGTGCTGGACCGGATTCCCAGCCGGGCGACCATCCGGCCCCGGGCGGGGACCGGAATGAAGCCGACAGCGGCGGTCACCGTCGCCCGGTGGCACGGACCACAGGCGGGAACGCGGACCGACGGCTGTGCGCCGGCCAACGGCACGAACTTGCCCGGGCGCGCCAGACCCGCGCAGCTGCTCGCGTGGTGCCCCGCGGGGGCACACAGGCACCGGCATTCGGTATTCGTCATTTCCACTCCTCGACACTCCGGCCGATCCCGGCCCTTCGCCACTACGCGCCGGAATCGGCGGTCCGGATGAGCCCGTCAGCCTGGGCAAGGCCCGCGTCCAGCACATCTCGTTCGGTTCTCGTCAGCCGGCCCACATTTCGGTTCCCGCCGCCCTGGCCAGGACGACCAGCCGCTTGGCCAGGCCCCGTGCCTGCGTCAACCGGATCCGGTTGCTGTCCAGCACGACCTGCGAATCGTCGATCAGTGCCTGGTAGCGGTGGTTGAGATCGCCGTGGTCGTCGACGATCCGGATCGCCTGGGCCAAGGCCGCGAGCTTTGCCGCGCGAACGCTCCGCGGGTACGGATCACCCACTGTCACGGCCCGCCGAAGACGGTGCCCGCGCTGGACCAGAACACGAAGACGATCACCACCAGCAGGAGCGCGACCACGCACCACACCGGCAGGTCGGGATCGATCGCGAAGAACCGCCTCCGCTCCCCGGCTGACCAGCCGCCTTCGACGACGTCCCTGCACAGCGGCCCGGCGAGGTCCGTCCGGAAGAACCGCCTGCCGAACTCTTCGCCGGTCCGCACGCCGCGCAGGAGGACGTCCGGTGGCCCGTGGGAGACGATCTTGCCGTTCCACAGGACGGCGACCTCGTGAGCCACTTCCCGCGCAAAGTCCAGGTCGTGCGTCGTGATCAGTACCGTGGCCCGCGCCTTCTCGTTGACCGACTTGATCGCTCTGATGATGGCGCCCGTGTAGCGGGAATCGAACGCGGTGTCGACGTCGTCGAGGACGATCAGCGGCATGCCGGACACCAACGCCTGCGCGAGGAGCACCCTGCGCCTCGCGTGCGCGGGGATCTCCTCGGGGAAGGAACCCGCGAACGCCGCCAGGCCGAATTCCTGGATCAACGGCGCGGTGGTCGCGTGCACCTCATCGTCCGTCGCACCGGCACGGCGCAGGATGCAAGCGACGTTCTCGTAGACGTTCATCGAGGAGAACAGCCGGCTGCCGAACGGGTGTGAGCCGCCGACCACGGCCGCGATCCCGCCCCGAGCGCTGACGAGCTCGGCCGAGGTCAGCGACCAGACGTCACGTCCGTCCAGCCGGACGCTGCCGCCCGTCGGCGGCAGCAGTCCCACGAGGTGCCGCAGGAGAGTCGTCTTGCCGCAGCCCGACTGTCCGAGGATCACCGTGACCTGGCCGTCCGGCACCGACAGCCGAAGCCGGTGCAGCACCGGCTCGTCGCCGAGAACCGTCGTCACGCCGTCGAATTCGATCTTCGAGGCGCTGGGGGCACTCTCCATGCGCTCACCTCCTCACAGTCGGCTACACCGGGAACTTCATGGCGCGGAAGGTCAGTCGAGGGTCTCCACCTTCAACCGGCCGTCCGCGTGGTCCGCGCGCAGCACCTTCTTGTCGAACTTCCCCACGCTGGTGCGGGGGATCTCCTCGACGAAGGTCCACCGCTCGGGCAGCCACCACCGCGGCAGCTTGTCCGACAACCAGGATCGGAGTTCCCCCGGTGAGACGATCGCTCCCTCGCGAAGGACGACGGCCGCCAACGGACGTTCCTGCCAGCGCTCGTCCGGTGCGGCGATGACCGCCGCCTCGAACACGTCGGGGTGCCCCGCCAGGGCGGACTCGAGCTCGACCGACGAGATCCACTCGCCGCCGGACTTGATGACGTCCTTCATCCGGTCGGTCAGCGTCAGGAAGCCCTCCGCGCTGATGTGCCCGACGTCGCCCGTGCGCAGCCATCCGTCGTGGAAGCGCGCGTCGTCGTCGACCTGGTAGTACGAACCGGTCACCCACGGCCCCCGCACCTCCAGCTCGCCGACGGCCTGTCCGTCCCGCGGCTGAGGCGTGCCGTCGTCGCCGACGATCCGCATCTCGACACCGCAGACCGGGCGTCCCTGCGTCGCCCGCATCCGCCACGCGTCGGCCGGGCCGGCGGTGACCGCCGGGCGGGCCACCGACGCCATCGGGGAGGTCTCGGTCATTCCCCACGCCTGCAGGATGGTCACGCCGAGCCGGTTCTCGAAGGCCTCCATGAGAGAGCGCGGCACGGCGGACCCACCGCAGACGACCAGCCTCAACGACGAGAAGTCCAGGCCGGCGTCCTTCTCCGTGTGCAGGAGGACGTCGTTCCAGATCGTCGGGACCGCGCCGGCCACGGTGGGCCGTTCCGTGTGGACCATCCCGGCCAGCGGGGCCGCCTGCATGAACCGGTCCGGCATCAGCAGTTCCGCACCGGCCATCAAGGCCGCGTAAGGCAGGCCCCACGCGTTGGCGTGGAACATCGGCACGATCGGCAGGATCCGGTCCTGCTCGGCGATGCCCAGTCCGTTGCCCGTGCAGGCGGCCATCGAGTGCAGGTACAGCGAACGGTGGCTGTACACTACACCCTTCGGGTCGCCCGTCGTGCCACTGGTGTAGCACATCGCTGCCCCGGCGTCCTCGTCCGCGTCGGTCCACGCGAACTCCGGTGACTCCGCGCCGAGGACTTCTTCGTAGCGGAGTACCGCCTTGCCGCTGCCCTCCAGCGGTGCCAGGTCACCGTCGTCGCCGGTGACCAGCACGACCTTGACCGTATCGAGCCCGGGCAGGACGCGGGCCAGCAGCGGCACGAGCGACGAGTCGACGATGACGACCTTGTCTTCGGCGTGCCCGGCGATGAAGCGAATCTGCTCGGCGGACAACCGGATGTTGAGCGTGTGCAGCACCGCGCCCATAGAGGGCACCGCTGCGTACGCCTCCAGGTGCTCCTGGTTGTTCCACTGGAACGTGGCCACCCGGTCGTCGCCGGCGATCCCGAGGCGGCGCAACGCGTTGGCGAGCTGACCGCATCGCCGGCCCATCTGCTCGTAGCTCGACCGGCGGAACCCGTCACCCGTCGCGGTGATCACCTGTCGGTCGCCGTGGACCTCCACGCCGTGCCGCAGGATCGACGCGACCGTGAGCGGCGTGCCCTGCATGGTGCTGCGCATTACTTGACCTCCGTCACGCCGACGACGTCGTCGGAACTCTGTCCGCCGCTCACGCCTTCAGCAGGTCGTCACGGCCGTCACGCTCGAGCAACGACTCGTAGGCGGGAAACAGCGACTTCGCCGCCGGCACGAGCTTCAGGATCTTCGAGACCGGACCCTTCGCCCGGACCTGCCCCTTGGCCATCGCGACGGACAAGTTCACCTTGCCCAGCCAGAACCGGTTGCCGGTGTCGGCCGTCATGAACAGTTCGACGTGCGGCGTCAGGTCGCTCGCGCCCGTGTGCACCTCACCGGAAGGGAAGTCGACCGTCAGCACCGAGTCGGGGTCGGTGTAGGTGATCTGGAGTACGACGCCGGAGCCCTTCAGCTTCGGACCCACCTCCGGGTCGGCCAGACCGTTCTCGAAGACACCGCCGATGTACTTGTAGACCTCGGAGTCGTCCTTGAACGCACCCATTTGCACTCCTCGCTGAGTTTCTTGCGGAAAACTGTGGAATGTGGACGGACGGCGGTTTCAGTCCATCCCGATCCAGACCGACTTCGTCTGCGTGTACCCCAGCAGCGACTCCTCGCCGAGGTCACGGCCGTAGCCCGAGGACTTGTAGCCACCGAAGGGAGCCGCCGGGTCGATCATGTTGTACATGTTCACCCAGACCGTGCCGGCCTCCAGATCACGCGCGACGCGGTGAGCTCGTTTCAGGTCGTTGGTCCAGACGCCCGCTGCGAGTCCGTAGACGCTGGAGTTGGCGCGGCGCACCGCCTCGTCCTCGTCGTCGAACTTCAGGACCGAGAGCACCGGGCCGAAGATCTCGTCAGTGGCGATTGACATTTCGTCCCGCACGTCGGTGAAGATCGTGGGTTCGAGGAAGTGCCCACCGGCCAGCGCGCCTCCGGGTCGTTCGCCGCCGCACACCAGAGTCGCGCCGTCGCGAACACCCGCACCGACGAAGCCTTCCACCCGGTCCAGCTGCCGTGCCGAGATCAACGGACCCATCTGGGTGTCGTCGTCGAGGCCGTGGCCAAGCTGGATTCCGCGCGCCTCCGCGGCGAGGGCGGCCACGACCTCGTCGTGGATGTCGCGGTGGACGAACAACCTCGAGCCCGCACAGCACACCTGCCCCTGGTTCAGGAAGATGGCGTTGAGGGCGCCCTGCGCCGCCGCCTCGACGTCGGCGTCCGGGAAGACGATGTTCGCGGACTTCCCGCCCAGTTCGAGCGTGAGCTTCTTCAGGCTCCCGGCGCTGGCGGTCACGATCCGCCGCCCGGTCTCGGTCGACCCGGTGAACGAGATCTTCGCGACGCCCGGGTGGTCGATGAGAGCCTGGCCGGCTTCCGGTCCCAGGCCCGTCACCAAGTTCAGCACGCCCGGGGGCAGCCCCGCTTCGAGTGCGACCTCGGTCAGCCGCAGTGCGCTCAACGACGTGAACTCGGAAGGCTTGAGCACCGCGGTGTTCCCCGCGGCGAGCGCCGGTGCCACCTTCCACGACGCGATCATCAACGGGAAGTTCCACGGGACGATCGCGCCGACCACGCCGAGCGGCTCGCGCTGGGTGTAGACCAGGGCCTCGCCCACCGCGGGCGACACCGGCAGTGTCTGACCGCCGAGCTTCGTGGTCCACCCGCCGAAGTACCGCCAGATCTGCGCGGAGAGGCTGACGTCGAGGTAGGTCGACTCGGTGAGCGGCTTCCCGTTGTCCAGCGTCTCGAGGATGGCCAGCTCATCGGCGTACTCGTCGATCGCGTCGGCGACGTCCAGCAGCACCCGGCTGCGCGCAGCCGGGCTGAGGCGCCGCCAACCGGCGAAGGCCTTGTGCGCGGCCTCGACGGCGCGGTCGACGTCCGTCTTGCCGCCCGCCGCGATGTTGGCCAGCAGCGCGCCGGTGGCGGGGTCCGTGGTCGGGATCTCGCCCCCTCCGGCCGCCGTCGTCTTGTCGGCACCGATGACGATGCTCGCGGCCGCGTTCTCCAGGAAGGGACGCACCGCCGGCGGAACCTCGACTGACACCATCGTCATCAGCGAACGCCTTTCTGACTGGGTTCTTCACGAAGCAACTTTTGTTCCCACCTCGGGTCTCAATCCACCGCGACCGGGTCGACCAGCTCTGCCAGCCGTCGGACGGCGCGGTGCTGCAGTGCGCGTATGGCGCTGCTCTTCCGCTGCATGACCTGCGCGGTCTCCGACACGGACAGACCGTCGAAGAACCGCAGCCGCAGGCAGATCCGCTGGTCCTCACTCAACTCGAACATCTGCCGGGCGATTTCGTCCCGGCAGGGCTGCGCGAAGACGCTGAACTCCGGAAGCACGACAGCCTGCTCCTGCTCGGAAAACTCCGAGACCATCACCTCGTGCCGGAAGCGTCCCGACTTCACGTGGTCGAGGATGATGTTCCTGGCGATCGTCAGCAGCCAAGAGCGGACGCTGGACCCGAAGTACCGCACCGTGCCGATGCTGCGGAGCGCACGGAGGAACGTCTCGCTGGTGACGTCTTCGGCAGCGTGTTCGTCGCGCAGCCGTCCTCGTGCGAAGCGGAAAACGTCCACCGAGAACCGGCTGTACAGCAGGCCGAACGCCCGGTGGTCACCCTCTTGCGAGGCACGGACCAAAGACCATGGATCCGTTTCGGAAGGCGCGAAGGATGCCTGGGCGTGCCCTCTGGCCTCGTCCACACGCTCGCAGTCAATCGTCGCCATTGACGTCATCCGGAACTCCTTTGTGACCCGCTCACGGCCGAAACCGGTCCGAAGCGCGCAGTTTCGCGACTAGTTCTTTTCGAAGTTCTTCACGTACTCCGTGTCCTCGATCGGGGGGTCGACCTTGGTGGACCCGCCCGGGCTACCGAGTACGTCGAACGCCGACTTCGCCGATTCCTGGAACGGCCGCCAGCGGTCGTCGACCTGCTGGGCCGGCTTGATGGCCTCGACCGGGCAGACCGGTTCGCACGCCGCGCAGTCGATGCACTCGGTGGGGTGAATGTAGAGCATGCGCTCGCCCTCGTAGATGCAGTCGACCGGGCATTCCTCGATGCAGGTCATGTCTTTCACGTCCACGCACGGTTCTCCGATGACGAAAGCCATCAGTTCCACCTCCTCGGGTCGTTCGATGAATGTCGGTGTGCTTCAGGCGCCGACTTGTGCGGGAATTGTCAAGTCACTCGAGTGCCCCGGCGCGAGCCCGGCCTGCGGGTCGAGCGCCACGGCCGCATTGTTGACCGCGGTCGCCACTTCGCCGAAGCCGACCGCGATGAGCTTGACCTTGCCGTCGAAGGTCGCGGCGTCGCCGGCCGCGAAGACCTCGGGCAGGTTGGTCCGCATCCTGCTGTCGACCCGGATCGCGCGGCCCTCGAGTTCGAGCCCCCAATCCTTGATCGGGCCGAGGTCCATCAGGAACCCGAGCGCGGCGACGACGACCTGCGCCTTGGTCTCGCGGACCTCGGCTTCACCGGCCACCTTGATGGCGACGCTCTCCACCCGGTCCTGTCCACGCAGTTCGGTCACGTTCGCGTCGACCAGCACGGTGCAGGCGGACTCGTGGAGCAACTGGACCGAGTGCTCGTGCGCGCGGAACTGCCGTCGGCGGTGCACGAGCGTCGTCGACCGCGCACGCGGCAGCGCCGCCAGCGCCCAGTCGACCGCGGAGTCCCCGCCGCCGACCACCACCACGTCCTTGCCCTCGAGCACGTCCAGCCGCGGGACGAAGTAGCACAGGCCGCGGCCGAGGAAGTCCTCGCCTGCCGGGATGGGCCGCGGGCTGACCGCCCCGACGCCGGAGGTGATCACGACCGCGCGTGCGTCGATCACCACGCCGGCCGACGTCGTGGCCCGCCACCCGCCGTCCCGGCGCTCGAGCCGCAGTACCTGCTGCGAAAGCAGGTACTGCGGGTTGAACGGCGCGGCCTGCCGGACGAGATTGCCGATCAGTTCCTGCCCCGGCACGCCCGGCAGGCCGGCGATGTCGTAGATCTTCTTCTCGGGGTAGATCGCCTGGACCTGGCCGCCGACCTCGGGAAGGGCGTCGACCACCGCCATGCTCAGGCCGCGGAATCCTGCGTAGTAAGCGCCGAAGAGACCCACCGGCCCGGCGCCGATGAAGAGCAGGTCGACGTTCGTGTTCGCTTCTTGCGCAGAGGTGTCCTGCAGCATGTCGGTGATTTCCTTGGGTTCGAGGTCGGCGTCGACCTGGTTACCGGTGAGAACTCGATGGGTCAGGAGCCGACGGCCGTCAGCGCCTGCTCGACCGCCGCTTCGTCTTCCGCGGCGAACTTGTCCTCGAGCTGCATCGGGGAGTAGTCCTCGTCGATTTCCTCGACGCGGCAGCCCCGCGCGCTCTCGATCGACTCGAGCCTGCGGTTGACCTTGTCCAGCGCGTAGTCGGTCATCTCGTCGATGTTGATGCCGAACGGCGTGTTGTCCCCGAAGGCGTCGAACAGCCCGACGATCAGCTGCAGCGCCGGCTGGAGCAGCTCCTGCATCCGCTCGTCGACGACGTCCCAGTTGCGGTCGTCGGCGGCGACGTGGCGCCGGCAGGTGAAGGTGCCCCACGCCATGTGACGCCGCTCGTCGTCGCCGATGTACTTCACGACCTGCTGCATGCCCGGCAGGATGTTGCGGCTCTTGCACACCTTGGCCCACACGAAGTAGCCGGTGAGGGCGAGACAACCTTCGACCACGTGGTTGTAGGTCACGGACGCGCGGATCTGGGCTGCCGGAGACGGGTCAGTCGTCAGCGCGTACAACGATTTCGGCAGCTCTTCGGTGAAGATCTTCGAGTACGCCTCGCTGTACTCGACGAATTCGTGGAGGTCGGTGCCGAGACCGACCGCGTCGAACCACAGGCGGAACGCCTGCATGTGCTTGGCCTCTTCGAAGGTGAACTGCGTCAAGTAGGCCTCGTCGGCCAGCCGGCCTTCGACGGCCATCGCCGTCGTGAAGGGCTGCAGGTCCTGGGTCACCGACTCCTCGCCGGCCATGAACTGGGCGGCCAGGATCGACGTGAGCCGCTTCTCGTCGGGGCTCATCGCCGCGAAGTCCTCGGCGTCCTGGGAGAAGTCGATGTCTTCGGGGTTCCAGAACTTCTTGTTTCCCTTGCGGAACAAGCGCATCGGGAACGACTCCATGCGGAGACCACCCTCGCTCAGACTGCCGAATCCCGTGCGCTTGCCGTGCTCGATGTTGCGTTCGATAGCCATGAAACTGTCCTCACATCACGAATTTGGGCCGTTGCGGGCGACCTAGGTGGATCAGTACCGGATGAGGCCGCGGATGTTCTTGCCGTTGCGCATGTCTTCGTAGCCCTGGTTGACGTCCTCCAGGGAGTACTCGGTGGTGATGAGCTCATCGAGCTTCAGCAGCCCGGCGTTGTAGAGCTCGAGCAGCCGCGGCACGTCGTGCTGGCCGTTGGACGAACCGAACAACGAACCACGGAGCTGCTTTTCGTACAGCGTCAGCTCGATGAGACTGGTTGTGATCGACGTCTCCTCGGGGTGGCCGATGGCCGTGACGACGACCCTGCCGCGCTTCCCGACGAGCGAGAGGGCGGGCGTGATGTGCGCGCCCTCGGCGACGTCCGTGGTGATCACGCACACGTCGGCCAGCTGGCCGCGGGTCAGCTCGCTGACGGTGTTCCACGCCTCGTCCATCGACGCGGCCGTGTGGGTGGCCCCGAACTCGAGAGCCTTGGTGCGCTTGAACTCGACGGGGTCGATCGCGACGATGAGCCGGGCGCCGGCGATCCGGGCGCCCTGGATCGCGTTGACGCCGATTCCGCCGACGCCGACGACGACCACCGCGTCACCGGCCCGCACTTCGCCGGATCGGACCGCGCTGCCGAAACCGGTCGTCACGCCGCAACCGACGAGCGCGGCCTTGTCCAGCGGAATGCCGTCGTCGATCTTCACGACCGACGCCGCCGGCACGACGGTGTATTCGGAGAATGTGCCGAGCAGGCACATCTGACCGACGTCTTCGCCGCGGGCGTGGAAGCGGTAGGTGTTGTCCAGCTGCGGTCCGAGCATCACGGCGGCGCCGGCGTCACAGAGGTTGCCCAGACCCCGCGCGCAGTACGAGCACCGGCCGCAGGCGGGCAGGAAGGTCATCACCACGTGGTCGCCCTCGGCGATGTCCGTGACGCCGGGGCCGACGGCCTCGACCACACCGGCGCCTTCGTGGCCGCCGACCAGGGGGTAGGGGAAGGGCAGGTCTCCGGTGACGAGGTGCTCGTCGGAGTGGCACAGCCCGCTGGCGGTCAGCTTGACCAAGACTTCGCCGGCCTTCGGTGGATCCAGGTCGATTTCCTCGACCTGCCACTTTTCGTGCTGTCCCCATAGGACCGCAGCCTTCGTCTTCATTGACGTCAACTCCTCACAGGTGAAGGACTCGGGTCATCATCACAAGACCCGGCGCGGCGCACACCGATCGCGCGAGCCATCGGTGGCCCGCGCGTGCCAACCCCGCCGACCCGCGCGGGCCACGCACACGGAAACGGACCCGAAAGACGTCAGAAAATGAGAATTACTCGGCCGGACCGGCGCGACGTGCTCAGTCGACCGGCACTTCGAGGCAGACGACCAAGCCGCCGCCCGAACGTGGCCGGAACCGGATCCGGCCGTCGAGCGACTGGACGATCTGGTCGGCGATCCACAGTCCGAGCCCCGCGGTGCCACGGCGTTCGCCGACGGAAACGAACCGCTCGGTGACGATGGGGGCGAGTTCGGCCGGGAAACCCGGCCCCCGGTCGAGGATCATGACCCGGAGCCGTCCTCGTCCCAGCCGCGCGACGACCTCGACGGGTGTGCCCCGGCTGTGCCGTCCAGCGTTTTCCACGAGGTTGGTGATGACGCGTCGCAGCAGTTGTGCGTCCAGGCGGGACTGTGCACCCGGCGGCGTGACGGTGATCTGCAGCTCGGAGTCCGCCAGGCCGGCGGCGTCTCCGGCCGCGTACAAAAACTCCTTGATGTCGACGACCCTGCGACGCCCGGTGCTGAAGTTGGGCCGCCGGCTCGCGGCGACGTCGCCGAGCGCGTCCATCATGGACGAAAGGTGGCCCGCGTGGGCCGCCAGCAGCCGCAGGCTGGTCCAGCTGTCGTCGTCTTCGGCCGCCGCCGTACCGGTTCGCTCGACCAGGTTGTCGGTCAGCGCCTTGAGAGAGGCGATGGGAGTGCGGAACTCGTGCAGGATGACGTGCAGGCCGGTCTCCTGGGCCTCGTAGGACTTCAGGAGGCGAGCACGCAGGTCCCGCTCCTCTTCCGCCGCCGCCCGTTCCGCGATCGCCTGTGCCCGGGCGGCGCTGTGTGCTCGTGTCGCCCGTTCGGTCAGCAGCGCGAAACCGCCTGTCAGGGCTGCGGTGAACACCAGGTAGACCGGCCACCACAATCCGGACTGCATGCGGATCGCCGGGGACGTCTGACCGGCGTCGATCAGCAGCGCGACCAGGAAATAGGCACCTCCGAGGGCCATCGACACGGCCACAGTGGCCACGAAGGACAGACGCATCGCAGCGGCCGCGATGACCAGGAACAGCAGCGACACCGCGACGCTGCTGGCACCTCCGGTCAACGCGATGATGGCCAGCGACAGGACCGAGTCCAGGCCTGTCACCACCGAAGCGGACCGGATGCTGCGTAACTCGATCGTGGGATCCCAAAAGACGACGAGCGCGTAGACGCTGCCGACAGCCAGCCACACCAACCCGATCGCGAGGTGGTGCCGCACGGAGTCCGGGCCGAGCGTGAGGAGCAGCCCGACGGACACCAGGACGCCGACCCGGACGCTGGCGGGCACCCGTTCCACGATCCGGATGTCGGTCTCCCGCAGCGTATCCGTCTGGAGGATCGTGCTTGACCGGACGGCACGCCACCACGGTACGGTCGACATCGGTGCCTCCACGACGCTGCCGCCAGCGCCTCTGCTGGTGGGCTCGTATAGTGATTTTGTCATCTTCCGACGAGGAGAGCCATGCAAGACCGCAAACTCGTCCTGGTGCTGGTCGATGATCACGACCTCTTCACCCAGGGCCTAGCTCTGCTGCTGAAGGCGAAAGCCGGCGACCGGTTCGAGATCGGTGGTACGACGAACCGCGCGGAGGACGCGGCCTCGCTCGTCGGATCGTGCGGCGCCGACATCGCGATAGTCGATCTCGCCATGCCGCCCGTCAACGGGATTCCGGCAATCCGCCATATCAAGTCCCGCCATCCCGATACGAAAGTCGTCGCGTTGTCAGGCACGTCGGACCTGAAGCTCGCCGAAGATGCGCTAAGGGCCGGCGCCGACGGCTTCCTGCCGAAGTCGGCTGATCCGGATGTGCTGGTCGCTCCCCTGCTGTCCGTGGCCGCCGGCTTCCGAGTGGTCGAGGACACCTTGTTCACCGCGTTGCTCGACGCGGTGCGACACCCGCCGGAGGAGATCTTCGGTCAGCTGGCGGTGGAAGAGATTCGCCTGTGGGTACTGCTGTCCCGCGGCTTGGAGACCACAGAAATCGCCGAACGCATGCTGGTTTCCGAGCGGACAGCGAAGCGCCTGGTCGCCTCGCTCCTGAACAAGCTGGGGGCCCCGAACCGGATCGTCGCCGCCGGCATGGCCGGTCACTACGGCTTGCTTGGTAAGCAGGCGCCGAGCCCGGGCTGACAAGGCTCGGCGCCCGCCGGCTAGAAGAGCGCGGCAACCGACACGACGACGAAGACGGCCGCCACTACGTAGGCGCTGACGGCGCCTCGGCGGACGACTTTCGCGCGCCGCTCGCGCTCGGCCATCGGCAAGTTCACCGGAACGAGATCCGGTGAGCGTGTGCTGCCCCACCGTCCCAAAAGGACAAGCACAACTGCCAAGACGAGGAGCGGTGCGGCCGTGCTCATCGCGAAGGAACCGGCTGTCCTTGTGAAGGCTGGCCCGGACTCGCCGCGCCCTGCTGCCCCGTCACCGGGCTCTCGCCCGGCTTTACGTCCGGTGCGGCGTCGGGATTGTCCGGCCGGTACTCGTCCGCGTACTCCACGCCGGCGCCCTTGATCTGGTCTCCCAGCCAGGAACGCCACAATGCGAGCATCTTTTCCATCTGCAGCTGCTGTTTGAGGCTGTCGTGCACCTTTTCGAAGGTCGCCGGCACCGGAGCCGTCACTTCAGCGACCCGCCCGACGTTCCAGCCGAACTCGTTCTGCACCGGACCGAAGACCGTCCCCGGCGCTGCGCCGAAAGCTGCTTTCCCGTAGTCGTCCTGCAGTTGGCTACGGGAAATCGCGCCGAGGTCACCGCCCTTGTCGCGCGTCGCGGTGTCGATGCTCCGCTGCTGGGCCACGGTTTCGAACTTGGCTCCGTGCGACAGGTCGGCGATCACCTGGTCGGCCTCTTCCTTCGTCCGGACCACGATGTTGCCGATCTTGCGCCGCTCCGGGGTGCCCAGCTGGTCCTTTCGCGTCGCGAAGGCGTCCTTCACTTCCTGCTCGCCGACGTCGCCGGATCCCTTGGTCACCGCGTCAAAAAGCTGCGAGAGAGCCAGCTGCTGCTTGATTTCATCGATCACGGCCGGCTCGGACGTGCCGACGTTGCCCAGCTGCTGAACGAACTTGTCGTGAGCTTCCGTCCCCTCCCCGAGCTGCTGCGAGATCAACCTGGCCAGAGCGTCCTGCGCCACCTTGTCACCGATCACGATCCCTCGGTCTTGCGCCGCTTTCTGCAGGATCAGGCTCACCGCGTACGCCTTAGCGGAGTCCTTGCGGAACTTGCGGAGGGTCGCTTCATCCTGTGGTGGCTGGACCCCGTACATGGCCCGCCAAGTCTCGACGACTCCGCTGAGCTGGTCGGCGGTGACGGTTCGGCCCGCGACGCGGAAAGCCGCGTCGTCCGGCAGCCGCCGGACGTCATACCAGACGTACCCGCCTACCCCCCCGCCCACCAGGAGCAGCAGGACCACGAGCAGGATGACGCGCACCTTGCGGGTTTTCGGCAGTTTGGCCCGGATGACGTCCTTCAGCCCGGTCTTCGGTTTCTCCGGCCCGGCTTCGGCGTCCTCGTCGAGCTCGTCGACGCCGTCCGATTCGGGCAAGCCGGCCGCGGCGTTGCTTTCGGCCGGTTCTTCCGCCTCGTCACGGCCACCCGGGAGGTCGACGACGTCGGCTTCCTCGTCTTCGATCGTGTTGAGGTTCGAGGTCTTCACGGTCGCCTCCTCGTCGTCAGTCTTCTTCTCGCGTTCAACTCGCAGGCTCATCGACCCACCTCCACCACGACTCGTCCGACAGGTTCGGGAACGGGTGTCGCCACCCGGGTAACACGGTCACCCGGTGGCCAGAGCCACACCACACAGACCGCGGACAGCAAGGACAGCACGACCGAGCCGGCCAGCAGGATGCCGAACTCGCGGACGGCGGCCAGCTTGGACAGCACCAGGACCGCGTACCCCACGGTGGAGGTGGACGCGGCGAGCAGGATCGACAGCCGAAGTCCCCGGCTGCGACGGCGGGCGGCTTCCGACAGCAGTACCGTGAACTCGCACCCGACCGCGGCGGTCAGCGATCCCAAGCCGGCGGTGACGGGGCTCAGCGGCACCCCGGCCAGCCACAGGAAGCACAGGCCCGCACCGGTGGCCATGGCCGCCGCCGCGACCGCGCGCGCCGCGTCGGCCCGGCGCCGCAGCGCGATCAGCAGGACCGCGCCCGCGGCCAGGATCCCGGCCAGGTTGGTGAGCAGGCGTTCCGCGGACACGAGCTCGTTCCCGCGGACCGCGACCATCGGCAAGCCCGTCAGGTCCACGTGATAGCCCTGCGGTGGCGGCGGCAAGTGCCGCAGCACGTCGTCGCGGAGGACCTGCAGCTCGCTCAGGTCTTCCATCCGCACACCGAAGCTCAGCAGCGCGGACGTCCGGTCGTTGCGGAGGACCGCGCCGGTGAGGTACGGCGGCAGCAACCGGACCCCGGCTGCGATCTGGCTCGCAGTGGGCGAGGTGCCCAGGAACTGCAGCAAGGTCGGCGGCGAAACCACCGGGCGCATCTGGTCGCCGTGTCGCGAGACGATGCTTTCTTGCGCCGCACTGGTCCAGCTCATGGCCTCGGGCGACAGCACGTCAGGACCGTTGAGGACGACGGCGACCTCACCCGACGACCCGATGACGGATTCGATGTGCTGGGCGTCGGTGAGCGCGTCCAGTCCGGTGGCGAAGCTCTGGAAGTTGCTTTCCAGCTCGATCCGGGGGAGCGCCATCCAGCCGGCCAGCGCCACCGCACCCGCGACGACGCCGGCGGCGACCCGGGCCCATCGAGGCGACGTCACAGCGCGCGACGGGGAGACCATCTCATCGAGTGGCCGGTCCGGTTCGGCGGTGAACGAGAGGCCACGGATGAGGAGCATGCCGACCAGCGCAGCGATGAGCACACCCATCGAAAGCGCGAAGCCGAGTTCGCGGACGAACGGCAGCGGCGACAGCAGCAGCATCGCGAACGCCGCGGCGGTGGCGGTGGCGACCACCAGCACCACCCGGCGTCTGGCCTGCTGGGCGAAGTAGGTCGGGTAGTAGCTCCCGACGCCGAGCAGGACGGGGAGGAAGGCGACGACGCCGAGCGACAACGGCCGCCCGAGCCAGCCGAAGACGGCGAGCGTCAGCCCGATCGCGACGACGGTCGTCATGACCGGCACCAGCCTGCGGCGCAGCTTCCGGGTCCAGGGAATCAACAGGAAGCACGCACCCACCGCGAGCAGGGCGGTCCCCCCGATCCATGGGATTTCGCGTTGCACCTGGTCGCCCAGGGACACGGCGATGACCGGGACGCCGGACACCGTGATCCGCTGCGCGTCCGGCTTGGTCATCGCGACGGCGTCACGAACCGCCTGAACCAGCCGTTCCGTGCCCTGCTGGTCCAGGCCCTCACGCGGGCGCACGAGGATTGCCGCCGACCGGTCGGAGGGCACGACGAACCGCCACTGCGGGCGAGGCTGGCCTGCACCGGTGTACACGACCGTGTTCACGAAGGACGGATTGTGCAAGGTCGGGAGGCCGGCCGGCATGCCCTGCACCAGCAGCGGCCCGTACCGGGCGTCGAACGCGGCGACCGCGGCGTCGCCGGCCTTCTCCGCGTCCTTGCCGGTCTTGCCCTGCTGGGCTTGGGCCCGGACGCCGTCGCGGCGTCCGGACAGCTCCGCGAGGAGGTCCTGTGTCCGCCCGGCGATCTGGTTCAGGGTCGTCCCGGGGCCGTAGGCGGCCGCGACGTCCGGGAGACGCGACAGCCGGCCTTCGAGGTTCAGCAGCGTCGGCAGGTGCTGCTGGTCGAGCTGGGCGCGCGGCTGCCCGGACTCCAGCAGGACGACGATCGGGTCGCCGCCGAAGGAGCCCGACTCCGCCTCGAACTGGCGCACCACCGGGTCGTCGGTGGGCAGGAACGAGTCCACGCTCGTCTCGACCCGCACCTTCGTGAGCCCGCCGAGCACGAAGCCCGCCGTCGCGAGCACGCCCAGTACTACGAAGAGACCACGCTTGGTCGGCCGTCGCCAAAGGGCGCGCACCCTTCGCGCCCCTCCGCGGAGGAGGGACCTCGGGGACAGCTTGCGCAACGACGGCCGACGCACCATCACTTCGTTCCCTTCTCCACCCGTGGGTACGAGCCGCCCTGGTACGGCCCCGGGTTCGAGGCCTGGCCGGGTGCCGGGTACGGGTTGCTCTTGTCGAGGGGCGGGATGTCGTTGAGGTTGAGCGGGTTCCCGCGCAGGCTCTGCTCGTTGAGGATGATGAAGACGCGCAAGGCCGTACCGTTGTCGTCGCCCCTCGACAGGGCTTGACCCATGTTGGTGAACATCGCCGCGACGTCGTGCCCGTACGGCTGCAGGTAGGACAGCATCGGGTTGACGTCGCCGAGCGCGACGTTCAGCGTCGGCAGCAGCTGGTGGGCGTCGGCGGCCACCACCGGCACCCGCGCCAGTGTGTCCGGCGCGTGGTCGAGCACGCCGTTGAGCGAGGGCAGCAGACCGCGCAGGTCGCCGGCGGTCTGCGGCAGCTGTTCCAGCGCCTTGCTCAGGTCTGGGGCGGCGGTGTTGAGGTTCTTCGCAACCGGCGCGAGCGAACCGGACAGCTCGTTCAGGCCGTCGCTCGCGCTCTTGGCCTTGTCCATGACGCCCGGCAGCTCCCGCATGACGGTCTGAAGGTCTTGGCCGCCGTCCGCGGTGGTTTTCGTCAGGGTGTCGGCGTCACGCACCAGCTGCGCGATCTGCCCCTGCCTGGTGTCGAGAGCGGCGAGAAGGTCGGCCGCGTTCCCGCTGAGCTTCTTCAGGTCCTCACTCTGCGCGGACAGCGCGGCCAGCGCACCCTGCCCTTCACGGCCGAGGTCACCGAGACCGCTCAAGGCGCGGGAGATGCTGTCCTGGCTGTCCTTCGTGGACGCACCGAGCGAGCGGACCGTGCTCGCCAGCGCCTGCCTGGTCGAGGGGTCGATGCTGGCCAGCACATCGTTCAGGCCGACAGCGGGCTTGCCCGCGTTCTCCGGCAGGACCACTCCGCTGTCCAGCGCCGGACCGTCGCCGTCGGTCAGCTGGAGGAAGGTCTCCTCCACGAGCGTCTTGTTCCGAACCTGGACCGTAACCCCACCGTGCAGCGGGTACTGCTGATCGAGCTCCATGGTCACGTGCGCGCGACCGCCCTCGTTCTTGATCTCGGCCACCTTGCCGACGGCGACGCCGCTGATCATCACGTCGGAGTCGGGCACGAGGTTCGCCACGCGCGGGAAGGTCGCCGTGAGCGTGTAGCGGGAGCTGCTGAAGGGAAGCTTGCCGCCGGAGTTCACCCAGAGGTAGCCGAAGAACACGGCGCAGGCGGTGGCGAACACGACGAGCACGATCAGCCGGATCACCGGCATCGCGGAATGAGAGATCCTCATGGCAGCCACCTAGCGGGGAGTCTGGCCGGACGTGGCGCCCACACCGGGGATCCCCAGGCTGCTCGGCGTGAACTCGAGCAGGCCGCGCAGGATCCCTCCGTTGGCGTCGTGCAGGCTGGTCAGGGAATTCGTCTGGTAGACGAAGGCCGAGAGGTCGTTCAGGTAGGGCAGGACGGCCGCGGTGATCGGGTTGAGCCGGCCGGTGATCTCGTGCAAGTCGGGCAGCGTCCCGTTGAGGTCACCGACGAGCGGGCGCAGGTCGTCGACGACGGGCTTGGCCTTCGCCACGACCGGGGTCGCCTGGTCCACCGTGTTGCCGGCCTGGTCCACGGCCTTCGTCAGCTTCGACAGGGAATCGGGCAGCTCACCCGAGGCCTTGCGCAGGTTTTCCAGCGTCGGATCGAGCTGGTCGCTCAGCCCGACCACACTTCTCGTCGCCTCGTCGAGCTGACGGGTGAGGTCGGGCAGCTGCGCCAGCGACGCGTCGAGCGGGCCGCTTTGCGCGCCGGCGGCTCCGAGCGTCTCCTGCAGGCTCTTGGCCAGTGACGACAGCCGCGCGTCGTTCCCGCCGACGGACTTGGAGATCTGGGCGAGCGCGGTCACCAGCTTCGCCAGCGTGTCCTTCCGGGTCTGCAGCGCCGTCACGACCGGCTTGAGGTCGGTCGCCACCTGGTCGGTCGCCGAGAGGCCGCTCGCGAGCGACTGCGGTGCGTGGGCCAAGGCCGCGTCGGACTCGTTGACCAAGGACGTCAGGGCGTTCAACGTGTTGTCGTCCAGGTGCCCGAGCACCTCATCGACCTGGATCGGCCGCTGCGAGTGGCTCGCCGGGAGTGTCCCGTCCTGCGGGATTTCTTTCCCCGGCGGCCCGCCAGGGTCGATTTCGACGTACATCTCGTTGAGCGGGCTCTTCGGGCGCAGCACCGTGCGTGCGTTGTCGTACACCTTGTACTGCGGGTCGATCGAGAGGGTGAGCAGCGCCTTGCCGTCGTCCGAGACGGACGCCGAGTCGATCTGGCCGACCTTCACCCCGGCGATCCGAACCTCCTGGCCATTGCCCGGGCTGACGGCGGGAGCGTTGTCGAACTCCGCCTTCATGATGAACCTGTCCTGCCACGGCCAGGTCGTGGTCCCGGCCCCCTGCTGGCTGACGATGTAGCCCCCGACCGCCAGTCCGAGCACTACCAGCACCACTAGCGTGAGCACGTTCCGGCCGAGCTTCGGCTCGCTGCGGACGCGTTCCCAGGTCTTCTTGATCCGGCCTTGCTCGCGGGTCATCGCCCCTCCTGCTGCTGTCCGAGCCTCATGAGGTTGCCGAAGAGCTGTTCGAGGCTGATCGGCAGACCGCCGATGCTGCCGGGCCCGACCCCGGGTTCGAACGCGATCGACGCGCCGTTGCCGTCGGTCATCGACGACGCCCTGTCCACGTTGGACAACATGTATCCGAGTTCCTGGTAAAGCGGCCGGTCACCGGATGTGCCGGCGTACGGTCCCGTGCCGCGGTAAGGCGAGAGGATCGTCGACTTGATCGGACCGTTCACCCGGTCGAGTACCGGTCCGCGCACGTCGTCGAGCACCGTGGTCAGGCCCTGCGCGGTCGGTACGAGGTCACGGACGACGGGCCGAGCGTCGGTCAGCAGGTTCTTCAGGTCGTTCACCAACGGACGTGCCTTCGCCAGCACCGGGTCGGCGTGCTGCAGGGCCGTGTCGAGCTCGCGGGCCACCGGACGGGCCGGTTCGGCGACGTCCTTGATCTTCGCCAGCGTGCCGTCCAGCCGGGAGAGCCCGGCGTTCGTCGAGTCCAGCGCCTCGGGCAGGCCGGAGACCGTGCGGGACAGGTCCGACGCGCGGTCCCCCAACACGGTGCTGACCTTGCCTAGGTTCCGGACGATGGAGTCGAGCTGTCCTGGCTCCTTCGTCAGCGCGGAGGAAGCCGATTCGAGCCCGCTCACCACGTCGGTGAGGTCCTGGCGCGGCCGGGTGCCCTGCGCGGCGCGCAGGACGTCACCGGCCGGGTCCAGCGTGCCCGGCGCGTCGGCCAGGAGCTGGTCGATCGCGGCGCGGCCTTCGTCGTCCAGCGCGGCGTCCAGGCTCCCGACCGTCTTCTGCAACGAGTTCAGGGTGTTCGGCGGCAGCGCGTCGACGACCTTGTCGAGTTCGACCGGCACCCGCGTACGGTCCTTGGGGATTTCGCCGGCCGGCGCGCCCTTCTCGCCGCCGGGAACGAGGTCCACGTAATACCTGCCGCCCAGCACGGTGGCCGCCCGGATCACCGCCGAGGGGGCGGTGCGCAGCTTGGTGGGCACGTCGTCGTCGACCTTCACCGTGACGTCGGCGGAGCCGTCCTGCGCCTCCCGGACATCCACGACCTTGCCGACCGGGATGCCGGCGACCTTGACCTCCGTGGCAAAGGGCTGGAGCCGGTAGTCACGCGCGAAGTTGATGGTCAACTCAGTGCCCGGTCGCAGCGTGGTGAGGATCCGGTCCTTGTTGAAGAGAGCGAGACCGGCGACGAGCGCCACGACGACGAACACCGCGCCCAGCTTGAAGAGCGATCCCTTGCTCTTCGGACGTCGGCGCCGGTTCTTGATACGCAAAGCCATCTTCCTCACCTCGGCCCCAGCAGAGAGCTCTTCTTGTCCTGCGGTGCCTGTCCCGGTGCGGGATAGGCGTTGCGCGCGGTGACCGGGTCCTTCAGCGCGCTCAAGGCGCCGGACAGCGACTCGGTGTTGAACAACGGGTAGATGCGCAGCCAGTGGCCCGCCGCGTCTCCTTGGCCGAGAGCGTTGGCCGCGTAGGAGAACCAGGACGCGATCTCCGGCGAGTACGGCGCGAGGATCTCGAGCGGCACGTGCGCCGAGCCCACGGCCGAGCGCACCGCCGGTGCCAGCGGCCTCGCGTCGGAGAAGGTCTGCGTGAGCGCCCCGACCGCGGGCTCGGCCTGCCCGGCGACGCCCGGCACCTTGTCGAGGGGCGGAACGCCCTCGCGCAGCACCCCACGGACGTCCGGGGTCGCCTGGCCCAGCGCGTCCGCGCCCGGCTTCAGCGACGACATCGCCGCCTGGGCATCGGCCAGCGGCGCCTGCAGCGACTGCAGTGCGCCGCGTGCCTTCCCCAGCGTGTCCGGCCCTTTGTCGACGACGTCCGCCAGCGGCTTGCCGCCATCGACGCCGACCGCGTCCAACGTGGTCTTCAGTTGCCCGACCAGCGCGGAGATCTCCTGCTGGCGGTTGGTGAAGCGGCCGCTGAGGTTGTCCAGCGCACGCAGCGTCCTGGTCAGATCCTTCCCGTCGTCGGTGGCCAGCGCGCCGGCCACGGTTCCGAGGTCAGGCAGCTCCTCGGGCAAGGCCCCGAGCGCGTCACGGAGGTCCTGCTGGTGTCCGACGACGCCGCCGCCGGTCTCGCGCAGTGTGTCCTGTAGGGCCTTCCGCGTCGGCTCGTCGAAGACGGCCAGCACGTCGGAAAGCTCCTGCGCGCCCTCGGTCTTCGCCGAGGGGATGACGTCGTTTTCGCCCACCTCGCCCGCGTCGGGCGTTCCCGGAGTGAAGTCGACGTACTTCTGACCCAGCGCCGATCGCGCGCCGACCGATGCGGTCACGGCCTTGGAATTGCGGTAGATCGGCTTGTCGCCGTCGAACTTCAGCTCGACGACGGCCTGGTTGTCGACCAGGTTGATGTCGCCGACCTGGCCTACCCGCACACCGCCGATGCGGATGTCGTCGCCGCTGCGCAGGGCACCGACGTCGCCGAAGGCTGCCTTCACGACCGTCGTCGGCTTGCCCGGCAGGCCGTCGCTCGCCGTGATCGCGATACCGACCGAGGCCACGAAGAGGGCGAGGACGACGAACCCGATGAACAGGGACCTCCTCTTGCGGCCGACCGTGCTCGCCATCACTGACCTCCACCGATTAGGAACTGCAGAACGCCGCTTTCCTGCTGCTGGCTGAGCCCGGTCACGCCGCCGTCGGATTGCTGTCCCGTGGCCAGCAGCCCGCCGAGGACTCCGCCTGAGCCGGTGAGTCCCGGGAGGCTCGGCAGCGGCAGCGGCGGCGCCCCTTGAGCCGGCGTGCCGGTGTCACCCTGCGGAGGACCCTGCTGCGGGGGCGTCGGAGCCCCGTTGGGTGCGTTAAGGCCGGGTACGAGGCCCGTCAGCAAGTCGGGGTTAACGATGAGCATGGCCCGGAAGTAGTGGGATACACCGTCGCCGCCGTTGGTGGTCAGAGCCCAGTTGCGGATGAAGTTCAGCACGTTCCCGAAGTTGTTCGTCAGGTCGGTGACGACCGGGCGGGCGGAGCCGACCGTGGTCCGCAGGTCCGGGCCGGCGGTCTTGAGCTGGTCGACCACCGGACGAGCCTCGTCGAGCAGGCCCTGCGCCTTGTCCAGGACCGGCTTCGCGCTCGCCAGCGCCGGGTCGAGCGACTCGGAGAACTTCTTGAGCTCGTCGCTGATGGCGCTCAGGTTGTCCGTGGTCGGCCTGATCGACTGCAGGACGGGTGTCGTGGCCTGCGCGGTACCGGTCAGCTGCCCGAGCGTCTTCCGGGCTGCGGAGAGGGTGTCCGGCAGCTGGCTTAGGGTCGACTCGAGCGCGGCACGGTTCTTCGCGGTGGCTTCAGTGGCGGTCTGCGCGGACGAGAGGAGTACGTCGAGGGTCGCCCCGTTGTCCACGGCCAGGGCCTGGGCCACCGGTTCGATCTTGTCGACCACGCTGGTGAGCAGGCCGTTCTGTTCCTTGAGGACCTTCGCCAGCCCGTCGGTGTCCTTCATCGACGAAGCGAGCGCCTGAATGGTCGCGTCGGCGTTCTGGCCATTCTCCCGCATGCCTTCGCCGAGCACCGTCACCAAGGCCGCCAGCGACTGTCCGGTGGGGTCGTCGATGGTGTTGAGCACCTGGTCGAGGTCGGTGTAGACGCTGGTCTGCTGCACCGGCAGGACGTCGCCGTCCTGGAGCGCGGGCGCCGAGGGCGTCCCGCGGTCCAGGTCGAGGTACCGCTCGCCGAGGATGCTGACCGGCTTGAGCGTGACCTTGGCGTCGGTGTGCACCGGCAGCGCCGCGGGATCCAGGCTCAGCGCCACCGCGGCGTGCTTGTCGCTGTCCACCGTCATGGCCGCGACTTGGCCGACGTTGACGCCGTCGACCTTCACCTCGTTGCCCGGGATCAGTGGACTGGCGTCGGTGAACTTGGCGACGATCGTGATCTCGCCGGGTTGTCCTTTGTCTTTCGCGCCCACGGCGCCGGCGGTCACGCCGACGCACGCGACGACGACCACGGCGAGACCTCGGAGCCGGTAAGACACCGGATATGACGGCCGGGACGTGTGCTTGCTCATCGGATCCCACTTCCGAACGCGTCGGTCCAGGGCTGACCGACCGGCGATCCCGGCAACGGCGTCGGGTCGCTGGTGAAGCCCGGCGGGACGATGCCCGGATTGACGTTCACGCTCGACGCCCCGGCCTGTACGTAGATGCGGCTGTAGTGGCCGTTGGCGTCGTAGTTGCCGCTCGCCGAACCCCAGTTGGACAGTAGGCCCACCGCCTCCGGTGTGAACGGGCGCAGGAAGCTCAACGCGGGCATCAGGCTGCTCACGGCCGAGTTCAAGCCGGGCGCCGTCGCGTGCGCGGTGTCCAGCAGTCCCGGCGTGTAGTTCAGCAGGGTCTGCGCGTCGGCCAGGGTCGGCCGCAACTCGGCGACCAGCGGGCGCAGGTCGGTCAGCAACGGCCGGAGGTTCCGGCTCACGTCCGGCAGCTTCGCCGTCGCCGGATCGAGATCCTTCAGCAGCGGCACCGCCTGCCCCACCGCGTCGGGCACGTCGCCCAAGGTCTTGCCCGCGGTTTGCAAGGTGCCGGGCAGCTTCTTGAGCGCCGAGGCAAGGGCCTCGTGCTGCTGCGCGGTGAGCGACGTCGTCTTCGACAGCTGGTCGATCACCGTGCGCAGGTCGGCCTCACGACCAGCGAGGGTTCCGACCATGGTGTCGAGCTGGGTGACCATCTGCTTGATCGCCGGCCCGTCGCTGCCGAGCCCCCGCAGCACTTCACCGAGCGCTTGCACGGCGGGGCCGGCCGAGCGCACCGTCCGGTTCACGTCGGTCTCGTTGCCCTTGACCGTGCTGTCGAGCCGGTTGATCAACGCGCTGAGCTTGGCCCGGGTCGGCGGATCCAGAGCGTTCAGCACCTGGTCGAACTCCATCGGCACCGGCATGTCGCCCTTGATCATCCCGTGGTCGGGGATCTCCGCGTTCCCGCTCGGTCCGTCGGTGATGTTCACCATCCGCTCGCCGAGCGCCGCCTTCCACTCGATCCGCACCTGCGCGCCGTCGTGGAGGGGAACGTGGTCCCCTTCGAGCGCGAGCACCAGCTTCGCCTTGCCGCCCTCGACCGAGATGTCGGACACCTTGCCGACCTCGAAACCGTTGACCTGCACCGTTCCCCCGGACACCACGTTCGTCGCGGAGTCGAGGATCACGCCGACTTCGTAGTCGTCGCTTCTCATCGCGGCGACGGCAGTGGCCCCGACGCCCAGGGCCGCCACCACGATGACGCCGACCGTCAACACACGTTTCATGAGTCAGTCCATCCCCAGCGGGCCCGCGGATTCGCCAGCCAGGAACTGCCGCACGAACGGGTCGTCGGACGCGAACGCCTCCTCGGCTTCGCCGTAGTGCACGACCTGCCCTTGCCAAATGAGGCCGACGTAGTCGCTGACCTTGCGCGCGGTGCGGATGTCATGCGTGACGAGCAGGTAGGTGCCCTTGTGCTCGCGGTGCATGTCCAGGATGAGGTCGTTCAGCAGGCTGGTGCGGACGGGGTCCAGACCGGAGTCCGGCTCGTCGAACAACACGATGTCCGGGTTGAGCACGAGCGCCCGCGCGAACCCGGCGCGCTTCCGCATACCACCCGACACCTCGTTCGGGAGTTTCGTGATCGACCGCTCCAAGCCGACTTCCGTCAGCCGGGTCATCACGATGTGCTCGATTTCCGCCTCGCTCATGTCCGTGTGCTTGCGCAGCGGGAAGGCGGTATTGTCGTAGATGTTCATAGAGCCGAACAAGGCGCCGTCCTGGAACAGGACACCGAAGCGCTTGCGGAGGTCGTAGCGCTCCTGCTCGGTGATCTTCCACAGGTCCTGACCGAAGATGACGATCTCGCCCTCATCGGGCTCCAAGAGCCCGACGAGGTGCTTCAGGAGCACGCTCTTACCGGTACCCGACGGCCCGAGCACCGTCGTGATGGCGTCGTCGACGAAGTTGATGTTCATGCCGCGCATGACGTGGAAGTTCCCGAAGGCCTTCGAGACGTTCCGCACTTCCATCGAGTGCGTCCGGTCAGCCGGGCCGGCCAAGAGGTGGCCGCTGCGGGTGTGGATCCGCGTGGGTGCGTCGGCGGTGTTCGATGTGGACACAGATTTCTCCTCGCGGGACGAAGGGACGGCGGGCCGGTCAGTTGGCGATCGGTGCATTCGGCGCCAGACCCCAGAAGAGCTGGGTCCCCAATACACCGATGATATGTATCAGCACCATGTTCAGCATCATCGACTTCGCCGTACTTCGTCCCACGCCGACGGACCCACCACTGGCGTTGTAGCCGTAATAACATCCGACGAAGATGATCGCCGTTCCCATGGCCATCACCTTGCACAGGGAGAAGAACAGGTCCTGCGGGTTCTGGTAGAGCCAGAAGATGAAGTTGTAACCACCGGGGGAAACCCCGCCGAGCATCTTCACGGTGGTGAGGAACTCCCCGATGTACATGATTCCGAGGCCCACCACGTAGAGGAACGGCATCGCGATCCAGGCCGCGACGATGCGGCTGCCGACCAGGTAGCTCCTCGACTTGACACCCATGACCTCCATCGCGTCGATCTCGTCGGAGATGCGCATCGAGCCGATCTCGGCGACCAGACCACAGCCGACTTTCGCCGCGAAGATGTAGCCCCACATGTACGGCGCCATCTCGCGGATCGCGCACCAGGCGTTGAAGATCCCCGAATAGAGGGGAACGCCGATCTGCTTGAGCGTGTAGTTGCCTTCGAGGCCGCACTCGTACCCGATCACGAACTGCATGAGCCAGATGACGAGCCCGCTGGACAGGATGAGCACGCCGCACTGATGGAAGACTTCGGTGGCGTAGTGCCGGAGATCGGGCAACGCACGGATCGTCCGGCCGGAAAACCTTGCGATGTCGCCGCCGGTTTCGACCGCGGACTTGACCGAAGTCGCCATGCCCTTCAACGAAATCTCGACGTCGGCGGGCTTCGGCGCACCTGGCAGCTTCTTTTCGCCGACTCCGCCGTTCTGCGCAGCTCGGGTCACGGTGTCTTCTCCCCGCCTCGTCACTTGTAGATCTGCATCTCGGGGTTGAGACCGAGCATGATCGCGGTGAAGACCGCGTTGAATATCCAGATCGCGGCGAACGCGATCACCACGGCCTGGTTGACCGCCCGCCCCACCCCGATCGGCCCGCCGCCGGTATGCAGGCCCTTGTAGCAGCAGACGACGCCGATGATCAATCCGAAGATCGAAGTCTTGATCACGCTCGCCCAGATGTCGGTCGTTGTCGCGTTGTCGAAGAAGCTGCCGAAGAACGCGCTGCTGTTCGCCTTGAGGATCGGCACAGCCGCGATGTACCCGCCCACGACACCGAAAGCCAGCGCCACCAGGTCCATCAGCCCCGTGATCAACGTCATCGCGACCACCCGCGGCACGATGAGCGTCCGGATCGGATCGACGCCCAGGACCTCCATCGCGTCGATCTCTTCACGGATGCGGCGGGCACCGAGGTCCGCGGTGATCGCCGTGCCCATCACGCCGGCCACGACCATCGCGTTGATCCAGGGCGCGAACTCGCGGACGCTCGCCATGATGAAGAACGAGCCGAGCCGTTCGGGGATACCGAAGAGGGAGAAGATGTTCCCGCCCTGCAGCCCCGGGGCCCCGAGGCCGAAGGCCGTGGTCGAGATGATCATCGGGATCCAGCACAGCTTCAGCGTCTGGAACATCTGCTCACGAACTTCGCCCCAGTAGCCAACTGGGTGCCGGAGGGCGGAGTACAGCACGTCGCCCATCAGCCGCACCATTTCGCCGGCCTGCTCCAGCGGACGCGCGACCGCGGAGCCCAGGCCGGATCGCCGGCTCGCCTTCCGCCGCTCCCGGTCTTTCGACCTCGGCGGTGCCGCTGCGTGCGTCGTCATCGGTGCACTCCTTGGTGGGCTTCGAGTCAATTCCGTGTGGCGGGACTCATCTGTGGAACGAGGCTCACACGATTCCGCCACGCTGCGATCGCCGCATCTCGTGCGTGAGGCACGGAAAGCGTTGCTATCACTGTGAAGTCCTGGCCATCTCCGTGCCACTCATGCGTCCACGAAAGAAGCCGACCGCGGCGCCGACCACCACAGCCGTAGCCGCTGTGAGCCCGATTTGGAGAGGATCGCGGCCTGCCGGCACGAGCAAGGACATCGGAAGTGCGAGCAGATAACTGCACAGCGCGGCGACGGCACCGTGAGCCGCGGGCAGGCTGGCCTTGCCGATTCGCCTCGCGGCGACGAAAAACGCCACCACAGCGACGAGCGGAAGCCACGCGTAACCCAGGAGCGGCACCCAAGTCACGGCCAGTGGTTGAGCGAGCCCGCCGATGAGGAGAACGCTGAACCCGGTCGACGCACTCCGGACCGCGACGGGTGCGTCGATCCGGTCCACCCAGGACAGCCGGGCCGGAGCGGTGGCGTTGTCACCAGGACGCGTCATGGAGATCCCACCTTTCACTGGTTGCCCCGACCTGGACGAGGTCTCGTCCGACGTGCTCGGTCGCGAAGGAAATTCGCGTTGCGGACCCGCGGGAGGCCTTCCGCTTGCGGCCGCGAGGTTGTGGCGCTGGATGTAGGGATCCGACGGCGATTCGCGGTGGGCGTCCACAACGGACGAAAGGCGGTCGGCGTCCAGGGCTGCGCGTAGCATCAAAAGCTCGCCGGCGGTCCGCCGGTCATAGGTTCCCGGCGTCGCTGGCTTCCGGGGTTCGACAATGAACACTGCGGAAGTATGTCCGGCCGACACTGGGCCATATGGGCCAATGCTGGCACTCGTGGGCCAACGTCGAGTTGAGCCGAGCGGCCGCGGAGCCGGCAGGTTCGGAAAGCCACTTTGTGTGGCTATTCCACCTAGAAGGCTACTCCAACCGAGGTGATCACCGCCGCCTCTGTCACTTGATGTCCGTACTGCGCGGTCTTGCCGGCGCTCCTCGTTCGACATCCGTGGGGCTACGAGCCTGCCCACGTCGTCCTGCCCACCCAGTTCGTATGCCCGCAGGCACGCCGGTCGGCGCGGCGGAATGAGGACAAGACCGACTCGCCGCAGAAAGTAGCGACGGCGGAGATCAGGTAGACACCGGCGCCGGCCCCGAACCTGACGACCGAGTCCGGGTCCAGGCCGTGTTCACCGGCGTGGGCCCGCACCCGGCGCACCGCGGCCGCGACGTCGTGCACGGGCGTCGGGAACGGCGCCTCTCCGCTGAGCCGGCAGGACCCCGAGGCCCGGCGATCCCGGCGTCCAGCAGGAACCGCCACGGTCCCATCCGCCGCGAGCCAAGGAAGAACCCGCCCGGATGGGCGTAGACCGCGAGGGGACCGGCCTGCGACCGGCCGGTCGGGCAGGTGCAGGTCGAGCGCCGGCGGCCGGTAACCAAGCGGGCCCGCCTACTGTTCGGAATGGGGCACTGGGCGTCACCGCTTCACACCAGCTTGCCGCCGCCATCGACATGGACGGTCGTGCCGGTCATGTAACCGTTGGTGAGCAGCATCAGCGTCGCCGGGACTACGTCGTCGGGCGTGCCCACCCGGCCGACCGGGTTGCGAGCGGTCACGTCGGCGAGAATCGCGGCCTTGCGGTCACCGAGGCGGTCGAGAGCGCCGGAGTCGACGACGCCCGGCGCGACGGCGTTGACGCGCACCGGCGCGAGTTCCACGGCGAGCGCCTCGACGAGGAACGCCAGCCCGCCGTTGACCGCCGCCGTGACCACGCCTCCGGGCGTCGGGCGCCAAGCGGCCTGACCGGAGAAGAAGGTGTAGGAACCACCCGGCCGAATCGACGGCGCGGTGGCTCGGACGAGACGCAGCGGGCCGAGGATCTTGGCGTCGACGGCGCGTTCGATGTCGGCGTCGTCGAGGTCGGCCAGCGGACCGGCCGCGTGCATGGACACGGTGGAGATCAGGTGGTCGAAGGAGCCGACTCGCTCACCGAACCGGGTGATCGTGTCGGGCCGGCTCAGGTCGATGCGAAGGGCTTCGGCCTGGGTGGGGGCCAGTTCGGCCACCTCGCGCACCGTGTCGTCGGATCGCCCGGCGACGACGAGATCGGCTCCCGCCTCCGCGGCCGCGAGGGCGATCGCGCGCCCGAGCCTCGAGCCGCCACCGACGACGACAACACGCTGTCCATCGAGGTCGTTCACGATGCATCACTCCACGTTTCGCTCGAGCGGGCCAGGATCGCGCCGACCACGATCGGCAACGGGGGTGACCGTTCCTACCCCCGAATGCGGGTATTCACCGGGCCCTCCCGGCTCGATGCTGCGCGGGAAGACCTGTCGGCGAGTCCAGGGCGGTGGCGCGATCGGCGCGGCCGGATCGGGGCGTGCCGGCCCCGGAAGGAGGAGGAGTCCACTGTGGATGCGACCGAGGCGTACCGAACCAGCCGAGACCAGCTGCTGGCGTTGCGGGGCCAACACGAACGGGCGGTGGCCGAGTTCCGGTGGCCGGAGCTCGGCGACCGGTTCAACTGGGCGGTGGACTGGTTCGACGCGATCGCGCGAGGCAACGACCAGCCGGCCCTGGTGATCGTCGAGGAGGACGGCACGTCGGTCGAGCGCAGCTTCGACGAGATGGCGCGGGCGTCCGATCGGCTGGCGGCGTGGCTGGCCGCGCTCGGGGTCGCGAAGGGTGATCCCGTGGTGCTCATGCTCGGCAACCAGGTCGAGCTGTGGGAGTCGATGCTGGCGGTCATGAAGCTGGGCGCGGTGCTGTTGCCGACGACCACCGCGATCAACTCCGATGACCTGGCCGACCGGGTCGCGCGCAGCGGCACGCGCCACGTCATCTGCAACGCCGGCGACACCCACCTGCTCGACGGGGTGCCCGGTGGCGTCACGCGCATCAGCGTCGGCCCGGCGGAGGGCTGGGCGGATCTGCGGGAGGCCGCGCTGCGGGAATGGGAGGCGGTGCAGCATCCCGGGACGGCCCTCGACGACCCGGCGTTGCTGTATTTCACCTCCGGCACCACGTCGCGGCCGAAGCTGGTGGAGCACACGCAGGTGTCCTACCCCGTCGGGCACCTGCCGACGATGTACTTTCTCGGCGTCCGGCCCGGCGACGTCCACCTGAACATCTCCTCACCCGGCTGGGCCAAGCACGCGTGGTCGTGCTTCTTCGCGCCGTGGATCGCGGAGGCGACGATCTTCATCTACAACTACACCCGATTCGACGCCGCGGCTCTGCTCGGACAGCTGCGCGAGCGCCGGGTGAACAGCTTCTGCGCGCCGCCGACGGTGTGGCGGATGCTGATCAAGGCCGAGCTCGGCGAACGGCCCGAGGGCCTGCGTGAGGCCATCGGCGCCGGTGAACCGCTCAACCCGGAGGTGATCGACCAGGTGCGCCGAGCGTGGGGCTTGAGCTTGCGCGACGGGTTCGGCCAGACCGAGACCACGGCGCAGGTCGCCAACACCCCCGGCGCGGAGGTCAAGCCCGGGTCGATGGGCCGTCCGCTGCCGGGGGTGCCGGTGGTCCTGGTCGACCCGGCCACCGGTACGCCGCTGGCGGCGCCGGGCGAGGGCGAGATCTGCCTGGATCTGTCCCGGAATCCGCGGGCGCTGATGAAGGGGTACCAGAACGACCCCGAACGCACCGGCGAGGCGATGGCCGGCGGCTACTACCACACGGGCGACGTTGCGTCGGTGGACGAAGAGGGCTACATCTTCTACGTCGGGCGCACCGACGACGTGTTCAAGGCCAGCGACTACAAGATCAGCCCGTTCGAGCTGGAGTCGGTGCTGGTCGAGCACCCGGCGGTGGCCGAGGCGGCCGTGGTTCCCGCGCCGGACCCGGTGCGGCTGGCGGTGCCGAAGGCCTACATCGCGCTGGCACCCGGCCGTGAGCCGACAAAAGAGACGGCGCTGTCGATCCTGCGCCACGCCCGCGAGCGGCTGAACCCCTACCAGCGGGTGCGGCGGATCGAGTTCGCCGAGCTGCCCAAGACGCTGTCGGGCAAGATCCGCCGTGTGGAGCTGCGCGGGCGCGAGACCCGGCTGGCCGAGAACGGCGGCGAGACCGCGGAATGGCGCGACGACCAGTTCCCCGAGCTGAAAGGCTGAGGGAGCGCCGGCGCTCGGCCATCACCCGTGCCGGACTAGATGTGATGTCCAAGAAGGTTGGTCAGCCGGGTGACCGGCGGCTTGCCGCCGGTTGAGCTGTGGGGACGGTGATGATTGTAGAAGTGCAGCCACCCCGGTAACGCCGCCCGCCGCAGGGTCTCGGACGGGTAGAAGCGGGCGTAGGCCCAGCCCTCGGCCAACGTGCGATGGAACCGCTCGATCTTGCCGTTGGTCTGCGGCCGGTAAGGCCGGGTCCGTTTCGGGACGATCCCCAGCTCGGCGCAAGCCTCGCGCCAGGCATGCGAGCGGTAGGCCGAGCCGTTGTCCGAGAGCACCCGCTCGACGTTGACGCCGCGGGCGGTGAACCAGGCCACTGCCCGGCGCAGGACCGCGGTGGCGGTGACGGCGGTTTCGTCGGTGTGGATCTCGGCGTAGGCGACGCGGGAGCAGTCGTCGAGGACGGTGTGGACGAACGCGGTGCCGGTGCGGGGGTTGCGGTCGGCGCCGCGGGGCAGCCCCGGGGGTGGCTCGCTTGTTGCGGTCGCCTTGTCGCCGGCCGACGTAGCGGTGTCCGCCGCCGTCGGGGATGTTGCCGAACTTGGTGACATCGACATGGATCAGCGATCCGGGATGGTCGTGTTCGTAGCGGCGCAGGGGTTCGCCGGTGACCCGGTCGAGGCGGGACAGGCGGTTGATCCGGCAGCGGGTCAGCACCGCGTGCACCGTGGATGCGGGCAGGTCGAGCCGGCCGCCGATCTGGACCGGGCCCAGCCGCTGGCGCCACCGCAACCGCACGATCGCCCGGACCAGGTGCTCGGGGGTGCGGGTCGGGCTGCGGTGCGGACGGCAGCTGCGGTCGGTCATCCCCGCCACGCCTTCGGTGCGGTAGCGGTGAGCGCACTTCGCGGCGGTCTTGGCGGCGACCATGAACATCTTGGCCGCTGCGGTGCAGGTCCAGCCCTCTTCGACGATCAGGCGCGCCAGTCGCAGGCGGGTGCGTGGGGTCAGGGTGGCGTTAGGGTGGGACATGAAGGCCTCCGGTGGGTGATGTGGTTCCTAGACAGCTCCACTTCACATCCGGAGGCCTTCACCTGTCAGCGGGACAGGCCGTCGCCGGGTCACCTCAACTCGGGACAACGTCCCTGGACATCACAACTAGAGGACGCCCGCACGGCGTGCCGCGTGCACGGCCGCCGTACGGGTGTGCACGCCGAGCTTGCGCATGGCGGTGCGCAGGTAGGCCTTGACCGTTTCGGGGGTGAGCCCCAGCCGGGCCGCGATCTCGAGGTTGGTGGCGCCGAGGGCGACCAGGCGGAGGGTGTCGACTTCCCGCGGCGTCAGCGTCACCTTCGGTGCGCCTGACGCTTCGGGAGCCCCGGCGCTGAGCGCGTGGTGCACCCGCGCCAGCCGTGCGCGCAGGGCGGGATCGGCGACGTCCTGCACGATCGTGGCGAGTTCGGCCAGCGCGTCGGGCGCGGGTTCGGGTGCGAGGGTGTGTTCGAGGTCGCGCTGGAACTGCTCGGCCAGCACGGTGGCCGCACGCAGCGCGCGGTCGCCGAGTGGCCGGTGGTCGCGGACGGCACCGTAGAGGACACAGTGGACGGTGCCACGCACGGTGACCGGGACGGCGAGGATCGAGGTGAGGTGTTCTTCGTGCACGACGACCCGGTCGTAGTCGTGGGTGATCGTGGCGGTGGTGGCGTAGTCGTTGACGCGGTGGGGCGTGCCGTCACGCAGCACGGTGCCGCCGAGGCCGCGACCGGACCGCACGACCAGGCCATGCAACGAGGTGCCCAGCGTGCCCGCCAGCCGGTCGAGCACCAGCTCGCGCCGACCGACGCCGCCGCGGGTGACTCCGGCGAACGCGACGGGCACGCCGCTGAGCCGCTGCAACGCGCGCACTCGTTCGGGCAGCCGGTCTTCGATCAGACTGGACGGGTAGAGGCCCATCTATCCTCCTGTCGGGGTCTTCGCCGAAACGTCCTATTCGGATCCCGCCGCTTTCTCCCAGTCCACCACGTGGCCCAGCCGATCCCGCTTGGTCCGCAGGTAGCGGACGTTGTGGGGATTCGCCGCGGTCGGCATCGTCACGCGGCCGACGACGTTCAGGCCGTATCCGTCGAGGCCACGGTACTTGGCGGGGTTGCCCGTGACGAGGCGGATGTTGCGGACACCGAGCTCAGTGAGGATCTGGGCGCCGACGCCGTAGCTGCGCGAATCCACAGGCAGGCCCTGGCTGGTGTTGGCGTCGACAGTGTCCAGACCTTGCTCCTGCAGGGCGTAGGCGCGAATCTTGTGGCCGAGCCCGATGCCCCGGCCTTCATGTCCGCGCAGATACACCACAACGCCGCAGCCTTCGGCCGCGATGGCGCGCAGAGCCTGCTCGAGCTGGAGGCCGCAGTCACAACGCAGCGAGCCGAGGATGTCCCCGGTGAGGCACTCGCTGTGCACGCGGACGAGGACGCCGCCGTCGGTACGGCCGGCGGCGGCGACGTCGCCCATGACCAGTGCGAGGTGCTCGCCGCCGTCGACGGTGTTGCGGTAGGCAACCGCGCGGAAAGTGCCGAACTCGGTGGGCATGGTCGAGCTCGCGAAGGATTCGACGAGGCGTTCGGTGCCGCGGCGGTGCCGCACGAGGTCGTCGATCGCCAGCGTCGGCAAGCCGTGGCGGCGGGCGAACGCGGCCAGGCCCGCGCCGCGCAGCATCGAGCCGTCGTCGGCGACGAGCTCGCTGATCACGCCGGTACCGGACAGCCCGGCGGCGCGCAGGAGATCGACCGCGGCTTCGGTATGGCCCGCGCGCACGAGCACGCCGCCGTCGCGGGCGCGCAGCGGGAACAGGTGGCCGGGCCGCCGCAGCTGTTCAGGGCGCGACCGCGGATCGGCGAGGGCCCGTGCGGTGCGGGCACGGTCGGCCGCCGACACGCCGGTGCCGGTGCCGGCCGCGTCGACGCTCACGGTGAACGCCGTGCCGTGGGCGTCGGTGTTTTCGCGGACCATCGGCGGCAGCCGGAGATCGTCGGCGCGCGCGGCCGGCATCGGCACGCAGACGATCCCGGTGGTGTGGCGGACCAGGAAGGCCATCTGCTCGTCGGTGACCAGCTCAGCGGCCACGACCAGATCGCTTTCGTCCTCCCGGTCGGCCGCGTCGCTGACGACGATCATGCCGCCTGCAGCCAGCGTGGCCACGGCCTGCTGCACCGCCTCGGCGGGAGTGGGACTGCTCATGACCGGTCCTTTCGGGACATCGTTCGTGCACAACGGGAAACCGCAGGGTTGCTCGCCGTGCTCGGGAGCACGGCGAGCAACCCTGCGGTGTGATCGGACGTCACTGGACGGTTTCCGCGCCGCGTTCGTTCCCCGCGGCGGCCGGCACGTCGAGCCGAACAGTCGCGAGCCTCTCGCGGTGCCCGAACACGGCGACGAACAGCGCGCAGACGATCGTGACGATGAGTGTCAGTTCGGCGATGGTGGTCAGGCCGCTGAACTCGAGGATCGCGCCGACCACGATCGGGCCGATGATCTGGGCGACGTTGGTCAGGGCGCTGAACACGCCCAGGCCGGCGTTCCTGATGGCCAGGGGCATGACGGTCGGCACGTAGGTCATCGCGCCGCCCGCCCACAGGCCCTGAAGCAGGTACAGGGCGCACAACAGCAGCAGGAGCAGGCCCGCGCCCGGGTGCGTCATCAGGATGACCGCCGGCACCCCGCCGAGCAGGACGACCCCGAGGGCGAGGTACATCTTCAAGCCGCTCGGCGACAGCCGCCGGATCGGGTCCAGCACCAAACCGGCCAGGAACCGGCCGACGACGGTCAGGAACGCCGAGAACGTCAGGAACGCCAGCACCTGCGCGAGCGGCAGGTGGAACTCGCGGACGAAGATCAACGGGTAGAAGCTGATCGCGCCGTTGACGAAGATGACGGGGACCGGCCAGGCCAGGATGATCGAGACCGTCCGCAGCCGGTTGCCGCGCGAGAAGAGCTGCTTGGTGGCGGCCAGCGACGAGATCGTGCTCGCCGCCCGCTCCTCGCCGGCGGCTCCGTTCTCCGCACTTCCGACCCCAGTTGGGGGCCGCGGCCGGCCGCGGAGGACCCGCGTCTCGATCCGTTCGACTTCGGCGCGAGCTTCCGCCACCCGGCCGCGGCGCACCAGGAACGGCACGCCCTCGGGCATGAACCGCAGGACCACGAACGCGAGCAGCGCCGGGACCAGGAAGGCGGCGAAACCCCACCGCCACCCCAGCGGCACCATGATCCCCAGGCCGATCAGGTAGGCCACGGCGCCGCCCGCGCCGTAGAACGCGTTCAGCCACGACAGTGTTCTCCCGCGGCGCACCGCCGGCGCGAACTCGCTGCCGAACGCCCACGCCAGCGGCAGCAGCCCGCCGTAGCCGACCCCCGCGACCACGCGGAAGACCAGCAGCGTGGTGAAGTTCTGCGACAACGCCGCGGCCGCGGTGGCCAGGCTGAACACCAGGATGGACAACGCGATCATCCGACGGCGTCCGAACCGGTCCGCGAGGAACCCGATCAGGGCGGCGCTGGCGGTGGCGCCGATGAACGCCGCGGACACGAGGAGGCCCAGCTCGATCTGCCCGACGTGGAACGAGTCGCGCACACCGACCTGAGCCGCGGACGCCAAGCCCGCGTCGGCGGTGTCGAAGATCAGCGCGGCCCCGGTGAGCACGATCATCCCGTAGTGCCAGCGTGACATCGGCAGGGATTCGATCCTGGCCATCAGTTCACGGGTGACGGGCTCGCGTCGTGGTTCGGACGTGCGGGTCATCGTGCCTCCCCTCCGCACCCGGCGGCCGAGCCGGAGTGAGACGAAGGGCCAGAGCGGACAGGGGCTGGAGTTCGAGCAGTCACAGCAACCTCCTCATGCGCCACAGTGCGCACGCTTGTGCTGGTCAAGTCCGTTCGGCTGAGACCGTGAGACGCGAACACGAACTTGGATTCGAGTATGGTGTGGCGACAATCACCCCGTTGTCAAGAGAGCTCCGCAAGATCTTCTATCGACTCTGCAGGCGCTTGACCTGCGACGGAAAGTGACCGTTGACACAGCGGTGAACCCAGGGCTATACACAAATACGAATTCACATTCGCTTCTTGGTGAAGGCCGATGTCCCGACACGATTCGGTGGCCGGCCGGGCATTCCAGTGACAGGAGAGAATCATGAGCGTCGAGCAAGACGAGCTCACCGAGCTGCGCGAAGACCGGGTCGCGGATCGGATCGCCGAGCTGGCCCGGGCCGCGAAGGCCCTGCGAGCGGAGCTGCCGGAGAGCGCCGCGCGGGTCGACGCCGAGAACACCGACACCACGTCCGGCATGCGACGGGTGTGGGAGGAGGGCATCTTCACGTTCAACCTCCCCCGGCGCTTCGGTGGTATCAGCGACGCCAAGCCCACCGAGCACACCGAGGAGTTCTTCGAGATCCTGATCGACCTCGTGACCGGCGACTCGTCCGTGGGGATGAACTTTGTCGTGCAGTCCTTGGTGACACTGGAGATCTTCGCCGAGTCGAACGGCTTGCCGGAGACCACGAAGGCGGAGTTCGCGCGGCTGATCCGCGATGAAGGCGTCCGCTTCTGCGCGTCCAACGCCGAAACCGGCGCCTCCGGACCGGTGACCGGCCGGCGCGTCGACGGCGGCATCATCGTGACCGGGACCAAGACGTTCAACACCAACAGCGGTGGCGGCGGCTGGGCGAACGTCGGCTTGGCGATGGAAGGCGAAGACGGCCGGTACCACGCGCTCGTCCCGCTCGATCAGCCGAACGTGACCATGAAGCACGACTGGGACGTGATGGGCCAGAAGGGGACCCACAGCCAGACCATCGTCTACGACGACGTGTTCGTGCCCGAAGGCTACTTCTACCGCGGCGGACTGCCCGAAGGCGCACTGCTGCCGTACGTCTTCCTGCTCCACTCGGTCATCCTGCTCGGGCCGGGGCTCGGCGCGTTCGACGCGAGCCTGGACTACGTGCGCAAGCTCGACCGCCCGAGCCTGCCCGAGTTCGCCAGCGCGGGCGAAGACGCGCTGATCCGCCGGCGCATCGGCGAGTTCGCCGTCGACCTCGACAGTGCCCGCGCCTTCGTGCTGCGCTCGGCGGGCAACCTCGAACGGCTCGCACCCGGGGCCGATGCCACCGAACTATTCATCGAGGCACTCGCGGTGAAGGTCGCGTGCGTGCGGGCCGCGCTCAACGTCACCCAGGGGATCTTCGACCTGACCGGCGCGCGCAGCACCGCCGCCAAATACCGGTTCGACCGCTTCTGGCGCAACGCCCGCACCTTCGCCACCCACGACTCCACCGACGCCAAGGAAGTCTGGCTCGGCGACTGGTACCTGTCCGGCAAGGAGCCGCCGATGGCCGCGATGCTGCGCGTCTGAGCCCACCGACCCCTCCGAGCGGAGAGACGAAGAATGACCAGCACCCAGCCGCCCGCGGCGCTCGCGGGACGCAACCTGCCACCGGCCGAGCTGACCGCACAGCTGTCCGGTGTGAACATGCTCGACGGCGCCCCGCAAGGACTGCGCACGCCGCAGCCGCAACGCCTGCTGCCCGGGGCGATCACGTATCGCGACCTGATCTACGCCGTCGTGCTGGGCTTCCGGCCGCTGCTGCTCGACGTGCACGTGCCCGCCGACCGTCCGGGCCCGCATCCGGTGGTGGTCTACGCACACCCCGGCGGCTGGATGGCCGGGGTGAAGGAGATGGGCCCCTGGCACTCGCTGCCGGAAGCCGGCTACGCCGTGGTCTCCGTCAGCTATCGGCTTCGCGACGAAGCCGTGTACCCGGCGGCGCTGCACGACCTCAAGGCCGCCATCCGCTGGGTCCGGGCGAACGGCGCCACCTACGGCCTGCGCACGGACCGCATCGCCGGCTGGGGCTCGTCGGCGGGCGCGTTCCTGGTGACGATGGCGGGGCTCACCAACGGTGACCCCGAGCTGGAAGGCACCGTCGGCACGTGCACCGACGTGTCCAGTGATCTGGCCGCCGTCGTCGACTTCTACGGTCCGAGCGACTGGACGACCTGGGCCGAGGACGCCCACCCCGACGGCCCGGTGGAGCTGCCCGGAACCCCCGAGTCCACGGAAAGCCGGTTCCTCGGCTACGTCCCCCGCGAGAACCCGGCCGCGGCCCAGGCCGCGGCGCCGACCGGCCGCGCCCACGCCGGAGCACCGCCGACGCTGATCTGCCACGGCGACACCGACATGCGCCTCGGCCAGGGGCAGAGCCTGCGCCTCTACGAGGCACTGCGCGCGGCCGGCGCGGATGTCACGTTCGTCGACGTCCCCGGCGCCGGGCACGGCGGGCCCGAATTCGAGTCCCCGGCCATGCGGGCCCGCGTGCTGGGGTTCCTCGAGCGCGTGCTCGGCGCCGCGGGCGACCCGGCCGAGAAGTCCTAGGAGGTCTGTCATGTTCTCCCCGTTCATCATCGGTCTGGGCGGAACGCTGCGGGAGGGCTCGTCCAGCGAGTCCGCGCTGCGTGTCGCACTGGACGCCGCGGAAGAGAGCGGAGCCCGTACCGAGCTGTTCGGTGCGGGCGCGCTCGCCGCGCTGCCGATGTACGACCCCACCCGTCCGGCCACCCCCGCGACCCACCGGTTGATCACCGCGCTGCGCGAAGCCGACGGCGTGATCATCTCCTCGCCCGGCTACCACGGCTCGGTCTCCGGGCTGGTGAAGAACGCGCTGGACTACGTCGAGGAACTCCGCGAAGACACCCGGCCCTACCTGTCCGGCCGCGCGATTGGCTGCGTCACCACCGCCTACGGCTGGCAGGCCGCGGTCACCACCCTCCAGGCGTTGCGCACGATCGTGCACGCCCTGCGCGGCTGGCCGACCCCGCTCGGTGTCGCGATCAACGCGGCGGAATCACCCTTCGGCCCCGGCCGGCCCCCGGCCGAGCGGGTGCTCTCCCAGTTGCAGACGGTGGCCCGCGAGGTCACCCACCTCAGCCGTCTCGTCGCCGCGCCTCCGGCCGACGCGGCCGTCGCCGGTCTGGCCGGGTGACGGCCGTGACGGTGACCGACCAGCCCGCGCAGCCGAAGCTCAAGCGACGCGGCGTGAGCGCGACCCTCATCGTGGTGTGCCAGAGCTCGCAGGCTCTGGCCTACGCCGGGATCGCGTTGTTCCTGCCGTTGATCCGCGCCGACCTCGGCCTGAGCTTCGCCCAGGCCGGTACCCTCGCCGCGGCCTCCATCGCGACCTACGCGGTGATGCAGCTGCCCGCCGGCTACCTCGCCGACCGCTTCGGCCCCAAGAGGCTCTTCCTGCTCGGAACGCTCGGCACCAACCTGCTGGCGTTCACTTTTCCACTGCTGTCGGCGTACTGGCCGCTGGTGGCCAACCAGGCGGTCTCGGGGATCTTCCGCGCCCTGATGTTCGCACCCGGCATGCTCCTGATGTCGGCGCAGTTCTCCCCCAGCCGGCGAGCCACCGCGATGGGCCTCTACGTCGCCGGCGGTTTCTCCTCCAACATCTTCCTCAACTCCCTCGGCCCGATCCTGGTCGGACCGCTCGGCTGGCGGACGCTGTTCTTCATCTTCGCGATCTTCGGCGTGTTGATGATGGTGCTCTACTGGCGACTGGGCAATGAAGGCCCCACCGTCAGCACCGCCGCGCCGCTGCGGCTGAGCGAACTGATTTCCCTGTTGCGTCAACGGGTTCTGTGGCTGTGCGGGGTCGTGCAGTTCGTCCGTCTCGCCGTGGTGCAGGGCATCATGTTCTGGCTCCCGACCTACCTCGTCGTGGCCAAAGGCGCGTCCTTGCAAACGGCGGGCCTGATCATCGCACTGGCCGCGGCGATCACCGCACCCGCCAACTTCTTCGGCGGTTACCTCTCCGACCGGCTCAACCGCCCCCTGCTGATCATCGGGATCGCCGTCGCCGTGCTGGCTTGCACGCTCGTTGCCCTGCCCCTGACGCAGACGCTCCCGCTGGTGATCGTGCTGGTCGCGTTCCAGGCGATCTTCGTGCAGATCTACTTCGGACCGCTGTTCGAAGTGCCGATCCGCAAGCTCGGCGCGCGCGTCGCCGGTGTCACGAGCGGGTTCTCGAACATGTGCGCGAACCTCGGCGGCCTCACGTTCGCCTACACCCTCGGCGCGGTCAAGGACGCGACCGGCTCCTTCGACATCGGCTTCTACACCATGGCCGGCCTGTGCGTGGTGGCCCTCGGCGCGAGCTTCCTGCTCGGCCGGTTGCCGGATTCCGCATAGTTCCTCCGCAGCGAAAGGAAGAACGGATGTCGACGGGACAGCGCGACGGCGCGGACGACGACGACTCGATCGGCAGCTGGCTGCCCGGACTGCCCAACGACCTGCTCACCCCGCCTCGCCAGGACCGCAGCCGGCGCTCGATGGCGCAGATACTCACCGCGGCCGAGACCGTCTGGACCCGCGACGGCCCTGGTGGCTTCACCATGGCCGCCATCTCCGAAGAATCGGGAATCTCCATCGGTGGCCTTTACAGCCGCTTCAACGGTAAGCAGGGACTCGTGCTCGCCGTCAAGGACCAGTTGCTCACCCGCCTGGAGCACGACGTCGCCGAACGGCTGCGTGATCACGGCAAGGGGCTCGAGCACACCGTCCGGGAGCTGATCACGTGCCTCGCCGGAACCGACCTGCGCACCGCCGCCCGCCCCCTCGGAGCCGGCGACAGCGACGACGAGCTCGACGCGAGAGGACTGCTCACCCGGACCAGGCTGCTCGCGTCGTTCCGCGCCGCCGCACTGCGTGACGCCGGCGAAATCCGCCATCCCGACCCACAGCTCGCCCTGGCCATGGTCTCCCACGTCGCATTGAGCGCACTTGCCGCCCTGCCCGGCAGCGACGTACCGGCCTCCCACGACCAGGCCAGAGACGAAGTCATCACCCTGTGCCTCGGCTACCTGCGCGGGGGTGCGACTCCCCCGTCATGACCTGCGCCGCCGAGGCGCCCGGTATCCTCGGCACCGTGGGATCCGACAAGAGCCCGCTCGGCTTCCACCCCCCGCAACAGGCGCGGAGCCGGGCGGCATTACAGAGGGTGCTAACCGCGGCCGAGCAGGTGCTGGCCACGACCGGGTCCGACGAATTCACAATGGCTGCCGTCGCCCAACGCGCCGGTGTGTCCGTCGGCTCCATCTACAGCCGTTTCGCCGGCAAGGACCAGCTCCTCATCGCCGTCAAAGACCGGCTGCTCACCAGCATGGAACAGGAGCTGGCCGTCGCGTTGGGCGCCGCCGACGGGGGCCTCGCCGACGTCGTCGCCACCTTCACCCGTGCCCTCGCCGACGGTTTCTCCGCCGGCGCGCACGTCATCCCCTACGTGATCGGTGGCGAGCGCAACAAGGACGTCGCCGAACGCGGCGTCCGCGCCCTCGCCACCCTGGAGCGGCTTTTCCTCAACGCCGCCACTCGCCACCTCGACGACGTCCGTCGCTCGGATCAGATGACCGCCTTGGTCACCGCCGCCCACACGATCACCGGTGCCTGCATTCACCGCACCCTGTCGCTGCACGTCTGGCCCGACGGAGCCTCGTGGAGCCGCTGGGCCACCGAGGTTTCCAAGATGGCAACCGCGTACCTCACGAGCGAGGACGACGATCCCGACGGATCCTGACCGTTCGCGACCCTTCGTCAGCCCGGCGGGTGCTCGCCATGGCGAGCACCCGCCAGACACGGGTCCCGGCGCCGGCTAGCCCCGTCGCCCTGGTCGGGTTAGTGCATCACCGCTCTGACTGGTGATGGCAGGTGTCGCCCTGAATGCGCAAATCGTCAACCGCACTCCTCGCAAGGTGGCCTCAGTCGAGGTGGTGCGCATATTCAAGGGTGCATTATTCAAATGGGCGTGCTCAGATGTTCGATGGCGCAGCCGGGCTGAGTGGCGGATCGAGACGCGGGTGACTGGCGATCACAGGCCATCTTGCGCGTAGGAGCTCAAGAGCGGTAGCGGCCGACTGTCGACGATCGTCTTCATCACCAGGTCTGCGGCACCCGATCCGAGCACGGCAGCAAGCGAGTCGAACAGAACGCCGGCCACCGCGATCGGATCCGGCCTGCCCCGGAACCGGCACCGGCTTTCACCGCGGCGTGGCCGCTCGCCCCCGGAACCTTGGTCCCCGCTGCGCGAGGCACTACACGAGCAGTCAGGCACGGCAGTCGTACAGGGTCTGGGGGCCGCCCATCATGGCCATCGGGGACGAATCCTGCGTGACGGGCCTGGCCGAGCCGCCGTAGGCCACCGGGTCGACCGGCGTGCAGTGCTGCTCGATCCACTGCTGCCGCTGCCCCATCGCGGCGCCCATGCCGCCGAACCCACCGCCGGCGAATGGGGCGACGGCTCCGCCGGCGCTGCTCAGAACGAACTTGAGCTTGTCTTGGGCAACCCAGCCCGCGAGCTGGCCGACGGACGGTGCGTCGTCGGCGCCCATGAAACCGCCCATGCCGATCACCGTGTCGTCACTGCCGATGACGTAGCTCGCCGAAGTCAAGGCCGGGCTGTTGACGGCCAGCGTGATCGCCGCACCGTCGCCGTGCTGCTTCGCGTAGTCGAGGATTCGCCGCTGGTCGGGGGTCAACCGGCCCGAGGACGGATCACCCATGGCCGCTGACCCTTCGCCCGTACCGGGCCGCCCCATCCCCGGCATACCGGCGGGCATCGCGGGCATTCCGCCGAACCCGCCGCTCGCGGGGCCGGCCGCGGGTATCCCCCCGAACGACGCCGCCTGGACCACGGTCCCGGCCGACCAGACGCCCGGCACGAGCAGGACCGCGGCCAGGCCGGCCACCAGCGCGGACCGGCCGAGCGAAGCACGCCACGATGGGGAAAGCCGACCGAGCACCAGTCCGCCCACCGCGAGCGCGGCCACGACCAGCACCGCCCAGCGCGCCCAGCCGTGCCAGGAAGCGGACCGGGAAGCCAGCACGAACGCCCAGGCCGCGGTCAGCGCGACCGCCAGCGGCAGCAGCAACCACCCGAGACCGTCGCCGTTCCGGTAGACGCGCCAGAACCGAACGAGCCCGGCACCCGAGATCGCGGCGATCGCCGGCGCCAGCATGGTCGTGTAGTACGGGTGCCAGATGCCCTGCGCGTAGCTGAACACCAGCGCGGTGACCAGCAGCCAGCTGCCCCAGAGCAGCCAGCCCGCACGCTGCGCCGGTTCGGCCGGCAGCTTGGCCCGCGTCCGGCGGATCCAGGCGACGGCGACCACCGCCAGCACGAGCAGGGACAGCGGAAGCAGCCACGAAATCTGCTCGCCGACGCCGGCGCCGAACATCCGGCCCAACCCCGTTTCGCCGCCGGAGAACGCGGCGCCGAAGCCGGACGGCAGGCTCAGGCCGGCCGGGAGATCACCCGGCAGCCGGCCGGGGAAGCCGCCGCCCGTGGACGGGTTGTTGTCGCCGCCGAACACCCGGCCGAAACCGTTGTACCCGAAGATCAGGTCCCAGGCCGACCCGTCGGAGCTGCCGCCCATGTACGGCTTGTCGCCCGGCCACCAGTCGTGCAGCGCCACCCACCAGAACGACGAGACGGTCAGCACCCCGCCCGCGGCGAGCAGGTCCAGGAGCCTCCGCTTGACGGGAGCGTCGGTGCCGGCGAAGTAGGCCACCGCGATCCCCGGCACGACGATCCACGCCTGCATCATCTTGGTGACGAAACCGCAGCCGACGAAGAACGCACACCAGAGCAGCCAGGCAGTTCGTCCTCGGCCGGCCGGCGCCTGGACTGAGCGCGTGAAGGCGTAAGCGGCCGCGACGAGCAGCAGGACCAGTAGGGTATCCGGGTTGTTGTCGCGGTTGATCGCCACCGTGATCGGGGTGAACGCGAGAACGAGCGCGGCGAGCAGCGCCGCGTTCTCCCCGGCCCACAGCCGGACGGTCCGGTGCAGCAGGAACACCGCGGCGACGCCCTCGATCACCTGCGGCAGGAGCAGGGCCCAGCCGTGAAAACCGAACACCAGTACCGAAATCGCCTGCGGCCACAGCGACATCGGCGGCTTGTCGACCGTGAACACGCCGTAGGAGTCGAAGGACCCGAACAGGAAGTTCGTGAAGCCGCTCGTCATCGACTTCACGGCAGCCGAGTAGTAGTTGTTCCCCAGCTGGCCGTCGCCGATCTTCCACGCGTACAGCAAAGCGGCCACCACGCAGATCGTCGCGAGCGCCCAGCCCTGCCGGCGTCCGCCCATCCGGAAGCCTGGTACCGCCGGTGATGGGGCTGCTGCCCCGGCGACGACGCTCACTTGTTCTCGTCCTTTCGTTCGGTGGTGAAGACCCAGGTGCGCAACAGCAGGAACCGCCCCGCGGTGCCGAGGACCGACGCCACCAGGAGCACCGCCAGTTCCAGCCACCGGGCCGGATGCGGTTCGAGCCACTCCAAAGCGAGCAGAGCGGCGGAGGTGAAGGCGTAGTAGAGCCCGAAGACCACGAGCCCCTGTAGATGGACCCGGCCGCCCGTCTTCCCTGCCTCGGTGAAGGTGAACCTGCGGTTGGCCTCCGTGTTGAACAGCGTGGTGACGGTCAGCGCGGCGAGGTTGGCCGGCAGCGACGGCCACCACAGCCGGAACAGCCCGTAGAGCGCGAGGTTCGCCACGGTCGAGAGCACGCCGATCGCGGCGAAGGACAGCATCTGCCACGACAGCGCTCCCTCGGCGCGCCCCAAGACGGCATCGGGGTGCGCGGCGCGCGGTTCGGGCCGCCTGGGCAGGTCCGGCACCCGCGCGGCACCGGATGCCTTCGCGCGAGCCACCCGGATCAGCCCGCGAATGTCGGCGATCGCGGTGCCCGCGATGTCGACCCGGCTGTCGGTGTCCTCCACCCAGTCGACCGGGACCTCGTGCACGCGCAGGCCGTTGTGTTCGGCCAGGAGCAGCAGTTCGGTGTCGAAGAACCAGGCCTCGTCCGCCACCTGGGCCAGCAGCTTGCGGACGACCACGGTGCGGGCGGCCTTGAAACCGCACTGCGCGTCGGAAAACCGGGCCCCGTGGGTGAGCCTGATCAAGCCGTTGTAGCACCGGGAAACGAACTCCCGCTTCGGGCCGCGCACCGTGCGCGCGCCCGCCGCCAGCCGCGAACCGATGGCGAGGTCGGAATGCCCGTTGACCAGTGGTGCGACCAAGGGTAGGAGGGCGTTCAGGCCGGTGGACAGGTCCACGTCCATGTAGACGACGATCTCGGCGCTGCTGGCCTGCCAGGTTTCGCGGAGCGCGAGGCCGCGGCCCTTGCGGTCGAGGTGCCGGACTTCGACGCGGTCCAGCTCCTCGGACAGCGCGTGAGCCACCTCGAGAGTGGCGTCGGTGCTGGCATTGTCGACGATGACGATCCGCCAGGCGAAGGGGAACTGCTCGGACAGGAACGCGTGCAGCACCCGGACGCAACCGGGCAGTGCCCGCTGCTCGTTGTACACCGGAATCATGATGTCCACGGTGGCGGTTCGGAACGGTTCGGTATCCCGATGTTCGACGGGGTGCCCTCGGGTCGCGCTCGCCGACAAGTCCTTCTCCGTTCGTGTTGGCTCGGGCAGGAAACAACGCGCTGTGTCCGGTCATCCGAAGATGGCGCATGGCGGGTGAAAGCCGCCTGGAATTTTGCTGAGAAGATCATGAAAGCCCGGTTCTCACCCGGTCGGGCTGGGCGGGCCGAGGTAGCTTTCCCGGCGGAGACCCCGGAGGTGCGATATGCGGCTGCTCGTCGTGGACGACGACCCGGACGTCCGGGAGAGCCTTCGGCGAAGCCTGGAGTTCGAAGGCTACGAAGTGGAAACGGCCCGGGACGGGGCCGAAGCATTGCGGCTGCTGCTGACCGACCAGCTCGGCTCGCGCCCCGACCTCGCGATCCTCGACCTGATGATGCCGGAGGTGGACGGGATGGAAACGTGCCGCAGGCTGCGCGCGGCTGGCGATCGCCTGCCGGTGCTCATGCTCACCGCCCGGGACGGTCTCGGCGACAAGGTGATGGGATTGGACGCCGGCGCCGACGACTACCTCGTCAAACCGTTCGCGCTGGAGGAGCTGCTGGCCAGGGTGCGCGCCCTCCTCAAGCTGAACCGCGGTCCCGTCGAGCACGGGCAGACGGAACGACCTGCCCGGTGCGAAGACCTCCGGCTGGATCCTCTGACTCGCGAAGTGACCAGAGCCGGGGAACCGATCACCTTGACTCCCACCGAATTCGATCTGCTGGCGGTCTTCCTCGACGCGCCGGGCAAGGTGCTGAGCAGAGCGCACCTGCAGCGGGCCGTGTGGGACCACGACCCCGGCTCGAACAACCTCGACGTCTACATCGGACACCTGCGCCGCAAGACCGAAGCCGGCGGCCGAAGCCGCCTGTTGCACAACGTCCGCGGCGTCGGCTTCGTCCTGCGCTCGGGCTCATGACCCGGTCACGCCGGCTGTCCCTGCGGGCAAGGTTCACGCTGACCACGGCATGCATCGTGGCGGTGGCGATCGCCGGGATCAGCACGATCACGTGGATGACGACCCGGGACCGGCTGCACGCGCAGCTCGACCAGGCACTGCTCGACCTCGTGCCGCCGGCCGGAGCCCAGCCGCCGCCGGACGTCCCCCCTCTCACCCCGGACTGGCTGTGCCGCACAGCGTCTTCGGATCAGGGAGTACAGCGCTTCCGCGAAGACCTCCAGTTGCTCCGGGCGGGCGGTGGCTCCTGCGCACCGTCCGGTGTGGATCAGATCGTCACCTCCGCCCAGGACCGGGAGGTGCAGAAGACGACGTTGCGCGATGGATCGACGCGGTCGGGCGCGTCCGTCCGGGTGCTGCTGCAGCCGATCGGGGAGGGGAACGTGCTGGTGGTGAGCCGGAGCCTGGCCGAGATCGAGGACATCCTCACCCGGCTCCGCGACAAGCTGGTGGTGGTGTCCCTGCTGAGCGGCGTGCTGGCCGCCGCCGCGAGCCTGCTGCTCACGCGGCGCGCGGTCGCGCCGGTGACGCGCTTGACCGCGACCGCGGAGGAGATCGCCCGCACCGAGCACCTCCACCTCCCGACCCCGCTCTCCGGCGACGACGAGGTCGGCCGGCTGGGCCGCGCGTTCACCGCGATGATCGCCGCTTTGCAGGAGTCGCGACGGCGGCAACGTGACCTGGTCGCCGACGCCGCCCACGAGCTGCGTACCCCGCTGACCAGCCTGCGGACCAACATCGATCTGCTGGCCCACAGCGAACGGACCGGCCGGCCGATCCCAGCCGGGCAGCGCACGGAGATCATCGACCGGCTCCAGGTCCAAGCGGGCGAATTCAGCGAGCTGGTCGCCGAACTGGTCGTCCTCGCCCGCGACGAGCGTGAAGCGGAGCGCGAAAAGGTCGAGGTGCACCGGGTGATCGACCGCGCGGTCCGCCGGGCCCGCAGCCGTGCGCGGGATCACCACTTCGACGTCGCCTGCCGTCCCTGGACGGTCACCGGCGACGCCGGAGCCCTGGAGCGGACCGTGCTCAACCTGCTCGACAACGCGGTCAAGTTCTCCCCCGCCGGTTCGACGGTGCGGGTGCGGTCGGAACCGGGGTGGATCACGGTCGGCGACCAGGGGCACGGCCTCGCCGAGGAGCACTGGACGCAGGCGTTCGAGCGGTTCTGGCGCGCCCCCGGCGACCGTGCCGTTCCCGGCTCCGGGCTCGGCTTGGCCATCGTGGCCGACACCGTGACCGCGCACGGCGGAACCGTCCGGTTCGCGACCCCGGCGGACGGCGAAGGTTCCTGCGTCCGCGTCGAGCTGCCCCTCGCCTGATCGGACTGGCCGCGTGACGTGTCACTGGTGCCGGGAATAGCATCACCACCAGCGCACAACCCCATAGATCGACCCGCTGGACCAGTGCGTATCAGTTGGCAAGCATGCCGGTGACCAGCTCGGTAGTGTCGTCGTCCACCTCGATCTGGAGCGAAGCGGCGATCGAACTCAGCTTGTCCGCGATCTCACGCACCGCAGCGACATTGCCTGCTCGGTATTCGACACGGAGTAGGTCGCGGTAGAGCAGCTCGCTGACGGGGTCCGCCTGCAGCCCGCGGACGACCGCGCGGCGGGCCGCCGTAACGTCGCCGAGCTTCTGGCAGGCAGCAGCCAGCGCGTGGGCCACCTCGACGATCGCGTCGATCATCTCGCGCTGGATCCACGAGCTCCAGGCGTATCGGTCCGCCGGCACGTTGCTCAGGGGCAGGCCCGAGACCAGGTCCATGGCTTGCTTCAGCTGGTCAATCGATGTCTCGGGGTCCGCAAGACCACGCCGAGACAGGTCTCGAAATCGGTCTCAGTCGGTCTCGAAGGAGTCCGAGAACCGATAACCACCTCGTCTCGCGTCGACGTTCGGCAGGTACAGCTCGCCGTCGGCGTCCCGGCCGAGCCAGGTGCGCAGCCGTGAGATGTAGCCCTGGCGGGTCGCCGCGGACCAAGGGTTGGTGTCCGTGCCGAGCTGGCGGGAAATCTCGTCCGCAGTCACCCCAGGGTGGAGGCTGAGGAACGCTGCCAGCTCGGTCAGCCGGTTGAGCGCTGCGCCGGTGATCACCGCATACGGTGCGCCTCCCGCTCGGACGCGGCCGCAGTCGGCGAGCACGTCGACGGTCTCCAGCTCGACGAACAGGTCGGTGAGGCGTCGCCAGTCCAGGCTTTCGGCTTCCCGCGGCGATTGCGGTCTCGGCAGCAGGTGGTGGCGCGCTGTGCCGTCGGGCAGCACCAGCAGCTGGCTTGACATCGCCCGATGCAGCGGCATCGAACGGGCCTGAGCGAGGACTTCGAAGGCGCTCGGCCGGCCGTAGCTGCCGTCGGGGTCGAAGACGTCCAGCGCCTGGGCGCCGGTCGGGTCGCACTCGGCCATCACGGCGTGCCGGGGCCAGACCCAGGTCAACGCCGACACCGCGGTCGACACGCCCGGGCTGCCCTGCAGGGACGCGAACGCGATCAGCATGCCGGTCACCCGCCCTTCGGCAGGGCGACGATCGCGACACCGCCGGCCGGCGCCCGGCCCGCGACCTGCACACCATCGCGCTCCGACACGATCACGTCGACGACTTGCCCCGACGAGCGATGCGCCGCGTACGTCGACCAGTCCTACGGCTGCACCTCGAAGGCGAGATCCGGCCGCACACCGAGCTGGCCGGACGCTGCCTTCCTCCTTCGACGGCCAGTCCCGACATCCAGGTCGACACCGGCCGTGTGCGGCACGTCCGCGACCTACGGCACACGCTCACTCACCTGCGTGCCGGACTTCGGCACTGGCGAGGTGCCTTTCCCACAATTGGGATGCGTTGCGCAGCGACAGAGGTGGAACGGGCGGACATCCGGGTCAAGATCGTCGTGGGTGTCTCCCCACCCACGACGCAGGGAACCCGCTCTACCAGGACGGCGCGGGAATTCAGGGCTGGCGCTGAGCTGAGGTTCCGGCCCGAAGCGGAACCGCGTTACGGGACGCGAGGCTGCCGCGGATCGACTGTCCGAAAAGGACGGCTACGGCGGCGGCCGTCCAGCGCAGTACTCCAGCCGCACTCGTCCGCGAGCCACCAAATGATTCCTCGACTCTGTGGGAGCGCGGTTCGCGTCTCGACGATCACTCCGCCCAGCCGAACTGCGTGATCGGCGCGTCCAACGACACCAGGGCCTCTGCCCGGGCCCGCGACAACAGCTGAGCGTGCCGGTTCTCGTCGACCGGCTGGGCCTGGTCGGCGCGCATCAACGGGATACCCGACTCCACGTGGTAGAGGCGACGGATCCGGGGGTTGTACAGGAGTTCGTCGGCCGCGAAGTAGAGCAGAGCGCCCTTGTCGATCGGGCAGGCCAGCACGCGGAGGAGGCGTTCGTCGAGGGTCACCGGGGTTCCTTCGTGGAAAGCGCGCCCAGGCGCGGGTCACCGATGGTCGTCAAGGCCGTGCCGAACAAACGCACGAAGCGGTTCGCCGCTGCTTCGTCGAAGAGCGCGAGCCGGTAGCGGAAGCAGACGTGCAACTCGCGCCGCACGGTGATCACGCCGAGGGACAAACCGCGAGGCATCGGCGCCGGCGTCGAAAACCACATGCCGTCGATCCGGGTGCCGGGGCCGAAATCCAGCGGCTCGCGGGTGATACCGAGGTTCGACACCAGCGAGGTGTCGCTGAACCGACGTGCGCCAAGCCGGTGGGAGAGGCGTACCACCCGCGACCGCGCATCGATCGGGCCCCAGGCCGACGCCAACGCCGACGTCACCGGGTCGAGCTGCGGCCCGCCGCGGTTCTTGGCCCGCACAGTCTGCCTGGCGACGTCGCGGAGTGTTTGCTGTGGACTGTCGCGGACGTCGACGTCGATGCCGGCCAGTCGACAGAGGTTGCCCAGCGGCTCATCGTCCGGCCCCGGCTCTCGGGCATTGATCGGCATCGTGATGCGCAGCTTCCCGCCCGCGACGGCGTGTGCTTGGTTCCACGCGGAGATCGTCATGGCCAGCGCGGCGATCAGGACCTCGTTGACCGTTTGCGGCCCCGGCGCGGAGGAGCGGCAGGGTACGACGACGTGTGCGCACCCGTACCCGGGCCGGGGCCGGTCGCGATCAGCCGCGACTCGCGCCGGGCGCCGCAGCCGGTTCCTCGGCGACCGGTTATCGCTGGACTGCGGTAGGCGCACAGCCAGCGGATCGGCCGGCACCGGGTCCGGCCGGCCGGCGTACCGGCGCGCCACGGACCGCAGCAGGCGCAGGCACGACATGCCGTCCAGCGCCGCGTGGTGCGCGCTGAGGAACACGACGTCCCGGCTCGGGCCCACCGCGTGCCGAACTTCGACCACGGTGGACTCCAGCGGCGGCGCACCGGACAAGATCGATTCCCGCAGCCCGGCCAGCTCCTCCGGCGTCCGCCATCGGATCAGCCGGAGCGCCGTGTCCGGCCGGTCCGGGATCTCCCACTCCAGCCGGCGGTGCCAGCCGCGATGCGGAGCCCGGCGAGCCCGGGCGAGCGGATGGGCCGCGAGCGCCGCCGCCACCGCCTCCCGCAGCCGCGCCGAGTCCAGCCGGCCGACGACTTCCGCCTCGAGGAGGACGCAGTTCGGCTCGTCCGGCCGGTCCAGCCAGCACCCGAGCTCGTCGACGAGTGTGAACGGCACCCGGACCACGCCACCGCTCAAGACCGCACGCTCCCACGGCGAGGCAAGTGCGGTGTGAGTGCGGCCGCGAGCGCGGCGAGCGCGAGTACCTGGGCCGGACCGCCGAACGAGCCGTCGCCGAGTGCCACCCCGTGCCGCCCGACGCCGGCGACGGCGAACGTGCCCGCACCGAGCATCGCGACAGCGGCGACGATCGGCATCCACCGCGGCTTGACATACGCCAGAGCGGCGAGGATCGGCACGAGCACGGCGGCGAACCCGCCTACTACGACGAGCAGCGCGGTGACGGCGACGAGAGCCGCCCACACACCACTCCGGCCCGCCTCGGCTTCGGTGTCCACAATCCGCGCCGGAGCCTGCCGGCGGCGTCGGATTCCCTCCACCAGCGCGGCCAGGACCAGCCCCACCGCCGCGGCGCTCGCGACGACGAGGGTCACGCGGTACACCGTGCCGGGTGGGAAGGACAGCGTCACGGTTCCGCCGGATCCCTCCGGCAGAACGAACCCCTGCTGCCACCCGTCGAGTTCCACCGGGGTGAGCGGCTTGCCGTCGAGGCTCGCCGTCCACCCGCTGTTGAACGCCTCGTGCACCTGCAGGTACGACGTCGTGCCCGCGCCGACGTCGACCTGACGGCGCTCCGGTCCCCAAGAGAGCACACCCACACTGCGTCCGGCGGACTCAGAGGCATCCTTCCGGGCCGCCGCTGCGACGGTGCTGAGGGTCAGATCCGTCATCACCAGTGGCCCGGGACCGCCCGCCGAAGACAGCACGTGCCGCCCGGCGGCGAGCGGCAGGGTGCCCTCGTCCGCGCAGACGCCGAGGACGATCGACCGGAAGTCCGTGAGGTCCGTGCTCGTGGTCTTCGCCGAGGTCGGGTAGGTGTGGCCGTCGACCACCAGTTCCGGCCCCTCGCCGCAGGGCAGGTCGACCGGTGTGTCGGTCTCCCGGCCCGCAGTGATCAGATCGGCCAGCGCCGGGACGTACAGCTCCGCCACGCCCACCACCGGCGGCGTGACCGGGCCGAGCGTTGCGTCGCCCGTCGGGGCCGCTGACAGCTCCGGGAAGCTGATGTCCAGGTGGTCGGTCGTCAGGGCCGGGAACTTCACGTCGCCTGTGGACGGGACGGGCGTCGTGCTGGTGTTGGGTACGGCGACCTCGCGGGTGCCGTCGGTACCGGTGATCCGGATCTTGGTGGGTGTCGCGGTGACGCCGCTCGCCGGCACGATCGCCAGTTCGTCGATCTTCCGCGCCCCGGACCAGCTCAGGTGGACGACCGGGTCCGGGCCTCCGGCCACCCACGGCGTCCGCCAGTTGCCGTCGACCAGGTTCGCCGCGCGGAACTGCGGCAGCGCGCCCCAGCTCGAGCTGGCCGAGGCCTGTACCGCGGGCTTCGCCGCGGGGGTGCGTTCGAGCAGCGCGTCCAGGGCGGCTCCGGGGGTGGCGACCGCCGTCGCCGTCGCGACCACATTCTCGGCCGAGCCCGTGTCGAACGTCCGCGCGAGATGCGGCTCCGGCTGACCACCGCCGAGCGGCGACGGCGATGTCGCGTCCCGGTGGAAGGAGATGACGGCGGGGGTACCGGCCCCGGCGGCGTGCAGGTACCGGGTCACCTTCACCCCTGGAATCGCGATGTCCCGGATGCCCGCACCCAGCCCGGCCACGCCGCCGGCGGTGCGGCCGATGGTGATGCGCAGCCACGACGCGCGTCCGGCGGGCACGCGTAGCGGTTGCAGGGTCCCGGTGGCGGCCAACTCGGTCGTGGCGCTCCCGGTGTCGGTGGTGACCACGGCGCGCTGGATCAGCGGTCGGAGCGTGCTGTCGTCGAGCAGCCGGACCGGCACCGCGGCCGGGAGGTCCGTGGGGTGTTGGAAGTCGATGCGCAGCCATTGCCCCGTCGCCCCGGCGGGTGTTCCCGACGTCCACGCCGTCGCCGGGTCGCCGTCGAAGGCGTTCACCGGGTCGTACTGGGGCGTCCGCCACAGCCACGACCCGTAGGACGACGCGGTCACCGCGGCGGCACCGCCCAGCTCGGCGACGGTCTGATGCCCGTCCGCGTAGTCCGGTACCAGCTGCCGGGGTTCCGCACCGCCCGCACCATGCGGATCGTCCGGCGGATTGGTCTCCCCGGCGGTGTAGGTGTAGGACCGGTTGTCCCGGATCAGGCCGAACGCCGTGTCCTGCCGCCGCATCCCGTCGGTGAGCACCTCGGTGGCGGGCCGATCGACCCGACCGGCGTCGCCGTTCATGACAACCGCCCGGTCGCCGAGAACCCCTTGGTTGGCCAGCTGCAGCAGCGAACCCGGATCACCGTCGACCTGCACCGCGGAATCCGCCGGCCGCGCCACCGCCGGGCCGTCGGCCGCCGTGCCTCGAGCCTCGAAGATTTCGACGGCCGGGTACTGGCGCAGCAGCGCGGCCGCGGTCGGTGACTCCCCGGAGCCGGCGTAGCCACCGGTGGTCTCAGGCCCGAACGAGGCAGCGCGCGTGAAGCCGGACAGCAGCAGTGTTTCGTGGACCACGTCCGGCGAAACGTAGTCCAGCTGAGTCGGGTCCAGGTCGTTGCGGACGACGACGTAGTGCACGCCGGCACGCGCGAGGTACGCCGCGAGTCCCGGTTGCGGACTGCCTGATTCCAAGGCGTCTTCGGCGGCCTGCACCATCGCCTGCGAACCCGCACCGGAATACGGGACGAGTGTGCGCTGGACCCACGGCGACTTCGCCAAGGCTTCGAGGGGTTCGTCGACCGGGGCGCCCCAGGTGTAGGTGCCGTGGGAATCGGCCGGGGTCACCAGAGCCGGCGAGTTCGGGGAACGCTCGGCCAGGAAGTCCGCGGTGTCGCGCCAGTAGGACGGCAGGGCGGCGAACGAGCCGGACTGCAGCACTCGCCCGGTCAGGTACGGCTGGCAGAGTCCGACGAGGACAGCCGCGGCCACCAGAACTGCGAAGACCCGGCCCACCACGGCGCGGCGGGCTCGCACCCGTCGGCCCACCGGCCGCCGGACCAGGGCGTGGGTGATGCCGAGGGTCGTGGCCACCGCGAGCACCGGCTCGAACTTGTAGACGTTGCGGAAGGGCGCGAGCGCGCCGTCGAGCCAGTGCTGCACCGCGGTGCCGAACAAGCCGCCCGCCGGCCCGGCGTACCCGGCCAGCAGCACGAGCGCGGCGAGCCCGGCGGACAGCCGCAACCACTTGCCCTCCGGCAGATCGCGCCGGGCGAGTCCGGCCAGTCCCACGGCCGCCGCGACGGCGGACGCGCCGATGAGCAGCGGCGTGGACACCACCGCCCAACCGGCCGCGAGCCAAGCGTTGCCGAAGTGCAGATAGGCCACCCAGTTACCGCTACCCCGCAGGACAGCGACCGCCGACGTGGTCTGGGTGGTGTTGGCGGCCTGCTCGATGAACGGCAGGAAGTCGAAGCCGTACGCGGCCTGCAGCACCAGCGGGAGCGCCCACCACGCCGTGGCCAGCACCACCGCGAACACCCACCAGAGCGCGAGCGACAGAAGCCGCCGGTCCCGTTTGCGCGTGAGGAGGAAGCACACGGGGAGCACCAGGGCCGCGATCGTGGAGGCGGCGTTGACGCCACCCATGAACAGCACCGCGACGCCCGACCGGCAAGCGGCGAGCGGGACGGACCCTGCGCGGGCACCACGAACCAGGGGCCGCACCGCCCACGCGGCGAGCAGGCCGGGAAGCACCGCGGCGGAAGTCGAGCCGACCAGGATGGTGTAGGTCGGCCACAGCGCGAACACGGCGCCGGCGAGCAACCGGGTCGCCGGGTTCCCGACCCGCAGCGTCTCGGCGAGCCGGACCAGGCCCCAGAACCCGGCCGCCACCAGGAGGGACATCCACAACCGTTCGGTGAGCCAGACGGGCAGGTGCACCACCTGGCCGAGCCACGAGAACGCACCCATCGGAAACGCGTAGCCGATGGCCTGGTTCTGGACACCGCCGAACCACTGCAAGGGATTCCACAGGTGCCCGAGCTGCGCGTAGAACCCGGCCGGGTCGACGTTCACCCCGAGCTTCGTGTCGAACGTCGCCTTCCCCGGGCTGCCCGCCGCGAACAGGACGAACATCAGCGCCCAGACGCCGATCAGCCACCACCGGCTCGCCACACGCGAAGCGTCGCCAATCGGTACCGTCGCGCCTGCTCTCGGCGGCCGCTTCGAGGGGTCATCGGGTTCGATCACCGCGCTCAGCGGCGTAGTCGGCATGGTCATCGCACGCGCTCTCACTTCGTCTTTCGGAGGACCAGTACGAGGTTCCAGGTGAGCAGTTCACGCAATCCGGGGACGCGCAGCAGGATCCGGGCCGGACGTGGGTAGTACCGCGGCCGCGCGTCGAGCAGGTCCGTGTCGCGCCGCCCGGACACCAGCTTCAACACCTGTCCGATGTGGAGCGGGAACAACGTGTGCCGGAAAAGGTTTTTGGGCGGACGGCCCCGCCTGCGGGTGTAGCGCCGCGCGGCGTACCCACCGCCCAGGTAGTGCCACGGCGATGTCTCGTGACCGCCCCACGGCGAAAGCCAGTTCGTGAACGAGACGTAGACGATCCCGCCTGGCTTGGTGACCCGGACCATCTCGTCGAGGAAGTCGCCCGCGTCCGGCACGTGTTCCAGTACGTTGGAGGAGAAGCAGAGGTCGACCGTGCTGTCACCGAACGGCAGCCAGTAGCCGTCGGCGATGATCGTGCCCGGTGCCGCGGTCCCGACCGCGGCCAGCTCGCGCCGGTCGGGCTCGACGAGGTAGTACTCGGCTCCCCGTGCCCGCATGGCGGTGCCGAAAAAGCCGGCGCCGCCGCCCACGTCCAGCACCGTGTATCCCGCGAGCGACGTGTACTCCGACAGTTGGTGAGCGGTGTCTTCCGCGAGCAGAGCGTAGAACCGCTCGGGTCGCGTCTGTTCTTCGCGGAACGCGCGGTACAACGAGAGAGAGCGCCGCAGGCCGGTCTGCCGCGAGGTGCGCTCAGGCAGGCTCGTCACGAGCGGGCCGCCACTGGATCCGGCCGCTCGACGCGGTCGGCGGCCCGGGTCCGGCGCGCACCGCGGACGGTCTGCACAACACCCAGCGCCGCGAGGACGATCCCGGTCACCAGCAAGACCACCGGCACGTCCGTCCCGGCCATTTCCAGCAGCTGGTCACCTTCGACAGCCTGAGCCAATGTGGCGTGCACGGCCTCGGGGGACGGCGCGACCGTCAAGGTGGACAGTGTCAGCAGGTCGGTGGTGCCGCCGGGCAACCGGGCCGTGGTCGTCGACCGCTGGGTGACCGAGATCGGGCTGCCCGATACGGGGTCGACGAGCATCTCGCCGCCGTCGTCGCGGTAGTAGGTGTCCAGGTGCGCCATTCCCGGCTGCTCCTTCAGACCGGCGAGTGCGCCCGGCACGTCGAGGGTGCCGATCTTGGTCGGCGGGACGCTGCCGACGAACTTGTACAGCGTGTGGCCTTCGAGGGTCACGTCGCCGGCGTAGGTGACCGGGTGCGCCTTCTTAACGAAGGGGTTCCAGTACTGGTAGGTGCCTTTGGTGACGTGGAAGGGGAACTTCAGGTAGGCATTGCCTTCGTGAGCGGAGGTCTCGCCGCAGCAGTGCACCGGCAGGTTCGTGTGCCGGTCGAACACGTAGCGCTCGACCATCCAGTTCATCGCCATCCGGGGGTCGTGGAAGGCGGCCGTGTCCGGGGTGTCGACCTGGGTCGAGATGTCCCAGACCGCGACTCCGTCCGGTCGGCCGGCGTCGACTTGCCCGACCAGCCGGACAGTGATGGTGAACTTGCTCGGTCCCTTCAGCCCGGTGCCGTCGAAGACGCTGCCGGTGGCGATCTGGGTGCTGGTGGCGTTGATGTCCGCCGGGGACTGTTCGAGCCGGGGAAGCACGTACCAGGGCACGAGGGGTGCCATGGCGAGACAGAACGCTCCGAGGAGGACCAGGGTGAAGGCGGTCCGCGGGTGCCCGGCCGCGCATCGGAAACGGCGCAACATCGCACTTCCTGTCGTCGCTGACATGGCTGCACGACCTCGTGGTCGCGGGGGACGGTTGCCGCCTCGAGATTCCGGTGCCCTGATCGGGCTCGGCGGCCACAGCTTGAGTGGATGCAATTTAGGTCGCGCCTTGACACGATGTCAAGGCGGATGTTCAGGTGGATCCGGAAATACCACCGGCGCGAATCCGCGCGGGTTTTCGAGAACTACCCACTCCGAAAGGATCATGTTCCGATGACGCGATGGCCGACGCGAGCAGTGCTCGCCGCCCTGCTCGGATGCCTGTTGGCGCTGGCAACATCTCTGCTCGTGGTGACGTCCGCGAACGGATCACCCAAGCCCGTGAATGCGCCGCTATTCACCTACGGAAGCCTCTGATCGAGTCCGCCGAGCGCCGCACGGATTGGCATTTCCGGCGGAGAACAACGTCGATCCGGACTTTTTTTACTGCTTCGGTGACAACGCCGATCCGGACACCGTGAATAGATGAGGGAACATGGTCGAGTCAGCGCTCGTCGCAAATTCGGACAAATCATCCACAGTCGGACGTCCAGCTTCGATCCTCGCACCGTCGTCGCCGCGGACACGGCGGCGTGTCGTCATCGTCGCCGGCCGAGACCTGTCCCACTCCCGGGCCGGGGGTTCCGAGGTGCTCGTGGACCGGCTGGCGCGCGGCATGGCGGCCCGGGGCCACGAAGTGACATTGCTGTGCGGCGGCACGGCCGAGACCCGGCCTTACCGGGTGGTCCGCACCGGCGGGAAACTCAGTCAGTTCGTCCTCGCCCCACTGGCCTACCGGCGGCTCGCCGACCGATGCGACGTCGTGGTCGAAGTCTGCAACGGCCTGCCCTACCTGACGCCACTGTGGTCGAACAAGCCGGCGGTGTGCCTCGTCAACCACGTACACACGGACCTGTGGTTGTTGCGGTACCCACCGCCGCTCGCCGCCATCGGCCGGTACACCGAAGGGGTCTTGATGCCACGCGTCCACGCCGGCAACCTGTTCCTCACCGTCTCCGAGTCGAGCGCGGCCGCCCTGGCCGCCATCGGCGTCCGCCCCGATCGCATCCGCATCCTCCGCAACGGGGTCGAGCCACCGGGCCGGCGGTATCCGCGCTCCCCCACTCCGCTGTTCCTCGCACTCGGCCGCCTCGCCGAGTACAAGCGGCTGGACCTGCTGCTCCGGCTGTGGGAACGGGTCCGCCTGGTGACCGGCGGCGAACTGGTGATCGCCGGCGACGGTCCCGATCGCGCCCGGCTCGAGCGTCTGGCCGGCGCCGGTGTCACCATCACCGGCTACCTCCCGGAGCTGGACAAGCAGCGGTTGCTGGCCGCGGCCTGGCTGCTGGTGCATCCCGCGCTCGTCGAAGGATGGGGCATCGTCGTGGCCGAAGCCGCGGCCCAAGCCACGCCGACTGTCGCATTCGACGTACCCGGCCTGCGCGACTCGGTTCTCGCCGGGCAGACGGGAGTGCTCGCCCGCACCGGCGGCGAGTTCGCGGCGGCTTGGGCCTCTCTGGCACTGGACACCGCTCGCCGGCAGCGAATGGGCGCCGCAGCCAGGAATTTCGCCTCGAGGTTGCGCTGGAGCTCGGCCGTCGACCGGTTCGAGTCCGTCGTCGAGGAAGCGATCTCGGGGACGGTTCCACAGTGACGGCCGGGCAACGCCTCCCCGGCCCATTGCACGGCTTCTACGAGAGGCCCGCCGTACCGATCAGCTCCGGCCCGGACCGAGCGCGGCGGCAAGCACGCCTGCTGGCCGAGGTCCTCGACGGCGCCGAGCCCGAGCGACGGATCCTGGACGTCGGCTGCGGCGACGGAGCCGCGACAGCCCTGGTCGCCGCCGTCGCCCGCGGCCATCACGTGATCGGTGCCGATTGGTCCCTTCGAGCACTGAGCCTCGCCCGGAGGCACAGATTCGACGTCGTCGGCGCCGGAGTCGACGCTCCGGGCCTCCCCTTCGGCCCGGCCACGATGGACGTCGTCGTCATGAGCGAGCTGATCGAGCACCTGGTCGACACCGATTTCGCCCTGGGCGAAGTCCGCCGGGTACTGCGGCCGGGCGGGACCTTGCTGCTGTCCACCCCGAACCTGGCCGCCTGGTACAACCGCGCATTGCTGGCCGCGGGCGTGCAGCCGGTGTTTTCCGAGGTGAGTCTGCGAAGAGTCCACGGCCGCCCCGGCCGTGCGGTGGTGGGGCACCTGAGAATGTTCACCCGGCGTGCGCTCGTCGGGTTCCTCGCCGCGAACGGTTTCGTCCGAATCGAGGTGTCCGGAGCCTGTTACCACGACGTGCCGAGGCTGCTGAGCGGTCTTGATCGACTGTTCTGCGCGTGGCCGACTGCGGCGTCGATCCTCCTTGTGCGCGCGACACTTCAGAGCTGAACGGCAAAATTGGCACCAATTATCAATTTTCCCCCAGTCGACGACCCGAATCCACGCCTGGTTGGAAATCAATTGACAGTCCGGAAACGTGCTGGCAACATACGACTGCGCACAGCGCAACTATTTCTCTCGATGCAATCACCCGAACCGGCCCCCCGACGAAAGGTGAGCACGTCATGAAGAGTTCCCTCCGATTCACCGCAACGGCGGTCATCGCAATCGGCGCCCTTCTCTCCTGCACCGGCACGGCCCTCGCGGCGTCCCCGGCGCTATCGGTCGACCCGGCCACCGGCCTGACTGACGGCCAGGCCGTATCGGTCACCGCAAGCGGGTTCCCCGCCGGGGAAGCGGTCACCATCTTGCAGTGCGTGAACAGCGAAACCGACATCGCCTGCGACACCGCGAACCAAGGCACCAGCACCACCGACGACACCGGCACGGCAGTCGCCGGCTACACCGTCCACTCCGGCTTCGACGGCGTGAACCCCCTCACGGGCGCTTCATCGGGGCCGGTCGACTGCACGACAAAGCCGGGCTGCTCCCTGATCGCTCTGGACAGCAGCTTCAACTACGCCAACGCGGCAATCAGCTTCGGTTGAGCCGGCGCGGTCTGCGTGAGTCATCGCCGGGCCCCGAAAGATTCACGCAGACTGCGCTTCCCACCACTGCGGCCATCGCACCGAAAAATCCTTTCCGGCGCCGAACAACAGCCTTGGGGTCTTGCACACGACGGTCAAGCCGACGCGTATGTACTGGTGGCGCCTGGAAAATAGTCCGAAGCGGAACTTCGGCGACGAGATCAGCCAATACCTCGTGCGGGAGATATTCGGCCGCACGTGCGAATGGGCGTCACCCCACTCGTGCGAGATCGTCGCGGCCGGATCGATCATCGAACTGGCGCTCGGCATGAAGTTCGCCAACCGGCCCGTGCTGTGGGGTGCGGGCTTCATGCGCGAAGAGGACGACCTCATCACCGACCAGGACTTCGCGGTGGCCGCGGTGCGCGGCACCCGGTCCCGGGCGCGACTGGAGAGCGGCCGCGCCGGCGTGACGGTCGGCGATCCCGGCCTCCTGGCCGACACCTTGCTCGAAGTGACACCGCCCAAGAAGAACTTGCTGGGCGTAGTCCCCCACTTCCTGGACGCAGAGGTCGCCGAACTGGGCTGGCTTCGCGCACAGGCAGGGGTGCGCATCATCGATGCGACCGCCGACCCTCGCCGGGTCGTCGAAGAGATCGCCTCTTGCGAAACGGTCCTGTCGTCCAGCCTGCACGGCCTGATCGTGGCCGACTCACTGGGGGTGCCGAACGGGCACACCCGGTTGAGCGCCAACCAGTTCGTCGGGGGGGATGTACAAGTTCCGGGACTACTACTCGGCTTTCGCCGACCCCGATCGACATTTCCTGATCTCACCGGGCCGGCTTCTCGCGATGGGCGTCCCGGCGGCGGCCGAGCGCATCCGGGAGTGCTACCGACCTCCGCTCGATCTCCCGTCGCTCAAAGAAAACTTGATCAAGGCTTTCCCTGCTTCCTAGCAGGCAGATCAAGCGAAGTCGCTCAGCCAAGACCTCGCGGTGGCGAGGTACTGCCGGACCAGGTCAGTGTCGGTCGCCCACGTCTCGAATCCGTGCGGCGCACCAGGCACGACATGCACCGTTGTCTCGACACCCGCGGCGCGAAGTCGCCGAGCGTATTCGACGTCTTCGTCGTGGAACAGGTCGATGTCGCCGACACCGATCCAGGCCGGCGGCAATCCGGCCAGGCTTTCCCGCCGGCCAGGTGCCGAGTACAGCGGCACTGTGTCGGCTCCGGGCTCCACGCCGAGATAGGAGCGCCAGCCGAAGCGATTCAGGCGGTTGTCCCAGACACGGTGGCGCACCCCGTCGAGGTCGCGGCGGGCTGCGGTGCGATCGTCGAGCATCGGACAGAACAACCATTGCGCCAGGGGTGACTCTTCGACGTCGCAGAGACGCTGGACCAGTGCTGCCGCAAGCCCACCGCCCGCGCTTTGCCCACCGACAACGATTCGCTCCGGGTCTGCTGCGTGGTCACGCGCCCACGCCCAAGCGGCGTAACAGTCTTCGAGCGCCGCCGGGTACGGGGCGTCCGGCGCCAGGCGGTACTCGACCGACACCACGGTGCCCCCGAACTCCCGCACCGTCTCGACGCAGAACCGTTCGTTCTGGATCGCGGACCCGATGACCAGGCCGCCGCCGTGGACCCACACCAGCGTCAGGTCGGACCGCTGCTCGCGCAGGCGATAGACCCGCCGGCCAGGACCGACTTCCACGTCGACGTCGTGAGCTTCGACCGGTTTCATCCGAGTCGTTGCGGCCCGGACGAGCCGCAGCGCCCACGCCCGCTCCAGCGGCAGGCGCGGCATCCGGCGAACCGCCCCACGGAGGTCGGTCGCCACTGTGGAGAGTTTCATTGGGCCGACCAGCCACCGTCGGATGGCAGCACGGCCCCGTTGACGTTCACGCCGTCGTCGCTGAGCAGAAAGGTGATCGACGCGGCCAGCTGCTCGGCTGTGGCGATCGGCGGGATGAGGCCGAGGAATTCCCGGAGCCGGCTCCGGCCGAATTCGGACGGCTCCGCGCTCTGGGCGATCCCCGTCGCCACGCCTCCTGGCGCCACGGCGTTGACCCGGATTCCGCTCGGGCCGTACATGACCGCACAGCTTCGGGTCATGCCGACCACCGCGTGCTTCGATGCGGTGTAGGCGATCCCGGCGGCAGAGCCGCGCAAAGCGGCCTCGGACGCGATGTTCACGATCGAACCCGATCCGGCGTCGAGCATCGCCGGGACGACCGCTCGGATGAGCCGGAAGGTGCCGTCGACGTTGACCGAGAAAACGCGGCGCCACTGCTCGTCGCTCACCTCGTGCGCCGGCGAGAAGTCATCAGCGATACCGGCGACGTTGGCGAGTCCGTCGACGCGGGTTCCCGCGAGAGCGAGGATTCGCTCGATGCCCGCCGGGTCGGTGATGTCCGCGGACACCGGCTCCACTCCAGGAGAGTCCGCGGCGAAAGCGTTCAGCCGGTCCGACGAGACGTCGACGGCGACGACCCGGCCCCCTTCCCGCACGATCCGGCTCGCGGTAGCTCGTCCGATGCCGGACGCGGAACCGGTCACGATCACCGTCCGGCCTTCGAAACGACCGGGGGTGATCTGCTCTCGCCAGCCGGCGCGGCCGGCTCCGGGCTCCGGCACGACTCCGCCGTTGACCTGGGCGACGAGACCGTCGACCACTTCCTGGGCAAGCCTGCCCTGGCTGAGAGTGACGAGCTGCCCGAGCGGCAGCAGACGGACCGGCCCGAGCGCGGTCTCGTCGACTCCCGCTTCGGCGAGCAACGCCCGGATGAGCGGACCACCGTCGGGGTGGCTCACCCATTCGCCGAGGGGAGTGTCCGCGGTCAGCTGTGCCGGCTGGTTCATGATCGCAGGGTACACGACTTCTAAGTCAATTGCTTGACTTAGAAGTCGTGTACCCTTCCTTAAGCGCTCCCCCAGTCGCGGGCTGCCTTCCGTGCCGCATGAACAGCGTCACCACGAAGGCAACCAGCCCCGAAGCGGCCAGAAGCAAGAACACGCAGGCGTAGCCGTCCGAGGAGTAGACCGGTCCGGCGGATCGGCCGATGACGTTCGCCGACAGCACCGCAGCGATGACGACCGGCATCACCGATCCCGCGAAAGCACCCGTGAAGGACTGCAACCCGGTGTTCACGCCGGTCATCTCCGGCGGCACCGCCTCGATCACGAGATTCGGTCCCGCCGCGTAGTAGAACCCGTGGGAGAAACCGAGCACCAAGCCGAAAACGACGAAATGCCACAACCGGTCGTGCCACAACCCGATCGGTACTGTCCCGGCCACTCCCGTCGCGCAGCACAACGCCATCACCGTACGCGGCGAGAGGCGTTTCGCCAGGTATCCTCCCAGCAGGCCGCAGGCCATGCTGAAGATGCCGTTGGAGAGCGTCACCACTCCGACCATCGTGGCGCTCAGGCCGAAGCCGTAGTCGATTCCGAGGTGCGGTGCTGTTTCCAGCAGCTGGGGAACAACGTAGCTCCAGGAGATCGGGATGACGCCGGCCAAGAGTGACACCACCATCGTGGTACCGAGCGCATGACCACCGAGCAGCCTCATGTCGATCATCGGGTTTTCGACCCGGTACTCGGCCAGCACGAAGGCGACGAGTCCGAGCACGTCGATCCGTGCTCTTGCCGCCTTTTCCCGAGGGCGTTCGGCATCGGGGATGAAGAAGTAGACCACCGGCGCCACGACCGTCATGTACGCCGCGCAGAACCTGTCCGCCGGCCGCCTCGATCTCGGCAGCGGCCGTGTGGATCGTGCCGGGCAGCCGCGGGTCGGGCTTGTCGGTCTTGGCGATGAACGCCACGTTCGCGCCGTCACAGGCCGCGCGCACGGCGATGGCCAGGCCGATGCCGCGGCTGCCGCCGGACATCAGGATGGTGCGGCCGGAGAGGGAGGAGGACATCGACGTCCTTCCAATCAGGATCAAGGGTGTTTCGGCAGTCCGAGGCCGCGCTCGGCGATCTGGGTCCGGAGCACCTCGTTGGCGCCGCCGGCGATCGTGTAGGCCCGCGAGTAGAGGTGCGCGTCCTGCCACCAGCCACCCGCGATCACCCCGGGATCGCCTTCGACGGCGAGCCCGTCGGTGCCTTGGAGCCGGACACCGAAAGCCGTCAGGTCGTGGTTCAGCTCGCTGAAGAAGATCTTGCCGAGCAAAGCGTCCACCGGTTGCTCGGTCCCGCGCAGCATCCGTGACTGGGCCAGGCCGTTCATCGCGGCGTTGACGTGGGTTCGAGTGGCCAGTTCCCCGATGGTCTGCCGCGTCGCGGAATCGCCGAAAACCGAACGCTCCCCGGCGAGGTCGAGCAAATCGTCGAGCGCGGCGAACAGCTCGACCCCTCGCGCCGCGACCCCCGAGCGCTCATGGCCGAGGCTGCTCATGGCGACCCGCCAGCCGCCGTTCACCTCGCCGATCACGTCGGCCGCCGGGATCCGCACCCCGTCGAGAAAGACCTCGTTGAAGTCGGTGGTCCCGGTGATCTCCCGCAGCGGCCGGATGTCCACCCCGGGGGCACGCATGTCCACCGCGAACGCCGTGATGCCGCGGTGTTTCGGCGCGGTGGGGTCGGTTCGGGCGAGCAGGTAGCCGAGATCCGCGTACTGGCCGTTGGTCGTCCACACCTTCTGCCCGTCGACGACGAAGCAGTCGCCGTCGCGGCGCGCGCGGGTCTGCAGGGCGGCCAAATCGCTGCCCGCCCCGGGTTCGCTGAACAGCTGGCACCAGATGTCCGCGCCGCTGCGGATCCGCGGCAGGAAGCGCTCGCGCTGTTCGTCGGTACCGAAGTCGATCACCGCCGACGCCGCGAGCAGCGCGGCGCCGATGGGCAGCCACGTGCGCGCGCGGGCGATCTCCTCGGCGACGACGAACGGCTCGAGCGGGTGGGCGTCCGGGCGTCCGCCGTACTCGGCAGGCCACGTGATCCCGAGGAAGCCGGCGTCGTACAGCTTCCTGGTCCACGCGCGGAGCGCCGGGACCAGGTCGGGTGCGGGGGCGCGTACCCCGGCGTGTGCCTTGCGGCCGGGCGCGTGTTCAGAGACGAAGGACCGCACCTTCCGCCGGAAGGCTTCGAGTTCGGGTGAGGGCTCCAGTCGCATCCATGCTCCCGTGAAGAGTCGACTCAACTACCGTAACCGTGGCCGACAATAGCCAAATACTCGACCAATAATCCAAAAGAGGATACCTTAATCACGTGGACTACGAGCTCAGCGAAGAGCAGGCGATGGTGCGGGACGCGGCTCGGGAGCTGCTCGCCGACCACGCGCCCGCCCGTGCGCAGACGATGGAGGCCGACGTCGACCCGGCGCTCTGGGCGCTGACGGTCGCGCAAGGCTGGCCCGGTCTGGCGGTGCCGGTCGAGTTCGGCGGATCCGGCCTCGGGCTCGTCGAACTCGCTTTGCTGGCCGAGGAGATCGGCCGCGCCGTGACGCGCGGACCGTTCGTCTCCACGGCCCTCGTCGGGCTCGCGCTCGCCCGAACCGGTTCGCCGTCTTTGCGGGCCGAGACACTCCCGGCAGTGGCTGCCGGCACCGCGTGTGCCACCTGGGCCTTCGCCGAACCCGGCTCACCGTGGACACCGGACGGCGTCGCGGGTACCACCGCCCGGAGCGCCGGGCACGACGTGATCCTCGACGGCGTCAAGACCGCCGTACCGGACGCCGGTGGAGCGCGCTGGTTGCTGGTCACCGCACGCGAGGGCGACGCAGTCGCCTCGTTCCTGGTCGACCGCGACACGCCCGGCGTCTCGGTCCGGCGGCAACGCGTGCTGGACCTGACTCGCGCGTTCTACGAGGTGCGGCTCGACGGTGTCCGGGTGCCGTCGCGACGTCGGCTCGTCGCGGAGCCGGCCGACCTGCGGCGCCTTCTGGACGACGCGGCCGTGTTGACGGCGGCCGACACCCTGGGAGCGCTGGACCGGCTGCTCGCCATGACCGTCGGCCACCTGCGGGTGCGGGTCCAGTTCGACCGCCCCCTCGGTTCCTTCCAGGCTCTCAAGCACAAGTGCGCGACGATGGCGATGGCCGTTCACGGCATCCGAGCCGCCACCTACCACGCCGCGATGACCGCGGACGCCGGCAGCCCGGACGCGGAGCGAGCGGCGTGCGTTGCCGCGTCGTACTCAAGCGCCGCCGCCGGAGAAGTCGCCGGGGAGGCCCTACAGCTGCACGGCGGGATCGGGTTCACCTGGGACCACGACCTGCACCTGTACCTGCGTCGCGCACAGACCGACGCCGTGCTCCACGGGGACGCCGCGCTGCACCGGGACCGGCTGTGCGACCTGATCCGGCCGGGGCGCGTACCGGCCTGAGCGAGGAGGACGAACGATGGAGATCAAGGGCAGGAAAGCCGTGGTGGTCGGCGGCGCGTCCGGGATGGGGCGGGCCAGCGCCGAACTCCTGGCCGCGCGCGGAGCCGAGGTCGTGGTGCTCGACCGGCCGGAGTCGGACGGAGCCGACGTCGCGACCGCGATCGGTGGCCGGTTCCACGCCACCGACGTCACCGACTTCGCGGGTACCGAGGCAGCCCTGGCCGCTGCGGTCGCGGACCTCGGGGGTCTGCACGTAGCGGTGACGACCGCGGGCGGCGGTGTCGCGCGGCGCACGCTCGGGAAGGATGGGCCACACGACCTCGAGACCTTCCGCCGGGTCCTCGACCTCAACGCCGTCGCGACGTTCAACATCAGCCGGCTCGCCGCGGCGCACATGAGCCGCAACGAGCCCGAAGCTCCCGACGGGGAGCGCGGCGTCATGGTCAACACCGCCTCCATCGCGGCGTTCGAGGGCCAGATCGGGCAGGTGGCCTACAGCGCGGCGAAGGCGGCGATCGCCGGCATGTGCCTGACGATGGCGCGGGACCTGGGGTCGCTGGGGATCCGGGTGCTGGCGATCGCGCCCAGCCTGTTCGAAACCGGAGCGGTGGCCAAGATCGACCCCGAAGTGAAGTCCGCCCTGGTGAAGGACGCCGCGTTCCCGAAGCGCATGGGGCGGCCCGAGGAGTACGCGAAGCTCGTGCTGGCCATCGTCGACAACCCGATGCTCAACGGCCAGTGCCTGCGTCTTGATGCGGGGCAGCGGTTCGCGCCGCGGTGAACAGTATCCCCAACCGCCTTCTGGCGCGGCATGGTGACGGCCGCCGACTGCGGTCCGACTAGACTGAGGATACGGAACTGTCCTGCTGAGGAGTTGGCTGTATGGCGCCCGCCGTCGACCTGGAGCCCGCCGGCGACGAAACCGACGCGAAGGTCGGCACGCTCGCGACGCGGATCGCCCACCGCATCGAGGCCGACGTCATCCGCCGGGGGTGGCCGGTCGGCGAGACCCTGGGGTCCGAACAGGACCTGCGCGAGCGGTTCGGAGTGAGCCGCGCGGTGCTGCGAGAAGCCGTGCGTCTGGTCGAACACCACCAAGTTGCGCGCATGCGCCGCGGCCCGAACGGTGGACTGCTCGTGTGCGCTCCCGACGCCGGGCCCGCGACCCGGTCGATGGTGATCTACCTCGAGTACGTCGGCACGACCATCGGAGACCTGCTCGAAGCGCGCCTGCTGCTGGAACCGATCGCGGCGGGGCTGGCCGCGGACCGGATCACCGAGGACGGCATCGAAACCCTGCGGACGGTGATCGCGGAAGAGGACTCACGCGAGAGCCCGGTCGGCTTCGAGGCCCAGGACGCCGTGCACCCGCTGCTCGGCGAGCTGTCCGGCAACGCGGTGCTGTACCTGTTCATCGACATCCTCAACCGGCTCACCGCCCGTTACGCGCATACGTCCCGGCGCGTGACCAAGGTCGAGCTCCAAGCTGCGCGGGAAGAGTCCTTCGATGCGCACCGCACCGTCGCGGACGCGGTGATCGCCGGGGACGCCGCGCGGGCCCAGACGATGCTGACCGAACACCTCGAGTGGGTCGGCTCGTGGATCGAAGGCCACCGGGTTCAGCGGCCGCGAACCTCGAGCGCCGTAATCGAGCCCGAGCTGGTCGAAGGGCCCCGGGCCAAGCTCGCCGAGGTCGTGGCCGCACGCATCCACGATGACATCGCCGCGCAGGGCTGGGAGATCGGCACCACGCTCGGTTCGGAAGCCGACCTGCTCGAACGCTACGGCATCAGCCGGGCGGTGCTGCGTGAAGCGGTGCGGCTGCTCGAGTACCACTCGGTGGCCCGGATGCGCCGGGGCCCGGGCGGCGGCCTCGTCGTCACCGAACCCGAGCCGCAGGCCAGCATCGACACGATGGCGTTGTTCCTCGAGTACCAGGGGGTGCGCTCCGACGACCTGCGGATCGTCCGCAACGCGATCGAACTGGGCACAGTCGGCCGGGTCGCCGAGCGCTACGACGACGAAGTCGCCGAACGCCTCGACGTCGCCGTCCGGTGGCCGACCGAGGGGCCGCCGGACGAACCGGGCAAGGCAGACCTGTTCCACGCCGAGCTGGCCGACCTGGCCGGCAACCCGGTGCTGTCGCTGTTCCTGCGGATCATCACGGAGCTGTTCAGGCGGCACGCGTCCGGCCAGGAGCGGCCACTGCCCGGCGACGCGGCCGCGAAGGAGGTCCAGTACGTGCACCAGCGGATCTTCGACGCGATCCGCCAGGGCGACGCGGGGGTGGCGCGGCACCGCATGCGGCGCCACCTGGAAGCACTCATCCCCTGGTGGCACTAGCCGACGTCGAACCGCGCCAGTTCGTGCGCAACCATGCCGTACAGGTCGGGCGCGGGCGGCTCAGGCAGCTCGACCGCTCGCTCCCGCGTCGGCAGCAGCACGACCGCCGTGCCCGGAGTAGTCACCTCGCCGCGCTGGTTCTCGCAACGGATCGCGACCTCCACCACGCCGGGTGAAGGCTTGGCCGTCACCTCGCCGCGCACCCACGTCGTGTCGCCGAGGTAGTTGAACTTGCGGTGCTCGCAGCGCAGCTTCCACAGCCAGCCGTCGTCGCCGATCCAATCGGTGAGCAGATGGCACAGCCACGTCTCCCGCATACCGCCGTAGTCATACGGGCCCGGCAGGCCCAGTTCGGTCGCCCGTGCCGGCTCCCAGTGCAGGCGCTGGACCGTGTCCGGGATGCCGAGCCCGTTCGGCGGGTAGAGGCCGGGCGCCTTGCGGCGGACATCTGCGGCGATCTTGAACGCGCCCGGCGGGGTGAGCTGCATGCCCCAGCCGAGGTGCCAGACGATCACGTCGGTCGTGGTCAGCGGCCCCTTCACCTTGGGCGGCAGCACGTCTCCGGGGGAAACGTCTTCCCAATAGCGCGCAACGGTGCCTCGCCGGGCTTCGGCCGCGTACGCCGCATCGATCTCGGCTATCTGTGCAGGCGTGTAAGGCTCCTGGACCAGCGTCTCCTTTGCCCGCTTCTTCGACGTGTGCCGTTCGGCGTTGATCCACGTGCCCCGGCGGACGGCGTGCATCTCCCCCGCGCCGTTCGTGTACAGGTAGTCCTGGGTCACGTGCGCGGTCCGGCCACCGAAACTGCTCGGCTTCGGCTGGACGCCGACCTGGGTCTGCAGCACCCGGCACCGGTCGCCCAGCCGCAGCGGCCGCCACCACTCGAACTCCATGACCGCCTGGTAGGAGCCCAGACCGGCGAACGGATCACCCTTCAGCAGCTGCCTGGTCTCGTCGTCCGGCGGCGGGGCGGCATCCTCGCCCATCGTGTAGAGGAACGTCGGGGGCGCGATCAGCGAACCCCAGCGGGAACGATGGTCCGGATCGCAGTACAGCGGGTTGTCGTCGCCGTAGCCGTACGCGAAGTGCCGGACGCCGTCCCAGGTCACCTCGTAGTTGTGCGGGGGTGTGCGCTGGGGCCGCGGGACGCCCAGCCGCTGCCGGGACCGCTCGATGGCCTCGTCGGTCAGCACGCCGTATCCGGTGGTCGTCAACGCGGCTCCTTGCCGGGCATCGCAGGATCACGCGGCAGGCCCAGCACCTGTTCGGCGATCGTGTTGCGCTGGATTTCGGCGGTACCCGCGCCGATCGTCGAAGCGCGGGTGCGCAGGAATCCCCACACCCACCGTCCTCTCTGGACCGCGTGCGGGTCGTTCCGCCCGAGGACTCCGTACGGCCCGAGCAGGTCGAGGGCGAACTCGTGCAGATCTTGTTCGAAGGTGACGATGAACAACCGGGACGTCGACGACGCCGGCCCCGGCTCGCCCCGTTCCAGGATGTCGGTAATGGTGCGCATCCCGGTGTAGCGCATGATCCGCACCCGGACTTCGAAGTCGGCCAGCCGGTCGCGCACGAGCGGGTCCGCCAGAGCTCCCCGGTCCCGGGCCAGCTCGACCAGCTCGTCGAGCACACGGCGGTAGCGAGCCGCCTGGTTCATCGCCCCGGCCGCTCGCTCGTGGCCCAGGCTGGTGCGGACCAGCGGCCAGCCGCCGTTCTCCTCCCCGACGCGGTCGGCCACCGGGACGTGCACGTCGGTGAAGAAGATCTCGCAGAAGTGTGCGTCCCCGGTCAGGTCACGCAGCGGACGGACCACCACGCCCGAGGTATGGGCGTCGATCAGCAGGTAGCTGATCCCGTCCTGGCGCGATTCCGGCGGTCCGGTGCGGACCAGGGTGAACAGGATGTCCGCGATGTCGGCGGCACTGTTCCACACTTTCTGGCCGTTGACGACGTAGTGCTCACCGTCCCGGCGTGCCGTGGTGCGCAGGGCGGGCAGGTCCGAGCCGGCGTCCGGCTCGGAATACCCCTGCGCCCACACCGTGTCTCCGCGGAGCATCGGTCGGAGATATCGCTCCTTCTGCTCGGCCGTGCCGTACTTGAGGATGGTCGGAGCCGCGATCCCCACGCCGGTGCCGAGCGGGCCAGGTACCCGCGCCCTGGCGTACTCCTCCTGGTAGACCACCTGCTCGGCGAAACTCAGCTCCATACCGCCGTAGGCGCGCGGCCAGCTCGGACCCGCGTACCCGGCGTCGAACAGAGTGGCCAGCCAGTGCTTCTGCCAGGCGAGCCGTTCGACGGGGTCCTTCGGGCGGCGGCCGGGGTGGTTCGTGACGAGGAATTCCCGCAAGCCGGCCCGGAACTCGTCGGTCACGCCGGCCCTCCGATCCTGGTCAGGGTTGCCAGCCGGGCCCGGTGGGCCGCCGGTGCGCCGAACAGCTGCTCCGAGGACTTGGCCCGCCGCAGGTGCAGGTGGGCGTCGTGCTCCCAGGTGTAGCCGGTACCGCCGTGGATTTGGATGTTCTCCTTGGCCGCGTGCGTGTAGGTCTCGGCGCAGTACGTCGCAGCCAGTGCGGCGGCCACCGGGAGTTCGGCCGGGGCCCCGACCGCCACGGCCGCAGCGTGGCGGGCCGCCGAGCGGGCGGATTCGACGCGCAGCAGCATGTCCGCGCACTTGTGCTTGATCGCCTGGAAGGTGCCTATCGGCCGGCCGAACTGGACGCGGACCTTCGCGTACTCGACCGCGGCGTCCAGGCAGGCTTGCGCGCCGCCGACTTGTTCGGCGGCCAGGGCGACCACCGCGAGATCAAGCGCGCGACGCACGAAGGCCTCATCCGGCGGCCCGATGCGCACCGCTGGGGCGCTGTCGAAGTCGAGCCTGCCCAGCCGCCGCGTCGGGTCGAGGGTGTCGAGGCGACTCCGGGTCACCTGCGGTGTGACGCCCTCGACGGCGAACAGGCCGAGACCTGTTTCGTCGCGTGCGACGACCAGGACCAGCGCGGCCGAGTCGCCGTCGATCACGAACATCTTCGTGCCGGACAAGTGCCCGGCGGTCACGGTCGCTCCGACGTCCTCCGGTCGCCACGAACCACTCTCCTCTGCAACGGCGAGAGTCGCGGTCAGCGAGCCGTCAGCGATCCCGGGCAGCCATCTCGCCGCGTCCGGCCCGGCTTCGGCCAGCGCTTGCCCGGCGAGTGCCACCGTCGCGAAGAACGGCGACGGCAGCAACGCCCGCCCGGTCTCCTCCAGCACGACGCCCAGCTCGGCCGGACCGCCGCCCGCGCCGCCGTACTCCTCGGGTACAGCGAGGCCGGTGAGTCCGAGCTGCTCCGCCGTCACCCGCCACACCGCCGGGTCGAAGCCGTCCTCGGAGGCCATCCAGCGGCGCACGGCCTCGCCAGGTGACTTGTCGGTCAGGAACCGGCGGACCGAGGCGCGCAGCTCGTCGTGCTCGTTCACCATTCGAGACGCAGCGACTTGATGCCGTACATGTTGCCGGTCTGCTCGAGGTCCTGTCCGGGCGCGATCCGGTAGTCGGGGATGCGGGCGTGCCACTCCTCGATCGCGACGTTCAGCTCGAGCCGGGCCAGGTGCGACCCGAGGCAGCGGTGCGGCCCCGACCCGAACGCGATGTGGTTGCTGGTCTTGCGGTCGAGGTCCACCTCCGCCGGATCGTCGTAGCGGTCCGGGTCGCGGTTGGTGACCACGAGCGGCAGCATCACCATCTCGCCCGCCTTGACCGGGCAGCCGCCGACTTCGACATCCCTGGTGGCCTTGCGAGCCGGGATCACGAATGAGTACACACGGAGGATCTCCTCTACGCTGGTGGGGATGGCCGAGCTGTCGGCCAGGATGGCCCGGCGGTGGTCCGGGTGGGTGGCGAAGTGGTACAGCGCCCAGCCGACCGAGATCGGCACGGTGTCCAGGCCGGCCGAGAACATCAGCAGGCAGAAGGCGTGCAGGTCCCGGTCGCTGACCGGCTCGCCGTCGATGTCCCACGTCATCGCCCGGGACAGCAGGTCGGCGCGAGGTGCCGCACGGCGCGCCGCGATCTGCTCGTCGAAGTAAGCCGACACCTCGGTGATGGCGGCCAGCTGGCGGCTGCGGTCGGGGTCCTGCTCGTAGGACAGGTGCAGCATCTCGTGCACCCATCCCAGGAACATGTCGAGGTCCTGCTCGGGAAGTCCCATCAGGCGCAGGAAGATGACGGTCGGGAAGCGGCGGGCGAACTCGTCGAGCACGTCGGCGGTCCCGAGCCCGGCGAACCGCTCGATCGTCTCGACGGCGACCTGCCGGATCTCCGGCTCCCGCGCGGCGACCGCCTTGGGCGAGAACTCGCGGCCGAGCAACCGCCGCCACTGGGTGTGCACCGGCGGGTCGAGCATCTCCGGGATCCACAGGAACTTCGGTTCGGGATCCAGTGCCGTCACCGACTTGCTGGAGAAGGTGCGCCAGTCCTGCAGCGACTCCTGGACCGCCGTGCCGTCGGTGACGACCCAGTACCCCTTGGAGACGTCACTGCGAAAACCCGAGTGGGTCGCGGCGACGGCGTCCCAGCGCTCGTGGTGGCTCAAGACCGCACCACCGGCGGTGTTGTCGTAGTGGTAGACGGGTACCCCTTCGTAGGTGCCCTCGGGTTCGAACGTCGTGCTCAAGACAGGGTCCTCTCAGGTGACGGCGCCGTCGATCTTCAGCTGGATGAGCTCGTCGTCGGTGAGCCCGAGCTCCCGCAGGACCTCGTCGGTGTGCTCTGCGAACTGGGGCGCCCGGGTGAACGTCACCGGGGTCTGCTCGAACTGGACCGGACTGGCCACCAGCTCCCGCTCGCGTCCTTCGGCATCGACGACGGGGACGATGAGGCCGTTCGCGCGCAGCGACGGGTCCTGGGCGACCTCCCACGGGCCCTGCACGGCGGCCCACTGGCCTTCCCCCCGGGACAGGACGTCGGTCCACTCGGCGAACGTCCGCTCGCTGATGATGTCCGCGATGACTTCCGCGGCCTCGACGGCGTTGGCCATGATCTTCTCGACGTCCGAGAAGCGCTCGTCGGTCACGAGCTCCTCCCGGCCGGCGAGGCGGCAGAACTCCGGCCAGTAGCGGCCGGGCTGGAGCATCGCCAGCTCCAGCCACTTCCCGTCGGCGGTCCGGTAGCCGCCGATCAGCGGATTGGTCGCCGAGCCGTGCTTGGGGTGTTCCCGCGGTGGCAGCGGGCCGCCCTTGAGCAACGCCTGGTTGACCGTGAGCTGGGTGGCCCAGGCCCCGACGCCGAGCAGCGAGACGTCGACCACGGACGGCTTGCCGGTGGCCTGGCGTGAGTAGAGCGCCGCCGCGATGCCACCTGCGATCGTCATCCCGCCGATCACGTCGCCGTACGCCCCGGCCGGCATCCGCGGAGTCCGGTCGGCACCGGGTGGTGTCACCCCGGCCGCGCTGCCGCCGCGCGCCCAGAAGGCCGTGCTATCGTAGCCGCCCTTGCCTGCTTCCGGCCCCCGTTGGCCGAATCCGCTGCCACGGACGTAGACGATGTCCGGGTTCAGCGCGCGCACGTCGTCCAGCTCGATCTTGAGCTTGGCGCGGGCGTCCGGGAGGAAGTTGGTGAGGAAGACGTCACTAGACTTGACCAGCTCTTCGAACACCCGCCTCGACGACGGTTTCTCCAGAGCCAGCCCCACGCTGCGCTTCCCCCGGTTCGGGCCTTCCATGAGCGGCAGGAACGTCGAGCCTTCGGCCGCCGTCGCCTGGCCGAGCACGCGGGAAAGCCCGCGTTGCGCGTCGCCGCGCTCGGCGTGCTCGATCTTGATGACGTCGGCGCCCCAGTCCGCGAGCACCGCGCCCGCGGCGGGAACGAAGGTGAACTGCGCGACTTCCAGGACGCGCACGCCTTCCATCGGCCGGTGCACCCGGGTCACCTCCTCGTTCAGTCGACGGTGATCGCGCGCTCGGGGCACGCGTACGCGCCTTCACGCGCTTGGGTGAGCTTGTCGGCCGGCACGTCGTTCTCGAGCGGCAGTGCGTAGCCGTCGTCGTCGAGTTCGAACACCTCCGGCGCGGTCGCCGCGCATCGGGCGTGGCCGGAGCACAGCCGGGTGTCGACTGTGACGTTCATCGGGGAACTCCGTTCTCTTCGTGCAGGTCCAGCGGACCCATGTGGGCGACGGTCAACAGTTCCGCGAGGCCGGCGACGGTGTCCTGGCAAGCGGCCAGGTCCTTGCGCAGGAACGGGGTCACCGCGGCGGCGTACTTCTCGGCTCCGCCACGTGCGGCGATGTACTGCGCCGCTTTGCTGCCGCCGCTGCTGACGGCCAAGACGTCCAGCAGCACGTTCTCGTCGATGCCCGATGCACGCGCCGTCTCGAGCCCGCGCAGTGTGACCTGGGAAATCGCGGCGAACAGCAGGTTGTTGAGCAGCTTCACGCGCATCGCCGAGCCGCGCGGTCCCGTCTCGATGACCGGGTCGGCGTATGCGGCGACGACTTCGCGGGCGCTGGCGACGTGGTCCGGTTCGCCGCCGAGGTACACGGTGAGGCGCCCGGCGCGGACCGCCTCCGCTGTCCCGCTGAAGGCCGCGTCGACGACCGCGGCACCGTGTCCGGCGAGCGCGGCGAGGGTTTCCGGCCGCCCGGTCGTGTGCGAGATGACCAGCATGTCCCGGGCCATGATCTCGGGGAGCACTTCGAGCGCCTGCGCGTCGCTGTACAGGCAGCTGACGACGATGTCGCAGCCACGCAGCCCGCGCGCGCTGTCGGCCGGTTCGGCCCCGGCGGCCGAGAGCCGTTCGCGGACTTCCTCCCGCCGCGCGTACACGCGGACCTCGTGCCCGGCGCCCAGGAGCCGCTCCACCATCGGCTCGCCGAGGTGTCCCGCACCGACGAACCCGATCACGGTTTGTTCGTCCCGCCCGCGTCGACGGTGAACTGCAGACCGGTGACGTACCGGGCTTCGTCCGAGGCCAGGAACAGCACGGCATTCGAGACGTCCCGCGGTTCGACGAGCGGCGCGAGGGGGTTCATCACGCCCATGCCGAACAGCGGCTCGCGACCGGCGAGGTCCTCGAAAGCCGCGGTGGGCGCCATCCCCGTGCCGCTGACCCCGGTGGGGTGCACGCTGTTCACCCGGATCGAGTGTTTCGCGAGCTCGTTCGACAGCGCCTTCATCAGGCCGACGACTCCGTGTTTGCTGGCCACGTAGTGCGCGTAGGGAACGTGGCCGCGGATGCCCGCGGCCGAGCTGGTCAGCACGATCGAACCGCCGGCGCCTGCCTCGATCATCCGGGGAATCGTCGCGCGCGCTGTGTTCCACGCGCCCTTGAGGTTGACGTCGATCACCACGTCCCATTCCTCTTCGGACAGTTCCCAGGCGCTGCCCATGCTGGTGACCCCGGCGTTGGCGACGACGACGTCGAGCCGGCCGAGTTCGGCGTGGGCGGCGTCGACGGCCGCCCGGACCTCGGCGATGGCGCGGACATCGGCTTGGAGAACAACGCATCGGCGGCCCGTGGCCCGGACGAGCTCGGCCGTTTCTTCGAGCTCGTCCTTCGACCCGAGCGGGTACCGCACGGCGCCGGAGATGTCGTGGCACACGTCGGTCACGACGACGTCGGCGCCTTCTTCGGCCAGCCGGACCGCGTGGGAGCGGCCTTGGCCGCGGGCCGCGCCGGTGACGAGGGCGACCTTGCCCGCGACCCTGCCGGTGCTCATGAGCCCGCCAGTTCCGCGACCGCGTCACGCAACGCGCGCAGCCGCACCTCGAGCAGTTCCCGCTCGGCCGGACCGGCGTCGCCGAGTTTGCTCTCGACGTCGGTGATCTCCTCCTCGAGGCGCCCGGCGGCTTCGTCGCGGGTCAGCAGGTCGAGGTCGGTCCAGTCGGACCGCTCGGATTCGGGGCGGCGGCTCATGCGGCGGGGAAGTTGTAGAGGCGGCGAGTGTTCAGCTCGACGATCCGGTGCACTTCGTCGTCCGGGACGTCGGCCAGCACCTCGGCGGCGTAGGCGCGGCTCTTCGGCCAGTAGGAGTCGGAATGCGGGTAGTCGCACTCCCAGGTGATCAGGTCGACGCCGATGTCGTGGCGCGACTTCACCCCGAACCGGTCGTCGATGAAGCAGCCGTGGAAGTGCTCGCGGAACAGCTCCGACGGGCGGACCTCCTGGTTGACGTTCTGGTAGAAGCGGTGCCGTTCCCAGGTGGTGTCGATCCGCTCCAGCAGGTAGGGCACCCAGCCGATACCGCCTTCGGACAGCCCGATCTTCAGCCGTGGGTGCTTGTGCAGCACCGGGGAGAAGAGCAGGTCCGCCGCCGCGTACATCGAATTGCAGCCGAACAAGGCGATCGTCACCGCGAAGGGAGCTTCCGGTGCGGTCTTGGGCGCGCTGCCCGAGGTGCCGAAGTGCAGGCAGATCGGCAGATCGGCTTCTTCGGCCGCGGAGAAGACCGGGTCCCAGTGGTCGGTGTGGAACGACGGCAGTCCCAGCGGTACCGGGTTTTCCGGGAAGGAGATGGCTTTCGCGCCCCGGGCCGCAGTGCGGTGGATTTCGGCGACGCACGCCTGCACGTCCCACAGCGGCAGGATGACCAGCGGGATCAGCCGGTCCGGCGCCGGCGCACACCACTCGTCGAACACGAAGTCGTTCCACGCCCGCACGCACAGGAGCGCGAGCTCTTTGTCCTGTCCTTCCAGAAAGACCGTGCCGGCGAACCGCGGGAACGACGGGAAGCACAGCGCACCCCACACGCCGTCGAGGTCCATGTCGCGCAGCCGCGCCTTCGGGTCGTAGCACCCCGGGATCATCTCGTCGTAACGGGTCGGCTCCATGCCGAACTCTTCGGGCTTCTTGCCCGCGACGGCGTTCAGCCCGATGTAGGGGTAGATCCGGTCCTCGTAGCACCAGACCTCGGCGGGCGCGGCTCCGTCACGCCGCGGTCGCTCCACACTCCGGGGACCGGCCTCGCGGAACTTGGCCGGCAACCGGTCGGCCCACAGACGCGGGGGCTCGATCAGGTGGTCGTCGGTCGACAGCAACTTCATCCACGGCTGCAACGGCATCGTCGCGCTCCCTCATCAACCGGCGCATTGTGTATACCTGTTTCTCAGCATGCACCGAGATGTACTCGGTTTTCAAGACCCAAAGCGCGCAGAGAAGAGATATTAAGTATCCTCTTTAGGTGACTTCGACGATCTCTAGGCCACTGCCACAGCCGACACTCGCGAGCGCCGCGTTCTGGCGTTCGGGCGCGGACGGCGTGCTGCGGATCGCCCATTGCGATGCCTGCGATCGCTGGTTCCACCCCCCAGGACCCGTCTGCCCCGAATGCCGTTGTCGGACCGTGGCGCTGGAACCCACCTCGGGAAAGGGCGTCGTCGTCGGCTTCAGCGTCACGCACCAGGCGTGGCTGCCAGGCTTCCCGCCGCCGTACGTCGTCGCGATCGTCGCGCTCGCCGAGGACGACCGGGCCCGGCTGACGACCAACATCGTCGGCTGCGAGCCGGAGGACGTGTACATCGGCATGCCGGTGCGAGTCCGGTTCGAGCAACACCGGGACATTCACCTGCCCCTGTTCGAACCGGATCCCGACGCCGCGCAGCCAGGCCCGGTTCCCGAACCACGCGGGGTCCGCACCTCGCTTCGCCCGATGGCCACCCTTCGCAAGTTCGAGGACGCAGTCGCCCTGACCGGCGTCGGCCAGTCGCAGGTCGGACGACGGCTCATGGTGGATCCGATCTCGCTGACGGTCGAGGCATGCCTGTCCGCCGCGGCCGACGCCGGCCTGGACCTGGACGAGATCGACGGCTTGTCGACCTACCCCGGACCGAATCCGACCGGTCTGAGCGAAGGCGGGATCACCGCGTTGACCGAAGCGCTGCAGCTGCGCCCGACCTGGGTGAACGGCGGCAGCGAGGTGCCGGGCCAGATCGGCTCGATCATTGCCGCCATGCTCGCGGTCGCGAGCGGGCTGTGCCGGCACGTGCTGTGCTTCCGCACGGTCTGGGAGTCCTCGCACGCGGCGCTCGTCCGATCCGGTGCGTGGGATACCCCCAGCAGCCGGGCCACCGGGATGTTGGAGTGGCGAGCACCGTTCGGTGCCGTGTCCCCCGCGCAATGGATCGGCTGTCACGCTTCCCACTACCTGCATCGTTACGGCGTCGGCCGCGAAGTGCTCGGCGCGATCGCCGTCACCGCCCGGGCCGGGGCAGCCCGCAATCCCGAGGCGCTGTACCGGGATCCCTTTACGATGGACGACTACTTCGCCGCTCGTACCGTCACAACGCCCTTCGGGCTCTACGACTGTGACGTGCCCTGTGACGGCGCGGTCGCCGTCATTGTCTCCGCGATCGAAACCGCTGCCGACCGACCGAAACCGCCGGTTCTGGTCGAAGCCGTCGGCACGGCGATCCTGGAGCGGCTCAGCTGGGACCAGGACACGCTGACGCACGTCCCCCAGTCCCGCGGCCCGGCGGCCCACCTGTGGACCCGCACGGACCTGACCACGGCGGACGTCGACCTCGCACTGCTCTACGACGGGTTCACGTTCAACGCCGTGTCCTGGCTGGAGAACCTCGGGTTCTGCGGCCCCGGCGAGGCGACCGGCTTCGTCGACGGCGGCAAGACGATCGCACTGGACGGCGCTCTGCCGCTGAACCCCCACGGCGGGCAGCTTTCGGCCGGCCGGTTACACGGTTACGGCTTCGTCCGCGAGGCGATGCTGCAGTTGCGCGGCGAGGCGCACGGACGTCAGGTGGAGAGCGCACGGACGGCAGTGGTCACCGCCGGCGGCGGAGCGCCGTCCGGCGCCCTCCTCCTGCGTGGGGCTTAGGCCGGCACGAGCACAGCCGCCGCCAGGCTTTCCCGCTCCTCGGACTTCACCGCTCGGAACAGCACCACGATCATGGCGATCTTCCACACCAGGAACGCCACTGCCGGAATGATCATCGCGAACACGCCGTTCCACGCGAACGGACCGTCCGGCGACACGTACACGAAGACCCCGGGCAGCAGGCAGACCGCCGCGGCGAAGTTGAGCCAGCCGAACCAGCGCGGGAATACCGGGTTCGGACGGCGGCCGACGAACGCCGACAGGCCGATCACCGCGACGTTCAGCACGAAGATCACCGCCACCCCGACGTAGGTGAGCCAGAACTGGTCGCTCAGCAGCAGCACCAGCTGCGGGTCACGGTTGGGCCGGAAGGCCGCGGTGGCGTACACCGCGAGCGGGTAGAGCCAGCCGGTCGGGGCGACCACCGCGGTCGTCAGCTGCACCATCGACAGCAGGCCCCAGCCACCTTCGATGCGCCGCATCTGCAGGCTGGTGACCACGGCGAACGGGTAGAACAGCGGAGCGAAGACACCCATGATGACCACCGCCCAAAGGACGCCCGTGCGGTTCGTCGCCAGGTATCCCGTCACCTGCTCCGCGGTGGCCGTCGGCGGGATGGGCGGCGTCAGCCGGCCCACCACGGTGAACGCGACGGTGAACGCCACCAGGACGATCACCCCGCACCACACCGAAAGCCGGTAGAGCCGGAACTTCACTTTGTCGTCCACAGAGGATCTCCTTTGATCCGTCCAGTCAGGCGGAAACGATGTCCAGCACGGCCCGGTAGGCGAACGCGAGTCCCGAGCCGATGGGCGTGCCCGCACCGGGGTAGACGCGGCCCGACATCGGTGCGGCCGTGTTGCCCGCGGCGTAGAGACCCTCGATCGGCGAACCGTCCGGCCGCAGCACTCGCGCGTTCTCGTCCGTCTTGAGGCCCCCCTTGGTGCCGATGTCGGACAGCACGATCGTCGCGAGGTAGAACGGTGGCGTGTCCAGGGGAAGCAGGATCGGGTTGGGCCAGTCCGGGGACGGTTTCGCCGGATAAGCCTGTTCGGGCAGGAACGGGAACGGCACGATGTGGTGGAACATCCGGTCCCACGGCGTCTCCCCGCGGTGGAACTGCTCGTCGACACCGGCGCGCGCGTAGCCGTTGAACTTCTCGACGGTCCGGCTGAGCGCCCCGAACGGGACGCCGGCCAGCTCCGCCAGCTCCTCCAGGGTGTCAGCCTTCTTCAACGCCCCCGACGAGAACCACTCCGGGGCGATCGGCTGGTCGGGCGGACCGCCGAAACTGTCCCGGTCGACTTGCCTCTGATCCAGGATCCAGTGCGCGGGCACGTGCGGGACGCCCGACTCGGCGTGCAGGCGGGCCAGCTCGTGGCCCGCCTGGTCGTATGGGCGGGCCTCGTTCATGAACCGCTCCCCCGCGGCGTTCACCCAGATCCCGCCGCGCAAGCCGCTCTGGAACACCGGGAGGCCGTCCGGCTGCACCAGGCCGGGGACGTACCACGACTCGTCGAGCAGATCGGTGTCCGCGCCGGCGGCGATGCCCGCCAGCAGCGCGTCGCCGGTGTTGCCCGGAGCGCCGTTGGACCATTCGCCGGTCAGCGGGATCGGCTGGTACTCGGCGCGCAGATCGGCGTTGCGCTCGAAGCCGCCGGCCGCCAGGAGGACGCCTCGGGTGGCGCGGAACGTCCGCCGTTCCCCGCCCTGGGTCGCCACCACGCCGACGACCCGGTCACCTTCGCGCAGCAGGCTCTCCAACGCCGTTTCGACGTGCAGGACGCCGTTGCCGGTTTCCAGGAACGCCGCCAGTGCGCGGGCGATCAGCGCCCGGCCGCCGTTGAGAACGGGCCCCTGGTCGACACCCCACCGCTCGGCGGGGATCGGGCCGCGCACCAGCGGGGCGTGCTCACCGAGCTCGGCGACGGCGACCTCCGGTGGGAAGATCGTCCGGCCGTACACCGAGGCCCCCGGGGCCGCCGGGAAGTAGTCCGGCACCGGCCCGTGCACGAACGACTGGAACCACTGGTTCTTCTCCAGCTCGTCGACGAGCTGCGCACCGGCTTCGAGGTAGGCGTCCTGAAGCCCTTCCCGCGAGCCGTCGCCGACGACGGCGCGCAGGTATGTGCGCGCTTTCTCGACGTCGTCCTCGATGCCGGCCCGCGCGATCGGGGCCGAACCCGGGAACCACAGCCCGGCTCCCGAATAGGCGGTAGTGCCGCCGACGAGCCCGGTCTTCTCGAGCACCAGTGTGCGCAGCCCGCGCGACGCCGCCACGTAGGCGCCGACGAGGCCGGCACCTCCGGACCCGACGAAGACGATGTCGTAGGTGTCTTCGTTCGCGGTCATCGACCACCTCCTGATCCGCTGGGCAAATAGGTATCCTCATTAGGCAATACGCTCGACCGCTCCGGATTGTCACTCCGTGACAAACACGTTTTCCCAGCCAGCACAGGGATCGTGCGCTGTCACGGTGACACTGTCAATGCTCATTTGGGGATACTCTTCTCAGGTAAGGTCGCCCATAATGGCGCTCGGCGCATCCCCATCGGCTCGAAGGAGAGTCCCCATGGCCCAGCCCGACTACGACCCGGGGCCGCAGATCGCCCACGCGGGCACCATCGACCTCGGCACCCCCGACCTCGAGCGCTCGCTCTGGTTCTTCCGCGACCTGCTCGGCATGGAGGTCGTCGCGCAGGCCGACGGCGTCGCCTACCTGCGCGGCTACCAGGAGCTGGTGCACCACTCCCTGGTGCTGACCCAGCAGGAAGAGGCCCGGGTCAACTCCTACGGCTTCCGGGTCAAGCGCAAGCAGGACGTCGAGCTGTTCCAGAAGCAGCTGGAGAACGAGGGGCTGCAGACGGTCGAGCTGGCCGTGGGCCACGAGACCGGCCGGGGCGAGGCCGTCCGGTTCCTCGTTCCCGGCAGCGAGCACCCGTTCGAGCTGTATTACGACATCGAGAAGCCCGTGGCCGACGAGTCCATCCGGTCGAAGATCCTCAGCAACAGCTCACGCCGGCGCGGTCTCGGCGTGCGCCGGCTCGATCACATCAACCTGCAGACCAGCGCCGCGACCGTGAACGAGGCCGAAGGCTGGCTGCAGACGGGACTGGGCTTCAAGCGCCGCGAGTTCGCCCGGCTGCCCCAGGCCCCGGACATCATCCTGGCCTCGTGGCTGTCGGTGACCCCGCAGGTCCACGACGTCGCGATCGGCGTCGCCGCCGAGGACCAACCCGGTCAGTTCCACCACGTCGCGTTCAACGTCGAGAACTTCCACGACATCCTCACCGCGGCCGACCAGATCCGCGACCTCGACATCGCCTACGGCCACGGCCCCGGCAAACACGGCATCGGCCAGGCGATGTACCTCTACATCCACGACCCCGGCTCCGGGCACCGGATCGAGCTGTACTCGGGCGGTTACCTGATCTTCGACCCGGCGTGGGAAGCCCTCGAGTGGAAGCTGCCCGAGCTGCAGTACGGGCAGACCTGGTACGGCGACGTCCTCGACGTCGGCCCGGGCGGCGCATTCCTGTCCACCTCCCCGTCGGCGGGGCTGGTCCCATGAGCACCCCCGCCACGAAGGTGATCGAGGGGCTCACCTTCGCCTACCACGAGGCCGGGGAGGGCGAGCCGCTGCTGCTGCTCCACGGTTCGGGCCCGGGCGTCACCGCGTGGTCGAACTTCCGGGACAACCTGCCGGTGTTCGCCGAGCGGTTCCGCACCATCGCCCCGGACCTCCCCGGCTTCGGCGGCACCGAGCTGCCCGAACTCGATGCGCCCTACCCCGTCGTCGCGGCCAGGTGGATCCTGCGGCTGCTGGACGAGCTGGGCATCGAGTCCGCGGTCTTCATCGGCAACTCCATGGGCGGCGCGGTCGCCGCCGAGCTGGCGGTGCAGGCCCCCGACCGCGTGCGGCGGATGGCCCTCATGGGCTCCGGCGGATTGTCGACCGGGCTCTTCCAGGCCGAACCGAGCGAAGGCTTCAAGCGGCTGTTCGAGTTCCTGGAGGATCCCACTCGTGACCGGATGAGCGAATGGATCCGGACGATGGTGTTCGACCAGAGCCGGGTGACCGACGACCTGGTCGACGAACGGCTGCGCAACGCCACCAGCGGCGACGCCATCCAGCGGATGAAGATCATCTTCGGGTCGATGTTCGATCCTCGCCGCCAAGCCGAGCACCCGCCCTTGTGGACGCGCGCGGCCACCGTGCGCACGCCGACCCTGCTGCTCTGGGGCCGTGACGACCGGATGCTGCCCTACGACCAGGCGCACTTCGCGACCCGCTGGCTGCCCGACGTCGAACTGCACACCTTCGCCTGCTGCGGGCACTGGGTGCAAGTGGAGCGCAAAACCGATTTCGAGCGGGTCGTGACGGAGTTCCTCACCCGCAAAGCGTCCGAGTAGGAGGTGGCGACATGGCCCACGAAGTGGTGAGCCGGATCGAGGAGTCGGGTTCCAAGCTGGCGGCACTCGCCGAAGAAAACGAAACCCTGGGCAAGCTGAGCGACGAGACCGTCGCCCTGCTCCGGGCCGCGGGTGTCATGCGGCTGCTGCAGCCGCGGAAGTTCGGCGGTTACGCAGCTCATCCCCGCGACTTCGCGGAGGCCGTGATGGCGGTCGCGCGGCACGACGGCGCGGCCGGCTGGGTCTGCGGCGTCGTCGGGGTCCACCCCTGGGAGGTCGCCCAGATGGACCAGCGGCTCGGGCAGGAGATCTGGGGCACCAACCCCGACACCTGGATCGCGTCGCCCTACATGCCGAACGGGATCGCGGAACCTGCCGACGGTGGCTACGTCCTCAACGGACGGTGGCCGTTCTCGTCGGGTGCCGACCATTGCGAGTGGGACTTCCTCGGCGCGATGGTCGGGGACGGCAGGGGAAAGCCGGTGATGCCCCCGTCCGTCCGGCACGTGATCCTGCCGCGGTCGGACTACCGGATCCTGGACGACACCTGGGACGTGGTCGGCCTGGCCGGCACCGGGAGCAAGGACGTCGTGGTGGAGGGCGCCTTCGTGCCCGACTACCGGACCCTCGATCAAGTCGCCGTCCAGGAAGGACGCGCCGCCGAAGAACACGGTGTCACCGACAGCTTGTACCAGCTGCCCTTCGCCGCGATGTTCCCACTGGGGATCACCGCCGCGGTGATCGGCATTTGCGAAGGTGCGCTGGCCGTCCACGTGGCCCAGCAACGCGATCGGGTCGCGGTCACCGGCGTTCAGGTGCGCGACGACCCCTACGTCCTCTACGCGTCCGGGGAAGCGTCATCCGAGATCCAGGCGTCACGCATCCAGCTGCTCGACGGCATCAGCCGGCTCTTCGACACCCTGGAGTCCGGCAAGCCGGTTTCGCTGGAGGCGAGGTCGGACGTACGACGCAACCAGGTGCGCTGCGCTTGGCGGGCAGTCGCCGCCGTCGACGAGATCTTCGCCCGCTCGGGCGGGAACGCCATCCGGCGGAGCAACCCCATCCAGCGGTTCTGGCGCGACGCGCACGCCGGGCTCTCCCACATGATCCACGTGCCGGGAGTCGCCTACCACGCCAACGCCCTGACCCAGATGGGGCTCGAGCTGCCACCCCCGATGCGGATCCTGGTCTGATGGCCACCCCCTTCGACGGCCGGCAGTTCCGGGACGTGCTCGGCAACCTGCCGACCGCGGTCGTCGCCGTCACCGCGACGGAACCGGACGGACAGCCGGCCGGAATGGTCGTCGGCACGTTCCACTCGGTGTCGCTCGACCCGCCGCTGGTGTCGTTCCTGGCCGCCCGCTCGTCACGCACGCTCCCTCGGATCCGCGCCGCGGGCAGGTACTGCGCAAACGTGCTGGCGGCCGACCAGGAACCGGTCTGCCGGCAGATGGCGGTCAGCGGTACCGCCAAGTTCGACACGGTCTCCTGGGCACCATCCCCGCTCGGGAACCCGGTGCTCGACGGAATCGTCGCGTGGGTGGACTGCACCGTCGAGCAGGAGGTGGAGCTCGGCGACCACCTGCTGGTCGTGGGCCGCGTCCACGACCTGCGCGTCGAGTCGCCGAAGACGCCGCTGCTGTTCTTCCGCGGCGGCTACGGCGACTACTTCTCCGCCACCTCGCTCGTGCTGGACCGGCTCGTCGGCTGGTAAGCCCTCGGAAAGGAGGCCCGGATGGGCCGGGTACAGGACAAGGTCGTCTTCATCACCGGAGCGGCTCGCGGGCAGGGACGGGCGCACGCACTGCGGCTGGCCGAGGAGGGCGCGCACATCATCGCGGTCGACCTCTGTACGCAGATCGACAGCGTCGGCTATCCCCTGGCCGTACCGGCGGACCTGGAGGAAACGGCGCGCCAGGTGGAGAAGCTCGACCGCCGGATCGTGACCACGACCGTGGACGTCCGCGACGCCGGCGCGCTGAAGACCGCGGTGGCTTCGGGCGTGGCGGAACTCGGGCGGCTCGACGCCGTCGTGGCTCAAGCCGGCATCGCGCCGATCGGCAACGGTGATGCGCAGGCGTTCGTCGACGCGGTCACAGTCGACTTCAACGGCGTGGTGCACGCGGTCGAGGCGGCACTGCCGTTCCTGCCGGACGGGGCCGCGATCGTCGCGACCGGCTCGGCGGCGGCCTTGCTGCCGCCGACCCACAGCGGCACGCCGGATGCGGGGAAGCTGGGCTACTCGTTCGCCAAGCGTTCGGTGGCGGCGTTCGTGAACGACCTGGCGATCGTCCTCGCACCGCGCCGGATCCGGGTGAACGCGGTGCACCCGACGAACACCAACACCGACATGCTCAACAGCGAGCCGATGTACCGGGTGTTCCGGCCCGACCTGGAGAACCCGACCCGCGAGGACGCTCTGCCGGCGTTCGAGTCGATGACGGCGATGGGACTGCCGTACGTCGAGCCGGGCGACGTCGCCGAAGCGGTGCTGTTCCTGGTGTCCGACGAGTCCCGGTACATCAGCGGCACGCAACTGCGCGTCGACGGCGGAGTGATAGTCAACAAACGGCTGCCGCAACCGCAGTTCTGATTTTCCGGGCCGGCGACGTCCCCGGTCGCCGGCCCGGAAGGTCAGTCGTTGCGGTAGTGCTGGATCTGGCAGTGGAATGCCCCGTTGCCGTTTCCGTGCACGTCGTCGTTGATCTCAAGGAAGAGGGTTCCCTGGTCGGGAGTTTCGTCCAGCCGACGATCCGCGCCGATGTAGAACGGACCGGAATCGAGTCGGCCGATGAGGCAGAACGGATGAGAACCCTTGAGGGGGAACTTCGGATCGTTGTCGATCCAGTTCCAGCCCTCCGGGCCGTTGTTGCCTGTGAACCAGACACCGGCCCAGATCGACCCCCAGGCGTGGAAGATCAGGGTGTCGCCCGCCCGCACCTGCATGTGCGTGTCGATTGCCGCGTCTCTTTCGGCTACCTGAACTTCCCGAGATTCGACGAGATGCCAAGACATCGTGCTTTCCCTCCACGTAGATGTGGCGATTACATCTGGGGACCCGGCATCCGGCGATGGTCGTCAGGTGCTGCACCAATACCATCCTCATGTTCGGTTCGCTTTGTCAAGCGACCGAATTATGGACAATTTCAGGCCATCAGCTCGATGATCGTCGCGTTGGCCGTTCCGCCGCCTTCGCACATTGTCTGCAGCCCGTACCGCAAGCCTTCCCCGCGCATCCGGGCCAGCAGGCGCGTCATCAGGATCGCCCCCGAGCCGCCGAGCGGGTGGCCGACCGCGATCGCGCCGCCCAGCGGGTTGAGCCGTTCGGGGTCCGCGCCGGTCTCGGCCAGCCAAGCCAGCGGTACCGGGGCGAAGGCCTCGTTGACCTCGAACGCGCCGATGTCGCCGATCGAGAGCCCGGCTCGGCGCAGGACCTTCTCCGTGGCCGGGATCGGGCCGAGCAGCATCGTGATCGGGTCCGCGCCGCTGACCGCACCCGAGTGGTAGCGGGCAATCGGCTTCAATCCCAGTTCGGCGGCCCGTTCGGAGGTCGCGATGAGCAGGGCGGCCGCGCCGTCGGAGATCTGCGACGCGTTACCCGCGTGGATGACGCCGCCGGGTTTGAACGAAGGCTTGAGGCGAGCCAGCGTCTCGACCGAGGTACCGCGCCGCAAGCCCTCGTCCACCGCGAACTTCACACCGTCGACGTCGATCGGTACGACGTGGTCGTCGAACACGCCGGCGTCGATCGCGGCGGCGGCCTTGGCGTGCGACCCGGCGGCGAACTCGTCGAGGCGCTCCCGGGCGAACCCCCAGCGCTCGGCGATCAGTTCGGCACCGACGCCCTGGTTGAACTCGAAGCCGTCGTACCGCGCCAGGACGGCGGGCCCGTACGGCTGCCCGGTGGTGCGGTGCGCCCCGAGCGGCACCCGGCTCATCGTCTCCACGCCGCCCGCGACCACGAGGTCGTACTGACCCGCCATGACCGCGTGCGCGGCCGAATCGACCGCCTGCTGGCTGGAGCCGCACGCGCGGTTGATCGTCACGCCCGGCACCTGCTCGGGCCAGCCGGCAGCCAGCACTGCGAACCGGCCGATGTTGCTCGACTGGTCGCCGATCTGCGTGACGCAGCCCCACAGCACATCGTCCACGGTGGCCGGATCGATGCCGGTCCGTTCGACCAGCGCGATGAGTACCCGAGCCGACAGGTCGGCGGCGTGCACGCCGGATAGGGTGCCGTCGCGCTTGCCGATCGGTGTGCGGACGGCATCGACGATGACCGCGTCCCTCATAGTCGGTTCCTTTCGCTCGGCGGCGGGGTGAGTCCCCAGTCGCGGAGGACAGCTTCGGTGTCGGCGCCGACGGTCGAGGCCGCTGCGCCAGGATTTGCCGGGGTCAGGGAGAACCGCGGAGCCGCGGCAGGCTGCGCGACGCCGTCCCGGAGCATCACACTGCCCCGCGCGGCCAGGTGCGGATGCCCGGCGGATTCGGTGAGGCTCAGCACCGGGGCGACACACGCATCGGTGCCTCCGAACACCGTGGCCCACTCGTCACGGGAGCGTTCGGCGAACCGCTTCGCCAGCACGTCGCGCAGCTCCGGCCACGTCTCGCGATCGTGCTGGCGTTCCGGATCGACGTCGAGTTCGAGCAGGTCGAGCAGCCGCCTGTAGAACTTCGGTTCAAGTGCGCCGACGGCGACGTGTCCGCCGTCGCGCGTCTCATAGACCGCGTAGAAAGGGGCTCCGCCGTCGAATTGGTTGGCCCCGCGTTCGTCGGTCCAGGCGCCGCGGCCGAGCTTGCCGAAGGTGCTGGCCAGCAGGTTCACGGTGCCGTCGACGATGGCAGCATCGACGACTTGGCCCCGGCCACAGTGCTCGGCGGCGTGCAGCGCGGCCAGGACGCCGATGACGAGGTAGCAGCCGCCGCCACCGAAGTCGCCGACGAGGTTCAGCGGGATCTGCGGCGGCCCGTCGGCCGGCCCGATCGCTCCCAGTGCGCCGGTGAGGGCGATGTAGGTGATGTCGTGCCCGGCGACCGCAGCGAGCGGACCATCCTGTCCCCAACCGGTCATCCGCCCGTAGACCAGCCGCGGGTTGCGTGCGAGGCAAGCGTCCGGGCCGATGCCGAGGCGCTCGGTGACGCCCGGCCGGAACCCCTCGATCAGCACGTCGGCGCGTTCGACCAGATCGAGGACGGTGGTTCGACCCGAGTCACGCTTGAGGTCGAGCACGATCGAGCGCTTGCCGCGGTTGAGCACGTCCGCCGGTCCGCCGCGGCCGGGTTCGTCGTGGCCGGGCCGGTCGATCCGCACCACCTCAGCGCCGAGGTCGGCGAGGATCATCCCGGCGAACGGCCCGGGGCCGATGCCACCGAGTTCCAGCACCCGACACCCCGCCAACGGGCCTGTGGTCATCCTGGGCCTCCTCGCGCCGGTTCCGCTTCAAGCTAGCAATAGCTGACACTCTTTTCGAGTGATGCTCATCGCCCCTTCCACACGGGCGCCCGCTTCTCCCGGAACGCTGTGGCGCCTTCGCGCGCGTCTTCGGAAGCGAAGACGGGTTCGACGACCGCGGCCTGGTTCCGCCACGCCTCCTTCGGAGACCAGGCGGCCCTCGCTACCCGCTTCGTGGCCGCCACGGCCAGCGGCCCGTTGGCCGCGATCTTCTCCGCGAGTTCGAGCGCGCCGGCCAGCGCGCCGCCCTCCTCGACGAGCCGGTTGACCAGACCTATCTCGGCAGCCCGTGAGGCGTCGACCGGGTCGCCGGTCAGCAGCAGTTCCAACGCGACGGCCGGCGGGACGCGCTGAGGCAGGAGGAGCGCCCCGCCGGCCCGGGCGACGAGCGCCCGCTTGACCTCCGGCAGTCCGAACTTCGCCGTTCGCGCGGCGACCACGAGGTCACAGGCGAGGAGCAGTTCGAACCCGCCGGCGAGCGCCCACCCTTCGACCGCGGCGATCAGCGGCTTCTTCGGCGGTGTCATGGTGATTCCACAGAGACCGCGCTCCTCGATCGACGGGCTCTCCCCCGCCAGGAACGCTTTGAGGTCCATCCCGGCGGAGAACGTGCCGCCGGCGCCGGTCAACACGCCGACCCGCAGTTCACCGGTCGCGTCCAGCTCGTCGGCGGCCTTGGCCACGGTTCCGGCCACCTTCGCGGTCAGCGCGTTCTTCGCGGCGGGTCGATTGATCGTGATGATCTGCACGGCGCCGCGGCGCTCGACGAGGACTTCATCCGGCACGTTCGCTCCTCAGGTCCCTGCTGTGTCAACGGCATCATAATGCGTATACTCAATTCATGCGCCGCACGCTCTTCGACAGGGATCATGAAGACTTCCGCCTCCTGGTTCGCGACTTCTTGGCCCGCGAAGTGGTTCCGGTCTACGACGACTGGCGGCAAGCGGGGCTGGTGCCCCGCGAGCTGTTCACCTCGCTGGGCAAGCTCGGCGTGCTCGGCACCGCCGTCCCGGAGGAATACGGCGGTGGTGGCCTCGACGACTACCGGTTCAACGTCGTCCTGCAGGAGGAGTGCGCACGCGTGACCGTCACGCTCGGCGGGTTGCGCACCCATCTGGACGTCGTCCTGCCGTACTTCCTCAGCCTCGCGAACGAAGAGCAGCGCGCCCGCTGGTTTCCCGGGCTGGCCACGGGCGAGCTCTACACCGCGATCGCCATGAGCGAACCCGGGACGGGCTCCGACCTCGCCGGCGTCACGACGAAAGCACTCCGCCGCGGCGACCACTACGTCGTCAACGGCGCGAAGACGTTCATCACCGGCGGCTACCACGCCGACCTCGTCATCGTCGTCGCCCGGACGTCGGCAGACCCCGACGACCGGCGCCGGGGCCTCTCCTTGCTGGTGCTGGAGAAGGGGACGCCCGGGTTCACGGTCGGGCGAAAGCTGGACAAGCTGGGGTTGTCCGTGCAGGACACGGTAGAGCTGTCGTTCGCCGACGTGCGGGTGCCGGTGGCGAACCTGCTGGGCGAGGAAGGCAACGCGTTCGCGGCGCTGGGGCGCAACCTCGCCCAGGAGCGGCTCGCGATCGCCGTCGGAGCGGTCGCCCAGACACGCGCGGCGATCGACGTCACGACCGCCTACGTGCGAGCGCGGAAGGTGTTCGGCAAGCCGGTGTCGTTCTTCCAGAACACGAAGTTCGAACTGGCTGCGATGGCGGCCGAGCTGGAGGCGGCGCAGGCGATGCTCGACACGGCGATCACCGCGCACGTCGCCGGTGAACTGACGCCGGTCGACGCGGCCAAGGTCAAGCTGTTCTGCACCGAGGCGCAGGGGCGCACGGTCGACCGGTGCCTGCAGCTGCACGGCGGCTACGGCTACATCCTCGAGTACCCGATCGCGCGGCTGTACGCCGACGCGCGGGTCAGCCGGATCTACGGCGGCACCAGCGAGGTCATGAAGACCATCATCAGCAAATCCATGGACTTGTAAGGGGTTTCGCATGCAGATCGAGGGATCGTCGGCGCTGGTCACCGGGGGCGCGTCCGGGCTCGGGCTGGCCACGGCCCGCCGCATCGCGGAACGAGGTGGCCAGGTGGTGCTGGCCGACCTCTCCGAGGAACTGGGCACCAAAGCGGCCGCGGACCTCGGTGCGCGTTTCGTGCAGGCGGACGTCACGGATCCGGAGGCGATGGCATCCGCGGTGGCGGCGGCCGGACCGCTGCGGTTCGTCGTGCACTGCGCCGGCCGCGGCGGCGACCGAACCCGGATCCTCGGCAAGGACGGCGCCCCGGCCGACCTGGCCACGTTCGCCGAAGTGGTGCGCGTGAACCTGATCGGAACGTACAACTTGCTGCGCCTGGCGGCGGCGGAGATCGCGAAGAACTCGCCGGTCGACGGCGATCGCGGCGCGATCGTGCTCACGGCCTCGGTGGCAGCGTTCGACGGCCAGATCGGCCAGACGTCCTACAGCGCGGCCAAGGCCGGGGTGCACGGCATGACGCTGGTGGCGGCACGCGACCTGGCGAGCCGGCAGATCCGCGTGAACACGATCGCGCCGGGGATCATGGACACCCCGATGCTGGGCAGGCTCCGGGAGGACATCCGGGAGACCCTGGCCGCCTCGGTGCCACACCCGAAGCGTCTCGGCGACCCCGACGACTACGCGAGGCTGGCGATCGAGATGCTGGAGAACCCTTATCTGAACGGCCAGACCGTGCGACTGGACGGAGCCATCCGGATGGCACCGCGTTGAGCGTGGGTCCATCCCTACCGGTGGCGGTCAGGTAGGCGGATTACCTCCCACCCGACGAGCGCGAGCGAGGTCATCGCGCCGCTGACCGTAACGACCAGCCAAAGGAGATAGGGCACCGGCTGCTTCGTGCCACCGAACAGCGAAACCGTCACTCCGATCTCAACGGTTATGCCGGTGACCACGGGACTCAGCAACGGTACGTGGCGTGATGAGCCGAACGGGTACCAGTACCAGAAGACCAGACAGGAGAGCTCGAACGGCCGGTACCACACAGCCGCGAGGGTAGCCGCGAAACCGAACAATCCCGGGGTCGCGTAGAATTTTTCGTCGACGATGGCGATCAGCATCGTCTCCAGTGCGGCCAAGGCACGAAACACCGGCCACCAAGACTCGAGCGAAAAGCAGCGCTGACGGATCAGAAGAATGCTGCCGACGATGATAGTCGCTCCGACCGATGCGCCGAGGGCCACTTCGGTATTACTGGTCAACTCGGCCGTCAGGACGAGGTTCTTCTTGACACCGAAGCCCGTGAAAGCCCATACGATGATCGCGAAGCCCAGAATCGACCGCGCACGTGCCAGCGGATCGCCTTCGTCCGCACCATGCGAAGGTTGCGGCCCGAAGAGATATTTCGCCGCCATCCACGGCCAGATCGGACTTCTCCAACCGGTCGTCTTGGGAATCGCATCCACTGGGAACTCCGTGACGATTGAGGCAATGCCCACGCCGAGCCCCATCCAACCCGGCGTGCAGCATCAATAACGCCAATAATTGGGCGGTGTCCCCCTGCTGTTACGGGATGCGCTGTCGAAGACAGCGGTCTCAGTCAGTTGCGCCGAAGAGCGCACGCACGTCCGGCCTGCTGACTTTCATCGACGGCGTCCGGGGCAGTTCCTCGACGACCTTGACCTCCGTGGGCACCTGATACCGAGCCAGCCGCTGAACGAGCCACTCCCGCAACTCGGCCACCCCACACTCACCCCGAAGTGTCACGGCGGCCACCGGAACCTCGCCGAGTCGCTCGTCGGAAATCCCCACGGCGGACGCATCGCGCACCGCCGGGTGTGCCCGGAGCGCCTCCTCGATCACACTCGGCACGATCTTGAACCCGCCCCGGTTGATCGCGTCGTCGGCGCGACCGTGGATGAACAGGAACCCGTCTCCGTCGATGCTCGCCAGGTCGGTCGTGCGCACCCAGCCGTCGGCGGGCAGCTGCGGTCCCTCGGCCTCCAGGATTCCGATCGTTCCGGCGGGGACCGGTGCACCCGTCGAAGGGTCGACCACCCGTAACGAGTTGCCGCGGAACGCGCGTCCGGCGCTGCCGCGCTTCGCGGCCCACCAGCCCTGGTACAACGCCAGATCCCACCCCGCGATCGCGCCGGCGAACTCGGTCGCGCCGTAGACCGACAGCACCGGCACGCCGAAGCGGGCCGTGAACCGATCTGCGTCGTCGGGCGACAGCGGAGCCGTGCCCGATGAGACCTGCTCGACGCCGTCGAATATCTCGCGCGGTAGATCGGACTGCAGGACCATCCGGAGCGCCGCCGGAGCCAGCCGGACCCGGCGGGGTCGCGTCCGGCGGACGAGCGCGGCCCAGCGCTCGACGTCGAACTTCTCCAGCAGCGCCGTAGGCAAGCCGGCTGCGACGTTGGCGATGGCGAAGTACAGGCCACCGATGTGGACCAGGGACATCCAGAGTATCGAGGGGTGCTTGCGCAGCCGCACCTCGGCCGAGGCGACGGGGGTGCCCGACGCCTCGAAGGCGGCGGTGAGCTTGCGGTAGGTCAGCTCGACCCGCTTCGGTCTCCCTGTGGTGCCACTGGTCTGCATCACCACCGCGACGTCGTCGGTGCTCACCGAGGCCGGGTCAGGCTGCCAGTCCGCCGGTCGGGCAACCAGCGGACGGTCTCCTTCGCCGGTCACGAGCGGCACAGCGGCGATCCGAGCGGCCGCGGCGAGCACACCGGGCCGTGCCCAGTCCTCCGGCCCGGCGACGATGACGTCGGGAGCGAGCGTCGTGATGTCGTCGGCCAGCGCACTGTCCCCGTGAAAGGGGCTCAGCGTCACGACCTGGCGGCCGGTGGCGATCGTCGCGACCAACGCGGCCAGGTGGCCCGGGCGGTTGCGGAGCACGATGCCGATCCGGCGGGCATCGGGCGTCCCGGCGTCGGCGAGCAAGTGATCGAGGCCGCCGACCGCCCGCCACAGGAAAGCCCAGGTATAGCTCCGGTCTTCGAAGAGCAGGGCAGTTTCCTCCGGTGCGGCTGTGAGAACCCTGCGCAACCGCGTGGGGAGGGGTCGGTCGGTGGTCACGAAGCACCGCCCAGCGGGCGGAACGGGCGGGCGGGCCACCACGGGTAGAACCGCGGCATGTCGGCCGACACCCGCTCGGGGAACTCGGCGGGGCGCTTGTCGAGGAAGGCCGCGATGCCTTCCTTCGCGTCTTCGGAGACGCCGCGTTCCTGGACCGCACGGGACTCGAGGACGTGGGCGGTCATCGGGTGGTCGACGGTGAGCATCCGCCACAGCATCTGCCGGTTGAGCGCGACCGAGACGGGTGCCGTTTGCTCGGCGATTTCGCGCGCGATGGCATACGCGGCCGGAAGCAGCTCACCCGGCGGGTGCACCGATCGGACGAGTCCGGCCCGCGCGGCTTCGGCCGCGTCGAAGAGGCGGCCGGTGGCCGACCATTCCAAGGCCTGGCTGATGCCGACGAGCCTCGGCAAGAACCACGTGGACGCACCCTCCAGCACGATGCCCCGGCTGGCGAAGACGAATCCGAATCGTGCGTCGGCCGAGGCGAGCCGGATGTCGGCGGCCAGTGTCATCGTGGCGCCGACCCCGACCGCCGGACCGTTGAAGGCCACGATCACCGGCTTCAGCGAATCGAAGATCCGCAGCGAAACGCGGCCCGCGTCATCGCGGTGCTCGGCGCCGGCCGGGTAGTCGAAGGTGGCGCCGCCGGCCGCCAGGTCCGCGCCGGCGCAGAAACCGCGTCCGGCTCCCGTGAGCACGACCGCACGCACGCCATCATCGGTGTCGGCCAGATCGAAGGCGTCGATCAGCTCCTCGGCCATGGTGGTCGTGAACGCGTTGAGCCGGTCGGGCCGGTTCAACGTGACGGTCAGGACACGGTCGGCGACCTCGCAGCGGATCTGCGAGAAGTTCTTCATCGCCCGGCACCGGGTCGGCGCCAGAAAGCGGCGAGCTGCCCGGCAGCTGCCCCGAGCCCCAGTCCCGCGGCCAGCGCGGCCCGGCGCGGCCCGGTCCCCCGGCCCGCCAAGCCCAGCGCCCCGTCGACGCTGAACCGGCCGGGGCCGAGCGCGGCGAGGGCCACCGACGCGGCAGCGAGGTTGAGAACGAACTCGTAGCCCTCGTTCAGCACGAAGAACCCGTTGCCCACGTGCACGGCCCGCGCGGCGACACCCATCGTCCCGACGACAGCCGCGGCCGCCAGCGGTGTCGCGGCTCCCGCCACCAGTGCGGCGCCAGCCCCGATCTCGACCACCGCGCTGGCCCGGGCCTGCAGCTCCGGCCGCCGGAAGCCGACCGAACCGAACCACTTGGCCGTGCCGTCGAGCGTGCGGGCGTGCCGCACTCCGTGCGCGATCATCGTGCCGCCGATCGCGGCTCGCAGCGCCCATCGCGCAACGTCGTTGCCACTCATCCCGTGCCTTTCGTCAGTCCTTGTGGGCGACGCGCTCGGCGAACCGGCGCGTCACTTCGGCCACGTCCGTCTGCCGGCGCAGCTTCGCCACCGATTCCAGGGCGAGCGCGTGGGCCGTGGTGGCGCCGTCGCCACCGGCAAGCAGCTCCAGGGTCTCGGCGACCGCTTCCGGCCGGGCGCCGACGATCCCCGCGGCGACCTGCCGGGCCCGCTCGGCCAGCCGGTAGTGCGGGACCACCTCGTTGACCAGTCCGTTGCGCAGGGCCTGGCCTGCCTCGATCGGTTCTCCGGTCAGCATCATCTGGCGAGCCAGCCGCACACCCACCGCCCTCGGCAGCAGCGCGCTCATTCCCCATCCCGCCACCAGCCCCAGGGCGGCGTGCGTGTCGGCGAACCGCGCGCGCTCGGAAGCGATCAGGAAGTCGCAGGACAACGCCAGCTCCAGCGCACCGGTGTAGCAGGGCCCGTTGATCACTCCCAGCACCGGCGTGCGGGCCGCGCGCACGACCTCCGCGGGATCGGTCCTCGCCCCGCGCGACGCCTGCAGCGCCTCTTCCAGGTCGACGCCCGCCGAGAACGCCGGATCCGTGCCGGTCAACACGATCACCCGGGTGTCCGGGTCGGCGTCGGCCGCCCGGACCGCCGCGATCAGGCCGCGTCGCATGGCGATCGTCAGCGCGTTGCGCGATTCCGGCCGGTTCAGGGTCAGCCACAGCGCGCCTTCAACCCAGCGGGTGGTAAGGCCGTCGACCTCGTTCACGCCGAAAGGACCAGTGCCGAGCCCATACCGCCGCCAGCGCACATCGCGGCGACGGCCGTGCCGCCCCCGCGCCGGCGCAGCTCGTAGGCGAGGGTGGTGATCATCCGGGTACCGGTTGCGGCGATGGGGTGACCGAGACTGCAGCCACTTCCGAACGGGTTGACTCGCTCTTCGCGGAGCCCCATTTCGCGGGTGGTGGCCACGGCGACGGATGCAAAGGCTTCGTTCACCTCGAACAGGTCGACGTCGGCGAGACCGAGACCGGCGAGACCGAGCGCTTTGCTGATGGCGGTGATCGGCGCGAAGCCCGTCCGCACCGGATCGACGCCGACGCTGGCCCAGGAGCGGATGGTCGCGAGCGGGGTCAGGCCGTGTTCGTCCGCCAGCGCCGCGTCAGCGACAACGACCGCCGCGGCGCCGTCGTTCACACCGCTGGAGTTGCCGGCCGTGATGGAGAATCCGTCGATTTCCGGGTGCAGCACCTTCAACGCCGCCAGCTTCTCCAGGCTGGTGCCGCGCCGCGGATGTTCGTCGATATCGAAGACCTCGCCGTCGGCGAGCTTCACCGGGACGATCTCGTCGGCGAACCGGCCGGTGTCGATGGCATGCAGAGCACGTTCGTGCGAACGCAGGGCCCACGCGTCCATCTCGGCCCGGCTGATCCCGGCCAGCCGGGCGGTGTTCCAGCCCACGAGGACCGCCATATCCCGGTTGGGCGCGTCGGGCGTCGCCACGTGGGACGGCGAGCTCCACGGGTCTTCCCAGTCCGTGGTGCCGGGAACTCGCCAACGGGTCACGGGAGCGGTCGAAGACGACTGGGTCCCGCCCGCGACCACGGCGCGGTCCATCCCGGCGCGGATGTTCGCCGCCGCGCCCGCGACGCTCGCGAGACCGGAGGCGCAGTGCCGGTTGACCGCGACGCCGGGGACGTGCGGGAGGCCGGCCTCCAACGCCGCGTAGCGGGCGATGTCGCCGCCGCCGGCGAGGGTTTCGCCAAGCACGACGTCGTCGAGCGCCTCAGGCGGGAGGCCGGAGCGTTGCGCGGCTTCGCGGACCACCACCGTCGCGAGGTCGAAGGCACTCGTCTCACGCAGAGTTCCCTTGCGGGCGGTGCCGATGGCGGTCCGGCAGGCTGACAGCAGCACGGCGTCGGTCATGGAATTCGTTATACTTTATTCCGGTGCCGACCGGAAGAGCGGCACCGGAGAAGACGGAGGCGCCGAATGGACCCGAAGACCGTGCTGTTCGCCGTGACCGACCACGTCGCGACGATCACGCTGAACCGGCCCGAGGCCATGAACAGCTTCACCCAGGCGATGCTCGACGACTTCGCCGCGATCTGGCAGCGAGTCAAGGACGACGACGAGATCCGGGTCGTGGTGCTGCGCGCCGCGGGCGATCGTGCGTTCTGCACCGGCATGGACGTCAAGGAGGGCATCGACCGGCACTCGAACGTCTGGAGCCGCACCGACCCGGGCGAGAAGCTGTCACCGAAGACCAACCAGGTGTGGAAGCCCCTGGTGTGCGCCGTGCACGGGATGGCTGCCGGCGGGGCGTTCTACTGGCTCAACGAAGCAGACATCGTGGTGTGCTCCGAAGACGCGACCTTCTTCGATCCCCATGTCAGCTACGGCCTGACCGCCGCGCTCGAACCGATCGGGCTCGCCCGGCGCATCCCCTTGGGGGAGACCCTGCGCATCGCGCTGCTGGGCTTGGACGAGCGCCTGTCGGCCGAACGCGCCCTGCAGATCGGCCTGGTGAGCGAAGTTCTGTCCCGCGACGCACTGTGGGATCGAGCCGACGAGATCGCCCGCATCATCGCGGCGAAGCCACCCGCCGCGATCCAGGGCACCGTGCGTGCGATCTGGGAGTCCCTCGACGCGACGCGCACCCAGGCCCTGCGCACCGGCCTTTCCTACACCCAGCTCGGGAATCCCCTCGGAACGGCCGAGGTGGACCGCGCGTCGGTGTCGCGCGAGTGGACTCTGCGCTAGCCTGATCGCAAAAGAGTATCCTCTTTAGGAGTTGCGATGCTGTTCGGAATGCCGTGGCCCGGTGCCGGGGTCGCCCGCGAGGCCGAGCAGGCGGGGGTCGGGGCCTTCTGCACCGGCGAGTTCGCCGACCACGACGCCTACACGACGCTCGCCGAGATGGTGGCCGGCACCGAGCGGGCCCTGGTCGGTCCTGCGATCGCGTACGCGTTCGCACGCACGCCTTACGCCCACGCCACCGCGATGCGCCAGCTGCACGCGAAGGCACCAGGGCGGCTGTTCCTGGGACTCGGATCAGGCGCGTTCCGGGTCAACCGCGACTGGCTGGGAGTACCGGCCGACCGCCCGGTGGCCCGGGTGACGGAGACGGTCGAAGCGGTGCGGGCGTGGCTGCACGCGGAGAACGGCGAGAAGGTCCGGTTTTCGGGGGAGTTCCACTCCCTCGACGCCGACGTACGCGCACCGGTGCTGGGACGGCTCGAACTCCCCATCCTCCTGGGGGCGTTCAACCGGCGGATGGCTGCCGCCGCCGGCCGGGTCGCGGACGGCGTGATCGGGCACGGGCTGTTCACGGCCTCCTGGTGGGAAGACGTGGTCCGTCCCGCGGTCGCCGCGCCGGACCGGGGACCGGTGGAACACGGCTGGGTGATCACCGCGGTGGACGACGCGGCCCCCGAGCGTGCGATCGCCGACGCCCGGCGCATGATCGGCTTCTACCTGACAGTCAAGACATATGACCCGTATGTGGCCCACCACGGCTGGGAGGCGCCGGTCGCCCGGTTGCGGACTGCGTTCCGCGCGGGTGACACCGACGGCATGGCCGACGCGGTGACCGACGACATGCTGGCCGCTATCGCGATCTGCGGCACGACCGGTGATGCGAAGGAAGCAGTAGCGCGTCGGCGTGAGTCGTTGCCCCGGGATGTGGCGTACTTCGCGCCGCCGAGCTTCTTGGTCGGGCACAAGCGCCGCACGGCGTACGCTCGTGCGAGCTTGGGGTTGTTGGGCGCTTTCACGTGATCCCGCGCGATTCGGAACTTCGGTGATTCACACGAAAGCGCCGCCGATGAGTGTCGTGCGGACCACTTCCGCGTCGCACCGACGCAAGGCCTCGGTCAACGGCACGTGGAGCAGAACGAGATCGGCCGGCGCCCCCACCCGAACCCGCCGAGGCGGACCACCGGGGTCGTCCGGCGCGCTCAGGTACCCGTCCAGCGCCGCGGCCGCGCCGATCCGTTCGTCCGGTCCCACGATCCGCCCGGACGGCGAGAGCCGCTCGGTGGCGGCGCGGATCACCGCCCACGGATCGAGCGGCCCGTACGGCGCATCGCTCGACGCTACGCAGCGGACGCCGGCGGAACGGAGCGATCCCAGGCGGTACAGATCCGGGTGGTCGGCAGTGGGCACGTCGCGCAGGTAGTCGTCGCCACGCCACGTCAGGAACCCCGGTTGCGTCACGACGCGCAGCCTGGTCAGCCGCGAGACCAGCTCGCCGGGCACGAGAGCCGCGTGTTCGACGCGGTCGCCGTCGCGGCTGCCCGTCTCCTCGATCGCGGCTAGCAGGAGCACCAGCGCTTCCCGGGTCACGCAGTGCACTGCCACCGCGCGGCCGGCGTCGTGCGCCGCGCGGATCCGGCCGGTCAGCCATGCGAAGTCCGGCAGGTCCGAGTCGGCCAGGACGATCTTGTACGGTCCGGTCGCTCCAGGGTGTCCCAACGGCGCACCCAGCGGCAGGATGTGCTGCGGCAGCTCGTCGAACGCGTCGACGGCGCCCGGGTCGAGGTCGGGCGTCGCGTCGGTGACGGCGGTGATGCCGAACCGCGCGAGCTGCCGGCCCACTCCGTCGAGGCGCGGCAGTGCCGGGCGAGGCAGGCGGCCCCGCAGCCAGTCGTCCGCCCGCCACAACCGCCCGGTCGCCCGCCCGCCTGCGTCCCGCTCGATCCCTCGGTGCACCTCCGCCGGCAACCCGATCGCGCGGGCACCGGCGGTGTTCACGACCCACAACGCGCCGCTGCGGTGCTGAACGCGAACCGGCCGGCCCGCGTGCAGGCGGTCGAGCGTCGCCGAGTCCAGCGGACCGGCCACGGACTCGTGGTACCCGATGCCCCGTACCCAGCCGTGGTCGTCGGCGGTCGCCCCGGACAGCGCCGCTGCCAGGTCGGCCGGCGTGCGGATGCCGGGTGGGCCGCATGGCACCGACGTCGCGGCCGCGGCGAGGGCGTGCAGGTGCAGGTGGTGGTCGCACAAACCCGGCAGGAGCGCGCCGCCCCGCGCGTCGAGAATCTCCTCGCCCGGCCGGCGGTCCAGCGTCGCCGCGATCGCGGCGACCGATCCGCCGTCGATCCGGACGTCGACCCGGCGCCGGCCGTCGAGTTCCGCCGCGCGGATCAGGATGCCGGTCACCGCAAGCCCAGCTCGCGCAGCACCTCACCGGTGTGAGCACCACTTGCCGGCGCGGCTCCGGCCACGACCCGCTGCCGGGGCATGGCCACCGGGACCCGCGCGGGCGGGCGGCGACCGGGCAGATGCGGGTCCAGGGTGGCCGCGACGACGTCGGCCATCGCCACGTCGACCAGCGCGCCCCCTTCCGGGCTGCACAGTGCCAGCTCGGTCGCGACCAGCCCGGTCAGGGGGTCCGCCAAGGCGTCACCGCAGAAGTACGGCGCGCCGCCATCCCCGTCGGCCACCAGCCCGTTCGCGGCCGCGACGTCGTCGCCGAAGCCGACGCGGTCGCTGTCGCGCCCGTAGGCCGTGATCGAAATCCAGACGGTGCCTGCGGCAGCCGCGGCAGCGGCGTCGAGGCCGAACCGGGCGAGGGCCCGCGGCCGGGAGGCTTCGATGACGACATCCGCCGCCTCGACCAGGCCGGCCATGGCGCGGCGGCCGTCGGCGGTGCCGGGGTCGAAGACCACCGAGCGGTGCCCGGCGTGCAGCAGGCGGTAGAACGCTCGGTTGCCGCTGCGGGCGCCGTCCGGTCGTTGCGGCGTCTCGACCTTGACCACGTCGGCGCCGAGCAGGCCGAGCAAGTGCGCGCACAACGGCCCGGCCCAGAGTGCGCTGAAGTCGACGACTAGCAGCCCTTCGACCGACCGCCGCCGTCCCGACCCGAGCAGGCGCGGACTGCCGACCCGCGGCCGCACAGGACCGGCGGCGACACCGAGCGGAGTGGCGCGGGCGACCAGCTCATCACCCGTGTGCTCGCGCAACCAACGGATCACCCCGGGCCACGGATCGGCGGGCAACTCCGCCCCGACCAGCGCGCCGAGCAGGAGCGGGTCATCGGAGCGGGCGCAGGACACCGCGGCCCAGCCGTCGGCCGTCCGCAGGAGGCGGCAGCTCCCGCCGACCGAGACGCGACCGCCGCGACCGCGACCGGTGAACGCAGCCCGCTCGGCCAGCAGGTGCGCGCCGTCGACCGGCAAGCCGCACCGCCGCGTGATCTCGCGGGCGACCGTGGCCGCGCGGCCGGGCGGAACCAGTGGCGGGCCGTCCGGCGTACCGGTCAGCGCGACCACCCCGCTGTCCAGCCAGTCCGCGAGGGATTCTCCCTGCATACCTCGAATGGTACGCTGGATCCGTTGTGGACAGTCGACTTCCGTTGCGGCGCGACGAACTCGCCCATGCAGTCCGGGCACCGCTGCTCGACGAGCGCGGCCGGATCACCCAGCCGCTGCTGCTCGTCGACCTCGACACCCCCGCCGACACCGGCACGCTGGCCGCCGCCCGGTCCGCCGACCGCGTCTTGGTCGGCATCACGAGCGCGGACCCGCTCGACGCCGACCGCCAGGCTCTGGCGGCAGCCCTGGACCTCACGCTCGCGCCGACCGAAAGCAGCCGGGAGTTCGTGGCCGTCGACGATCCCGGAGCCGTCGCCACGCAACTGCACGCCGCCGCTCAACTGCATCCGCAGGCGGTCCTCGTCCTCGCGCACCTGCTGCGCACCACCGGTGAGCTGGCCGTCCCCGCCGCGCTGGAGGCCGAATCGCTGGCTTACTCCACGTTGCTGGCCGGGCCGGACTTCAGACGCTGGCTCGAGCGACGCGGTCCCCGCCCGGTTCCCGCGAGCGCCGGCGACCCGGTGCAAGTCGAGCGGATCGGGAACGTCCTGCACGTGCGGCTGAACCGGCCCGAGCGCCGCAACGCCTACGGCCGTCAGCTGCGGGACGCGCTCGTCGAGGCTCTGCACGTCGCGGAACTGGACGACAGCGTGGCGAAAGTGGTCCTCACCGGGGCCGGGCCGGCGTTCTGCTCCGGCGGTGACCTTGATGAGTTCGGAACCGCACCGGACCTCGTGACCGCGCACTTCGTGCGCACCCGGGCCGGAGCCGCCCTGCCACTGCACCGGCTCGCCGGGCGGACTGAGGTCCGGGTGCACGGCAGCTGCGTCGGCGCGGGCGTCGAGCTGGCCGCCTTCGCCGAGCGGGTGCTCGCGACACCGGACACCACGTTCCGGTTGCCCGAGATCGGGATGGGCCTCGTTCCGGGCGCCGGGGGGACCGTGAGCCTGCCTCGCCGGATCGGGCGTTGGCGCACGTTCTACGCGGCGGTGACCGGCGAGCCGGTCACCGCCGCCACGGCCGTGCAGTGGGGCCTGGTGGACGAGCTGGTCGATCAGGAAAGCGACCAGGTGAACACCGGGTACCAGACGCCGAACGGGTCGTCGCTGTAGCGGCACTTCGCGTCCACCGTCCGCCCTTCGCAGGCACCGGCCAGCACCTGCCAGGCAACCCGGCCGCCGACCAGCAGTTCGCCGGCGAGTTCCGGCGTGAGGTTGTAGAACGGCTCGGTCTTACCGGTGTGGAGGGCTTCCCCCAGGATGTGGTCGACCTGCAGAGCACGGGTGTCTTCGTGGCCGGGTGCACGAGGCCCCCGGCGAGCGCTTCCATCCGCCATGACCAGCAGAGCGATCCGTCCCGCCCGCTCGGCGAGCCACCGGCCGTAACCACGGCACTCCCCCGCCGACAGCGCCGTATCCACTCCGTGGAACTCAACCGGGATGCGAACGCCCGCGGTGAGGTCTCTCGCCACGGCGAGGGACAGCGGAAGGGGTTCACCCGTCGGCACCGATCCGGTACCGGGAACGAAGAGATGGCGGGGCGAAGGCGCGTCCGCGGACCACGCCCGGGTCTCCTGTGAAGCGCCGACGACGACGAGGACGTCGGGCTCGGCCGCCATGAGGTCGTCGACCGCCGCACGACCGGCGGTCCGCAGCTGCTCGACCTCCGGGACCGGAGCCCCGGTGACGCCGGCCAGCAGCAAGGGCGGGTGCGGACAGGTGGCGGCACGGACGATCACGCCAGCCCCCGCACGACCCGGGCCGGGGGTTTCCGGCCGTGCACGACCGCGACCATGTCCAGTACCTGCCGGGTTTCCGCGACGTTGTGGGCCCGGACGACGGCGGCGCCTTCCCAGGCACACAGCGCAGTCACCGCGAGGCTGCCCACCAGCCGGTCGGCCACCTCCACACCGAGGGCTTCGCCGACGAAGTCCTTGTTGGACAGTGACGCCAGCACCGGCCACCCGGTCCGCACGAGCTCGCCGAACCGGCGGGTCAGCTCGAGCGAGTGCCAGGTGTTCTTGCCGAAGTCGTGCGTCGGGTCGATCAGGATGCCGGCCGCGGGCACTCCGGCTCGGACCAGCGCCTCGGCCCGGCGCGTGACTTCGGTGACGACGTCCGTGACCACATCGGCGAACGCGGCCCGGTGGGGCCGGGTGCGGGGCGTGGCCCCACCGGTGTGGGTGCACACGTAGCCGGCGCCGAACTCGGCGGCCACCTCGGCCAGTTTCGCGTCCGCCCCGGCCCAGGTGTCGTTGAGCAGGTCGGCACCCGCTTCGCAGGCGAGGCGGCCGACCTCGTGGCGCCAGGTGTCGACGCTGATCACCAGGTCGGGAAACCGCGCCCGGACCTCGGTCACGAACGGCACCACGCGGCGGACCTCTTCCGGAACGTCCACCGCGGTCCCCGGACCGGCTTTGACGCCGCCGACGTCGACGATGTCCGCACCGTCGACGACCGCCTGCTCGACGGCCGCGAGCGCGCGCTCCCGGTCGAAGGTGGCGCCGCGGTCGTAGAACGAGTCCGGGGTGCGGTTCACGATCGCCATGAGCAGTGTCCGGTCCCGCGGCATCACCCGGCCTCTGAACCGGATCTCGGGCGACTCAGCTGACATGGTGTTCAGGTTACTCAATTGGTCTTCGACCACAAGATCGAGCCCAACCTTGGCGTACCATCGAGGCCACCTTGCTCGTAATGAGTGTCATCAATGAGGAGACAGCATGACGGCGGGACATCCGTTCTCAACGCAGCTGTACATCGACGGCCGCCGCACCGACGGCAGTTCCGACCGACAGGTCGTCGTCCGCAACCCGGCCACGGAGGAACCGGTCGCCGAGGTGCCCGACGCTTCGGTGGACGACGTCCGCCGCGCCGTTGCTGCCGCGCGGCGGGCCTTCGACGAGGGACCTTGGCCCCGGCTGGCGCCGTCGCAGCGCGCGACCGTGCTGCTGCGCCTGGCCGAGGAGATGGAGCACCGCCTCGCCGAGCTGGTCGCGGTGAACATGGCCGAGGCGGGCTCGGTGCGGTGGCTCGCCGAAAGCCTGCAGACGAGCGTGCCGATCGCGCATCTGCGCGACATGGCCGAACGCGTGCTGCCCGCCTTCGCCTGGGAGCGCCCGATCGAGCCGACCATCACTGCCGGCGTCGGCATCTCACAAGGGCAGCTGCGCCGCGAGCCGTTCGGTGTGTGCGCGCTGATCCCGGCCTACAACTTCCCCCTCTTCCTCGGCTTGATGAAGCTGATCCCGGCTTTGGCCGCCGGCTGCACCGTCGTGCTGAAACCGGCGCCGACAACGCCTCTCGAGTCGCTGCTGCTCGGCGACTTCGCCGACGCCGTCGAACTTCCTCCCGGTGTGCTGAACGTCGTCACCGGCGGAGTCGAAGCAGGCCGCGAACTGACCACGCACCCGATGGTCGATCTGGTCAGCTTCACCGGTTCCGACACCGTCGGACGGTCTGTCTACGCGCAGGCCGCGACGTCGCTGAAGAAGGTCGTTCTGGAGCTGGGCGGCAAGTCCGCGAGCATCGTCCGCGCCGACGCCGATCTCGACGGGGCGGCGCGATCGGCCCTGGCCGGTATCACGGTGCACGCCGGTCAAGGCTGTTCCTTGCTCACCCGGACGATCGTGCACGAATCCGTCCACGACGAGCTCGTGGAACGCATCCGCGCCGGCCTGGCAAGCGTTGTCGTGGGCGATCCCGCGGATCCGGCCACGACCATGGGGCCACTGATCAGCTCGTCGCAGCGGGACAAAGTAGAAAAGCTGATCCGGACCGGCGAGGAGGAAGGCGCGCAGCTGGTCACCGGTGGCGGCCGCCCGGCCGGGCTGGACAAGGGCTTCTTCCTCGAGCCGACGCTGTTCACCGGGGTCGGCAACGCCATGACCATCGCGCAGCAGGAGTTCTTCGGCCCGGTCGGCGTCGTCATCCCGTTCCGCACCGACGAGGAGGCAGTCGGCATCGCCAACGACAGCCCCTACGGCCTGTCCGGCGGGATCTGGAGCGCCGACACGGCTACCGCGCACGCCATGGCGACCCGGGTGCGCACCGGCACGGTCGTGCTCAACGGCGGCGGCGGTGGCGTGAACCCGCGCCTGGCTTTCGGCGGCTACAAGCAGAGCGGCCTGGGCCGGGAATGGGGTGAGTTCGGGCTGGACGAGTACCTCCAGACCAAGACCGTAACCTGGGCGGCCCGCTGAAGTCGTGAGTGGGAAACAGTGTTCCAACCCTGTTTCCCGCTCACGACTTGCCCGACTAAGCGGCGTCGGCGCACGCGTGTTCGGCGGCGACGAAACCGAAGACCATCGTGCCGCCGATGCTGCCGCCCGCGCCGAGGTACTTTCGGCCCATGACTGTGGCCGTGATGTTGCCTGTCGCGTAGAGCCCCGGCAGCGGTTGCCCGTCCTGGCCCAGCACTCGGGCGTGTTCGTCGGTGACGAGCCCGCCGCAGGTTCCGACATCACCCGGAAAAATCTTCAGCGCGTAGAAGGGGGCTCGGTCGACCGGGCCGAGCGCGGGGTTGGGCCGGTGCCCCGGGTCGCCGAGATGCCGGTTGTACTGCGACTCGCCACGCCCGTACTCCGGATCGCGGCCCTGAGCGGCGTGCTCGTTGAACCGGTCGAGCGTGGCAACCAGCCCGTCGGGGTCGATTCCGCACGCCCGCGCCAGTTCGGCGACCGTGGCGGCTTTCTTCACTTCCCCGCTCTTCACCCAGTCCGCGGGCAGGCGTCCGACGCTGGTTTGCGAGTGCGTGTAGCGACGCCGGTAGTTGTCGTCGAAGACCAGCCAGCACGGGACCGCGGGGGTCTCCTGGTTTCGCGCGAACATGGCCTTGCCGACCTCGACGTAGGAATTGGCCTCGTTGCAGAAGCGCTTACCCGCGGCATCGACGAACACGGTGTGCGCCCGCTGACGGGCGCTGTTCAACGCGGACATGCCGAAGTACGCCGAGGGACCCGGCAGCCACCAGGCCTCGTCCAGCAAATCGGTACGGGCGCCGAGCTCCATCGCCGTGGCCAGAACCTCACCGGTGTCGCCCGGGTTGGCCATCGACCACTCGCCGGTGGTGCGCTGGGCTCCCCCGTGCGCTTGGCGCATTTTCGCGTTGTGCGCGAAACCGCCGGCGGCGAGCAGCACTCCCTTCCGCGCTTCGACGGTCTTCGTGCTGTCCCCCTGCCTGACGCGGACGCCGCGCACCCGGCCGTCCTCGACGACCAATTCGGTGAGAGCGCTTTCCAGCCAGATCGGAACGCCCGCCGCAACGGCATGCTCGACCAGCTGCCCGACGAGAGACGAGCCGTTGGTCAGCAACGGCTGGTGGCGCAGTTTTGCCACCAGCCCTCGTCGGGCGATGCGGGCCGCGATGGCGAAGCTGCGCGCCGATCGGTTGAAGTGCATCATGTACGGGATCTCTTCGGTCATCGCCGGGAACCCGATCGATGCCGCCAGGCCGGGCTGCAGCTTGTGCCGCCATTCCCCCAGCCGGCGCGCGTCGTACGGGACGCCTTCGACGGACCGGCCGGCCGCGTTGCCCCCCTTGCGGTTGTCGTAGTAGTCGGGGTAGCCGGCACAGCGCTGGAAGCGCATGCCGCTGTCCTGCAGGAACGAGATCATCCGCGGACCGGCCATCAGGTAGGCGTGCCGCCGCTCGGGCGACGACCCCGGGCCGGCGTCACCCACCACCTCGTCGAAGTAAGCCATGCCGTCGACGTAGGAATCGTGGATCCCGTCCACCCGCATCAACGGGTTGTCCGGAACCCACACCATCCCGCCCGACATGGCGGTCGAGCCGCCGACGAGCGCCTGCTTCTCGATGACGAGCGCGGAACTCCCGGCATCGGCAGCGCGCAGGGCGCCGACCAGACCGCCGCCCCCGCTGCCCACGCTCACGAAGTCGTACGAGCAATCCCAAGGTGACATCGTTGTCTCCGAACTCGGCGTACTCGCCGGTCGTTTGCTCAGGAACGGGCTTTCTTCTTTTTCTCGGCGGGACTGACCGATGCCGTCCACATGCCGACGAGGACGTCGACCAGGCCGACGGCCGTCTCTTCCCACGTTGCCGGGCGGACCGCAGTCCCCTCGGCGAGCCCGCGCTCGCGCTCGGCGCACATCTGCACGATGACGTGGCTGACGATGCGGGACCGTTCCCGCAGGACGTGGGCGGGCAGTTCCGGAAGGCACTCGCTCACGCCGCGGATGATGCGGACGACCGACTCCGACTCGGCTTCCTCGACCGCGATCTCGCGCAGCCCAGGATCGGCGAGAACCTGCGCGATGAACCGCGCGTGCCAACTCGGCGGCCCGTCTTCGTCGAGCAGTTCCGTGTAGGGGTGGACCAGGCAGGCGACCCAGTCGCGCAGCCCAGGCTCATCACCCATTCGAGCGAATCTGGCTTCTCGCTTGACCTCGACGCGCTCGTTGAACTGCCGCATCAGCGCGCGGACCAAATCCGCCTTCGACGGGAAGTAGTAGCCGACGACCGAGGTGTTGCCCTTGCCGGCGGCAGCGCCGATCTGGCGGTTGGACACCGCCAGCACGCCCTCTTCCGCGAACAGCCGGACGGCGACCTCGAGGATGGCTTTCCGGGTCGCGACCCGGCGGATGTCCGCGGTCGCACCGCCCCCGCCGCGCACCGTGGCCGGGATGTCGGTGTCGTCCACCGGCCCGGGCCGTGCCTTGCGGCGTCGCTGGGCCTTGTGCGGGTGACTCATGCCGGGATCCTCGCGCCTCGTGACGTCATGTGCTCTTCCCCAGTCGGTTCGGTGGTGCGGTGGTCGTGAACGGCGCGGTCCAGATGCCGGCCAACGCGTCGACCAGCCCGGTTTCCAGGTCTTGCCAGCTCGCCCACACGGTCGGAGCGCCCGCCGCGACCGCGGCTTCCCGTTCGGCGCACGTGCGCACGATGAGCTGCTGGACGATCTCGTCCCGCTGGGCCGCGACAGCGGCCGGCATGACCGGCAGGCACCGTTCGAGAGCTTCGCGGGTCCGGCGCAAGGTCGGCGAAAGGATCGCCTCTTCGGTCACCACGGCCCGCAGCGCCGGATCGGCCATCACCTGGGCGCAGAGCCTGGCGAAGTACGTGGGGCCTCGGGCGAACCGCTCGGTCCACGGGTGAACGAGGCAGCCCAGCCAGTCACGGATACCGGCGTCGTCGTCCATCCCGGCGATCAAGGCCACCCGCGTCTGCTCGGTTTCCGCGGTGAACCGGCGGGCGATCGCCCGCACGAGATCGGCTTTGGTGCGGAACTGGTGGGCGGCCAGCGGCGGCGCTGTCCCGTCGCGGAAGCGGCGGCCGGCGGGGGCGAACGTTCCCTGCTCGACGAAGAACCGCTCGGCGGTGTCCAAGTTCGTCAACCGGATCACCGGGCGACGGGTACCTCGCCGGGCGGCGACGTCCGGCCCGCCCGGCCAGGCACGGGGCCCGGTGGGCATGGGACGACGCGAACCGTTCACCACGCCTCCTTTCCCCGAACCGGCCGGGCCACCGTCACGCGCCGGTTCCCGCCGCGGCGAGCTTCATCATGTCTTCGGCTTTGAGCGGGAACCCGGCCGAGGAACCGCCGTCGACCGGCAGCACGATACCCGTGACGAACGCCGATCGGTCCCCGGCCAGGAACAGCGCAGCCTCGGCGACGTCCGCGGGTGTGCCTTCGCGGGGAAGTGGCTTCGACAGTGCCTGCACGGCGCGGATCCCGGCGATCCGGGCGGCGGCCTCTCCGGACATGGAGCTCGCCAGCAGGCCGGTCGGAATGTTGCCGGGGGCGATGCAGTTGACCCGGACCCCGTGCTCGGCGACGTCGATCGCGACCGATTTGGTCATGTGGATGAGTCCGGCTTTGGACGCGCGGTAACTCAAAACGCTTCTTCCGGCGGTAATCCCGCCGATCGACGTCACGTTGATGATCGAGCCACCACCGTGCTCCGCCATGTGCGCCGCGGCCACCTGCGTGCCGACCATGACGCCCAGCAGGTTCACCGACATCACCCGGACGAAGTCGGCGAAGTCGTCGTCGAAGAACTTCGGGTGCATCGCACCGGACACCCCGGCGTTGTTCACCATGACCTGTAGCCCGCCCAGGGTGTTCACCGCGAACCGGACGAGGTCGCGGACCTGGTCCGGGTCACCGGCGTCAGCCGAGTGGAAGACGGCGTCGCCGCCGATCTCGGCCGCGACCTTCTCGCCCGCCTCCTGGTCGACGTCGGAGACCACGACCAGGGCCCCCTCCCGGGCGAACCGCTCGGCGATCCCGCGGCCGAGCCCGCTCGCCGCGCCGGTCACCACGGCGACCCGGCCGGAAAGTTCGTCCACCGTCCTGCTTCCTTCCGGTCGTGGTGTCACCAGGACACCGGCAGCTCGTACACGCCGTAGGCGAGCCTGTCGTGCTTGAAGGCGATCTGCTCGACGGACGTCGCGAGGCGCAGAGTCGGCACCCGCTTGAAGATGGTGCCGAAGACGACTTGCAGCTCGACCCGGGCCAGCTGCTGGCCGACGCACTGGTGGATGCCGAAGCCGAAAGCGTGGTGGTCGCGGGCTGCGCGGTGGAGGTCGAGGGAGTCCGGTTCGCCGAACGTGCGCGGGTCGCGGTTGCCGGTCGAGAGGTCGATGATGATCCCCTCACCGGCCCGGATGACCACGCCGCCGACCTCGATGTCCTCCTTGGCGATCCGCCGCTGTCCGTTATGGATGATGCCGAGGTAGCGCAGCAGCTCTTCGACCGCGTTCGCGACCACGGCCGGGTCCTCGGTGTCCCGCAGGACCGCGAGCTGCTCCGGGTTCTCCAAGAGGGCCAGCACGCCGAGGCCGATCATGTTCGCGCTGGTCTCGTGTCCGGCGACCAGCAGACCGAGGCCCATCTGCGCCGCTTCGAGCACGGAGATCTCCTCGGCCACCACGCGCTGCGCGATGTCGGAGATGACGTCGTCGCGCGGGTCGGCAGCGCGTTTCTCGACGAGCCCGACGAGGTACTGGACCTGCGCCGCGAAGGCCTGCATGGCCTGTTCTTCGGTCGCGTAGCGATCGACGCCGATGGTCGCCTGCTCGTGGATGAAGTCGTGGTCTTCGGCCGGCACGCCGAGGATCTCCCCGATCACCTGCGTGGGCAGCGGCAGCGCCAACGCTGCGACGAGGTCGGCGGGCGCCGGACCGGCGGTCATCTTGTCCAGCAGCTCTTCGGTGAGGCGCTGCACGACCGGACGCATGGCGTTGACCCGCTTGAACGTGAACGGCGCGGTCATCATCCGGCGATACCGCGTGTGTACCGGGGGGTCGGTGTTGAAAACGGAGTCGGAGCGGAGCGGGGCCATCTTCGAGATGCCCTCGTTCCAGTGCGGGAAGCCGGGGAGCCGGTCGTCGACGCTGACCCTCGGGTCGGAAAACAGCAGGCGCTGTTCAGCGTGGCCGGTGACGATCCACGGCGTGCTGCCGTCCCAGATCCGCACTCGGGACACGGGGTGCTCGACGACGGTCGCGCGCAATTCGCCCGGCGGATCGAAGGGACAACCCGCCGCCCGCTCCATCGGGAAGTAGGGGGCTTCCCCGGTGGCGGCCGACGTCAGTGACTCGGACATGTGTTTCCGCGCTCCTTCGCTGCGGTGGACTTCAGGCCTGCAGGTGGATGGCCTGCGCGGGACAGACGGCGGCGGCGTGCCGGACGCCGTTCTCCGTGCCGTCCGGGGCCGAAGAGGCCAGCAGGACGACGATGCCGTCCTCGTCGCGCTGGTCGAAGACCTCGGGTGCGGCGGCCACGCATTGGCCTGCCGCGACGCACCGGTCCGGCTCGATGCTGATCTCCATCGTCGTCCTCTTCATCGGTGGCGGTCCCGGACCGGCGCGCACCGACTCGTCGACCGGCCACTGAAGCCGCATGGGCGACATCGCGCTCCAGCGGCCACGTCCTGGGGTGGACCTGAGTGAACACCCGGCCGAGTTGTAAGTCAACCGGTTGATTCAAATTCACCGTAGTTTCAAATCAACCGGTTGACTCAAAACGTGGCACGGTGTTCACTCTGCCTCGTGGCCGGATCACGAACGCCGCGCCCGGGCTCGCTGCGGAGCCGTCTTCGGAGTTCGCGGCCGCCTCGATGCGGCGAACGCCCGGCGGCCGGGTCGTTCCGGGCCACCGGCCCGCGGTCTTTCGAAGGCAAGGAGCACGCCATGTCCGAGTCCACGCGTCCCTCCCCCGAGGAGATCATCCTCTACGAGAAGGATCCGAAGACGCGGATCGCCACCATCACGCTGAACCGCCCGGACCACCTGAACGCGCCCACGATCGGCGCGCGGCTGCGCTACGCCGAACTGCTGCACCGCGCCAACATCGACGACGAAGTGAAGGTCCTGGTCATCCGGGGCGCCGGGAACGACCTCGGCAGCGGCGTCGACCTGCCCGAGTTCATGGAGGTCTACGGCTCCCCGGACGACGAGGCCCGGCTGGGCGAGTTCCGGCTGTCCGAAGAGGACGATGTGCGCCTGCCACCGTCGAGTTCCTTCCGCGGCGGCGCCCAGGTGAGCCAATGGTTCGCCGACCCGCGGTCCGGCTGCCGGACGCTGCAGGACTTCAAGAAGATCAGCATCCTCGAGGTCAAGGGCTACTGCTACGGCTGGCACTTCTACCAGGCGGCCGACGCGGACCTGGTGATCTCCTCCGACGACGCGCTCTTCGGCCACGCGGCGTTCCGCTACGCCGGCTGGGGCCCGCGGATGTGGACCTGGGCGCAGACGATGGGGCTGCGGAAGTTCCAGGAGATGGTCTTCACCGGCCGTCCGTTCACCGCGGCGGAAATGTACGACTGCAACTTCCTCAACAAGGTGGTCCCCCGCGACGCTCTCGAAGACGAAGTGGCGAAGTACGCGCTCGCCTGCTCCCGCACTCGACCGACGGACACCGTGTACCAGCAGAAGCTCTTCTTCACGATGTACAAGCAGCAGCAGGGCGAATACCTCGGGAGCATCCTCACCGGCCTGTTCGAGACCCTCGGCAGCTACGTCCGGCCCGACGGCGGCGACATGATGCTGGACGGGATGTTCGAACGCGGCCTGAGCACCGCGGTCAAGGACAACGACGACCGGTTCCCCCCGGACTTCCGGCTCAGCCGGTCCGGCCGCAGGAAGCCCGAATAGCCATGGCCGAACCGACCTCACCCCTGACCGGCTACACGGTGGTCGACCTTTCCTCGGGCATCGCGGGCGGCTACGCGACCAAGATCCTCGCCGACGGCGGTGCCGATGTCGTCAAGGTCGAGCCACCCGGCGGTGATCCGCTGCGGACCTGGTCGGCCTCCGGCTCGGCCATCCCCGCCGGTACGGACGGCGCCCTGTTCAGCTTCCTGGCCTCCTCCAAGCGCAGCGTGACCGCCGACCCGGCCGACTTGGCCCCGGTGCACGCCCTGCTGCGCGCCGCGGCCGCCGTCGTCTGGTCGAAGGGCACCGAGCTCGCGGACCACCCGGCCCTGCGGCCGGCCGAGCTGCTGCGCACGCACCCACACCTGACCGTCACCGCCATCACGCCGTTCGGCCTGGAGGGGCCGTGGCGCGACAAACCGGCCACGGAGTTCACCGTCCAGGCCTGGTCGGGCGGGATCATCGGGCTCGGGCGTGGCGCAGCCGACCGGGCACCGGTGCACGTCGGCGGCCAGGTCGGCTCCTGGCTCGCCGGCGCCTACGCCGCCGCGGGAACGCTGGTTTCCCGGATCCGCACCCGGCAGACCGGACTCGGCCGCCTGGTCGACGTCTCCCTGCTGGAGACCGAGGTCCTGTGCCTGACCTACCACCCGGTGACCTTCTTCGACTTGCTGGGCAGGCCGTTCCGCGCGGGCCGCGCGTTGTTCGTGCCCGGCGTTGCCCAGGCCGCGGACGGGCTCGTGGCCATCGGCTGCGCGACGGCGCAGCAGTGGTTCGACCTCTGTGCGATGGTCGGCCACCCCGAGTGGATCGACCCCGAAGCCCCACTGGCACTCACCGAGCTGGCCACGAAGGTGGCACCCGAGCTCTACGGCTGGGTCGCCGAACGCACGGTCGCCGAAGTTCGCGAGCTCGCCAGCGCATTCCGCATCCCGAACGCACCGGTCAACACGGGCGCCACCGTCGCCGGCAACGAGCAGTTCGCCGCTCGCGGCAGCTTCCGGCCCAACCCCCGGGACGGCTTCCTCCAGCCCGGTCCGCCGTACCGGCCCCAGCCCGACTTCCTGCGTGAACCGACGCCTGCACCCGCGCTCGGCGAGAACAACGGTCTCGAAATCGACAAGTCCACTCCGGAAAGCGATCCTGCCCACGACACGGCAGACCTGCCCCTGGCGGGACTGCGGGTCCTGGATCTGACGGCTTTCTGGGCGGGCCCGTTCAGCACGCAGATGCTCGGCATGCTGGGCGCGGAGGTCATCCACGTCGAGTCCACGAACCGGCCGGACGGCACGCGCCTGATCGCCGGCGTCCCGATGACCGAAGCGCAGTGGTGGGAGCGCTCGCCCATCTTCGCCGGCCTCAACACCGGCAAGAAGAGCGTCACCGTCAACTTCCAGACCGAGCGCGGGAAAGCCGTGCTCCGCGACCTCATCGCAGCCTGCGACGTCGTTGTCGAGAACTACACGCCTCGCGTCCTCGACCAAGCCGGGCTCGGGTACGACGAAGTCCGCGCCATCCGGTCCGACGTCATCATGGTGCGGATGCCCGGCTTCGGCCTCGACGGCCCGTACCGCGACAACGTCGCGCTCGCCTACGTCATCGAAGACGTGTCCGGGCTGACCTGGCTTACCGGGCATCCCGACCAAAACCCCGTCGAGCCGTATTCGATCGGTGACCCGAACGCCGGCCTGCACGCCTTCACCGGCCTGCTGCTCGCCCTGGAACATCGCCACCGCACCGGCGAGGGCGCCCTGGTGGAAGCCGCCATGGCCGAAGCGGCGCTCAACATCACCGCTGAGCAAGTCATCGAGCACAGCGCCTACGGCGTCGTACTGAACCGCGACGGCAACCGCGGTCCGGTGGCCGCACCGCAGAACCTCTACCGGACAACCGAAGCGGACGAGTTCGGCGGCCGCGACTCGTGGGTCGCGATCGCTGTCGCCACCGACGAGCAGTGGACAGCTCTGTGCTCTGTGCTCGGCAAGCCGGACTGGGCCGAGGACGCCGGCTTGCGCCACGCCGCCGGCCGCCGCGCACGACACGACGAACTGGACGAAGAACTCGGCCGCTGGTGCCTGCCACGAACCGGCGACGAGATCGTCGAATCGCTGTGGGCCGCGGGCGTGCCGGTCGCGAAGGTACTGCAGCCGCACCGCCAGACCGAACTCCCGCAGCTGCAAGCACGCGGGTTCTTCGAGACCGTGGGCCACCCGGTGGGCGGCGACGCCCGCTACAGCACCTTGCCCTTCCGGCTGTCCGACCAGGACGGACCGATCCATCGCGGTCCGGCACCTCTGCTGGGTCAGCACAACCACGAAGTCCTCACCGGACTCGGCCTGAGCCAGGACGAAATCAGCTCCCTCACCGCGGAAGGCGTCATCGGCGACCGGCTGTCCTGGTGACACCCCGCGCGGACGAACGAAAGGACCGAGCATGGAACCCAGCGTCGGGTCGACGCTCCTGAGCACTGTGGACACCACCGCCGTGGTGGTGGTCCGCTGGTCTGCCGGCTCAGCCGAGCTCACCTGCGGCGGCGCCCCCGTGGTCGGTAAGACCGAACACGACGGCACCACCGCCGGTGCCGTCGATCCAGCGCACGCCGCCGGCACCATCCTGGGCAAGCGTTACACCGACGCCGGCGGCTCAGTGGAACTGCTGTGCACCAAGGCGGGACCGGGATCACTCGCCCTGGACGGCACGCCGCTGACGGTCAAGAGCGCCAAACCCCTTCCGGCATCGGACTGACGCCCATGAACCTCACGACACTGCTCGACATGACCGCCGAAGGCGCGCTGGACCGGCGCGTCGCGATCGGGAGTGCACGGTCCGGGCTCACCGGCGAAGAACTTCGCGCCGCGGCGCGACGCGGCGCAGCAGCGCTGGTGGCGTCCGGCGCCTCGGCACTGGTCTACCTCGCGACCACCGGACCGGCGTTCCCCGTGGCCCTCTTCAGCGCCGCGGTCGCCGGGGTGCCCTTCGTGCCGGTCAACTACCGCCTTGGCGACGCCCAGCTGAGAACCGTGCTCGGCAACCACTCCGGCGCTTTCGTCGTCGCCGACGAGAAGTACACGGACCTGGTGGCGCCCCTGGCCGTGGGTCACGCGACACCGGCGGAGTGGCCTCCCGGAGTGGCAGCGGCCGAACCGGAACGGGAACCCTCGCCGGAGGACACCGCGGTGATCATCTACACCAGCGGCACGACGTCGGCACCCAAGGGCGTCCTGCTGCGCCACGACAACCTCGTCTCCTACGTGATCGGCACGGTGGAATTCGCCGCCGCGGAAGCCGGGGACGCGACCCTGCTCTGCGTGCCGCCGTACCACATCGCCGCGGTGTCCAATGTGCTCACCAACCTCTACGCCGGCCGCCGGATCACCTTCCTCGACCCTTTTTCCCCGGCAGGCTGGCTCGAGCTGGCCCGGGCCGAGCAGGTCACGCACGCGATGGTCGTGCCGACCATGCTGGCGCGGATCATGGGTGCCGACGACGTCGACCGGTCCGTGCCCAGCCTGCGCACCCTGGCCTACGGTGGCGCCGCGATGCCGCCCCGGGTCATCGAGCGGGCCCTGCGCGAGTGGCCGCACGTCGGGTTCGTCAACGCCTACGGACTGACCGAAACCAGCTCGACCGTCACCATCCTCGGCCCCGATGAGCACCGCGCCGCGCTCGCCGCCACCGAACCGGCAGCGCGAGCCCGGCTGCACTCGGCGGGCCGGCCGGTTCCCGGCATCGAGATCGAAATCCGCGCCGCGGACGGCACCGGCCTGCCCCCCGGTGTGTCCGGCCGGATCTGGATCCGCGGTGCACAGGTCTCCGGCCGGTACGCGGGGATGAGCGAGACTCGCGGCGACAGGTGGTTCGACACCCGCGACCTCGGCCACCTCGACGCCGAAGGCTTCCTCTACGTCGAGGGACGACAGGACGACACGATCATCCGGGGCGCCGAGAACATCGCCCCCGCCGAGATCGAGGACGTGCTGCTGCGCCAGGACGGCGTCGCGGACGCGGTCGTCGTCGGCGTACCCGATGAAGATTGGGGCCAGCGGATCGAAGCGGTGGTTACGTCCGAGCCGGGTATCGACCTGGACCCCGACCGGTTGCGGGGCGCGGTGCGGGCCGCGCTGCGCAGCTCGAAGACCCCTGACCGGATCGTCGTCTGGCCGGAGCTCCCGCGCACCGATACCGGCAAGGTCCGCCGCCCCGACGTCGTGGCCGCCCTGACCCGCTGACCGAGAATCGAGGTGATCCGGGATGGCCGTCCTGACCAGACCGGCAAGCAGCCAGGACACGCTGCTCGCGATGTACACGGCGATGGTGAAGACCCGCATGTGCGAGACCGCCGTACTCCGCCGGCTCGACACCGCCGTCCACCCGATCGCCTACCGGCCGGTGCGCGGTCAGGAGGCCGTCGCGGCCGGCACCGTGGCCGCGCTCGAACCCGGCGACCGCCTGGTCACGACGAAGCGCTGCCTGCACGAGCTGATCGCCTGCGGAATGCCGCTGCGCGACGTCATCGGCATGCTGCTCACTCCGTGGAATCCGGCGGTCGCCGACCCGATGGCACGGGCCCACGGAGTGATCTTCTCGGCCGAGGCCCCCGGCGCCGGCATTCCCGTCGCCGCCGGCGCTGCGCTGGCCGCCAAGGCGACAGCCAGCGGACGCGTCACGGTGGTCTCCTTCGGCGATGGCGCGGTGAACACCGGCGCCTTCCACGAAGGCGCCAACCTGGCGGCAGCCCACCGGCTGCCCCTGGTACTGCTGTGCCGGAACGAAATCTTCGACGGCGCGACGACCGGTCCCATCGCCGCCCGCGCACAAGGGTATGGCATGACCGGACTGACCGTGGACGGCAGCGACCCGATCAAGGTGCGCCGAGCGGTGTCCGAAGCCATCGCCCGCGCGCGGGACGGCGGCGGCCCGACCTTCGTCGAGTGCGTCACTCTCCGGCTCACCGACGGCCACACATCCGACGAGGATCCGCTGCACCGGTACGAACAACGGCTCACCAAGACCGGTGCGGACGCGGCGCAGCTCGTCCGGATCTCCGCGAAGGCGATGTCCGAAGTGGAGCGGCTCACCGACGTGCTGAAGCTGATCACCGGACGGACCACCCCAGGCGGGCGGCGATGAGCACCTCTGACTACTCCGGACGCGCCGCGCTCAACCGAGCCCTCGATCGGGCCCTCGGCGCCGACTTCCGCGTCCTGCTCCTCGGCCAGGATCTGGCCGACCCGATCGGCGGCCGCTTCGGCGTCACCCGCGGCTTGTCGACCACGCACGGACCGCACCGGGTGCTCGACCTCCCGGCCTCGGTGACAGCGATGTGCGGTGCGGCCGTCGGCGCCGCCCTCGAAGGCCTGATCCCCATCGTCGAACTGCCCGCCGCCCCGGTCAGCGGCGCAGCCATGGACCAGCTGGCGAACCTCGCCGTCTTCCGTGACCGGCCACCGGCCGTGCCCTGTCCGACGCCGGTCTTCCGCATCCCCGTTCCCGTTCCCGAGGCGGGGTCCGGCCCTCACCTGGACCGGTTCGTCCGCATTCCCGGCCTGAAGGTCGTCCAGCCGAGCACGCCGGCCGAGGCCGAACAGCTGCTGCTCGCGGCCATCCGCGATCCGGCGCCGTGCGTAGTCCTCGAACCGGTCCGGCTCTACGACGCGATCGGTCCACGGGCCGACCCCGCCGAAGGAGCCTCGATCGCCGACGCGACCGCCTGCATGGGCGCGGTCGCCGAAGTCACCGTCGTCACGTGCGGCACCGCGCGCATCGCGGCCATGCACGCCGCCGCCGACCTCACGGCGGAGGGCGTCGAGGTTGACGTCGTTCCCCTTCGCGGCCTCGAATCGCTGGACACAGAGGTGGTCCTGCGTTCCGCCGCCCGCACCCGGCGCCTCGTCCTGGCCCCTGGATCGGGTGCTCCGCAAGCGCAGTACGGCGCCATCGCCGAACTGGCCGGCCGGGAACTGCTCGGTCTGCTCGCCGCGCCGGTCGAACAGGTGGCGGCCGCGGATCCCGGCGGCCCGAGACCCGTGGACATCGCCGCCGCGGTCCACAGAGTGTGCAGTTACTCCCGATCGCGCGTGCCCATCCGGTGATCCCGGGCAGGCTCGCCCAGTCCGCACAGGCGGTTCACCTCCGAACCGAACCACACCCGATACAGCATGTCGCGCACATGCCGATACGTCGGCCGCCGCGACCCCATCGCCGGGGGCGATCATGCTTCCTCCTGTCCGTTCATCCTCGTACCCGACCGCCGGCCACACCGCGATCGCACCAGCCGACGACGGCAGTCCTGCGCTGCGGTTGTGGTCGACCATTCCGGTGGAGCTCGCCGAGAAACTGCGACCGCTGACCGACATCCTGGTCCAGGAAGTGCAGGAGGAGATCCAACGCGCCGTCGGGGCGTACTCCCGCACCATGGACGACCGCATCCGCAAGACCCTCACGAGAGCCATCGAAACCGCCATCCACCAGTGCTTCGACGCCGTCGACGGGTCGGTATCCGACTGGAGCGCCTGGCGGGCGGTCTTCCACCGGGCCGGCGAGCTCGAGTTCATGGAGGGCCGGACCACCGAACCGCTGCAGGCCGCCGTACGGATCGGCGCGCGCGTCGTCTGGCAGCACATCAGCGCCCAAGCGCACTCGATCGGCATCCCCACCGAGTCCCTGTTCGTCATCGCCGAAGCGATCTTCGCCTGGGTCGACGAACTCAGCACCGTCGCGATCGCCGGCCACCACGCGGCCCAGACCCGCGTGCGTGGCGAATGCGGCGCACCGGACCTCCCGGATGCCGCGCGCCGGCAGCTGGTGCGCATGATCCTTTCCGGCGAACCGGCCGACCAGGAGTGGATCCGCGCGCTGGCCGAGGCCGCACGCTGGCCGATGCCGGACCGGCTGCTCGTCGTCGCCGTGGAACGACGCGACGAGAAGGACGACCTCCGAGACGTCCTCGCGCGCCGGGAGGCGCTGGTCGACCTCGAAAGCTCCGCCCCCTGTGTGCTGCTACACGATCCCGGTGAACACCGGCGGCCGATCGTGGACCTGCTGCGCGGGCGCCGTGGTGCCGTCGGGCCCGCGGTGAGCCCCGCAGAGGTCAACCGATCCCTGATCCAGGCCCGGCGGCTGCTCGGGCTCATCCAGTTGCAGGGCAGGCCATCCGACCGGATCGCCTGGTGCCAAGACCACTTGCCGACCTTGATGCTGCTGGTGGACCCGTTCCTGACCGGCCAGCTGCGAGAGCACACCGACGCCGCGTTCGCCGGGCTCACAACCAAACAGCGCCGGCGAATGGCGACCACCCTGCTGGCCTGGCTGCAAAGCCGCGGCACGCACAGCGAAATCGCAGCCGGCCTGGACGTGCACCCGCAGACCTTCCGCTACCGGATCCACCAGCTGCAGGAGCTGCTCGGCGACAAGCTGGCGGACCCGGACGCCCGGCTGACGCTCGAGCTGGCGCTGCGCGCGGACCTGCTGCTCGATCCCGATTCCCGGGCGGAGCGGTCACACCACTCAATCGATGACAACGAACCGACAGCACCGCAGTGAGCGATTCACAAAAACCACGCACATCTTGACAGTTGAATTGTCACCACCTTACCGTTCCAATCCGTCGCTCATTTCCGAACGACGTTCGCAGGCACCTCATGGGAAAATTGTGAATCTTTCGGGCAAGACAATCGTGGTCACCGGAGGAGCGCGGGGAATCGGCGCCGCGCTCGCCCACCGGTTCGCGACCGAGAAGCCGCGCGGTATCGCGGTTTCGGACATCGACGCCGACGCGGCGAAAGCCGTGGCCGAGGAGCTGCGCGCAACCGGCGCGGCCGTCGTCGCGGTCGCCGCGGACGTGACCCGGAAAGACGAGGTGGAAGAGCTCGTCGCGACCATCGAAAACGAATTCGGCCCGGTCGACTTGCTCTGTTCCAACGCGGGAATCGCAACCGGAATGGGCATCCACGCGGCGCGTCCGGTCTGGGAGAACGCCTGGTCGGTCAATGTCATGGGCCACCTCCACCTCGCACAGGCGGTGCTGCCGAGCATGGCCCGGCGCCGGACCGGGCAGATCGTCATCACCGCGTCGGCGGCCGGGTTGCTCGGCCTGCCCGGCGACGCCCCCTACTCGGTGACGAAGAACGCCGCGGTGAGTCTCGCCGAGTGGCTGGCGGTCAGCTACGGGCATCTCGGAATCCGAGTGCGTGCCTTGTGCCCGCTCGGGGTGCGGACGGACTTGCTGATGGACGGCCTGCGGGTGGGCCACCAGGCCGCCCGCGCGGTCGCCGACTCCGCCGAGATCCTCGACCCGGCGGACGTCGCCGAAAGCGTCGTGACCGGCCTCTCCCGAGACTCCTTCTTCATCTTCCCGCACCGCGAGGTGGCCGCGCTGCATGCCGCCAAGGCCGCGGATCCCGACACCTGGATCCGGCAACACCTCGCCGCACCACCGAGCCGTGACTGAGAAAGGGCTTTCCATGGGAGCAAGGACCGACTGGTCGTGGCCGGTCGTGGCGGTGACACCGTGCGAGGTACCGGACGCGGTCCTGTGCGCCGCGGCGAGCCGGGCGGGAGCCCTGGGTGTGCTCGACCTCGGCCAGGGCGACCGCCCGGCCCTCGACCAGCTCGACCGGGTCGGCGGGCTGGCAGGTGGACGGCCGTTCGGCATCCGTGTGACGGCGGACTGCGCCGCGTCCATGGCCGACGTGGCGGCGGCGGCCGAGCCGGCCGTCGTCGTCCTCGCCGCCGGCGCACCCTGGCCGGTCGCCGACACCGCCGCGCGCTGGCCGGTCGTCGTGGAAGTCACGTCGGCCGCCGAAGCCGAGGTCGCCTGGGCCGACGGAGCACAGGCCCTGATCGCGCGCGGTTCGGAAGCCGGCGGCCGGGTCAGCGAGCTCGGCACTTTCGTACTGCTGCAGCACCTCCTCGACGCCGGGACGGGACTGCCCGTGCTGGCCTGCGGCGGCATCGGGCCGGCCACCGCGGCGGCTGCCGCGGCCGGCGGGGCCGCGGGGGTCGTCCTGGACACCCAGCTCGCGCTGCTCGAGGAGTCCGGCTTACCCGAGCATGCTCTGGCGCACATCGCCGTGAGCGACGGCACCAACACCGAGCTGCACACCGGGCGTCGGACGCTGCCGCTGGGCGACGACAGCCGGCTGCCTGTCGGGCAGGACTGCTTCCTCGCGGCCGGGTTCGCCGGCCGCTTCGGCACGACGGCGCGGGCAATCCGAGCGGTGGACCAGGCCTTTCACCGCCCGGTCGACAGCGAATGCCTCGCCGTCGCACCGGGATCGCCGCTCGCCCGGGCACTGGGCACCGCGCTGCCGGTAGCCCAAGGTCCGATGACGCGGGTCAGCGACCAAGCCGGCTTCGCCCGTGCCGTCGCCGACGCCGGTGCCCTGCCCTTCCTGGCCCTTGCCCTGTCCTCGGCCGAGCAGACGGCAGCAATGCTCGCGGAGACCAGCGACCGCCTGGGCGACCGCCCCTGGGGCATCGGTGTCCTGGGCTTCGCGGCCGAGGAGGTGCGAGCCGGACAGCTGCAGGCCATCCGGGAGTTCCGCCCGTCCGTCGCCCTGATCGCCGGCGGCCGCCCCGATCAGGCCGCGGCCTTGGAAAGCGCCGGGATCACCACGTTCCTCCACGTCCCCTCCCCCGCCCTGCTCCAGCAGTTCCTGGCCGCCGGCGCGCGCAAGTTCGTCTTCGAAGGCTCGGAGTGCGGCGGGCACGTCGGTCCTCGGACCAGCTTCTGCTTGTGGCAGGCGGTCATCGACGTCCTGCTCGATTTCACAGCGGCCGGTGGTGCGGCCGACCAACTGCAGATCCTGTTCGCCGGCGGAATCCACGACGCACGTTCCTCGGCCATGGTCGCCGCCGCGGCCGCCCCGCTGACCGAACTGGGCACCGCGGCAGGGCTGCTGATGGGCACGGCTTACCTGTTCACCGACGAAGCCGTCGCGCACGGCGCGGTGCGTCCCCTGTTCCGGGAGCGCGCCGTCACCGCCGAGCGGACCGTCCTGCTGGAGACGGCGCCCGGGCACGTCACCCGGTGCCTGCCCAGCCCGTTCACCGAAGAGTTCGGCTCGCTGCGCCGGCAACTGCGGCGCCAGGGCACCGACGACCGCGAGGTGTGGCAACGCCTCGAAGAACTCAACGTCGGCCGCCTGCGCATCGCGAGCAAAGGAATCCGCCGCGTCGGCAGCGAATTAGTCGATGTCGACGAGGCGGGCCAGCACGCGGAGGGTCTGTACATGGCGGGGCAGGTGGCGGTCCTGCGGTCGGCCACCACCACCCTCGCGACCCTCCACGCGGAAGTCACCACCGGCGCGGCCGAGTTCCTCGCCGCGCACGCCGCGCCTCCGGAGAAACCCGATCGCCCCACGGCGGTGAGGCCGCTCGACGTCGCGATCGTCGGCATTTCGGCGATGTTCCCCGGCGCGGCCGAACTGCCGGAGTTCTGGGCGAACATCCTCTCGGGGGCCGACGCGATCACCGAGGTGCCTGCCGACCGGTGGGACGCGGACCGGTTCTACGCCGAGGAGAAGGGCACCGACGACCACACGTACTCCAAGTGGGGCGGATTCCTTCCGCGGATCCCCTTCGATGCGCTTCGCTACGGGATTCCCCCGACCGCGCTCGCCTCGATTGAGCCCGTGCAGTTGCTCGCTCTGGAAGCCGCCCAGCGGGCCCTGCGCGACGCCGGTTACGAAGACAAGCCGTTCGACCGCGACCGCACCAGTGTCATCTTCGGCACCGAGGCCGGCAGTGACCTCTCCCGCGCCAACACCCTGCGCATCATGCTGCGTGCCTACCTCGAGGACCTGCCCCCGGACCTGGACGAGCAACTCCCGAGACTGACCGAGGACACCTTCCCCGGCAAGCTCGTCAACGTCATCGCGGGCCGGATCGCCAACCGCCTGAACCTCGGCGGCGCGAACTTCACGGTGGACGCGGCATGCGGTTCGTCGTTGGCCGCGGTCGACGCGGCGTGCAAGGAACTGCTCGCCGGCAGCAGCGACGTCGTGCTCTGCGGCGGCGCGGACCTGCACAACTCGATCGAGGACTTCCTCATGTTCGCCTCGGTCGGTGCGCTGTCGCCGCGCGGGCGATGTCGGACCTTCGATGCCGAAGGCGATGGAATCGCCCTCGGCGAGGGCGTTGCCTGCCTCGTGCTCAAACGGCTGGCCGACGCCGAACGCGACGGTGACCGCGTGTACGCCGTCATCAAGGGCGTCGGCAGCGGCAGTGACGGCCGGGCGCTGGGGCTCACGGCACCGCGAGCTGAAGGACAACGGCGGGCCCTGGAACGGGCTTACCGCGCCGCCGGCGTGTCCCCGGCCGAAGTCGGACTGGTGGAAGCGCACGGCACGGGCACAGTAGTCGGCGACCGCACGGAGCTGACGACGATCACCGCGCTCTACCGCGAAGCCGGGGCGGCGCCGGGTGGTTGCGTGCTCGGTTCGGTCAAATCCCAGATCGGGCACACCAAGTGCGCGGCCGGGATGGCGGGGCTGATCAAGGCCGCGCTGGCCGTGCACACCGGCGTGCTGCCGCCGACCAGGATCGAGACGCCCAACTCGGCCTGGACACCGGACAGCCCATTCACCTTCCGCACCCGGCCCGCGCCCTGGCTCGCTCCGGCGGCGAACCGGGTGGCCGGGGTGAGCGCCTTCGGTTTCGGCGGCACGAACTTCCACTTGGTACTCGCCGGGCACGGCACCGCCGACCTGAACCGGCACGGCCGGACGGCCTGGCCCGCCGAGCTGTTCCTGGTCCGCAGCATCGACCACGCCTCGGCCGTCCGCCAGCTGCAGCGGCTGCGCACCCTGCTGACAGCCAACGACACCAACGGCCGCCCGTGGTCGCTGCGCGACTTCGCCAAGACAGTGTCGGTGTGGAGCGCGCGCGAGCACTTCGGGGTCAAGTACGCGTTCGTGGCGACGACTCTCGACGAGCTGGCCGGGATCGTCGAAGCCCTGACCGCCGGGGAAACCCCGCCCGAGGTCTTCCTCGGTGACGACGCGGCGGCGGGCAAGGTCGCTGTGCTGTTCCCCGGTCAGGGCAGCCAGCGGCCGGGCATGCTGTCCGAACTGTTCGTGACGTTTCCCGACCTGCGCCGGATCGCCTGGCTGGGCGGCCCCGTTCTCGACGACCTGTTCCCCCCGGCCGCGTTCGGCCCCGACCAGACACGCGCCCAGCGCGACCGGCTGCGCGACACCCGGTGCGCCCAGCCGGCGCTCGGCGTGGCCGGGCTGGCCGTGCACGAACTGCTGGTGCGCTCCGGCGTGCACGCCGACATGTTCGCCGGGCACAGCTACGGCGAACTGGTCGCGCTCACCGCGGCGGGTGCGCTGGACCAGGAGGCGCTCCTGTCGCTCAGCACGGCAAGGGCCGAGTCCATCCTGGCCGCCGCCGGCTCGGATCCCGGCGCGATGGCAGCCGTGTCGGCCGGTTCGCAGGAGGTCGAGCGCGTGCTCGACGGCCTCGACGGTGTCGTGATCGCCAATCACAACTCACCTGAGCAGACCGTCATCGCCGGCCCCACGCCCGCGGTCGAGGCCGCGCTGGCGATGCTGCGTGAAGCGGCGCTGCCGGCGACCTCGCTCCCGGTGGCGTGCGCGTTCCACAGTCCGGTGGTAGCGGAAGCCGGGCGCACTTTCGGCGATGTCCTGGCCGACGTCGACTTCCGGGAACGCCACCGGCCGGTCTGGGCCAACCGGACCGCGGCTCCCTACCCGGACGAGGTGGACGCTCCCCGGGCCGAGCTGGCTGCACAGATCGGTGCGCCGGTGCGCTTCGCCGACCAGATCGAGGCGATGTACGCCGATGGCGCGCGGATCTTCGTCGAAGCCGGGCCGGGTGCCGTGCTCAGCGGCTTGGTCGGCCGCATCCTGCACGACCGGCCCCACACTGCGGTCAGCCTCGGTGACGACGGCCTGCACGGATTCCTGACCGGTCTCGCCCGGCTGGCCGCGGCCGGGGTGGACGTCCGCGCGGGCTGGCTGCACCACGGTCGGCCCGGCCTGGACCTCACGTTCGCCGAGCCCCCGAAGCGTCCGCAGTGGACGGTCGACGGACACCGCGTCCGCACTGTGGACGGTGCCGTGCTCCCCGGCGGGCTGACCCCCGTCCGCCGCATCCATCCCTTCTCAGCACCGAGGACGGACACCATGCCCGATCTCCTGGGTCGTGACGCGCTCGTCGCGGACTTCCTCCGCACCAGCCGGGAGCTCGTCACCGCGCAGCGCGACGTGATGCTCGGCTACCTGGGTGCGCCGGTCACTGCCGCCCCGGCCCTGTCCCCCAGCACAGCACCGGTCGTCGTCACAGCTCCGATCGCGATCGCAGCCCCCGAACCGGAAACCCCTGCCGCGCCGGATGCTCCGGCCGCCGACCCGCTGTCGGTCGTGGTCGGGGTGATCGCCCGGCGGACCGGCTACCCGCCCGAGATGATCGACCCCGGCCTCGACCTCGAAGCTGACCTGTCCGTCGACTCCATCAAGCGCACCGAGATCGCCGGCGAACTGTCCAGTGCCGTGGGCGATGGTCGCGACCTGGTGGACGAGCTGGTCCGCAGCCGGACCGCCCGCGCGATGGCCGAGGTGCTCGGCGGAACCACGGCCGCTCCCGCACCCGAGCCGTCGCCCGGCACCCCGCCGCAGATCCCAGGCGACGAACCGCGCCGGTTCGTCGAAGACCTCGTGGACGCTCCGGCCACACCCGACCCGGCTGCCCTCGTCGGCGCGACGATCGCCATCGCAGGCGGAAACCGGCTGGTGACCGACGAACTGGCGGGCCGCCTCTCCGCCAGCGGCGCGGTTCCCGTCGTGCTGGACGACGACGAGCCCGTGTCCATCGACACGCCACTGGACGGCTTGATCTCCTTGCACGCCCTCACCGCCGCCGAACCCGCGTTGCCCGAGATCTTCCCGCTCTTCGCGTCGGTGCTCCCCCGGGTGCGCTGGTGCGTGGCGGTCGCGGCCCCGAGCGGACGAGCGTGGGGTCTGCGTGGCTTCTTCCGGAGCCTCGCCCGGGAGTACCCGGACGTCCTCACCCGGCTCGTCGAGCTCACCGGAAACCCCGACGAAGGCGAAATCGCCGAAATGGTGACCGAAGAGCTTCAAAACCACGAAGGAGGGCCCGTCGTCTGCTACACGCCGCAACGACAGGTTCCCGAAGCGACCCCGACGTCGCTGGGCGGGCTCGCCGCGACCGGTTCCGGTCCAGCAGGTGACGGCGCGGCCGAATTGACCGCGGCGGGGCTCGGCCCGGACTCCGTCGTCCTGCTGGTCGGAGGCGCCCGTGGCATCACCGCCCGGGTTGCCGCGGACCTCGCCGCCACCACCCGGTGCCGGATCGAGCTGGCCGGCCGGACCACGGCACCCACCGCCGCCGACCCCGAACCGGACAGCGTTGCCGCGGCCACCGACCTGACCGCGCTGCGCAGCGCGCTGGCCGGTCTCGGCCACCTCGAACCGGCGGAGATAGACCGGCGCGCGAAGGAGACTCTGGCGCGCCGGGAAGTCCAAGCGACGCTGTCCGACATCCGCGGGCACGGAAGCGCGGTCGGCTACCACCCGGTGGACGTGACCGATGCCGACGCGGTCAGCCGACTGGTCAAGCAGGTCCACGCCGAACACGGACGCCTCGACCTGGTCGTCTTCGCCGCGGGAGTGATCGAAGACCGGCTGGTCGCCGACAAGACACCGGCGTCGTTCTCCCGCGTCTACCGCACCAAGGTCGACGGCGCCCGGGCCCTGCTCGACGCCCTCGATGAGCTACCCGAGCCCCCGCGGGTCGTGCTCTTCGGCAGCATCGCGGCCGTCCTGGGCAACCGCGGGCAAGCCGACTACGCCGCGGCCAACGACGCGCTGGAAGGGATGGGCGAGGCGTGGGCGAAGCGGAGCGGCGCCCGCGCTCTGACCGTCCACTGGGGACCGTGGGCGCCTCGTGAACGGCACGGCGGCATGGTGAGTGACGAACTGGCCCGGTCCTACGCCGAACGCGGAATCAGCCTGCTGGCACCGGAGGCAGCGGTCCCGGCGCTGTTTCGCGAACTCGCGTGGGGCTTCTCCCCCGCGGTCCTCTACACAGCGTCGGCCTGGTAGGCGCGCATGACACCTTCGGCAGCCACGACCGACCGCGTACTGTTGCTCGCCGCTCCCGACCTCGACGGCATCGTGGCCGCGCTCGACTCCCGCGAGCCGCGGAACGCGACCTACCGCGGACCGGGGCCGCGGCTGGGCCTGGTCGATCCGACTCCGGATCTGCTTGCCACCGCCCGGCGGCTGATCGCCCGGGGAACGCCGGTCCGCCGGCGCAGCGACCTGTGGTTCAGCCCGGCCCCGCTGCTGGCCGGCGGCGGACGCACCGCGTTCATCTTCCCCGGGCTCGAAGGCGAATTCGAGCCCCGGGTCGCCGACGTGGCCAAGCACCTGGGAGCGCCGGTTCCCGAACTGTCGGCGAAGACACTCGGTCGCCACGGTGCGGCCGTCATGGCAGTGGGCCGGTTGCTCGACGCGGCCCTGCGCCGCCTTGCGGTGCGGCCCGACGCGGTGGCCGGGCACAGTGTCGGCGAATGGACGGCGATGATCACCGGCGGCATCGTGTCGGGGGCCGAGTTCGATGCGCTCGTCGACACTGCCGATCTCGACGCGCTGCGCGTACCCGGTGTCGAGTTCGCCGTCCTCGGCTGCGACGCGATCCGCGCCGAAGCGGCGATCGCCGACCGGCCCGACGTGGTGATCTCGCACGAGAACTCGACGAACCAGACCGTCGTGTGCGGACCGGCCGCGACCCTGAGCGAGGTTACCGCGGCCCTGCGCGCCCAAAAGGTGATCTGCCGCCCCTTGCCGTTCCGGTCGGGCTTCCACACCCCCATGCTCGAGCCCTATCTCCGCTACTTCCGGGACGGGCTGCCCGCACTGCGGATGCGCCGGGCCACCACCCCGGTCTGGTCGGCCACCACAGCCGCCCCGTTCCCGGACGAACCCGACTCCGCACGTGCTCTGTGCCTGCGCCACCTGGTCGAGCGCGTCCGGTTCCGCCAGGTCGTGCGCGCCCTGTACACCGACGGGGTGCGGGCGTTCGTGCAGGCCGGGCCGGGGCAACTCGGCTCGTTGATCGACGACACGCTGCGCCACGATCTCCCGGGGGCGGAGTTCCTCGTGCTGGCTGCGAACTCCCCGCATCGCTCGGGTCTCGACCAGCTGCGCCGGTGCGCCGTCGCGCTGTGGACCGAAGGCGCCGATCCGGACTTCAGCGCGCTCGATCGACCCGCACCCGCGGTGTCGCGGCCGGCCCCGGTGGCCGAGTCGCAGTCACCGAGCCCCGCGAAATCGCCCCTCCCCGCGCCGGCCGGGGTCACCGGCCTCGCGGCGCTGGGAACTCCCCTCGCCGACGAGATGGCCCGGTTCCTCGACGACACCGCGACCTCCGTCGCCGCTGTCCTGCGCGCCGCCGGTCCGGCCGAGTCCTTGGACGTTTCCCTCGCGGCGATGCCGTACCTGCGCGACCACTGCCTGATGCGGCAGCGCCCCGGCTGGCCCGACGTCGAAGACCTGCGCCCGCTGGTCCCGGCCACCACGATGGTCACGCACATGCTCGAAGCCGCCGAACGCGCCCATCCGGGTCTGACCGCGGTCGCGGCCGAGAACCTCACCTTCCACCGCTGGCTGCCGGCGTTTCCGCCGAGAAGGGTGCCGGTCACCGTTCAGCCCAGCGGTCCCGGCCGCGCCCACGTCCGGCTGGGTGAACACGCCGAAGGCACGATCGAGCTGGCCGACGTCCGGCCGCCGGCGCCCGCACCGTGGGGCCCCGAACCGGGCGAGCGATCCCCGAAGCTGGCCGCGCGCGACCTGTACGAGCAGGGCTGGCTGTTCCACGGTCCGGCGTTCCAGGGCATGACCCGGTCGATCGCGGTCTCCGAGCGCAGCATGCGCGGAGTGATCACCGTGCCCCCCGCACCCGGTGCGCTCCTGGACAACCTGGGCCAGTACCTCGGCCAGTGGCTGGCGGAGACCGTGCCGGACCGCTACATCGCGCTCCCCGCACGCATCACCCGCATCGAATGGCACGCACCGGAACCCGCCCCCGGATCCACCGTGGACTGCTTCGTCCGGGTCACCGGAGTGGACTCGGACACGGTGACCATGGACGGGCAGCTCCGCCGGGAGGGAGTTCCGATCGTTTCCGTCCGAGGCTGGGTGGACCGGCGGTTCGACGGTGACGAGCGCACCGGACTGGTCCACCGCGAACCCGGCACCGCGACCCTGTCCGAACGCCGCACCGACGGGCTGTGGTCGATCATCGAACGCTGGCGGACGCTGTCCTCACGCGACTTCTACCTCCGCCGCTACACCTGCGCCGAGGAGTACGCCGAGTACCAACGGCTGCCCCCGACCGAGCAGCGGGCCTGGTTCCTCAAGCTCGCCGTGGTCAAAGACGCCGTCCGCGGCCGGCTCTGGGACGACGGAGCCGGTCCCGTCCACCCGGCCGAACTCCGCGTGCGCCAAGCCCCGTCCGGACGGTGCCGGGTCACCGGCCGGTATGGGCTCGAAGTTCCCGACCTCGACATCGCCGTCGCCCGGCTGGGTGCCGCCGCGGTCGCGCGCGTCCGACCGGCCGGATCCACACCACCGGACCCGATCGAAATCGCCGAAGGACCGGCCCCGGCCGGTGGCACCGCGATCACCGCCGTTGCAGGCTCCCCCGGCTACCACGTCCTTTCCCACTGATCTCAGGAGAAACACGATGAGTTACCCCACCGATCCCTCCGCCCAGGCCGTGTTCGAGGTGATCCGGTCGATGGTGACCGATCTGCTCGACCAGTACGGTTTCGACGGCACCGACGTCACCCCGGCCACCCTCTTCCACGACGACCTCGGGTTGGAGAGCATCGATCTCGTGACTCTCGGCGGGATGCTCGCCGAGCGCTACGGCGACCGCGTCAACCTGGCCGAGTTCCTCGCCGGCCTGGAGATCGACGACGTGATCGGGCTCAGGCTCGGTCTGCTGGCCGACTACGTGCACTCGGCCCTCTCGGAAAAGGCAGGCCTGACCGCGTGAGCTACCTCGTCACCAACGGGGTCCGCACCCACTACCAGCGCCTGCGCGCGAAAAACCCCGAGCCGGATCCCGCTCCGCAGGCGGTGTTCGTCCACGGCCTCGGCTACGACAGCCTGGCCAGCTTCTACCTGACCCTCGCTCCGCCGATGGCCGCCGCGGGTGTCGACGTGCTCACCTACGACCTGCGGGCCCACGGCCGGACCGACCGGCCCGCCACGGGCTACCTCGTCCGCGACTTCTCCGCCGACCTGCTGGTCCTGCTCGACGGGCTGGACATCGCCGGACCGGTGCACTTGGTGGGCAACAGCTTCGGCGCGACGGTGGCCTTCGACTTCGCGCACCGGTACCCCGAGCGCGTCCGCAGCATCGTCGCCATCGAAGGGGAACCGCCGACCGGGGCGTGGTCGGAGAAGATGGCACGAACCCTCAGCGGCGTCGTCGACGGCATGGCCACCGAACGCTACCTGGCCTGGGTGGAAGACACCTTCGGCGCACACCAGGCCCGGCTGACCCGGGCCGCGGTGAAGATCATTCGCGCGACCACCATCGTCGAAGAGGTACCCAGCGCACCGTTCCTCGACGAGGCCACGCTGGCTTCTCTTCTCCATCCGGTGCTCTCCGTCGTGGGCAGCGAAGGTTTCCAGAGCGAAGATCTCCACGGCCTGGAACGGTTGCTGCCGAACTGTCGCACCCACATCGTCGAAGGCCAAGATCATTCCGTGCTCGTCAAGCGCCACCACGAAATCCGGCCGGTCATCCTGGACTGGATCTCCCGGCACCACCGGGCACTGACGGCGGCCGGGGACCGGCCGTGAGCCGGTTCCTGGTCGTCGTGCCGCCCTTCACCGGCCACATCAATCCGCTCGTCCCGGTCGCCGAAGAACTGCACGCCCGCGGCCACGAGATCGCTTGGGCCGGGGACGAGACCCTCCTGAACCGATCCTTGCCCAGCCGCTGGCCGGTTCACGCGTGCGCGCGCCCCGCGGACGTCCCCCGGCCACCCCAGCTCCGCGGCTACGCGGCGCTGAAACACCTGTGGGACGAGGTCCTGCTGCCGCTGGCCGACGCGATGGCGCCGGGCGTGCGCCAAGCGGTACAGCGCGTGTCCCCCGACGTCGTCCTCGCCGACCAGCAGGCCCTCGCGGGCGCCTTGGCTGCCGAACGGGCGGGGCTGTCGTGGGCGACGTCGGCGTCGACGTCGGCTGAGCTGTCCGATCCCCTCGCGGTGACGCCGAGGGTGCGGGACTGGCTGACCGCCCGGCTCACTGACTTGCGCCGGCGGCACGGTGTGGCGCCGGGTGTCGATCCGCGGTTCTCCCCGCACCTGGTCATCGCGTTCACGACCGCCGCTCTCGCCGGCCCCACCGCCGCGCCGGCGCAGTTCGTCGGGCCGGTGCGCCACGCTTCGGGCGCCGGTGCCGACTTCCCCTGGGCGCGGCTCGCGCCCGGACGAACCACTGTGCTCGTGACCATGGGCACGGCCAACACCGACGTGACCGGCGGCTTCCTCCGCGAATGCGCCACGGCGCTGCGTGAGCGGCCCAGCCTGCAGGCCGTGTTCGCCGATCCTGGCGACCACCTGCTGGACGAGCCCGGCGATTTCGTCCGGGCCCCCTGGCTACCGGTGCCGGAGCTGCTGCCGCACGTGTCCGCGGTTGTTTGCCACGGCGGCCACAACACCGTCTGCGAGAGCCTCGCGTACGGGGTGCCGTTGGTCGTCGCACCCATCCGCGACGACCAGCCGATCATCGCCGACCAGGTCACAGAGGCCGGAGCCGGCACCCGGCTCCGATTCGGCCACAGCCAGGCCGAGCACATCGGAGCGGCCCTCGACCGGGTGCTCGGCGACCCCGCGTTCACCACCGCGGCCGGGAAGATCCGGGACTCGTTCGCCGCCGCGGGCGGAGCACCGGCCGCGGCCACGGCGCTGGAGAATCTCGCGGCCGGAGTTCACCGCTCCCGCGCGACCCGCGCGTAAGCGGTCCACGCACCCAGGCCGGCGAAGACCGCCGCCAGCACGGCGGCGATCAACGGCGCGGCGCCCGCCGGAGTGCCGAGAGCCAGTGCCCGGGTCGTGTCGACGGAATAGGTCACCGGGTTGACCTTCGACAGCACGCGCAACCACCCGGGCATCGTCTCGACCGGCATGTAAGCGCTCGAACTGAACATGAGCGGGAACATCACGACGAACGTGACCGCCTGCATGGCCTCCAGCCGCGGGCGCCACACCGCGATCGCCAGGAAGACCCAGCAGAGGGACCAGCCGACGACGACCGTGAACAGCGCTGCCGCGGCGAGTCCTCCGGCGTTCACCGGACGGAACCCGAGCGCCAGCCACGCGATGACCAAGATCACGACCAGCTGCAGTGCCAGTCGGATCGCGTCTGCCAGGGTCCGGGCCGTGAGCAGCGACATCCTCGCCACCGGCATGGTTTGCAACCGTCCGGCGAAGCCGGTGTAGGTATCGCTGAGCAGGCCGAATCCCGCACCCATGGCCGTGGTCAGAGCGATGTTGACCATCGTCGCCGGCAACAGGAAGTTGAGGTAGCCGGCGAACGCGGCGACCCCGGGAATGGCCCCTACCCCGGCGAAAACCTGACTGAACAACAGGAACAGCACCACCGGCTGCAGCAGGCCCAGGAACAACAGCTTCGGGTCTCCAAGCGTGGCGCGCACGTAGCGACCGGTCAGCACCCGTACCTGGTAGCCGAACGAGCTGCTCTCCCAGGCCGTGGCCGTGGGGGCCGGCAGGCTCACCCGCGCGGTCACCGGCGTGCCTGTCCTGCGCCGTGGAGAGCGAGGTAGACGTCCTCCAAGGTCGGCTCGGTCACGCGCACCTGCGTCACCGAAAGCTGCACTGAATCGAGTGCGCGCACCGCGGCCACCACGTCACGTCCATCGTGCACCGGCAGCACGACGGCGCCGGACCGGGGATCGACCACTCCGGGCATGCCGAGGCCGTGCAAGCGGCGGATCGCCTGATCGCGGTGCCACTGGCCCGGGAAGGAGAGCGTCAGCAGCTGGCTACCGAGTCGGCGTTTGAGCGCGGCGGGAGTATCCGCGGCGACGACCCGTCCACCCGCGAGCACGAGCACGTCGTCGGCCAGTGCTTCGGCTTCGGCCAGGTACTGCGTGGTCAGCACTACCGTGATCCCGGTGCCCGCCAGGTGTTTCAGCGTGTCCCACAGCTGCCGGCAGGCGACCGGATCGAGCCCGGTGCTCGGTTCGTCGAGGAACAGGACCTCCGGACGGCCCAGCAGGCAGGCCGCCAGATCGGTCCGTCGCCGCATCCCGCCGGAGTAGGTCCGGACCCGGCGTCCCGCCGCCTCGGTCAGGCCGAAAGCCGCCAGCAGCTCGGCGGTTCGTTCGCGGGCCTGCTTGGCCGTCGCGCCGAGCAGCCGGGCGAGGAGCACCAGGTTCTGCTCACCCGAGAGGTTCTCGTCGAGCGCGGTGAACTGTGTGGCCACCCCGATGCGGCGGCGCACTTGCGCGCCGCCGCGATCGACGTCCCAGCCGCAGACCCTCGCGGTTCCGGTGTCGGCCCGCACGCGCGTGGAGAGGATGTCGACCAGCGTGGTCTTGCCCGCCCCGTTGTGCCCGAGCACACCGAGAATCCGGCCCCCGCCGACCGCGAAGCTGACCTCGGCCAGGGCCTGCACCGGTCCGTAGGACTTGCCGAGCTCCGCGGTCACGATGCGCGGCGGTGCGCCGGCCCCGCCTCGCCCGCTCAGAACACCCGCCCGACGTCTTGGGCCACGATCCTCGACATGCTGTGCTCGGCAAGCGCGGCGATGGTCATCGACGGGTTGCAGGCGCCGGTCGAGCCCGGGATGCGCGATCCGTCCAGGACGTAGAGCCCCTGGTGGCCGGTGACCCGGCCGTACAGGTCCACGGCCGAGGCGAGCGGAACGCCGCCCAGCGAGTGCCAGGTCGACGGCGCCGTGGTGTTGGTGTCGACCATCAGACCGCCACCGGCCAGCGCGAGCGCCGCCATGCGCGCCGCGATCAGTGTCTGCAGCGCGGCGTCGGCGGCGACCGGCCAGGTCAGCACGGCGTCGTCCTTCGTGGCGTCGTAGGCCCAGGTGCCGGCCGCCGGCGCGACCCCGAACCCGACGACCGTCATCAGCTTGACGCCGGCGAGGGACGCGGGCGCGCCGGCGTGGATGATCGTCAGCGGGATCGGGCTGGCGGGGTCGCTCCCGCCGACACACGCGGGGCCGCCCTGCTGGGTGCCGGCGTCGCCGTTCATCCCGATCCAGGCGTAGATGCGGTCCCCGTTGTTGCCCCACTGGGTGCCGATGGAGTCGGGCAGATCGGGGATGAGCCCCTTCGCCTTCGACTTCACGAGCAGCCTGGTCGTTCCGGGTGAGCCGGCGTTGAGGAACACCGAGTCGGCGATGATCCGCTTCTTCTCCTGGACGACTCCGGCGGTGTCGATCCGGTCGACTTCCAGCACCCAGCGCTTGTTCGAGTCCATCGCGATGTCGCGCACGACGTGCAGTGGTGCCACCCGGACCTTGCCCGTGGCTTCCGCGGCCGCCAGGTACGTGACGTCGATCGAGTGCTTGCCGCCGTTGTTGACCCCGAAGGCGATGTCGCTGGTGGTGTAGGTGGGCTCGTAACGCCCGTCCAGTTCACCGCGGACGAAGTCCCAGTCGACCGGCAAGGGAACGCGAAAAGTCTTCAGCCCGGACTTGGCGGCGACGTCGGTGAACAAGCGCGACGATTTGTACGGGTCGGTCTTCAGGATGCCATCGGGAATGGTCGAAATACCCAGCATCTGCGCGACCCGGGGGTAGGCCCACAGGTTGAGCTCGTCGTAGAGCCCGGCCGCCGCGGGGATCGACTTCGCGAAGTTCGCCTTGGTCGGCTGCAGTGACATCCCGTGGTACATGAGCGAGCCACCACCGACGGCCGCGCCGCAGTTGGCGGTCATGCCGTTGCCCTGCACGGCCTCGATCACGCCGGTGAACGGCGTCCACGTCTTGTCCACACCCGGGACGACGCTGTGGTCGGTCAGCCAGGCGGACCGGTTGTCCATGTTGGCGAAGCGGCAGAACGTGGTGGCGTTCGGACCGGTCGGCCACCGCAGACCACGTTCGAGGACGAGGGTCGACACCCCTGCCTGCGCCAACCGCAGCGCGGACACGCCGCCACCGAATCCCGAGCCGACGACGACCGCGCGTTCTCGCTGCTCGGTCACGGTGGCGGAGGAGCCGACAAGGGCGGCGGCGGCCCGGCCGGAGCCGGCCAGCACACCACCGACGGCCGCCGCTCCCAACGCGGCCGCGCCGAGCACGTGCCGGCGGCTGATACGCGCGCCTCCGGGGACCGGGGAGTTTTCAGGCATGGTTGACTCCATTGTCATCCGCTTTGCGGGGAACAAGCGTCATGGTCATTTCACAGTGAACAATGGTTCGCGAGGGCCAATAACCGGCCAGAAGGACACCTTGACATTACCCGTCCTACTCATGCTCGGACAATGGTAATCGAAAACAACAATTGCTTCCGACCGATAGCATCCGGTGCTAAAACCAGCCTCGCCGACAGCCGACACCGGGCGTCGGCCGACCGAGGCAAGTTTAAATCAACCAGTTGACTCAAACTTCGCCGACCGGTTAACTGGGGTCCCCAGCGCCAAGGAGGTTGGCGATGCCCCACCCGGTGACGGCTACGAGCGGCCGGACGTCCCGGTCGGCGCGCAGTCACGCCACCCGGGAGTCGATTCTGCTCACCGCAGAGCGGCTGTTCGCCGAGTTCGGCATCGAAGCCGTGTCCAACCGACAGGTCAGCGAAGCCGCGGGTCAGGGGAACAACGCGGCGGTGAGCTACCACTTCGGCTCGAAGACCGATCTCGTGCGAGCGATCGTGAGCAGGCACAACGAAGCCATCGAGCGGCTCCGGGCCGGGCAAGTCGCCGCAGTGGGTGACAGTCCCGGGCTCCGCGAGTGGGTGACCTGCCTGGTCCGTCCGGTCAGCCGCCACCTCGCGGACTTGGGCGTGCCCAGCTGGTTCGGCCGGTTCGCCACGCAGATCACCACCAGCCCGGCTTACCGCGAGTTCATGACGGCGGACGCCATGAACTCGCCGACGCTGATCGAAACCGTGCAAGGTCTTGACGCCTGCGTCGCGCACCTGCCGTCGGCAGTCCGTGCCGAGCGGCACAACATGGCTCGCCTGCTCCTGGTGCACATGCTCGCCGAACGAGAGCAAGTACTCGCCGAAGAAGGGCTCGCACCGCGCGTCGGTTGGAACGAGGCGGCCGACGGCCTGGTCGACGCCATCGTCGGGCTCTGGCTGGCACCGGTGAGCGGATGCTCGTGAACGGCGCTTCACCCCAGACGAAAGAGGTTCGAGTATGACACCCGGCGCCATCGAGGGGACCAGCCTGCCCCAGAGCGTCCTCGTCGTCGGCGCCTCGGCCGCCGGATTGTCCACAGTGGAGGCTCTTCGCCGTGCGGGCTTTCTCGGCCGGGTGACCGTGCTCGGCGCTGAACCGCACCTGCCCTACGACCGGCCGCCGCTGTCCAAGCAGGTCCTGTCCGGCGCTTGGGAGCCCGAGCGCACCGTCCTCCGTTCCGCGGCCGCACTGGCCGCCCTCGACGCCGAATTCATCCTGGCGGACGCGGCCGTGCGCCTGCACACCGGAAGCCGGACGATCGAAACGGCCAGTGGGCGTGAACTCACCGCCGACGCGGTCGTCGTGGCGACCGGAGTTCGTCCCCGCACGCTGCCGGGCCAGCCGGCCCTGGCCGGGGTGCACGTCCTCCGGACCCTGGAGGATTCCGCGGCTCTGCGTCGCGATCTCCTCAAGTCGAATCGGCTCGTCGTCGTCGGCGAAGGCGTACTGGGCGCCGAAATAGCCGCCACCGCCCGCGGCATGGGCCTGGACGTGACCGTCGCCGGCCCTCAACCGGACCCGATGGCGCTTCAGGTCGGCCCGATGGTCGGTGCCCTCCTGACGAAGCTGCACCTCGAGCACGACGTCGCATTGCGCTTGGGAACCGGGGTCAGCGGCCTGACCGGCGAAGATGGCCGGGTGTCCGGGGTGCGGCTCGACACCGGCGAAGTCCTGCCCGCCGACGTGGTCGCCGTCGCGATCGGGGCGGTCCCGGTGACCGACTGGCTCGCCGACAGCGGTCTCGAACTCGGCAACGGCATCATCTGCGACTCGCACTGCCGGGCTTCCGAAGGCATCTACGCGGTCGGGGACGTCGCGCGATGGCACCACGAACAGCTCGGCGATCTGATCCGGCTGGAGAACCGGACCAACGCGATCGAACAAGCGGCCGCCGTCGCGGCGAACATCCTGGGCGAGGACCGGCCCTACACGCCGATCCCCTACTTCTGGACCGACCAGCACAACGCGAAGCTGCAAGTGCACGGATTCGTCGGGGGCAGCAGGGAGACAGCGATCGTCGAAGGTGACCCCGCCGACCGACGGTTCGTCGTCCAATACCGCCAGGGCGAGCGCGTGACCGGGGTCCTCGGCTGGAACATGCCCAAGCAAACCCGGCTACGTCGCCAAGACGTCGTCGACGGCCTTCTCGATCCGGTCCCGTGACATTCGCACCGCGCCGGGACGCGGCGGGCACGCGAACGCGACTGGTGAGTGCTGCTGCGCTGCTCTTCGCCCGCGACGGCTACGCGAGTACTTCCGTGCGGGACATCGCCGACGCCGCCGGCGCGAACGTTGCCCTCATCAACCGCTACTTCGGCTCGAAGGAGGGGTTGTTCAGCGCTTGCTTGGCCAGGGGTACCGCGCGCGTGCTGGACGAATCCGGCAGCCGTGCGGCGGAGGGTCTCCTCGGTGACCACCAGCACTTGCTGCTGCTCGCCCACCACCCCGGCACCGAGCGAGCCAACCGCATCCGGCTTGCGGCGCTGCGCGCCATCGGAACGGCGTTGTCCGCGAAGTCGGCGCAGCAGACCGACGACAATGGGGAGAAGTACGTCTTACCTGCTCAGCTGATCCTTGCCGCCGCGATCGGAGTCGCGCTCCTGCGTTCGGCGGGACTGCAGCCACTCGCCTCGGCACGCGAACAAGCCCTGCTCGAACCGCTGGCGGAACTCGCGGGGTTACCACGCGCCGAGCACAGGTGACACGCTGAACTCGGCGAGGAGCTGCTGGCGGACTCCACCGTAGTTTCGGGCGAGCGGACGGAGTGCGTGTCGCCGCCGTCCGCGAGTGCGTCCGAGGGCGACCGGCCCGGCCCAATCCGCTAAGCGATCGTCACTCCGTCCAGCTCACCTGTCGACCGCCACTTCTCCAGCAGCTCGAAGAACTGGACCGGACCAGCGCCGTAGCCGGCGGAGAGGAGGCTGTCGGGATTCTCGTGATCCCCCTCGGTGTCCAGGTAACTGGGGGTGCAGTCCCGGAAGAAGTCGATCCCCGCGACGGCGAGCTCGCGCATCGTCGCCACCCACGCGTCCTCGGCGGCCAGATCGGCTTCGATGGTGCCGGCTCCCCTGACCTCCCACTGCTTGAGCAGGTAGGCCAGGTGCCGGGCCCGCTCCTCGGCGGTGTGGGTGTAGTTGTGCGCGATGCCGGTCTGGGTGTAGCCGAGGAAGAAGCAGTTGGGGAAGCCGTGGGATTGCAGGCCGTGGAACGTACGGGGTCCGTTCTTCCACTTGTCGGACAGCCGCAGGCCGTCCCGGCCGATGATGTCGAAGCCCGCCCGGCGGGTGTAGCTGGTGCCGACCTCGTACCCGGTGGCGAAGATCAAGGCGTCCACTTTGTACTCGACCCCGCCGACGACGACGCCGTCCTCGGTGAGCCGCTCGATGCCCCGGCCGTCGGTGTCGATGAGCTCAACGTTGTCGCGGTTGAAGGTCTGGAGGTATTCGTCGTGGAAACCGAGCCGTTTGCACAACCGCTTGTACCAGGGTTTGAGAGCCTGCGCGGTCGCCTTGTCGACGACGATCGAGTCGATGCGGTCGCGGACCCGTTGCATCGAGTGATAGTCCTGTTCATAGAGGAAATCGAAGATGTCCTCCATCGTCATCGCACCCTCGCGCCGGGCCATCTCCTTCATCACCGCAGCAGCGGTCAGCTCGAAGGAGACCTCCGTCCAACCGTCACCGACGAGGTCCAGCTCGAGTTCGGCACCCGCCGTCACGCGAGTGAAGTTCTCCATGCGCCGACGCTGCCAGCCCGGCTCGAGACTCGCCGCCCACTCGGGGTCGGTGGGGCGGTTGTCCCTGACGTCGACGGCGTTCGGCGTGCGCTGGAAAACGTAGAGCTGCCGGGCCGACCGGCCGAGGTGCGGCACCACTTGGAGGCCGGTGGCACCGGTGCCGATGATGCCGACGGCCTTGTCGTGCAACCCGGTGAGGTCTCCGGCCTCACTTCCACCGGTGTAGGCGTAGTCCCAGCGGCTGGTGTGGAAGGTGTGGCCGCGGAACTCGTTGATGCCCGGGATGCCCGGGAGCTTGGGCCGGTGCAACGACCCCGGCGAGACCGCCACCACCGCGGCGGTGATGCGGTCGCCCCGGTCCGTCGAGACGATCCACTTCTTGGCCGTTTCGTCCCATGTCATCCCGGTGACGCCGGTCTGGAACAGAGCGTCCCGGTAAAGGCCGTAGTGCTGTGCGATCGCCCGGAGGTGCTCGCGGATCTCGGCTCCGAAGGCGTAGCGCTGGGTGGGCAGGTAACCCAACTCTTCCAGCAGCGGCAGGTAGATGTAGGACTCGATGTCGCACTGGATGCCGGGATAGCGGTTCCAGTACCAAGTACCACCGACGTCACCCGCCTTGTCGAGGAGGCGGATGTCGGAGAACCCGGCTTCCTGCAGGCGTACCGCGGCCAGCAGTCCACCGAGTCCGGCACCGATGATGAGCACCTGCACCTCGTCGTCGACCGGCTCACGTTCGACTCGATCGGTGTAAGGATCATCGGCGTAGTGCGAGAACTCCGCGGTGACTTCGACGAATTGGTCGACCCCGTCGGCGCGGAGTCGCTTGGCGCGTTCGTAGGCGTACTTGGCGCGAACCCAGTCCGGGTCGTATCCGTCGGGCTGAGGCCCCGGCGCGGTAACCGTCATGTCAGCGGCTCGCTGTCCCGCCGAAGCGCTCGCGCAGCGGCCGGCCGTCCGGCTCGGGCCGGTGGATACCGCGGTCGACCAGACGCGGCACGACTTCGTCGATGAACTCCCGGATCGACAGCGGGCCGACCGGGAACATGAGGTTGAAGCCGCCCACCGCACCGTCCTCGAACCACAGGGCGAAGTCGTCCACGATCTCGTCGTAGGATCCGACGAACTTGCGGTGGGTCGCACCACCACGGCCGATCGCGTGAGCGGTCACTTCGCGCACCGTCACACCCGGGCGCTCGTGGATCCAGTTGTACAGACCCACGTAGTTGCCGAAGGTACTCGTGATGGTCTTCTCCACGTCCTCGGGCTTGGGCAGCACGTCGACCGGGAACGGCTCGTTCACGTCGTCGAAGGAGAGGAAGATGCCGAACTGCCCGAGCGCGAAGGGCGCCAGCATCTCCCAGTCGACGTAGTCGTCGAGAGCGCGCATCTTCTCTTCGGCCTCGGCAGCTGTACGGCCGACAAAGGGGATGAAGCCGGGAATCGCCGGGACGCTGCCCGCCGGACGTCCGGCCTTGAGCAAAGCCTTGTCGAGATCTGCCCGGTAAGCTGCGGCTCCCTCACGCGTCGTGGCGTTGGTGAAGACCATCTCCGCGTGCTTCGCCGCCACCGCGATGCCTGGCCCGGATCCCCCGGCCTGCGCGATCAGCGGGCGGCCCTGCCGGCTCGGAGCGACGTTCAGGGCTCCTTCGACCCGGAACAGCTCGCCTTCGTGCTTCATCTGAGTCGCGTAGAACCGGGTCACACCGTCCGGGTCGGTGCGCAGCTCGCGGTTCTCCCACAAGGCGGTGACGACATCGAGGAACTCGTCCGCGCGCCGGTACCGGGTCTCTCGATCCGGGTGTGCCTTGAGGCCGTACGCCAGGGCGAAGTGGTCGCCCGCGGTCGTCACGGCGTTGAACCCGGCGCGCCCGTTCGAAGCCTGGTCGAGGGACGCGAGCAGCCGTGCCAGGGTGTACGGGTCGTAGAACGTCGTCGAAGCTGTCGCGATCAGTCCCACGTGCTGCGTCACACCCGCCATGGCGGTCAACGCTGTGATCGGTTCGGCGGGACCGCCGTCGGGAGCGGGCGAGTTCACCGCACCGGGAACGTCCCCGAGAAACACCGCGGTGAACAAGCCTTCGTCGGCGAGTTTTCCGTACTCCATCAGGCGGGTGAAAGCGTCCTGATGCGGCCGTCCGGTTTGCGCCCGCTCGTAGGCGAGGGCACCTTGGTGGAGGTTCAGGTCGTTCCCCACCAGATTCAGGTGGAGGTAGCGTCGATCCGACATCGGTTCTCTTCCTTGGTCCGTGCATCACTGCGGTGTTCGTGTCGCACCAGACCGGGGGACAGGCACCCCGGTGTACCGGCCAACGTGGGCAACGCCACGTCACAGCAGTGAACACCTCCGGTGCATTTTGAGTCAACTGGTTGATTCAAAAACCTTCGCCCCAGCATCGTCGACACTCGGCACAAAGTGACTGTTTTTGATATCTGACAACAACTTCTTCGCGAAGTCGACCTCGGGACACTCACGGGCTTGACGTGGCCGAACACCGGCACCTAGCGTCCGGACCACCCGACTCGGGCAGCGGTCAAAGGAGACGTCATGCCACGCAACGGGACACTTCGCCGTGCTCGAAGTGCCGGGGTACGCGCCACCGCCCTGGCTCTTCTCCTCGCCTCATCGACGATCACACCGGCCGCAGCGGCCGAGGACGGCACCGCCGTCACGATCTCCGACGGGACACTCCGCGGTCAGGCAAACTCCGCCGGACGACACTTCTCCGATATTCCCTATGCGGCACCGCCGACCGGCGACCTTCGTTTCCGCCCACCCCAGGAGGTCACGCCGTGGACCGGAGTACGAGATGCGACCCTGCCGCAACCGGTCTGCCCCCAGACGCTCGCATCGGACACCGACGAAGACTGCCTGGTGCTCGACGTCCGCACCCCGCCGGAGCCCGAGTCCCGCAACCTTCCGGTCATGGTGTGGATCCACGGCGGCGCCTACATCTCCGCCTCGGCGTCCGCGTTCGACATGACCCCTGTGGTCGCCACGGGCAAGGTCATCGTGGTCAGCATCAACTACCGCTTTGGCGCGCTCGGCTTTCTCGGCCTACCGGAGCTGGTTTCCGAATCCGGCACCACCGGCAACTACGGGATCCTCGATCAGCAAGCCGCCCTGAGGTGGGTAAGGCACAACATCGCCGCGTTCGGGGGAAATCCGCGGAACATCACCCTCTTCGGCCAGTCAGCGGGTGGCCACAGCGTTTGCACGCAGCTGATCTCCCCCAGCGCGTCCGGGCTGTTCGACAAGGCGATCTCGCAGAGCGGGGGATGCATCGGCACGAACCTCGGACCGACACCCGCCGCCACCGCGTACGCCCGATCATCGGCGTTCGCCGACAAGGCCGGCTGCCGGGACAGCGCAACCCGCCTCGCCTGCCTGCGCAGCAAGACAGCGACGGACCTGGTGAACGCGCAAGGCAGCAGCCTCGCCATCGGCGACCTGACCTGGACACCGACCATCGACGGAACCGTGATCCCGGAGCCCATCGCAGACGCCATAGCAGCCGGCCGGTACCACCACATTCCCCTGATCACCGGCAGCACCCGGGACGAGGGCCGGTTGTTCGTCTCGCTCGAAAACCACTTCGGAAAACTGCGCCCGTCGAACGTCGAGGAGCTACGGCAGCACATCCGGCAACTTGCCGGCGGCATCACGCCCGCACTCGAGTCCAGCTACCCGCCAACGAGCCCGATCGACGCCGATACCACGATCTCCGACGTGATCACCGACGGCGGCTTCTCCTGTCCCGCGAGCAAGGTGGTCGCCGAGGTTCGGGGCACAGACCAGCCGCTGTACCAGTACGAGTTCGCCGACACCACCGCACCGGTCACGCCGCCCTTTTCCCTCGATCTGCTGTGGCAGTTCAAGGCGTATCACGGCTCGGACGTCATGTATCTGACCTCCAGCCTGCAAGGAACTCCTATCGTCCTCGACGAAAACCAGAGACGACTCTCGAACCAGCTGATCGGTTATTGGACCACGTTCGCCGCGGCCGGCAATCCCAACGGTGCAGGACGGCCCGAATGGCCTGCTGTCAACCAGACCTCATCGCCGGTTCAGCGTATGACGCCGGATCGGACCGCCCCCTTCGCCACATTCACCACCGACCACCACTGCGCGTTGTGGTGACGGGAGACCAGCATGACCACCTACTCACCCTCTAGGCCGGAACTCGCCACGGCCGTCGCCGCGCTCGCCGCCGGAGAACTCGTCGTCATCGCCGATGACCGCGAAGGCCACCTGGTTTTCGCCGCAGCCCTCGCGTCACCCGAACTGCTGGCTTTCACCGTGCGCCACACCGCCGGCTTCGTCCGGGTCGCCCTCACAGCCGAAGACTGTCTCCGTCTGGACCTCCCACCGATGCACTACCGAGGCGATCCCGCGCAGCGGGTGACAGTAGACCTCCGCGGGCCGGGTACCGGCATCTCGGCGACCGACCGCGCGAGGACGATAGCCGCGCTCGCCTCGCCGTACTCCTCCACCATCGACTTCACCCGCCCCGGACACGTCATCCCAATACAGGCGTACGCGAGCACACGAGCCGGGGTCGCCGAAACAGCGATCGAGCTGGTAAGGAGTTCTGGCCACCCGCCCGCAGCCGTCTACAGCACGCTGGTGTCCCGGATCGACCCATCCCGCATGGCCCACGGAGACGAGCTCAGCGAATTCGCCGCCGAGCACAGCCTCGTCCTCGTCGTGACCTGACTCCGACTTGGTCACCGTACATCCGCCTGCGGAGCGATCCTCGTCGCCGCAACGACCGGTGCCGTGATGACACCCATCCGCAGCAACAGGTCGGGCACGCGCTGGATGCGACGCGCGTCCAGCGTCGAGCCGAACGCGGGCATCGTGAGCAGCTTCGCGACCGCCTCGTCGATCTTGGCGTGCTTCACTAGCAGCTGCTCCACCTTCGCGCGGTCACCGATAGCGTCGGCAGTAGCTTTCTTCATCGCTCGCTGGAAGGCCGCAAGGGTCTTCGGGTTCTCCTGCACCCACTTCTTCGCCGCTCCGTACCCCGCCAAGGGGAAGTCCTGGGTGGCGCCGGAGCCGATGTCGACGACAGGAATCGCACCGGCCACATCAGCCGCGATGGTGACGTAGGGTTCCGCGACGTAGGCGGCATCGACCCGACCTTGCCGCAATGCGGCCGCCACCTGCGGAAAAGGCAGTTCGACCCAGTTCACCGCATCGGCGGAAACACGGTGGTCACTCATCACCGATTTCGTAAGAATGTCCGACGCGGTGTTCTTGGCCGTGATGGCCACTTTCCTTCCTGCCAAGTCATCGACCGTCTTCACCGGCGAGTTCGGTCCCGCCACGATCGCATTGCTCTTCGAACTGACCGACGTCGCGTCGGCTACCAACAGGAGATCTGCGTTACCCCTGGCGGTAAACAACGAGACATAGCTGGAAAACGCGATGTCAGCCGCTCCCGAGACGACGTTCGCTGTCGAGTCCTGCCCGCTTGCGGCCATGACCGTCTCGACGTCAAGCCCCTCGGCCTTGAAGTAGCCCGCGTCTTGGGCGAGCCAGAAGGGACCGAGATCGGTGAGCGGCTGGACCGAAACCTTGATCTTCGTTTTCTCGACACCGGATCCGCCCGACGACGCACTCCCGTCGTCCGATCCCAGAATCCCACAGCCACTCGCAGCCGACAGCAGCACGGCCGCAACAACGACACCCGACACGATCCGGCTCACACGTACGCAACCGGCAGACCCTCCGGACAAATTTGTTCCCTTCCAAGAGCGCGGTTGACACCACGCCGATCCAGCAGCGGGACGTTATGATCCATGATCGACTACCGTCAAGCGAGTGAGCGTTTTTCGAGCACATGAAGATTCTTTTTATAACCGAATGCCAACGTGTAGAAGTTCAAACGAGACCATTTGTGACATGGCGCCCCCGGAGAGCTCCGCATCGACGATACGGGAATGCCGCAGTGACCACGCCGCCCGTCAGCCGTTCACGGGAGTCGAATGTGGTCCGCCGGGCGATCCTGCGATCAAATCGTCGCGGCCGAGGTCAACTGCGCCCCCCTCGAAGCTTGTGGCAACAGAACGTCGCTGCCCTGCGCGACGATCTCCGAGTTGCGACCGGCCAGTCGCCGACCGACCGTCGCGGTCGCGATGTCACATGAGGCATTTCCGATCAAGAAGTGACACGGCGCGGCCTGTCGTGTGGTTGTTTCGCCGGGCGACTCCGCCGACAATGCAGGCATGACCACCATCACGCTGCCGGACGACCGGATCCTGCACATCGAAGTCACCGGCCCAGATTCGGGACTACCGTTGATTTTTCACCACGGCACCCCGGGATCCGTGCTCCGGTTCACCGGTTTCCAGAATGCGGTCCACGAGCGCGGTCTCCGCATGGTGCGGTATTCGCGCGCCGGTTACGGCCGGTCCAGCAGATTGCCCGGCCGATCGGTCGCCGACGTCGCAGCTGACGTCTCAGCGATCCTCGATCACCTCGGCTCGCCGCGATGCGTCGTCGCGGGCCGATCCAGTGGCGGCCCGCATTGCCTGGCCACCGCCGCGCTGTTACCCGAGCGCGTGGCCGGCGCACTCGTGATTGCCGGGCTTGCCCCGTACGATGTGGCCGGCTTGGACTTCCTCACCGGAATGGGTGAGCTGAACATCGAGTTGTTCAATCTCGCTTTACATGGTGAGTACGAGCTTCGCCCGGCGCTGGAAGCCCATGCCGTCGGCCTCGGCGCCAACGACAGTGCTGCGATCATGCAGGAATGGCAGACTCTGCTCCCGGACGTCGACCGCGCGGTCATCACCGGCGAGTACGCCGATGATCTAGCTGCCAACATCGCCGAAGGGCTCCGCCCCGGTGTCGATGGCTGGGTCGACGACGACCTTGCCTTCGTACGCCCGTGGGGATTCTCCGTGGCCGACATCGTCGCCCCTACTTTCATCTGGCACGGCAACGAAGATCGGTTCGTGCCCTTCCGACACGGTGAATGGCTGGCCGACAGGGTTCCGGGTGCCACCGCCCACCTTCTCACCGGGGAGGGTCACATGTCCCTCGCCATCGGCGCGCTCGACCTGATGCTGGCCGAGCTGACCGAGTCAGCGTAGCCAGGGGAACGTGGCGCTCTACAATGAGATGATCTTGAACTCAGTCGCGGCAGCCAGCTCCAAAACGAGCAACACGTGTCGCCGCGGGCAACGCGCCGGCTAACGGAGTCGTGAGCGGCAAGCGGTAGCAGAGACCGACCAGCACGATGGCCAGCAGGTCCCTGAACACCGAGTGCGCAGCGCACATCGGTGCTCGTAAGCGCGGGTCGTAGTCGCGAGGCGAAACGGCTGCACTGTTCGGGTGAACTTGCCCCCTTACACCCCCGTCGAGCTGTAGCAGAGCGCGGCGCTGGGACGACCCGAGAAAGCACGACACCAGAGCTGCTGATTCGCGCAACAGGAGAGCACGTGTACCAGACACCGCCCGGAAGCCAGGAAGTCTCGACCGACGTCGTCGACAGGTGGCTCGTGCGCGCGTGCGAATCGCTGATGAGCACGTGGGACGACCGGAGTGGCAACTTCTGGCGCGCCAAAGGAGACTCCTCCGATCACGAGACGCAGAGCCCGGCGGCTCTCGGCCGGGGCAAGGGTGCTACGTCGAACAACAGGTCGTTCCAGGCACTGGTCGCCGCTGCGTATTTCTTCAGCGAGAACGACCTGGTCTTGGCCCCGGCTGCGCTTGTGACGAAGATCCGGAAAGCCGCCCGGCGGATGGTCACCGAATACTTCTGCCTGCCGCTGGACCTGCTGCGAGGCCACGGCGAAAACCACGAGAACCCGTTCACCGACGCTCAGCTGCTGCTGTCGCTCTCGCTCGCGCTGAGCCCGGTCACGAGACTGACATGTGACCTGGACCTCTCCGACACCCAGCGGGACACATTGGTCGACTACCTCCGCGAGCTCACCGCCGTCGTCGGCGAGCAGCTCTCCGACGACGGAGTCAAGGTCCACGAGTCAGCGCGTACCCACCATTTCCTGACCCTGCACAGCGTCCGCGCCCTCGATGCCGCCGCGCGCACCCTCAACCAGCTCGACGCGAGCAGCAAACGTGGCCACGACGGCACGTTCCCGCAGGCTCAGCTGCTCAACCGGGTCCGGGACGAGATCGTGCAGCAGCTCGGGCTACATCTGCTGCCCGCTCCGGGTTTCGACTCCAGCTCGCTGGTCAGCTGTTGCGCGCTACTGGCCAGGTTCACCGGTGACGCGGATTCGCCGTTGATCGAGCAGGGAGTCGCGGCACTCGTCAAGGACCAGTCCCAGCGCGGCACGTGGACGAGCGCCGGAGTGCTCAGCTTCGGCGGCCGGCGGTTGGTGTACATCCCCAGCGTCGAGCTGAGCCTGGCGCTGTCCACCGTCACCCTCCTGGACCTGCAGGAGTCCGACATGGGAATCTACACGGCCGCACTACCGGCCATGGACGCCTCGTTCCGGCTCGTGCAGAACTCGTTCGCCAAACACGAAGACGCGAGCGGCTGGCGGAACGACCGGACGAGAGCCGGCTACGAAATCGAGTCCTGGACCACCGCCGTCGTCCTGCAGTTCCTCTTCGCCTATCGGGAAGCGCTGAGACTCGCACGCCAGGAGAGAATTCTCCGGAAATACCGGGCGGCCAGGAGTGCGCCAGCCTTCCGCAGCTTCTGGGCCGACCTGACCTGGCTGGTCCCCCAGCGCAGCCGCTATCACATCCTGCAGACTCAGACGCTGCCGGAGAGCCGCCTCGAGAAGTTCGCGTCCCTCGTCGACCCGACCGAGGCCAACAGCATCGTGGCCGGGATCATGTCGGAGATCCTGGAACCCACCCTGCGGAACGTGAACGAACGTCCGGTCGAGACGGCCTCCTTCCTGCTCTACGGGCCGCCGGGCACCCGCAAGACCTCTCTCGTCACCGCGACAGCCCGGGAACTCGACTGGCCGCTCCTCACTCTTTCCCCTCCAGTCTTCCTGCGCAACGGCATCGAAGGCTTCGAAGCCGCCGCGGACGAGATCTTCGAAGACCTGATGCACCTGCGCCGCGCGGTGGTCCCGTTCGACGAGTGCGAGGAGTTCTTCAAGTGGCGCCCCAGCGCCACCTCGATCGAAAGCCGGACGGTGGGTGCCTTCATCACCTCCGGCATGCTTCCGCGGCTGCAGCGCCTGCGCGAGAACAGGTGGATCGTCTTCGTGATCAACAGCAACGCGGAAAAGTTCGAACTCGACGACGCGGTGACGCGGCGGGGACGCCTCGACAAGGCGGCTCGCATCGGTCACCCGGTGCTCGAGGCGCAACTGCGCTATCTGAGGGCTTGGCGCAGCCGATCCAGCGGCGGACAACTGACCCCCAGAAATTTCGCCTGGTTCGAAAAGCACCTGGCCAAGGTGGAGGGCGAGATGAGGCCGCAGCGTGAAGCCTTGGAGGGCGAGATCGCGGAACTGCAGCGGCAGCATCCAGGCCGCGACGAGGACTACCGCCACAAGATGGCGGAAATCGATCAGCGCGGTGCCCGGAAGCTGACCAAGATCGTCACGTTCAGCTCCCTCGACACGCTGGCCGAACGGTGTCTCGGCGAAGGACTGCAGAGCAGGATCACCGGCTCGAAGATGCTCAGGGACAACCTCTTCCAGGAGTTCGAACGTTCCGGCCCGGACTCGTTCACCCCGCCCAGCCCGACCGAAGCCCTGAGGGACGGGACTTCCTTTGCCGTCGCCGGCCAACACAGCCAGAAGATGGGAACCACCCGTCGGAATGGGCCGGCCAGTGCGCACGGACGCTAACCTGTTCGCAACGGAATTCAGGTAGAGCTTTCATCGGTGAAGTCGCGTTCCGCGTCGAAGAAACGGTTACGCCAGGCCGCCCTTCCCGGGGCACTCGGAAGATTGGGCCACTGCTGGTCGTTGCGAACGGCCTTCTCCCGCTCGGCGGCCACCGCCGGCTCTCGTTCTCGGAAGTCGCGATCTATTTTCCGAGGACGATTCACCTCGACCTCGCGCACCGGATCTCGACGTCGGAGTAGACGAGCTCTTCGGCACCCACTCGTACGGGGCGCACCCGCCCTCGCTGGCGCGCGAAGGCGAGCACGGCCCGCGGCGACGGATCGAAGGTCGCCGTCGGCAGCGGGTTGAACCGGACACCGGAGCGGAGGTGGTGGGAACGGAAGTGTCGGCGGAGGACGACCATCGCGATCGGGATCGCGGGCACGGCGGTGGTCACCCACCAGGACGCGCCGCCCGCGATCCCGTCACGCAGACGGAGCGCCTTTGGCGCACGGTGTTCCAGCACGGCCTGACGGCCATGCGTGCCGGAGAACATGTCGGCATTCGGATCAAGCTCCGAATCATCCACTGACCGGGGAAGTTCAGCTCCGGTCCTGCCGAGCCAACGCACCGCCGACCTCGGCTCCAACGCTTGAGCACCACCCGGTGAAGCAAGCCCGCCTCAGGACGATCTGATCTCTTGCCGGTACAGCAGTTCGTACTGGTGCGCGCCCTTGATCAGCACCGACGCTTCCACAGGCCGCAGGTCGTCACTGTAGATCGTGCGCAGCTGCCGGATCACCGGAGTGCCCTCAGGCAGCTCGAGCGCCTCGGCTTCGTCAACCGTCGGCGCCCGCGCCGAGACCCGGTCGACAAATCCACGCTGCGGAAACCCCAGATCCACCAGCACCTGCGGCGCACCACCCCGAATCTTGGCGCGCCCGGCCAAACCAGTCCCCGCCGCGAGGCTCAACGGGTAGTACGAGGCCGACAGCTCCACTGGTCGCTCCTCGTGGACGAGAACCCGCCGCCGCACGATCGCTCTCGCCCCGGGTTCCAATCCCAGCGCCTCGCCGACGTCGGCAGGCGGATCCACCTCCTCGACCGCGACCAGCTGGTATCGGAACTTGCCCGGTGCGGGGGCGATGTAGGCGGAGGCGTCGATGACGAAGGGCTGCCGGTCGCGGACGTAGACACCTTTGCCGACGCGGCTGTCGAGGAATCCTTCGGCCTTCAGCGTCGACAGCGCGCGCTGGATCGTGGCGTTCGCCGCCGCATACCGGGCAACAAGCTCCGCGGTCGAGGGCAGCTGCGCGCCGGGCGGAAGGTCGCCGCGCATGATCTGGTCGCGCAGGTCCGCGGCGATCTGCTGATGGCGCGGCCGGACGTCACGGGCGCGGGGCAAGTCCGACTCCTCGAAGCACGGTGATCACGGGGTCAGCTCGTAGCGTAGGCGCCGCCCTTCGGCGACCATCGTCATGACGCTCGCTTCGACCGCGAGGTCGTCTTGGTCGTAGAGCGCCCGCGACAGCTGCAGCACACACGCCGGGTCGTCCAGCTGCAGCTCGACGCGCTCCTCGGCGGTCGCCAAGCGGGCGACGACGTCCTCCTGGACCCGCCGCGGCTGATGCCCGAGGTCGGCCAGCAACGCTACGGCACCACCCCGGATCTTGCGGGCTTCCGCGAGCCGGGTGCTGCGGGCGATCGCGACGGGGTAATAGGACTCGACCAGCTCGACCGGGCGATCGTCGAAGAGCATGACGCGTCGCCGAATGACCACCGGATCACCCGCGTCGAGGCCGAGCATGTCGGCGATCGGTGCCGGCGCCGGCACCTCGCCGACTTCCCCGAGCCGCTGGGTGCCGGTGCCGCCGTGCTGGGCGGCTTCGGCTCCCCACGCGTCGCCTTTCCGGCCGCTCACGTAGGGCATCGAGACGCTCGTCCAGGCGCCGCCGCCAGCCATATGCCGCGCTCCTTCAGTGCCGGTGCATCGTCCATTCGACCTTAGCCCGACCTGCAGACCGCGCGGCCGCGCAGCACCGAGAGTCTTGTCACCTTTCGCATATCGCAGTAAGGTCTCGTAGCAGATCGACTACCCAGCGCAATCGCGGAGGGACTCATGGACGTCACCATCGACCGGGCACCACACGCCGACCCGCTCGCACCGGCCAGCGCCCAGTTCGCCCTGACCGGAACGACCTTCCCCGAGCGCCGCGACCACGTGGCCTCCCCGGCCGGCACGCGCCCGTTCGGCTTGCGACGCGCTCTCCCCGCGGGCCACAGGGTCGTCCTCCCCGCGTGGCGCTACGACCGGCAGGTTCAGAAGGCGGTAGACATGACCGGCCGGCCGCTGATCGACTTGCCCCGGATGGGGCCGCCCACCGCGAACACCACCTCCAGCGTCGACGGCGAAGACGGCCCCAGCGCCGAGGACTGGATCAACGACTGATGACCGTGCTGATCCTCGCCGCCGAGCACGACTTCAGCGCCGACCGCATGGTCGCGGCTCTCGAACGCCGAGCAGTGCCGACAGCGCGGATCGACACCGCCTGGTTCCCGCAGCAGGCGACCATCGACGCCCGCCTCCGAGACGGCCGCTGGGTCGGCACCCTGACCACCGCCGAGCGGAGCATCTCCCTCGAGGAGGTGCGGTCGGTCTGGTACCGCAGCCCGCCCGCGTTCATCTTCCCCGCGGCGCTGTCGGCGACGGAGCGGCACTGGGCGATGAGCGAGTCCAAGCTCGGCGTCGGCGGCGTCCTCGCGTCGCTGCCCGCGCTGTGGATCAACCACCCGGCCCGCAACGCCGACACCGCCTACAAACCGCTCCAACTGGCGACGGCGGCGCGTTGTGGCCTGACGGTCACCGACACCCTGATCACCAACACCCCGGCATCGGTGCAGCAGTTCGCCGCCACCGGCGCAACGGTCACCAAGGCGCTCGGCGCGGCCGCGATCATCGAGGACGGCGGCCGCAAGACCACGTTCACCCACCTCCTCGACGCCAGCGACCTCGCCGACCTCCGCGGGATCGAGGTCAGCGCCCACCAGTTCCAGCGCTGGGTCCCGAAGGCCTACGAGGCCCGCGTCATCGTGGTCGGCGACCAGGTGTTCACCGCGGCGATCCACGCGGGAAGCGCAGCCGCCTACCTGGACTGGCGCAACGACTACGCCGCCTTGCAGTATGAGCAGGTGCAGGCACCGAGCGAAGTGGTGGCCGGCGTGCTGGAGTACTGCATCGAGTTCGGCTTGCTCTACGGGGCGTTCGACTTCGTCATCCGCCCCGACGGCGAATGGGTATTCCTCGAATGCAACGCCACCGGCCAGTACGGCTGGATCGAAGACGCCATCAACGCCCCCATCACCGACACGATCGCCGACATGCTGGCCAAGGGAACCGCATGACCGCCGTCGACTGGCAGCCACTGGCCCGGCAGCTGGCCGACCAGCTCGCCGACGAAGACGTCCTGCACTCCCCAGCGTGGCGAGCCGCGCTCGAGCAAACCCCGCGGCACCTGTTCGTCCCCGCGTTCCACACCCAGCAACCCGACGGCACCTGGATCACCACCGCCGAAGGCGACGACGGATGGTTGGAAGCGGTCTACCAAAACGCTCCCTTGGTCACCTCCCTCGCCCCCACGACCGACGGCCACCAGGTCACCGTCTCCTCCTCCACCAAACCCGGCCTGATGATCCGAATGCTCGAAACCCTCGAGATCCGCGACGAACACCGAGTCCTCGAGATCGGCACCGGAACCGGCTACAACGCGGGATTACTCTGCCACCGCCTGGGCGCCACGCAGGTGTTCTCCGTCGACATCGGCACCGACTTGGTCACCACGGCCCGAGAACGTCTCGCGGTCCTCGGCCGCACCCCGACCCTCGCCGCCACCGACGGCACCGACGGCTTGCCCCAGCACGGACCCTACGACCGAATCATCGCCACCTGCTCCGTCCCGGCGATCCCGTGGGCATGGGCCGAACAGCTCCGCCCCGGCGGGCTGCTGCTCGTCGACCTCAAACCCGCCATCCACGCGGGAAACCTCGTCTTGCTAAAGCGCTACGAGGACCGGCTCGAAGGCCGATTCCTCCCGACCTGGGCCGGCTTCATGAGAATCCGCAACACCGACACGGCACCCCCGGTGCTGCGATCTGCCGCCGATCCGCCACGCGGCGCGCGATCGAAAACCGAACTCGATCCCCTGCCCTGGAACTCCCTCGTCCCCTGGTTCCTCGCTCAAGCGGAACTCCCTCCCGCCACCACGTTCGGCTACCACGGCATAAGCGATACCGGCCCGGAATGGGCGACCTTCACAGCACTTGACGGCTCATCGTGTTCCATCCGCATGCGCGCCGACGTCGACGGTCAGCGGGAAGTCCGCCAAGCAGGCCCGGCGCAGATCTGGAGCCGCGTCGAAGCCGCCACCGCATCGTGGACCCGACTTGGCAAGCCGAGCTGGGACCGGCTCGGCCTCACCGTGCACCAAGACGGCTCGCATCTCGTCTGGCTCGACCACTCGGACAGCGACGCCCACTGGGACATGCACAGCTGACATCAGACGCCGTCATCGGAATGTCGACGGCTCTCGCCAAAGTCAGCAACGACCAACGATCGGCCGGACGACGCCGCTTCGCGCTCGCCGAGGCGATCCGGCTCTACCGGCTACTGAGCCAGCCTCGTTCCCCGAAGTACTGTGGGATCCTGACTGGCATACTGGTCGATTTCGCCGGCATCGCGGAGGAACTGCGTTGGCACGACCGGGCCGAAGCCGCCGAGCTGGACCGATCTGCGTGAGCGCGGATCACCGGTCTCACCGATGTTCGCTCAGCACGGCTTCGAGCTGGGCAGTGAGTGTGGGGAGTACCTCGGCGTAGAGCGTTTCCTGTTCGCAGCCGTGGCCGCTCGCGGCGATCGCGGAAGCCAGCTCGCGAAGGCTCGGCGGGCAGTCGGTGAGCAATGAAGCTGCCAGCTCGCGTCCCCGGGCGAGCTGGCCGGCGGACTGTTCGCGTTTCACTCCGTTCTGCCAGAGAGCGACGTCCATGCCGACCGCGCGGATCGGCCGGCGCACCCGCTCGGCGATGTCCGCGATGATCTTGATGCCGTCCGCGTCGAGGTCACCCCAGGAGGTCAGCGGCAGGTCCAGGTTCTGGAGGAACTTGACCAGCCCGGTGCGGACGTAGCCCTGACCCCAGACACACAGCCACTTTTCCGCGACTTCCGGGATTTCGCAGACCCGTTGGAACGCCTCGAGGTTTTCGACGAGCAGCACGCCGACGGCGTCGCACCGTGTGTAGCCCAGCGAGCGGATCCCGTGTGACGGAACGCTGAGCCACGGCCGGCAGGCCGCGGCGTCGGCGACGATGTCGTCGGACACCCAGGTCAGCGGGCCGCGCAGGCGGATCTCGGTGTCGGCCTCGTCGACCGCCTGCTCGAACGGCCGCCCGACCAGGTTCTGGAACGCGATCTGGCGAGGCAGGGTCCAGCCCTTGGTGTTCTGCCAGGCCTGTCCGGCCAGTTCCTTGGCCGCTACCCGCTGCCCGGCGGCGGTGCTGCGGTACCAGATGACCGCGGCGCGGAGGGCGGCTTCGTAAACCGGCCAGGTCGTCGTGCGGCACCTCGAACCGGCGGGGACGCGCTTGCCGGGCGACGGCGGGGCGGCCAGCAGCGCCTCGTGTTCGCCGGCCAGCTCGAGAACACCCGCGGTGAGCGCGAGTAGATCCGCATGCGACGCCTGAGCTTCCTGTTCCTTGCGGGCGCGGTCGGTCCGCAGCTCGGCCCGCCGGTCAGCGAGGTCGCCGCCTTTCAGGACGGCCAGGGTCTCGCGCAAGCCGAGTCCGTCGGTGACGCGGGTGCTCAGCTCCCGTTCGAGCCGCGCCAGGGAGACGCGCTTCCGGCCGGAGGCGGTGGCGCTCCAGCGCATCAGCCAGCGGAGTGTCCCCAATTGCCCTGGGGTGAGAGCGGCCAGATCGAGCACCACGGTGACCGCACCGCCGTCGGTTTCGAGGCGCTCCTGGACGGCGCGCAGCCAGGCCCAGTCGGCGCCGAACAATACACCGGGCACCGAGCCCTCGGTCGTCACGTCAGTTTCTCCAGGTCGTGCTCCAGCAGGTGGTGTTCCACGTGGCCGTCCCAGACGCTGCGCACGGCGAGCACGCCGGGCAGGGCGTCGTCGACGATCAGGTGGTAGATCGACAAGCCGTCGAGCTCGGCGTACAGGCCGAGTTCGGATTCGCTGGTCGCGACGAGATCGAGGTCGAGCCGGCGGATCAGGTCGAACAGCGCACCGCGGTTCTCGGTGTCGACGCCGGCGAAGACCTCGTCGAGCAGGATGAGCCGGGGACAGCCCGGCTCGTGGGCGCCACCTTCGTCGACCCGGAGGCGGCTGGCTTCGCAGTGCGTCGCGGCAGCCGCGAACAGCGGCATGTGCAGTGCGACGGCCTTCTCCCCGCCGGACAGACTGCCGTGCGCACGGCGGTCAAGCACGGCCCAGTCCCCGGCCCGCTGCCGGTAGTGCAAGGCGAACCTGTACCAGCGGCGGTAGTCGAGCAGTTCGGCGAGCTGCTGCCGCCACGGCACCAGGGTGGCCCGGCTGCGTGCGGTGACGATCCGCCGCTTGAAGAAATCGGACAGCCGGTCGCGCTCACCGGCGTACAAGGTGCCTTCGGGCTTGCGAAGCAGCTCCATCATGTCCGCGGGCATTTCGCACTGCGGATCGGGCGTGCGGACCAGCTTGAACCGGATTCCCGACGACGTGGGATGACCCTTCATCAGCTCGTTGGCCCGGTCGACGAGGACCTTGGCGCTGTCGATCCGGCGGCCGACCTCCAACCGCACTTCGTCCGAGAGGAACTTCTCGAAAAGATCGGACTCCTCGCTTTCCAGCAACTGCTCCGAGCCGGCGATCTCCTGGTCGAGATGCTTGACGGCGGCGGGGAGCGGTCGTTCGCGGCCGTTGTGGGTACCCGTGACGGTGACGACCCGGAAGGCCACCCGTTCTCGCAACATGACCAGACTGCCCAGCGGTTCCTCGGCTTCCTGGCGGCGTTGCCCCAATTTCGTCTGAGCCGCATCGAGCTGCTCGGGCCGGTACCGGCGCCGCGGTGCCCGGCCCGCGACGCGACCGGCCCAGTCACGGACGAGTTCGATCTGGTCCGGTCGTAGGTCAACGTCGCCGAAGGCCGGCAGCGACTCGCTCTCGAAAGCCGGCAGCGTGGCCAGCAGGCCAAGCCGGTGGACGTCGGCGAAGGATGCGGCCGCCACCGCAACCGCTCCCGTGGCCTTGGCCAGCTCGGATTCCGCCGTGACGACCGCGCCGCGCCGCTGCTCGAGCCGGGTGGTCAGCTCGAGCTCGTCCTCCTGGTGCTTGCGGTGGAGGACGTTCTGCTCGGCCAACCCGGCCTGGCAACGCTCGAGGTCCACCAGCATCTCTTGATGGGGCTTTCCCATCCGTGCCATGAGGTCCTCGTACTTCTCGGTCGCCAGACGGGCGGACTCTTCGCTCTCCTCAGCTTGCCCGGCCATAGCCTCGGCTTGCGTGACCATCTGGTCCGCTTCGCCCCGAAGGGCACGAGCGTGGGCGTATTGCCGGGTGGCGTACGAGGTCGCGTTCAGCCAGTCCTCACCGCACGACCTCATGGTCTCGGCTGCCTCCTTGAAGGAGGGCAACGAGGCCGCCCGGTCGGCGAGACCAGCCAGCTCGAGCGCGGTCTGACGGGCCTGAGCAGCGTCGTCACTCCGCCGCCGTGCCTCGCGCTCGGCTGTCCGGCGTCCCTCGAGGCGGCCGCCTTCGTCGGCGACGACTCGCGTGGCGACCGCGACCGCCAGGCCAGCTTGATCGAGTGCTGTACCGGACGGCAGAGCGCCGATTTCCGATTCCAGCTCGGTTTCCGCTTCAGCGCAGCAAGTGAGCTTCGTGGTGATCAGACTGCTCAATTCGGTGAACTGGGTTTCGCATGCGCGTGCCGCGGAGAGAGCGCCTTCGACTTCGGAGTCCGCGGTCGGAGCCGCTGGGCCGGACCAGACGGACATGGCCGCGCCGGCAGCGGCCGTCAAGACCGCCAGCGCCGCCTCGCCGAGCGCCGGCGCCACCGCACCAGCTCGCCTTTCGACGTCTGCCCAAGGGAAGTCGCCCAGCAACGGGGATTCCGTCGCAGCGCGGAGAAACCGAAGCGAATCGGCCGTGTAAGCGTCAGCCGCTTCGACCAGCCGGTTCGCGGCGCCGCTGAGCTGCTGGACTGCTGTGGTCAGGGCAAGGTCGGCGGCTTGGACCGCATCGTCGGCAGGAACACTTCGGTGCTCCAAATCAACCGTCTGGATCGACTCCCGGATCTTTTCCAGAGCCGCTTCCTGTGCTCGGTGGCCCAATCGCAGGTCGGCCAGCGTTGTTTCCAGTTCGGCCATGCGCCGCCGCCGGTGGGCTTCGCGGCCCGCCGCGCCGATCAGGTCGGCCTGAGTCTTGCGCCAGGCCCCGCGCAGACCGCCGGCCGCCCAGCTGCCGTCCCAGGCGACGACCAGGTCGCCCGGCACTTCGGCCGTTGCGGCGGTATCCGTCAGTCGGATCTGCCGAAGCAGCGTCTCGACGACGGCCGGCGGTACGGGAGAGTCGGGGCCGTCGAGCGACGGGTCTGGGCGGAGTACGGTCGACACGGGTTCGGCCGCGTCTCGGCCGACGGTCACGAACTGGGTATCGAGCAACGGCGTGTCGTCGGGTCCACGGGTCAGTGTCCCGTCCGGGAAGACCCACGCGTCGGCCAGGCCGGCGCCGACGAACGCCGCTTCCAGCCCTGCCCGGTCGGCGGCGGACCGGTCGTCGGCGAAGTCGATAAGTAGATAAAGTGGTGCTCCGGGACGTTCGGCGCGGTCGGCGAGCCGGGTGAACGGCACAGGCGGGGCGGTCGAACCGCCCGCGGCCAGCCGGTCGTGTTCGGCTTGTATGGCGGCCATGGCTTCAGCTGAGGCGTTCAGCGTGTTCTGCGTGGCGCTTTCCCGGCGGCCCAGTTCGAGGGACCGGCTGCGTGCCGCGCCGGTGGCCCACTCCAGTACCTGACGGCGGTCGAGGCTGCGCGCGTCCCGCGCGTGCAGGGCCTCGGGAATCGGCTCGGCGGCAGGCAGCTCCGTGAGCTGACCGAGCCAGTCTCCGACCAAGTCGGCGAAGGCGAAGCGGGTCGTCCGGGTCTCGTCGGCCAGCGGCCGGAGTCCGGAGAGCGACTCGCCGAGCCCGCGAACCCGGCTCGCGAACTCACCGGCGTGCCGTCCGAGCTGGCCCGCATCCGGGCGCACGCCGTTTAGGGCGTCCCGACGGCGTGAAAGCTGTCCGCGGCGTTCGCCGGCCGCCGTGCGTGCCCAGTCCTGGGCGGCGATGAGAGGATCGGTCTCCGGCCATGCGGTCGGTGGTTCGGCGCCGGCCGCGAGCTGCCGGCAGGTGGCCAGCCAGGTACCGAGCTGCCTCGTGAACTCCTCGAATGCCTCGCGCCGTTTCGACCGCGCGTCGGTCAGGCCTGCTTCGGCCTGCGCCAGGACTTCCTTGGCCGCGACGGTTTTCTGCCGCGCTTTCTCGTGTGCGTCGGCCGCCTCGCCAGCGCGGCCGACGAGTGCGATCAAGTGGTCGAGGCTTTCGCTTTCGTTCGCGACAGCCTCCCGGAACCGGGCGAGCGCGGCGTCCACCAAGCTCGTCGCCGGTTCACCAGTGGTGAGCTCGGCGACGAGCGCTTCCAGCTGATCGGCCAGTGTGCGGTGGGGCAGAGCGGCCGCAATGCGATCTGCTTCGGCTGCGCTCTGGACCCGGCGTTCGTGGGCTTCCAGTGCCGTCTGCTCCGCCGTCGAGGCGGCCTCCTTCTTCAAAGTCATCGCCGTCCGGGCGTCGTTCGCGTGCCCACGAGCGAGCTTCGCGACGCCGGCCAGGGCCGCGGCCTTCTCCTGGAGCGGGACGAGCTGGTTGCCCTCCCGGTAGAGGGCACTGCCCTCGATGGTCTTGATCCGCTCGGACAGCTGCCGGACGGCCTTGCCCGCGGTGGTCTTCGCCGTCCGGGTGGCCTCCAGCGCCTTTCCGGCCGCCTTGTGGAGTTCGTTCGCTTGCTGGACATCGGCTTGGCGTGCCTCGGCGGCAGCGGCTGCGCCGAGCACGTCTTGCACGCGGAGGCCGACGAGGACGTCCAGGTAGGCCGCGTACGCACGCCCGACGGCGGCCAGTGAGTCCCGGGCTGTCTTGAGTTCACCGACGACGTCGCGGTGCCGCTCGAGCTTTTCGAAGCCGTCGGCCAGTTCGTCGGTCACCGAAGCGCTGACCGGGGGCAGCGCTTCACACAGGATTTCGTCGAGCTTGCTCTCGTTGAGCTTGTCCGACAGCTTCGGCCTCCGCAGGTGCAACAGGATCGTGCGCAGTGCGTCGAACTGGCGGTCTTCCAGGCCGAAAAGGATGCGGTTGACCTCCTTCCGGTGCGTGTCCGCGTTCGGGTGCACCGCGCCGGGAAGCCCGGCGTCGGCCAGTGCGACGAGCCTCTGGTCGAGCTGCGCCTGCGCGACCGGTTCCTCGCCCGGTGCCCCGACCTCGAAGTCGACTCCGATGCGCGCGGCGGTCGTGAAGAACCAGCTGGCGGTGACGCGCTTGCTGGATCGCGTCGCCTGCATGCCGGCGCCAACGGTGCAGTATTCCGCTTCGCCGTCGCCGGTCAGCCTGCCGAACTCGACCCATACGTACCCGCGGGCGTTGGTCCTGGCCTCGTCGGCTTCGTGGCCGAGCAGCCAAAGGTACATGCCGCGTTCGCGGCCGCCGAAGGTCGACAGGCGCTCCGCGGCCAGCTTGGCGTCGAGGACGAACGGCAGCAGGACCTCCAGCGCCATCGACTTGCCGGAGCCGTTGTTCCCGCGCAGCAGCAGCCGTCCGCGGTAGAACGTGAACTCCTGCTGGTCGTAGCGGAAGAGTCCGACGATCCCGGCACGCAGCGGCTGCCACCGCCGTCGTGACGGCCTCGGCGTGCCGTGGAGCAGGTCCGGGGGCAGCGGGCTGTTCATGAGTCCTCCGAGCGGATGCCGACATTGCGGAAGCGGCCGGCGGCGGGCCGGAACTCCAGGCCCAGCTCGTCGGCGCGGGCCAGGTCGAGCGCGCACAACAGGGACGCCACGTCGGCGGCCAACCGGCCGGCGCCGTCGTCGGTCCGGTACTTGCGCGCCCAGGCCGGGTACTCGCCGAGCAACTGCTCGATCTCGTGCCGGAGCCGGTGGGTGGAGAGCCAGCTCGACGTCGACTCGCTGCCAGGCGCCAGCCGGCTGATCACCAGCAGCGCGGCCTGGTGCACGTGGGCTGTCACCTGGGGGAACTTGAAGTCCGTCGCATCGCCGGCGGGGTCGAGCGCGCACCAGCCGTGCGCCCGGCGTTCGAGCAGGAGCCCGGCTTCCGCGAGCCGCTGCCGGAACCACCGCCCGGAGTCGCGGAGGCAGTCCTGCTCGGCCGTGCCGAGATCGTCCAGGTATAGCACGGGGTCGTCGAGCAGCTGCCGCATCAGGGCGTGCCGGATCGTCTCCTCGGCCGTCTCCGCCAGTGCCGGTTCCCCGGGCAGCAGGACGGCCAGCCGGTCGGTGTCGATCGCGTAGAGCGCGTTCGAGTCCTGCTGCCGCTCGTAGTTGCCCTGAGCGTCGAGAACTTCTACGACCCCGAGCGCCCGCAGCCGGGCGACCACGTCCACCAGCGCGCTGCGTTCTTTCGGGTCCTCCGGCCGGTAGGAGGTCAGTTCGTCGTCCTCGGTGAGAGTCATGATCCGGCGGGACAGGTCCTGCAACGAAACCTGACGGCGGGGGAAGTGGCCGAGGGCGGCCGCGGTCACGCAGAACAGCTCGTACCGCCGCCGGTCGAACGGCCGTGGTTCGGCGCGTTCGGACAGCAGTTGGCGGGGGAGCGCCGCATCCGCCGGTGCCTTCCGGAGCCGGGCGAGACCACGTCGGGTGTCTACGAGCAGGTCCCATCCGACGGTGGTGCGAAACCACCGGCGCAGGTGATCCTGATGGGCGTCGACCACTTCGAACGCCGGGTGTTCACGACCCAGCAGCGGGCCGCGCAGCAACGCCCGGATCGCCCGGGCTCGCTCGGCCTTGTCGTGTTCCGCGCTGACGCCGGTGCTCATCGGGGATCTCCTGGACGGACCGGGGTGATCGCGATTTCGTAGTCGGGCAGAGTCAGCAGGCCCGCCGTGGAACGCAGCTGGGCGGCTTCGCCGTGAGCGGGTTCGACCAGCTCGATGCGAAGCCGGCCGTCGACGCTGCGTGCGCTGTGCCGTCGTGTTCCCGGCGCACGCGGGGCGCGCTGTGCGCGGGACACCAGGACAACGAGGGCGAGCAGCGTGGCAAGATCGAGCGTGACGTCGATCCGGGACAGCCGCATCCGGCCGAGCCGTACGAGAGCCGACTCGGTGGCATCCGCGGCTTCTCGCCGCTTCCGGGCCGCCTCGGCGAGGAACAGCTTGCTGCTGCCGTGGTCAGCGAGCTTCGACGCGCGCCGGACGGCGTCGTCGGAGGGAGTGGTGGCACTCAGCCTGACGAGGTACCGCGGTGCCGGGGCCGCCCACCAGTCCCGGGTGTAGGGCACCGAGTCATCGACCGTCTCGTCCTGAAGGTGGCGAGCGCTGTTCATCCCGAACCGGTGGTGCCAGACCGCGTGGGCGTCTTCGTCGTCCGGCAGCTGCCGGAACGCCTTCGCCAGGCCGAGCAGGTCCGCGGTGCGGCTGGAGCGGGCCAGCTGGGCCTCGCGCAGCCGTTCGACCGCCTGGCCGATGCCCAGCACCGCGCGCCGGACCACGCGGTGGAGCTCGTCCCCGCCGCCCCCTTCGCCCGGGGCCGGGACGAACCACCGGTGGACGCCCCGCAGGTGTTGCCGGGCGAGCTCGGCCCAGGGCACGAAGTCTTCGTCCGGGGTGAGTACCCGCTCACCGGACTCCTTCGCGGCGGCGGCGAAGGCACGGGCGATGCGCTCTTCGCCGATCCCGGTCAGCTCGCCGAGCAGGGGCACGACGGCGTCGGTCACTACTTGGAGGTGATCGGTGAACTCGGTGAGGTAGTGGATGGTGTCGGCCTTGAAGATGCGGTAGTCGTCCAGCCGGATGCTGGTCGCATTGACGATCCGGTTCACCTTCTGCAGGAATGTGGCCGCATTGCCGGTCAGCGCCTTGAAGGTCCGGTGCAGCTCTTCGACGAGGCTGTAGATCGAAGCACCGTCGGGCGGCTCCGCCGCGAGCTTCGGGACGAGATCCACCAGCAGCGCCTGGACGCGGAGCAACGCGACCTTCTGCAGCCCGAGGGCGCGCAGCAGGCTCTCTTCCATCTCGACGACGGCCTCGTGCGCGGCTTCGCCGGCCCGGCTGATGGCGTATACGTAGGCCTGCAGTTCGTAGGACTGCAGGTCCGTCGCCCAGCTCTCGTCGCGATCTCGATCGAGGTTGCCCCACTGGTGCAGCTGCGTCAGCCGGCGGTCGAGCGTCGCGCGCGGGAGCACCACCGGGGGGACGAAGGAGTGCAGCTCGGCATCGACGTCGTCCGGGCTGAGCGCGGACCGGTACTGGGCGGCCGCGTCCATGAAGACGTCGACGATGGCCCGGTACTCCGGTGCCTCGTCGACCGTGACGTACTTGAATAGCTTCTGTTGCTCACCCCCTCCCCGGCGCATCGTCACCGTCCTTCCGGTCGCGCAGGGCTGCGGACGCGCCTGCTGGTCGTACTGTGAGGTCGCGCCGGATGTCACAGCGGTTGCCTCACCCCGGGAAGGGTCATGTTCTTGTCCTGTTTTTGGCAGATCGAGGGGCGGTCGTGCTGACATCACCTGACGGTGTTCGGCGTGGCGAGGTATCCCCAGCCGTCGACATACCAGGAACCAATCGGCCTGGCCGCGAACTCGACCAACAGGTGATCAACCCGTCCCCGCAGTTGAAACGCAAAAAGGCCACCACGACGACGGCGGGGAGCCGGCGGGCACCAAGTCCGCCGAGCTGCACGTACTAGCCGAACTACTCGCGGCCTGCCCGATGACATCGACGCGCGCAGAATTCAGATAAGGGGATACACGTCGTCGAACGACGCGACCTCGATCACGTCATCACCGTCACTGATCTCGGCTCATACCGATGCGCCCTAACGGATCCTCGACCGTCGCGATCGTCAACAGACCATCGAACAGCAACAGCCAGATCGATGCCGCCACCGTTCCGCACCGAGGCGGAGTGCGAGCTCAGGCGTACGTCACGCCTCGGGATGAGCGCATCATCGACGCGCCGGCCGAGACACCCATCGGCGCCTATGCGGCCCCTCCGCACCACGACGCCGGAATCGTGTACACGAACTCCTTCCCGCCCCTGTTGGACGGAATGCTCTTCTCCCGCTTGAGAGTCCCACTCGAGACCAAACGCTTGAGACGATTGTTGACGTTCTGCAGCGTGACTCCCAGCCGCTCCGAGAGCTCGGCGGCGCGAAACCGCCGCAATACAATGGCCTGACGATACGTCTCGTCAAGATATTCCGGCGCTGCCAGGAGCTGCAGCCGCTCACCGTCCACAGTGGCCGCCATCAGCTCGCGCCGCTCCAAACAGATCTGCATGGTCTCGAGGGTTTCCTCGTTCAGCCCTTGCAGCAGCACAATCGACACCGCGACATCACCCGCCGCAACGGAGGCATAGAACTTCCCGAGGAATTCGTCGGCGAAACTGATGGTCATGGCGTCGACACCGGCGAAGTCGACGAGGACCTCACCACCTTGCGCACCAGCTGCCGCTTCGCGCTCCAAGGACTCCCTCGCCAGCTTGGCCACTGCGCGGGTGGCGAGGTAGGGACCGTGCTCGTTCACGCGATACAGATGTGGCGGAACCATGACACAAGCCTCCCGGTTTCAATGAAACCATTGAAGCACACGCTACGCGAACTAGTAAGGACGAACTCGCAACCATGCCCAAGTCCCCGCGACATCGCCGTCCGCAGGAACGCACGTCGGACGCCGTGCGCCGCCGTGGCCGACGACACTGGCGAGACCTTCGCCACTGCGAAGCAGGAGGCGAGCGAATCCAGCCTCCGGCGCAGCCCGCCACAAGTCGTTCAGACCATGACCTCGTATCTCCTCCGTGCCGGTAACGCCGGGACGGAGAGCCTTCTTCAAGGCGGCCACGTCGTCCACAAGATGTCGGTTGGCCGGGTTGCGACGGAGGTGAGCACGGATTCCCACACCGGTGTCACACACCGCGAACTCAATACCTCGCCGACCGCTGGTCGCTCCGGAGTAAACCTGCGCCGCGACGAAGGCGCCGAGCTCACTGACGCCATGACTCACCGCGTTGTCGATGAGTTCGCCGACCCCCAGGAAGTATCGGAGGCCGAGGCGACCGTAGTGCCGGGCGAACATCCGGCCCATCCGTTCGACGAGCCGGGGAGCGTGGTCCGGGGTCAGGTGCACAACCTCGAGCAGGCTGTCAGCCAGGTCGGCGCGAGGCCCTCCGCCGAGATCACCCACGACTTCAGCGCCCGGCGGCAGGTTGCTGATGACGTCCAGCCGTTCGAGGTACGACGCGACATTGTGGTCGTAGGGCGCCATCAGCTTCACCCGGTCGCCCCTCGCCGCGGCAGAGCGGGCGAGCGCCACGATCGCCGCGAGGTCGAGCGGCGAGGCGAACGTGAGCCGACGTGCGTCCAGGACCGTCGAGCCCGCTTCCGGCTCGATCGACCACAGCCGACGTAACAGCGGCGACCGGCCGGCAAGCTCGATGCGCACCCGACCAGTCTTCCAGACCGACACGCCCTGCGAGGGGGTGTGTGCACCCAATCCGGTTTCACGTGGTTCAATGAAATCGCTGTTGGTCGACGCCGGCAGCCGACCCGAGGGCAGCTGCGGAAAGGAGGGACTCGGGCACGGCCGATGACAAGTACGCCGACCGAGCCCCGGCGCGACACGCCGAGCGGCGCATCGACGGGTTCCCGGTGCCGGACAGGCTGCTCGCGCAGTGCGTGGCGCACCCTCTCCCCTGCCGCCCGGCAACCGAGTCGACCCGTCCCGATCTCCGGCACCGGGAGCCCCCGAGCCGACATCCCGCTTCGATAGGAGAAGCACCCATGGCGACCCTCGCCACGCAGTTCAAGTGGGCACTGACCCGCATCGAGCCGCAGTCTGACGCGCAGAACGCCGCCGAGGCCCATGCTCAGGTAACCGACGCGTTGAAGGCCGACGACCGGCTGACGAGACTGGGAGTCTCCCCGGTACTCATCGGTTCCTACGGCCGGGACGTCTCGATCAAGCGTGTCAAGGACGTCGACGTGTTCGTCCGGCTGAAGAAGGCCACGTCCGCGTTGCGGCCAGGCGACATCCTGGACCACGTGACGGACGTCCTCGAAGAGGCCTTCCCGGGGAAGGTCGAGCGTCAGCACCGCTCCGTCAAGGTCGAGTTCCCGGACTTCGACCTGTCGGTGGACGTCGTCATCGCCCGTCCGTGTGTCGACCACCCCGGCGAGCACTGGCAGATCCCGCAGAAGATCGAGGACGACGGCCGCGCTAGCTGGGTCGAGACCAATCCCGTCGAGATGGGCGAGCTCACGACCGCGGCGAACAAGGAGTTCCTGCTCTCGCCGGACAACCCCGATTCCGGCGTCTACGTGCACGTGGTCAAGCTGATCCGGCAGATCCGGCGCACGTGGGTCGACGAGCAACCGGGCGGCTACTACTTTGAGGTCCTCACGTACCACGCCTTCCAGGACCTCCAGCCGGACGAGACCACCGTCGCGGAATACTTGTGCGTGATCCTGCGGGAGATCGCCGACCGGCTGCCCGACTACGTCGGCGAAGGCCCTGCCGACCCGACGCTCGACGACCGCACCATCACCACCAAGGCGACCGAGGCCCAGATCGAGGCCGCGGCCGAGCGGATCGCGGAGGCGGCCGAGCTGGCGGAGGCGGCACGGGACGAGAAGGACATCTGCGCAAGCGCCGCGAAGTGGCGAGAGCTGCTGGGCGAGACACAGGAAACCACCGAGCCCGAGGACGTCTTTCCGCTCCCCGACTCCTGCAACGCCGACGGGTCGACCAAATCTGCCCGCGGCGTGGTCAAGGGTGCCTCGGCGGTGCCCGCTGGCCGTGGCCGGTACGCATGACCTGGACCTGGTCCCCCGGAGATCTCGAGCGCTGGCGTGAGCAGTTCCCGCCGCTCGGTTTCGCCGACGACGGCGAGCGGCTCTGGGGCATCGTGCGGTGGAGCAAATCAGTCGGCGAAGGGCCACAGCCCGCGGAATTCACAGCCCGCGTCGTGATCACCCCCGGCCGGACGTTCCCGTTCGCGCCGCCCCAAGTGATCATCCTCGACCCGGGCTGTCCCCTCGAGATCACGTTCCACATCAACGCCGACGGCTCGCTGTGCCTCTGGGAGGACGAGTGGCCCGTCGACGAAGCCCCCTGGTGGGACGCGCGAACACTCGTGGACCGGATCTCCGGCTGGCTGCGGCTGACGGCGGCCGGCTGGCCGGGCGACAACTCGTGCGACCTGGAACGCTACCTGGACCAGGAAGAGGACGACGACCGGATGGTGCTCTACGACGCGACGCGGCTCGTCTCCGATCAAGCTGTGCAAACCGGTGGTGACCGGAACACCGTCGTCATCACCGACCAGGCACGGCAAACCCGCGGCATCGTCAAAGGCCGGCGCCGCAACCGCAAAGAACGCCGCCTCGCCTGGGTGGCCGTGATCGGCAATGTCGAACGGCCGCTGCGCAATTGGGACGATGTCGCGACGGCCCTCGGCGACCAGGTCACGGAGGTCCACCGCCTGATCGGATTGGGCGTGGTGACCGTCCTCCTGCTTCAGTACAGCCACGGCGGTGCGGACGCCGCCCTGGCCTTGCGTGCCCGTCTTGACGTCACCGGAATCCGGATCACGGCGTGCGAAAGCGCGGACACGAGCACGTGGACGCGCACGATGCGCGCCGGGCCGGTGAGCTCCACCCTCGCCGGCATCCCCGTGGCGATCGTGGGCTGCGGCGCGATCGGCTCGTTCACCGCCGACCTGCTGTTCCGGTCGGGGTTCCGGAAGCTCACCCTGCTCGACGCCGAGCGCCTGCGACCGGGCAACGTCGTCCGCCACCTCGCCGGCGCCCAGCACGTCGGGCTGCCCAAAGCGGACGCGGTGCGGGACTGCCTTGCCAGGGTCGACCCCGATATCACAGCTGTGCAGAGCGTGTACGTGCACCTGACCGATCTGGACACGGCGCTCGGCCTGGTCCTTCGGCACCGTGTGGTGGTGGACGCGACCGGTAGCGGACGGGCAAGCAGCCTGCTGGCGAAAGCGGCTGCTCTGATCAACTCTGAGGTGGACCACCCGGTCGTGTCCGTGTGCGTGCAACGCGACGGCGACGTCTTGCGCGTCGACCGCATGCCTTTGCGTCCCGGCGAGAACCACCTGCCACCGCTCCCCCTGGTCGACCGGTCGACTGAGTTGCGGGAACGCGGCTGTGGCAGTCCGGTGTCACCCACACCGCCGGGCGCCGTGGTGGCCGCCGCCGAACTCGCGCTTCTGGCCGTGATCGACGAAGCCACCAGCGAACGCGCGCTCCCCGCCACTCTGGCCGACGTTCGCCGGCCGCAGGACCAGCCTCCGTTCGACCGAGCCGGCCGGGTCGTTCCCGAGATCCCGCACCGGCTCGCGTCATGACGTCGTTGGCACAGGTGATCGAGGTTGCCCCGGAGGTGCTTGCGGCGATCGCTGCGGCGGCAGACGCCGCGCACCCCTGCGAAACCGGCGGGCTGTTGCTCGGCTGGTGGGACGACGGGCGAGTCGTCGTACGCCACACCATCGAGGTGCAGGACCCCGAAGCCACGCACACCTCCTGGGTGCGTGTCGAGAGCACCGCGCAGGCCGCGCTCGAAAAGGCCCTCGACCAGCACCCGCACCCCTGGCTCGGCTACGTCGGGGACTGGCACAGCCACCCCGCGGCCTGCGGGGCCAGCAGCCAGGACATCACGTCGATCCAACACGCGTCCGACCAGTACGAGCAGCCACTGGTGCTCCTCGTCCACCGAGCCGACGACCTCGTCGAAGCAGTCGTCACCGAGTCTGCGAAGCACGCGCTCGTGCACGGACTGCTCTCCGAGACCTTTGAGAAGGAATCGTCATGACCGCACCCGGCCTGCCTCCGACGCTCGGCCCAGCAATCTCGCTCGACCCCGCTCCGCGACAAACGCCCCCTCACCATCGCCGTCGAACTCACCCCGAGCACCGGTTCTCGCCGAGCGGAACCAGAACATCCGTACAGCGGACCCGCCCGCTGCCGGTCTCCGATTCTGTCCCAGCCATGTACACGAGGTTGTAGATGCCCCAGATAAACGACCTGGATCCGATCTTCATCAGCTACCGCCACTCGGACGGAGACCCCCTGGCCGAACGCGCCGCATGGGTGTTTCGCGCCCACGGCGTCCCCGTGTGGCATGACCAGACCCACCTACCACCGGGCCGCTTTCAGCGGCGGCTGCAAGAAGCCCTCAATTCAGGACTGTCCGGAGCCGTCCTCCTCGTCACGGACGACATGGTGCATTCAAGCTACGTCCGGGAGCTGGAACTACCGGCACTTCTTCGTCTGGAAGGCGACCCGGCCTTCACCTTCGCCATCGGCAACACCATCACCGGTCCGGACGGCCGGCTGGACTACGGCGCCCCTGACCGTTTACTACCTCAGGAAATCGCGACGCTGAGCGACTTCGACCAGTTCGCGGTGCTCGACCACGCCGGGCTCGCCCGGCTGGCCGGCGAGATGGCGATCCGCCGTGTCCGCCGCGCGGCCGTCGATGACAGGCTGCATCTCGACATCCAAACGCGGACCCCCGCCCTGGGCACCCGCAAGGTGCCACTCGCGACCCGGACTCGGCCGCCCCTGCGCGGTACCAGCGTGCCGCCCACCGAAGCTTGGGAAGACTTCGCACCGTTCCTCGGCGACCTGCCCCGCATCGTGCAGTCGGCCGACGTTCAGCACCTGCACATCACCGGCGGCGCACACCTGAGCATGGCCTTCGCGCTCGGGGCCGCGCTACCGACCACGACCGGGCTCGCCGTCACGGTCACCGATCAGGACGGAAACGAGTGGACTGGAGCCGAAAGCCAGACCGTGCCTCTTGTACAGAGCGCAATTCCCCTCGACGGTCCAGCCGATGGCCCCGTCGCCGTGTACCTCGATCTCGTGCCCGCACCACCCAACAAGGGCTTTCGCCGCTACGCCGAAAGCCACTCCTACGCCCACGCAGTCGAGATCGCCGTGGCGAAACGCGAACCCATCCCCGCTGACGCCGGCCCCGCACTGATCACGGAACTACGCCGGCGCATCAGCGAGGTCGCAGGAAGCCGGCCCGTGCACTTGTTCATGCGCGTCCCTTTCCCCGTCGCCGTGATGCTGGGCCGCGCCTGCAACACGCTGCGAGTCACCCTCTACGAATGGGAACGTGAAGTCGAACCGCCAACGTACCTCGAGATGGCCACCGTGTCGGCAGGCCGCAGCGGTGGGCCCGTTGTGTCATGGACGACCGACCGGACCGCGGGCAAGCCAGAGTAGACAGTCCCAAACGCCGCGTCACGACGCGCCGACCGCCGCCGCGACCGAAGGCGCCGCCCCGCCGGATCCCGCTCACCGTCCCGTCCGGCATCGCGGTCTTCGCGATGGCGGCCTGCCACGCCAGCGGCACGCCCCCGGACGAAGCCGGGACATGCAGCTCATCGTCGTAGACGGCCTGCTCCACCTGGGACGTCCAGATGTAGGCCAGCCCGGTCAGTGCTGCGACTAGCAGGAACGGGCCGCGACCGCGAGCCCGGAGCGCAGGGCCTTGGCGCCGCGGCTGCTGGCCGGGTCGCAGGAATAACCCCGCCCGATCTCCTGACACTCACAAGGGCGAATTACAACGCGGGGCGTAAGCACACCAGTCCGGTCCAGACCGGAACAGCCGAGTGACCACCGACGATCTCCTTCCTAGCGTGGAACGGGTGGCGGCTCATCGAGGACTTCCCCGCGACCAGTATCACTGCTCGACGTGTGGAGGTGCTCACCGCTACGGATCCCAGCGTGGACAGCGTTGCGGGCAAACTTCGAGCCGCCCGACGTACCAACGCCGCACCGTTCCGCGAGCCCAGGCCCACAGGCCGGACTGGACCACTCCACCGACGTCGCAGTACACGTCACCGCGGCCTCGGACGACCTTTCCGCCCACACATACGCCGACGCCGCCACGCGAAGCCGAGACGACACCCGACCGGAAAGCCGAACGCCGTCAACGCGCCAAGGAATCGCTGACCCGAGATCCCTCGAACATCGCCGGCGACGTCGTCACTTATGTCTTCGACGAGAACGGCTTCTACACCCGGCTGGCCAATCGAGCGATCGACAAGGTCCCGTGGTTCCACCCGGTCCGCTACCGATCACACGGTCTCTGCGTGAGCTTCCCCCTGTTCGCCGGACACGGCGGGTGTGGGGTCAGGGCGCCGCGTCTGATGACTGGTTGAGGGCCTCAAACGTGGCGGGGCTGTGCATCCCGATCTTGGAGTGTCTCCGTTTCGGGTTATACCAGCACTCTATCCATTCGAATATCGCGTTGGCAAGCTCGTTGCGGGTATCCCAGGTTTTCGAATCGAGAAGTTCAAGCTGAAGAGTTCCCCAGAACGATTCCATCATGGCATTGTCGTAACAATCGCCGACCGTGCCCATCGACGCGAGCAGTCCGGCTGCGCGGAGGCGTTGCCCGAAAGCCCACGACGTGTATTGGGAGCCGTGATCAGAATGTAAAATGGTCATGTTGTCGGGTTGGCGGCGGAGAACGGCCATGCCGAGAGCGTCGGTGACCAGTTCGGTGCGCATATGATCGGCGATGGACCAGCCGATGATAAGCCGGGAATAGGCGTCCATGACCGCGGCGCAGTAGACCCGGCCTTCCTCGGCCGGATGTTCGGTGATGTCGGTGATCCACAGCCGGTCCGGGGTGTCGGCGGCGAACCGGCGGTTGACCAGGTCGGCGCTGGGTTGCCCGGTGGGGTCGCGGACCGTGGTGTGGTGGCGCCGGCGCCGGTAGAGGCCCTGGATGCCGGCCTCGCGCATGAGCCGCTCGACTCGTTTGAGGTTGACCGGCATCCCCAGACCGAGCGTGAGTTCGGCGTGCACGCGCGGTGAGCCGTAGGTGGCGCGGGAGTCGGCGTAGATCTGCTCGATGTGTTTCAGCAGCACCGTGTTTTCCTCCTCTCGGGTCGAGGGCGGCCGGTCGCGCCATTCGTAGTATCCGGAGCGGGACACGTTCAATACCCGGCAGGCCACCGTGACGTCGATACCGTCCTCGGCGAGTTCACAGACCAGCGGGAAGGTTACTTTGGGAGGATGTTCTCCCGCGCGAAGTACGCCGCCGCACGTTTCAGGATCTCGTTCTCCATCTCAAGCTGCCGGTTCTTCCGGCGCAGCTCGGCAAGCTCCTTCTTCTCCGCACTGGTCAGCTTTGTGGTTGAGCCGTTCTCGTCGGCGTCGGCCTGGGTCATCCAGTTGCGCAGGCAGGACTCGCTGATCCCCAGGTCTTTGGCCAGCGCAGCGACCGGTTTGTCGCCCAGGCGGGCCAGCTCGACGGCACGCTGACGGAACTCAGGCGGGTGTGGTGCGGGCATCGGAACATCCTCCCTGGTGACCGTCGGTCATCTCAGGCCAGGTGTCCGGACAACCGGGGGAAGCTCAGCGGTGCTTGAACAACGTCGCGACGGGCCTAGACCCGGCCACGTACGCTAAATGGGCTCAGTTGCCGCTCCGCGCCGGGCTGATCCGTGTCGGCTGCCCGACGTTCCTCGCCGAGGTCCTCAGCGCGGCGTCCGCGTTCGGCGTCAAACAGATCCTCGGCACCCTCCCGCATGCCCAGTTGTACAAGACCATGCGAGTCATGATTCCGCTGGTGTGCACCGACTTGGGCGTCTGCCCGGCACGGACGGACGTCGTGAAGACCTACGCCTCACCCGCACTCGGCCAAGAACTGAAAGCGTTCGTCGCCGACCTCCGCAGAGCAGGCGCGACCGGATAAGTCGATCGCAGCTCCCAAGCTGATCAGCACGACGATCCGCGACGGGCACCTTCCGGTGGCCGCCGCGCCGATATCCAGTTTGAGTCGCAGCACTTACCGTAGGCGGCAAGCGCTGCGAGCTCGACGGCCCGGCGCGAAGCGATCAGGAAGGTGCCCCAGTTATGCGTCAGGTCGACGAAGCCTTTTAGGTCTCACGACTTCCGCTAGGCCGGTAGGCGGAAAGCCTCAGCTGCCGCGGATCGGGTCGCGAGTCAGCCGCTCCCGCACCTGCGTCGGCAATACTCCGTTGTCCCAGAGCACACTGGCGAACTCTTCGCGCGGCAACTCGCCCGCGATCCCCTTCGCCATGCCGCGTAGTTCCTTCCATGCTCGCACCACGTCATGCGCAACGTCCAACATCCGCTTCGGCAATACCAGATGGACCTGAGCGGCCGCGATCGGCACGGCATCCGGGTCGACCACGCCACGCGGCGTCACGATGATCGAGACGCTGCCGCTGGGCGGGGCTTCCACACCTCGGTCTGCGGCCAACGACGCAAGCTGGGTGTTGGTCTGCCGCACGTAATCCATGCTCAGCATCCCCTCGGGCTCCTGCTCACTCTTGGCCTCGACGGTCATCCAGAGCGTGCGCCACATCCAAGCCGCGTCGGCCCGACCCTTTTCCGCTGGCTTGAACGACTCCGCCCCCAGGAGTTCGCCGAGCGCCACTAGGCCTCGCTCGTACCTGGACGCCTCTCGCTGGCTCAGGTTCGCCAACATGTTCGAGAAGAAGCTCTCAAACTTCACAGGTGACGCCAACTTGCCGTTGAGCAATGAAACGACGGCTGTCACACCCGCTTCGTCGGCGGGATCCGAGTCGTAGGTCGCGCTCGGGAGCCGGTGGACCTCCTTGAGCCACGTGGTCCCGACGGCGGCCGCATACGCCTTCCGGAGAAAGTCGGCACTGCGCAGGGACGCCGGCGACATGTCGCCCGTCGACGCCAGATCGGACCAGGCGCTGGCGAGGTAGGCCCATAGCGCGCGGTACGGCCGAAGTGTGGAAGCTGTCAGGTTCTCGAACACTTCACCGGCTGTCCGCGCCGCCGACTCCCAGTCCTGCTGCCAGGCGTAGGTCCAAGCTCTCACTTCACGCACAGTGCTCGCGGCGAGCTGAGCCGCGTGAGGCACCGCGACGCGGGTGGCCTCGCGACGAAGTTTCGCCAGTTCCGGTTCAGCGTCTTCCTGCCAGATCCGGTCCTGTTCGAGGGCACTCTCCGCGAGCAGGATCAGGTCGTCAGCCGGGACCTGGCTCTGATCAAGCCCGAAGGTGATCTCCGCTTGCAGCTCGGCCGGCAGCGATTCCCTGATCTCCCTGCGCGAGAGGAACCGCAAGATGTCCGCACCCGTCACCACGACGACGGCCCAGTCCTTCGGCCCCCGAGTACATCGGCCGGCTCCCTGGACGATTCTGGTGCGGACGCGCTCGTCGAGTACCTCCGAAGCACGCAACTTGGTGTCCAGGAACCGGTCCTGCAGGTGCGACGCCGCCGGGAGGCCCGACATCACCATCATGCGGCAGGCGTCAGCGGCGAGGTCCATGCCGTCGTAGCGGCTGGGCGCCAGCAGTGTCCCGGCTTCGGCGTCGACGAACGGCTGGATGCCGGTGTCGGAGTCCTTCGCGGTGAATCGCTCTGCAGCGGGCACGCCCAGCCGGTTGGCGATCTGCGTGGCCGAGTCCTCGTCCGGCGTCAGCACGAGCCGCTTCCGGGACAGGGCCAGCAAGCTGTCGACCAGGCCCGCGACCGGCTCCTGACTGTTCTCCTCGTCATCATCAATGAGGCTGCCGTCGACCGGAACGTCCGCCAGCTCGGGAAATACGAAGAACCGACGCCCGCTGCCGGTTCTGTCCCACGCCGTCGGCACGGGGACGCGTTTGATGTCCGTGCGACCAAAAGCGCGTTCCAGCTCACCGGCACCACCGAGAGTAGCCGAAAGATACAGCCGCTGACCTGGATCGGTGAATGGCTCGTGCTGGAACGTCGGTGGAATCATCGGCCGGATGTAGAACTCACGACGAGAAACGTAGAACAGGCACGAGCCGAGGTTGGCGCGCACCATTCGGAACCGGTAGGCGGAGTCGCCGGTAAGCGCGCTGAGGACGCGATCGATGTCCTCGGTGTGGCGCGCGACCGCGCCGACGGGAAGGAGCCGCACCTCACGGGCATCTACAGCGGGTGAGACCGGACCGACCATTCGTGTGACGAGCGCCGGCTCGACTGATTCCCCCAGCGCGTCGAAGAGCTGCTCGTACTGATCGGTATCCCGGCCGACACTCAGCGCCCACGCCTCGGCGACAAAGCCTTCCGCAGCGTGCGCGTCATCGAAAACCAGCGTCTGGGCGTCGGCCAGGTGCGAGTTGAGATTGAAGATGGCGCTGTAGGTCGTCACGGCGATGGCATCGGCCCGGGTGTACCGCGCGAGCTTGGCCTGGGCCCAGTCCCTGTGCGACCCGATCAGCATGACGGCCGGGATGCCCTGATCGGTCGCCTTCTGCAGGACTTGGCGCGCGAGTTGCCTGGTCGGGCAAGCATAGACGACCCGCTGCCCCAGCGTACGACGCCGCCATTCGGAGATCAGGAGGCCGACGAGGGTCTTACCGGACCCGGTGGGGAGCTCAAGCGCTACGTCCGGGGTGTCGCGGTGATTGTCGGCGTAGGTCCGCAGCTGATCGGCTTGGTGAGACCACAGAGCACCCACTCCGCCCGGGGTGCGCGGGAGCTCGCCGAACAGAGCTTCCGGGTCAGTCGCACCAGCCACCGGCTCAGCCCGGCGCCGGAAGCGCGGCCGCAGGCGGCTGGGGTCCTCGTTCGTCGTCACAGCCGTACTCTCTCGCACCGCGCAACCGCAACGGAATGGGACGGACGCTGCTGAGCTTGCCTCGGCAGGCGGTGAGGCTCCGTCAGACCCTGGGCAGGGAAGATGGCTCAGCATTTATCAGTTCGAATACGAGCGTGCGGCCGCATGCCCGCTCGGCCGACGTAGTACTCCCACTTCGTTCCTCGGCAGTTCGTGGCTCTCCATGTCCCGTCGCGAGACCGTCGCCGGATCGGGCGGCTCGACGGTCTCGTCGCGCGGTTCCATCTCGGGAGACGGTCCGTGAATCTCGCTGCCGGGGTCGAGGTCTCGGAGCCAGTCTCGCTATACCGCTGCTTCAACGCGACGTTCAACAGCTCGCCCGCCAGCAGCAACACGAGCGACGGACACGCCGCCACTGTCACCTGCAGCACGCTCAATCCGGCGATGAGCAGACGTTCGCCACCCACGACAGACAGATACCGAACACGAGCGCCAGCTGCGCTACCCACCGGCTCGACGCTCTTAACCAGCGGGTTCGGGGTTCGAGTCCCTGATGGCGCACTCTACTGAATCGAAGCCCACCTGCGGGTATCCTTGATCACGAGGATCTTGCCGGTGGGCTTTGACCTTGGGTGGGACCAGCGGGGGACCGAATGTGACCGGTTCCACGGGGCATCCGGTCCTCTTAGGACGCCCATAGGGCCCAGCCGCAGCGAAGACGTCCGATTCCCACTGTCTCAACGCCTCAGATATCTTCATGGCACCGAAATCAGGCGCAAGGCGGCCATCTGTTCACTATTGCAAACCCGGAGTCCGGGCCATCAGCCAGCCGGGGTTGAGACTGCCGTCGGCGACTCGCTTCGATCTGCGATTCCCATCTCCCCCATCGGCGGCTCGGCTGCGTCAACGATCTTCTTCAGGTCCTCAGAGCAGCTGGCGCGCAAAGGCCCTTCTACACACGGATCTTGTGAGCCGACTTCCGCGTCGACCCTGGCCTACGGTTCTTCTTCGTCCCGTAGTGGCGTGTCGCTTTCCGGGAGTCGCGTCGGATCTTCTTCGCCGTCCGGCGTGCCGCTTTCATGACCAGGTTGGCGGTGGCTTCGGCGGCCTGATGTGCCAGGCAGGGCAGCACGCTGGTGTAGGTGTCGGCGGTCAGCACGATGCTCGAGTGCCCCAGCATCGCCTGCACCACCTTCAAGTCGTTCCCAGCGGCCAGCGACAGGCTCGCCGCACCATGGCGAAGGTCATGCAGCCGGATCGGCGGCAAGTCCGCCTCAGCGATGAGCTTGCCGAAGGCATGGGTGACGTAGCCGGGACTCATCGGATTCCCGTACCGGTTGACGAACAAGAACCCCGTCAACGCCGCACCGGCCGGTAACCGGCGTCTCCGCTCGGCACGCAAGGATCGCAATGCCGACACCGAAATCCTGTCCAGTGCGAGGACGCGGACGCTGCTCTCGGTCTTCGGCGGGCAGATCACCGTCTGGCCGTTGTGGTCTTGTACCTGGTGTGACACCTGGAGGACGCGGGCGTCCAGGTCGATGTCGCACCATCGCAACCCCGCCGCTTCACCCCGACGCAGACCAAGCAGCGCGACAAGCAGATACAGCACATGCAACGGGTGCTCGAAGCTGCTCTCCAAGAACGCTGCCGTCTGCGTTGCGGTCCAGACGGCCACTGCGGGGTGCTCCCCAGTCTGGCGCCAGTGCGCTTCTCGGCCTTCGGTCCACACCACAGCACGCGGCCGGCGCCCGGAAGGGAGTTCGATCCAATGTGCCGGGTTCCGATCGAGCAGTCCCCGGCGGATCGCACCGTTGAGCGCGGCGTGCAGAACGCCTCGGACGCGCTGCAGCGTCGCGTAAGACAAGGGCCGGGCGCGGCTCGAGTTGGTGCGGATCAGCGCTGCGAACATGGCCTGCACCCGCGCGATCGTCAACGACCGTAACGGCACGCTTCCCAGGTAGGGCTTCAGGTAGTCGCGGACGTGCTGGGTATAGAGCCGCCGAGTCGAGAAGCTCAGGTTCTGGCGCATCTCCAACCAGATATCCAGCCACTGCCCCACCGTCACCACCGCCGTGGCCGGATCGACATCGTCGCCCAGCAGGTACCCCCGGGCTTGCTCCGCGGCGTCCCGCGACGGAAACCCGCCACGCCGCACGCGATGCCGCTGCCCATCGCGGCCCACCGGCAGCTCCAGCGAGAAGTACCACGAACCATGGCCACGTTCGTCCAGGCGCGGGCAGCGGACACCGAGCCGGTGTCCGTCAACCGCATCCTTACAGCTGCAACGCTTGTACACGCCACCCTGTCGAGACATCGCAACCTCCTCAACGCCCCCTGGAGGGCATCGTCCGCTCACCAGCTACGTCGTCGCAACATGGGACTGTCCGCGAAACGGTGTAAGTCTTGATCAAGGATCGAGTTAACGATGATCGAGACAGACACCACCGAGCAGGCAGGCCAGGCCGGCTCGGCGACCAAGACAACTGTCACTGCCGAGGCACCGTCCGCGGCAGCGGACGGCGTCGAAACGACTGGCGTGGACGATGCACTGATCGAGGAACTGTCCGCGCGAGCGAAGGCCGGAGGGGTAGCACTGACCGGCGTGAGCGGGCTGCTGCAGCAGCTGACCAAGAAGCTGCTGAGTCCGCGCTCGAGGGCGAGCTCACCGACCACCTAGGCCAGGCCGGATCACGGCGACGTCGTGGCCGGGTTCGGCATGGTAGGCCAGCTTGTTGCCGCCCGTCTCCCAGCCGACGTTGAGTACTGCTGGAGCGCGTCGACGACCTCGTGCGCGAACGGGCGCCGGTTGAACGCGATCGCGAGCGTCCAGCCGCCCTCGCGCCGCAGCGCGACCTGTTCGGTGTCGGTAACTGACACCGGCCCCGTGCCGAACGCGACGCCGCCGCTACCGTGGCGAGCAGGACACCTCGCGCGTAGTAACGGAGGCGGCGAGGCCGAGCCAGTGACCGGTGATCCACCCATGCCGCTCCAGCGGGCCGCCGTCACCGGTAACAGCACCGTCCGAACCAGACGGCGCCGGCGGATTCCCCAATAGGTCCGGGAAACCGGCGAGCACCGGCACCGGATCGTGGCAGTTCAACTGCCTGGCGAGCTTCGCCGTTTCGATCGTCTTGAACGCGGCGTTAAGCGGATCCGGCACGGTTCGCGGCGCGCGCATGGCGTCCAGAGCACGAGCCGAACGCGGTCGACACCCGGTGTGTAGCCGGTATAGCCGCTCGCCCACGCCTCATAGCGGGACATCCGGACCAACTCGTCGAACTCGGTATCCCCGTCGGGCGCCCCGCTCAGTTCGGCAGAGGCGACCACTCGTCGGCAGCAGGTCCCGCATCATGGCGGCGCGGACAAGACGTGTACACATGCCGTTATCCCACGTGAGCGCGTAGATGGTCGCCCTGGGCGTCTTCATCGTCGCTGCTTCCACGACGCCCAGTCGAATGTTCTGAGGCCTCGACCGGCTGGTCGGCGGACTCGCCACGCACGCCGTGACCGCTGGTGCCGAAGGGTCCGCCGCGCTGTGACCAACGGCCCTCGTGCGCTGGGGGCGGCGCGGTGATGCTGGAGAGGGCTTTCAAAGCCACTACCGGACGGGAGTTGCCATGCGGTTCCGTGATCGCCGGGAAGCCGGCGAACGACTGGCACTCCGGTTGCGTCCGCTCCGCGGCGACCGAGCCGTGGTCCTGGGCCTGTCCGGGGGCGGGCTCGTGGTCGCGGGCCAGATCGCCGACGTCCTCGGTGCGCCGCTGGACATCCTGCTCACCCGCAGGATCGAGGTCCCCGGACCGCCGGCGACGACGTTCGGCGCCGTCGGGGAGGGTGGCCTGCTCGTGTGGGACCACAGCGCCATCCGCCGCTGCGACATCGAGCCCGAGGAGCTCAGCGGGCTCACCGGCCGGGCGCGTGCCGAACTGGCCCGGCGGGTGGCCGTCTACCGCCGCACCGTCGCGCCGGTGCCGATCGCGGGCCGGACGGTCGTCCTCGCCGACGATGGCGCCGCCACCGGGACGACCGCGTATACGGCGATCCGCGTCCTGCGTGCCCGCCAGGTCGGCCGGATCGTGCTCGCGGTTCCGGTCGCCCAGGCGAGCGTCCTCGACCGGCTCGCTCGCGAGGTGGACCAGTTCGCCTTTCTCCGCCCGCTGCCCTGGATGCACGCGGTCCGCAACAGCTACCGCAAGTTCGCCGTGGTCGCCGACGCCGAGGCGCTCGAACTGCTGCACCGCGAACCCCGCCTGCCGACCGAGGTCCATCGGTGAGTTCCACAGCGGGCAGCGAGGTCGACGGGGAGGCACCGGGCGGTTTCGTCGCCGGGTCCGGCGCCGCCGGTGAGTTCGAGGTGGTCGCCGTTCCGGAACCGGTCGGCCGTGTGCCTGGCCAGACGTCCGGCCAGGTCCGCCCCGGAACACCACAGGACGCGGTGTACGTCACTGCCAGGAACTCGGTGAACGGCGACAGTTACCTTCTTCGCCCCGGCGTCACGGCACCGGTGTCCGGACGATGGCCTGGCTGTGCGTCCATCGGTTCCGCCGGTGCGGGGATCCGGCCGCCGACGGCGGCCGGACTTGGTGGCCGAGAATTGGAGACCGGCCCGAAGCAGGATGTCCAAAGCCGCAAAACCTCCAGCATTTCGCGGCTTCGCCCCTCACATCGGCGACGAAGACCCGGACTCCCTCCGCTCCGCGGAGATCACGAGCTGATCGAGCAGCAAGGCCGCGACGCCGAATGCCGGGGTGCGCCCGTCGACCACGAGCGCGACCTCCGCCTCGGTGGGGCGGGGGAGGATGTCGTAGCAGGCGACGCCGGCCAGGTGGAAGGGCAGGAAGCACCACACCGCGGTGTGCCCGGCATCGAAGCCGCGCGACAGCTTCGACGAGAGCTCAGCCGGCTTGGCGACGCCGAGGAACCGGAGGTGCCGGTCGCTGCCGGAGAGCCGGGCTTGCTGAGCCAGGACTGCCGCGGCGTCGCGGGCTTCGAGCCTGCGCACCCAGGCGACCTCGCCGTCGGGGAGCAAGGACCTGGATCGATGGAGTCGGTCGCGGTGTCTCCCCATGGGCCGGCTCCCGGTATCGCCCGGCTTCCGGGTCCTGTCACAGCGTGGGTTCGTCCAGTGCGGACCACAAGGGTCCGGTCGAGGTCGGTCCGCAGGTCGAGCCCGCGCACCGTCCGGTAGGCGGCGACGATCTCCCGCCGTGCGGTGACGAGCGACTCGAAGCGCTTCGCGGCAGTCTGCACCCCCCGGCGTGCTCAATGCGCTCCAGAGCCGTGGTGATCCGGAACGGCGCGCAGCACGCGTTCATCGATCTGGGCTGGAAGTTCGGTATGGATCCGGATCACCGCCCCTGGTTCCTCACATCCGGCGAGTAGACCCCGGTCCACGATGCTCTGACCTTCTCGGACAGAACACTGCGGAGTCCGGGTGGTCGCCTGCGATCAGTGTTCTTCGGCCTGGGTTCCGTTCACAGCCGCCACCGGCGGCACGATCGGCGCCGTGGCAGTGGGCTTCGGGGTGCTCGCGCTGGCGGCCTCGCGGGCGAGGAAGGAGCCGAGTTCGCCGATGGTGCTCATCAGCGGGGCGGGAAACACGACGGTCGTGTTCTTGTCCACGCCGATCTCCACCAGACTCTGCAAGTTGCGCAACTGCAACGCCAGCGGGTGCGCCATCATCGTGTCCGACGCCTCACCGAGCGCCGCGGCAGCGAGCGATTCGCCTTCCGCGCTGATGATCTTGGCGCGCTTCTCGCGTTCCGCCTCGGCTTGGCGGGCCATCGCCCGTTTCATCGTCTCGGGCAACTGGATGTCCTTCAGCTCCACCAAGGTCACTTCCACGCCCCAGTCGAGCGTGGTGACGTCGAGGATCCGGCGGATGTCGACGTTGATGCTGTCGGTTTCGGACAGGGTCTCGTCCAGCGTGTGCTGCCCGACGACCTTCCGCAGCGTGGTCTGGGCGATCTGGTCGATCGCGGCGTAGACGTTTTCGATCGCGACGACGGACTTCACCGCGTCCCGCACCCGGAAGTAGGCGACCGCGGACACGTCGACGCTCACGTTGTCGCGGGTGATGATGCCCTGGGACTGGATCGGCATCGTGATGATCCGCAACGGCACGCGGCGCAGCACGTCGACGACCGGGATGATCAGCCGCAACCCCGGCTCGCGCACGCCCAGCACCCGGCCGAGCCGGAACAGGACACCCCGCTCGTACTGCTTGACGATCCGCACCGCCGACGCCAGCAGAACCAGCAGCGCAACGACGATCACAACGATCACGACAACATTCATGATGCTCCAGAATTCACGAGCAGGAGCCGGCGGAGGATGCTCAGCCGGAGAGCTTCACCTGGTTGTCGACCGCGGTCACCCCTCGGGCGAACCACGCGGTCTGCTCGGCCGAACGGCGTTCGGCCGGGGTGAGTACCTGGCCGGTCAGGGTGACCTTTCCATCGTCGACGCCGATCTCGACGTGCTGGGCGGACCCCGGCGCGTGCCGGGCCAGCGCCGCGGTGATCTTCGCTTTGATTTCGGCCGGCGCGACCCCCGAATGCCTGAGCGTGATCAGGTTCCGCACCCCGCTGATCCCGGGAAGCGCGGCGACCGCCTGGCGGGCGGCTTCGCGCTGGTAGTGCCAGTCCACCGTGCCGCGCAGCGTGATCACCCGGTCGCGCACGTCGACCTGCACCGAGTCCTTCGGCACGACGACCGTGCGACGGTCGAACACGATCATGGCTTCCCGGGCGAGATCCATGTCCGCCGGGACACCGTGGTCGTGCCGGACGAGGATCTTGTCCGCGGTCGTGGTCACGCCGTGGACCCGGGTCGCCGCGCGCAGGGCCTCTTCCTTCTCGGGGTAGGTGCCGACATGTCCGGACAGCGTCGCGACACCGCCTGCGACGGTCACGCCGATCTCTTCGGCGTTGACGCTGGGGGTCCAGGCGAGCTCATCGATGACGGCGGTCTTGAGCTGATGATCGGGCCTGTGCTGGATCTGTGTCATCCCTTCACCGTGGTCCCTCCCGAGCCACCCGGCCTAGAGGCGCCGGACCTTCGTTCAGGGGTCGTTCGGCGCGGCCGGGCGTAGCCTGGAGCGGTGGATGACAGCACGCGGCACGACCGGCACGTCATCACGGTCTTCCTGGTCGACGACCACGAACTCGTGCGGCGCGGGGTCGCCGAACTCATCGACGACGAAACCGACCTGACGGTCGTCGGGCAGGCATCGTCGGTCACCGAGGCCATGGCCAGGGTGCCCGCGCTGCGCCCGGACGTGGCGGTGCTGGACGTGCGGCTTCCCGACGGCAACGGGGTGGAGCTGTGCCGCGACCTGCGCGCGGCGCTGCCCGGTCTGCGGTGCCTGATGCTGACCTCCTTCACCGACGAGGATTCGATGGTCGAAGCGGTCCTGGCCGGCGCCGAGGGCTATGTGATCAAGGACGTGAAGGGGCTGCAGCTGGTCGACGCCATCCGCCGGGTGGGATCCGGTGAGACCCTGCTCGACGGCCGGGCGGTCGCCGCGCTGGTGGCCGAGTTGCGGGCGAAGACCGGCAAACCCGGCCCGCTGGCGGGGTTGAGCGAGCAGGAACTCGTCCTGCTCGACCTGCTCGGGGAAAGCCTGACCAACCGGCAGATCGCCGAGCGGATGTTCCTGGCCGAGAAGACCGTCAAGAACTACGTGTCCCGGCTGCTGGCGAAGCTCGGGCTGGAGCGGCGGTCCCAGGCGGCGGTGCTGGTCACCGGGATCCACGACGCGCAACGCCGTCCGGGCAGCCGGCGCTGAACGGGTGCTCGTCGCTGATCACCACGTCTTCGAGCCGCGCCTGCGCCGAGGACGGTACCGCGGTGCCGTGGCCGAGGCGCAGCATGATCTGGGGCCAGAGCCCGCCGCCGAGCAACTGCCGCAGCTCACGCCGGGCCGCCGGCACCGCCATCGCCTGCGAGGAGAGCGCCGCCGAGATCCCGGCGACGCCGGCCGTCAGCAGGACCCGCTGCATGGCCTGGCCGGCCTGGAGCCGGGCGAGGGCGGTGTCGTGCAGGGTGCCGATGACCACGACCAGCCGCTCGGGCTCGACGTCGAGATCCGTTCCGCCACCGGGGCCGGGCGTCGCCGGTGGGACTTCCGTGCGGCGCATGATCTGCCGCAGCTGCGGCACCTGATCGGCGGTGACCGTGGCCAGCCACGCGCGTTCCCGCTCGGCGCCGCGCCGGAGCTGCCGCTGCACCGGATCGGGCACGACGGCGGCGGTGAACGGACGGCGGTTGCTGTGCCGGTCGGTGATGGCCTCCGCCAGCAGTTCGTCGTGTGGTGCGATCGTCTCGTGTCCCTGCGGCCGCACGACGGCGAGCAGGTCGGGCCGGTCCGCCGTGGGGAACAGCCGCACCTCGGGGTGGCTGCCTTGCGCCTGGATCGCCAGCCGCAGGTTCAGCAGGGCCGCCCCGCAGTTCAGGAGCCGTTCCCGCTGATCGCTGTCGGTGCTCGTGGCGGGGGAATCCGCGTACAGCTCGATGGCGTCCGGCGTGCACTGGAACCGCCAGGGCCGGGCGGTCCGCAGTGGCGGGGGAGCCGTCGCCGCGAGCAGGACGGATCGCATCTGGTTCGCGCTGAGGTGCCCCACGGGCATCACACCGGTCTTCATGGGACAGCTCCGAGGTTCGCCGGGGTTTCGCTTCCTGCCCACCGTCCGCCCGGGCCGGACTCCGGGCCAAGAGCCGAACGGCCTCCGGTGCCGGGCGAAGGTCGTCGGTTGCGAACACGGTTCGGTTCGGCCGGATCCCGCCGCGGGCCGGATCGCTGTGCCAGTGTGGTGACATGCCCGAAGAGATCGTGTCGGGCCGGGACCGGATGGCCGCGCTGCCCGCGGCCGTCCTCGCGTTTTCCGCCGGTCTGCAGCTCGAGACGACGCTGCACCGGATCGTGACCGCCGCCGCCGACCTGGTCGACGCCCGCTACGGCGCGCTGGCCCTGCTCGACGAGGACGGCCGGACGACCGCGTTCGCCGTCACCGGCGTCGGCGACGCCACCCAGGACCGGATCGGTCCGCCACCGGCCGGCCACGGGCTGCTCGGCACGCTCGTGACCGGCCGCGATCCGGTGCGCCTGGCCGACCTGGGCACCCATCCGGCGTGCGGCGGGTTCCCGCCGGGCCACCCGCCGATGCGCAGCTTCCTCGGTGTCCCGCTCCTGGTGCGGGGCGCGGTGCTCGGACGGTTGTACCTCAGCGGCGAGCGGCCTTTCACCGCTGACGACGAGCGGGCGATCGTGGCGCTCGCGGCGGCCGCCGGGATCGCCGTGGACAACGCGCGGCTGTACGGACAGGCCCGCAGCAGGCAGCGGTGGCTGGAGGCCACCGGGGAGATCTCCGCTGAGCTTTTGGGCGGAACCGACGTCCACGAGGTGCTGCGCCTGATCGCGAGCCGGGCCGCCGAGCTCACCGGCGCCGACGACGCGCTCATCGCGCTGCCCGTGGAGCCCGGTGGAGCGCTGGTCGTCGCGGTGTGCGCCGGACCGGACGCCCACGCGCTGACCGGCCACCGGATCCCGCTCGGCGGAACGACCTCGGGCGCGGTGCTGCGCGACCACGTGCCGCGCAGTGTGCCGGGCCTGACTTTCGACCTGGGCGACGGTGTGGGCGTGGACCTCGGGCCGGCGCTGGCGGTGCGGTTGCGGTCCGGCGAGTCCACTGCCGGGGTGCTCCTGGCGATCCGCGCTCCCGGGGCGGCGCGGTTCGACGAGCACGAGCTCCAGATCGTGTCCGCCTTCGCCGACCAGGCCGCGCTGGCGCTGCGGGACGCCGAAAGCCAGGCCGCCCGCCGCGAACTGGACGTCGTGGTGGACCGCGACCGGATCGCGCGTGACCTGCACGACCAGGTGATCCAGCGGCTGTTCGCGGTCGGCCTGGGCATCGAGGGCACCCGCCGCCGGAGCGACTCGCCCGCGATCGACGTCCGGCTCAGCCAGCACATCGATCAGCTCCAGGACGTCATCGAGGAAATCCGTGGCGCGATCTTCGACCTGCACGCCGAACCGGGAGCCGGGCGGGGGCTGCGTGCGCGCCTACAGAACGCGATCCTCGACACGAGCGCCGACTCCGCGATCCGGACGACGGTGCGGCTGTCGGGATCGTTCGATCGGGTGCCCGCCGGTCTGGCCGAGCACGCCGAGGCTGTCGTCCGCGAAGCCGTCACCAACGTCCTGCGGCACGCGCAAGCCGCCGAACTGGCCGTCACCGTATCCCTCGACGGTGACCTGGTCGTCGAGGTCACGGACACCGGGATCGGGATGCCGGTGTCCGTGGCGCGCAGCGGGCTCCGCAACCTCGAGCGGCGAGCCGCGGAAGCGGGCGGGTCCTTCCGGGTCGAAACCCCGGCCGGCGGCGGCACCCGTCTGATGTGGACTGTCCCGGTACCCTGACTCCGGTATTGCCGCAGTCCGCGGAAATCCCTCTCATTCGTGCCGGGCCCGGATAGCCCGGCCCACGCCGGAGGCCGTGCGCGCACGACAATTGTTCACCGCATTCGTTCCGGAATTGTGTCCATGGTGTGCAGCAGACGCACCGCGAGCGCCTGGCAGGCATTGTCCGACAATTTCGTGTTCTCCTTCAGAACATCCCGCACCAATTTGACCCGCAGGTCATATCGGGATACAAAGGCTACGTTCGTGGTCATGATATTCCTTCACCGTTCCTCTTGCCCGCCGACGCAGACGCATCCGCGGTTGAACCCACTCGCCACGGTGGCCGTGCACTAACGGCGTGCGATCGCATCATGGGAGTCCCGCGCGTGCGCGTGCGCCGCTCCGGTCGAGCCGCCGGTCTCAGTACCGGCGCTACCCGGTTCCACATCGGTCCCCGGCATGGTGGCTTCTTCCATCGTCGGCGAGTGAACGCGTCGACCCCCGCCGTCATGACGGCGGAAACCCACGTCGGCCGGCCCGCTGGTACGACGCCGGTGTCATGAGCGGGCGCGGCGTCCGGACGGGTCGTGTGCACGGGTGCTTTCCGCGCGGGGCCATCGTTGCGGGCCGGGTTCGGTGCCGCCGCCGGTGGACGGTGCCGGCGTGTACACGGGGTGGCGGAACAAGCTGCCGTACCGGCTGTCCTGGGGCGTGGTGAGCGTGCCGGGACGAGACTCCTCAGCGATGGGATGGCTGAACAGCGAACTGTCCATTGTGGAAGTAGTAATCGGGGGATCCTTTCGTGGACGCCACCGGAGGTGACGTGGTTCAGGCGGGCAGCGGTACGCGGCCGCCACGTGGGGCGAGCAGGTGCGCGCTGTCGTCGGCGTTGTCCCCGCTCGCGGCGGTCACGAGGACGTGCTCCGCGGCCTCGGAGCCGGTCTCCGGCGGGACGACCACCAGCGTCAGCCGGTGGCGGTCCCAGCCGACCACCGTCAAGGTGCCGGCAGGCTGGGACCGGAATCCCTCGAGCCGGACGACGTAGTCGTCGACGACGATCCGTCGGTGCGGTGCCGGCCAGTCCGCGAGGTGGTAGGTGACGCGGTCGATCCGCCCCAGCCGACCGGTCACCACTGCGAGCAGCGCGGGCAGTTCGGCGGTCAGGTCACGGGTGCGGGGCCACCACGCGCCATCGACGTGTCCGGTGGCGGGCGCCTCCGGCTTCAGCCGCAGACGTGGTTCGGTGGCCGGTGGAGTGGGAAGGGCGGTGTTCGGGCCCGACGTCATGTCGGTGCTCCCGTCTCCGGCTGCTGGTACTGGCCGAATTGGGGCCGAGGACGGCGCAGGTTCGACCACTCGCGCACGAAAAGCTCTCGGACACCACCCAGCGTACACGACGCCTTCGCGGAGTGTGTTAAAACTGGCATCTAGCAAAAGGGGCCACCGTGCACCAGCTCAGTCTCGGCGTCATCGCGCGTTCACGGAAAGAGAACGAACGGCGGCTGCCGATCCACCCGCACCACCTCGACCGGATCGACGCCGACCTCCGCACGTCCCTCTACCTCGAACACGGCTACGGCGAACCCTTCGGCGTGCCCGACGAGCACCTCGCGGCCACCGTCGCGGGGATGCGCACGCGCGAGCAGCTCATCGCCGAGTGCGACGTCGTCCTGCTGGCCAAGCCGCTTCGCGAAGACGTCGCCGAACTGCGGCCCGGCCAGGTGCTGTGGGGCTGGCCGCACTGCGTGCAGGACGTCGAGCTGACCCAGCAGGCCATCGACCGGAAGCTGACCGTCATCGCCTTCGAGGCGATGAACCACTGGCGGCGCGACGGCTCATTCGGCCTGCACGTCTTCCACAAGAACAACGAACTGGCCGGCTACTGCTCGGTACTGCACGCCCTGCAGCTGATCGGCTCGACCGGCGACTACGGCCGCCGGCTGCGGGCCGTGGTGATCGGCTTCGGCGCGACCGCGCGCGGGTCGGTGACCGCGCTGAACGCGCACGGGATCCACGACGTCGACGTCCTCACCGCCCGCGGCCTCAGCGCGGTCGGCTCGCCGATCCACTCCGCGACGATGGTGCACATCGACCACGACACGACCAACCCGGGCGACCTGCGCCGCAGCCACGCGGTCACCGCCCGCGGCCGGGTACCGCTGGCCGGGTTCCTCGCCGAGCACGACATCGTGGTCAACTGCGTGCTGCAGGACACCGGCGCCCCGCTGACCTTCCTCATCGAGGACGACCTCGCCGCCTTCGCCCCGGGAAGCCTCATCGTCGACGTCTCCTGCGACGAAGGCATGGGCTTCAGCTGGGCCCGGCCCACGACGTTCGCCCGGCCGACCTTCCCGGTCGGCGACGGCGTCACCTACTACGCGGTCGATCACAGCCCCTCCTACCTGTGGAACTCCGCGACCTGGGAGATCAGCGAGGCCCTCCTGCCCCACCTGCGGGCGGTCCTTTCCGGACACTCCACATGGGACGAAAACGAAACCGTCCGGCGCGCCGTGGAGATCCGCGACGGCACGATCCGCAACCCGGCGATCCTGGCCTTCCAGCACCGCACACCGGAATACCCGCACCAGCGCCACTGATCGCCCGCGACCGCGTAGCCTTTCGAGCCGCCCGCGGCCCGAGAGCCCGCCGCCTTCGCTCCACGAGCTGCTGTGCGAGTTGGGGCGTCGCCGGAGACCGGCGGAACCAGGATGGCCGTGACCCGGCTCTGCGCCTGCCGATCAGCTCATCCGAGCAGGTCAAGCGGCATGCCGGCACTCGTGGATCACTCCGGCAAGCCGGTCTTGTCGACGTACGTCAAGGTGGGACCTCCTTCCGGGGCCGGTGATCGGCGCGGTGGCGCCGGCGTCCTCCAGGCCCATCGCGAAGTTCCGCAGCGCCTGGACAGTCCACGGTGGGTGGGGTGCGGCGACGTTGTTCCGAATTCGAACGCGGCGGGTTGTGTGTTCGACGGCGGCGAGGATGTACTGGCGTCGACCGGTCAAGGTGATGGACTTGATGAAGTCGCACGACAGCCGGTCGGCCGTCTCCAGCAGCACAGCACCACGCCTTGGCACGCGAGGGCCGTTGGTCACCGGTGGGCAGACCGTTCGGCGCCTTTCCGCATGCTTCGACCGCCGGACCACCCCGGCGTCCGGTCGCTGCCGCGAAGCCGGCCGAATTCAAAGCCCACACAGGACCGAACCGTCGAGTTCAGTGAGGGTGGCTCGTCGCCGACTGGGTCAGCACGGCCGCGGGGGCGAGATCGCGGTCGGCCAAGGCGCGAGCCACGTCGCTGAGCCGGAGATTGTTCCGGCGGGCGTAGCCGCGCAAAATCGTGAAGGCCACGTCCATGGTCAGCTGCCCGCTGACGGCGAGAACGCCCTTGGCCTGCTCGATGATCACCCGGCTGTTCAACGCGGTCTGCAGCTGCTCGGAGAGAATCTCGCCCTGGCGGACCGCTCGTTCGTGGAGGATACCGATGGTCGCTGTGTCGGCCAGCCCCTGTGCCAGCGCGACGTCGTCGACCGACAGCTCACCCGGTGCGTGCCCGAAGAGGTTCAGCGCCCCGATCGTGTGCTTGCGCAGCCGCAACGGCAGCGCATGCACCGACGCGAACCCGTCCCTGGCCGCCTCGGCCGCGAACCGCGGCCACCGCCCGGCCTGCGCGGCGATGTCGGCCACCAGCACCGGCGTGCTGCCGGTGAAGCACTCGACGCACGGGCCCTCGTCGATGTTGAGCTGGAACAGCTCGAGCAGCCGCGCCTGCTCGGTGGACGAGGCGAGCACCTGCAGGCCGCCCCGCTCGTCGGCCAGCGTCAGCCCGGCTGCCGCGACGTCGAGCAGCTCCACGCACTGTTGCACCAGCGTGTGCAGCAGATCAGCGACGTCGTAGTCGTCGACCAGCGTGTCTGCCAGCGCGACGAACGCCCGGGTCACCTGTCGTTCACGGTCGGCCATGCCCACCATCTCCTGGTTCGTCGACTGCCTTCATAGTGGTCCTCACCGGAATTCCTCGTCCAGTCGCAGCCGCCCGGCCACGATGTCGCCCGCGACCTCGAGCAGGGGACGTCCGTGTCCGAACGCGTACGCCCGCAGCCGGGCCAAGGCCGCGGAAGCCGGCAGGTCCAGGTACGCGATCAGCATCCCGGTGGCCTGGTGCACCTCCCGGTACCGCATCGCCGCCCCTTCCATCCACCGCCCGTCGCCGTCGAGCCAGCGGCCACCGCCGGCCTCCAGCCCCGACAGGGCGAGCGCGGCGACGTCGGCCACCTGCAATGCCGTCGCCAGCTCACCGGGACTCAGCGAGCCCGGCGTCGAGCGATAGGTGTCGAGGGTCGCCACCCGCACCGCCCCGATCTGTACCGGGAACGTGAACAACGCGGCCACCGGCTGCGCCGCGGCTTCGGCGGCGAACACCGGCCACACCGGTGGCGGCCCGGCGGCCAGATCCGGGACCAGCACGGGCCCGCCGAGGACGTACGCCTCGAAACACGGCCCCTCACCGAGGGAAAACTGCAACTCCGCCAACGCCATGCTCACCGGGTCACTGGCGTAGACGATCTCGCGGTGCCCGGCGTCGACCATCATCGACACCGCCGCGCCGTCCACCGGCAGCAGCCGCACGCACGCCCGGCACACCCGGCCGACGACGTCGACCCCGCTGCCGGCGCCGTCCTCGCCCAGTGCGGCCAGCACGTTCGCGCGCAGGACCTCGACCTCAGCCACCGCGAGCCCACGACCTCCGAGCGACGCGTTTCCTCATCCGGTTCCTTCCGAGTCGGCGTTCGTGATCGCCACACCAACTCGGACATGACCAGGCCCGGATCAGCACCGCTTCCGCGGCTGCGTCCGCCCACCGTACCCTCCGCCCCGGGCCGGGCCACGCCATCACGGCACCGGCGGCGCGGCGATGTGCCGGCGCAACGCGGCCAGTGCCCGATGCTGGCTCACCCGCACCGCGCCCGGGCCGGCAACGCCGAGCGCAGCCGCCGTGTCCCCGGCGGACAGACCGAACATGACCCGCAGGATCACGACGTTCCGCTGCTGCGGGGCCAGCAGGTCGAGCAGGAGGTGCAGCCGCTGCCGCCGCTCCAGATCCTCGACGTTGCGGAGCGGCCCCGGCTGCCCGGAGGGCACCGGGGCGAACTCCGGGACCGGGACGCTGACGTCGGCACCGTCCCGGCGGTGAGCGTCGATGACCTTGTGCGCCGCGACGCCGTAGACGAAGCCCAGGAACCTGCCGACACCGTACCGGTAGCCCGGCAGGGCGCCCAGCACGCCGAGCAGGATCTCCTGCGCGCAGTCGTCCGCGTCGCTGTCGCGGTCCCGCCGGTCTCCCAGCCGGGCGCGGCAGTATCGCAGCACACCCGGCTGCAGCAGACCCAGCAGCGCGTTCGTAGCGGTGCGATCGCCCGACACCGCCGACGCGAGGAGCGCACCATCGACCAGCGCCATGACGTGCTTCTCCCTCGGTCAGCTTCGGGTGGTCAGGTACGGAGCGGGATCGCTGCCGGCCTTCGCCCCGCTGTCGAGCCAGCGGAGGAACCCGCGCCGGTCCCGTCGTTCGATTTCGTCGAGGAACTCCTGCCGACGCTGGACGACGAGCCGGCGCGCCGGCTCGTCGGTGGCCAGCAGCAGGAGGAAGTAGCTGCGCCGCCAAGCCACGCACAGCTCCTCGGTCGCCATGTCAGCCACCGGTACGGGCGACGCGGGACGAGAGACCGAGACGCCGGGTGGCTCGGACGCGGCCGACGGCGCGGCCCGGTGGTAGCCGGCCCACAGCCCGCCGAGGACGAGCAGGACCAGGACGGCCGCCGTCAGCCCGCCGCCCACCGTGGCCAGCAAGCCGGCGACGACCAGGCAAGCCATGACGAACGCCGCCGCGGTGGCCGCACCCACGGGCAGATCGGGCCCGCTCGCCGCCGCACCCCCGCGCAGGATCCGCGGAGCGCCGAAAGCGACAAGGATCCCCGCCCCGGCTCCCAGCAGAGCCCACTCGGCCAGGACCTCGCCCGGCAGGGTCCGGGCACCGATCATGGCCAGGACGCCAAGCGGGCCGGTCAGACCGGCCACCACCACGCGTCCCGCCATCGTGCGCCTCACCGTCCGGGCCGGGGCACCAGCCGGACAGCCGACGCCGGGAAACCAGGATCGCCGAGGTCTGGGGCGGTGTGCACAGTCTAGACCTCGGGGTCCGGCAACGCGGTTCAGTTACCCGGTTGCCTTCGCCGAGCGGCCACCTCGGATGGCGGGGATGTCCTCGGCGCTTGCCGTAGCGCCCGGGTCCGCGCCCGGTGGCGGCGTCCTGCGGGGTGTCCGCGCCACGACGAGCAGCGGCAGGCGTCGTTGTTGCGTGCCGATGAGGTCAGGGTGTGCACCGGCACGACGTGAATCCCTTCCAGCCGCATGAGGTGGCCTTCCACCACGACATTGCGATGGGTGATCTCCCAGCGGTCGCCGGGTGGTAGCTGATCCGCTCGACCTGGCCCATGCGGTTCCGCGCCGCCGCGATCACGTCGGTGAACTCGACGCCGGCGTCGCGGGAGCGCGGCCACCATGCCCCGTCGACGTGCCCGCCGCCGGCTGCCGGTCTCAGCTGCAGCCGGACCTCGTCGCGCCCGGTGGCCCGCGCGGCACGAACGGCCCTCATGATCGGGCGCCGTCCGGCCGGACGGCGCTCGGGTGCTTCCGGGGTGTCTCGGTGAGCGGGCCGCGCTCCGGCTTGCCGAAGCCGCGGGGTGCCGGGCTGTAGCCGGGGTTGACCTTGTGGGCGAGACGTTCGGGTTTGGGCCAGCGGACTTCGGTGGCCCAGCCGAACTTCTCGAAGAGCCAGATGAGCCGGGCGGACGTGTCGAGCTGGCCACGGCGGACACCGTGACGGGCGCCGGTGGGGTCGGTGTGGTGGGAGTTGTGCCACAACTCCCCCATCGACGCGATGGCCGGCGGCCAGAAGTTCGCGGATTTGTCGCGGGCGGCGTAGGGCCGGTCGCCGATCAGGTGGCACAGGGAGTTCACCGACCAGGTGACGTGGTGCAGCACCGCCACCCGCACCAAGTTCGCCCAGAAGAACGCGGTCAGCGCACCCGACCAGGACAGCGTCACCAGCCCGCCGAGCAACTCCCGGGGCGAGCAGCGTGGCCACGGTGAGCGCGGGGAACCGGCGGTCGACCCGGACGATGTCGCGATCGGTGAGCAGGTCGGGGGCGAAACGCTGCGCGTTGGTCGTCTCCCGGTCGAACAGCCGGCCCATGTGGCGTGCCGGATACCCTTGGCCAGCGCGGCGGCGGACGTGCCGTAGCGCCACGGGGAATGCGGGTCGCCGTCGCGGTCGGCGTAGGCGTGGTGACGGCGGTGATCGGCGACCCAGTCGATGACCGGGCCCTGCATGGCGATGCTGCCGGTGACGGCGAGCGCGATCCGAAGACCACGGTTCGCCTTGAACGCGCCATGGGTGAAGTAGCGGTGGAACCCGACCGTTAGCCCAGCCCGGTCAGGAAGTAGGACCCGACCGTCAGGGCAACGTCGGTCCAGCCCAGGCCCCGCCCCACGCGAACGGCACCGCCGCGGCCAAGGCCAGCAGCGGCACGACCGCGAACAGCTTCACCAAGAAGGTTTCGGTGCGGGTCTTCTCACCCGCCAGCATCGGCTCCGCGGCCCTGGCCTGAGCGCTGACCGGCCTTCGATGGTGTTCGTCATCTCCATCGCTCTTCCTGCTGACGTACCTGCTCGCCGGGTCCCGGCACGATCAAGTCCGGGATAGCCCCTCGGGAGCGCTCCGAACAGTGCTGCGCGAACACGACCAATTACTCTGTGTGCACACTCTAGCGTGGCGAGCATGGAGCACCCCGAACCCGACACCCGAACCCTCGAACGCGGCCTGGGCGAGTACGTGCGCGCGGTCGCGGCCGCGGTCGGCGTCCCGGCCGAGAGCACGACGGTGGAGATCAGCGACACGGCCACCGCCTACCTCGGGTTGCCCCGGCGGTGGTTCGACCGGCCCGATCACGACGTGATGCTGGTGTGGAGCGAGCGGCGAGGCTGGTCGCTCGCGGTGGAAACCGATCCCGCCGACGACCCGGTCGTCATCGCGCGCCACGGCGACGACCTCGTGCCGTCCCCGGGCGCGGTCGCGCAGTTCGTCGCCGACACCGTCGCCGGGCACCAAACCGGCCAAAAGGGGGTCGGCCCGGCGACCCCTGCGACCCGCAGGTCGCTGGCCGAGCGGCTGAGGCCCTACCTCCACCAGCCACGGTGACCTGGAACACCGAGGTGGTCGTCATCGGCAGCGGGCACCCCGGCATCACCTGCTCCGAACCGGCATGCGGTCAGGCGCCGAGACGGCTGTAGATCCGGCTGGCCATGGTCGCGGCGAGCTGGTGCAGCTTGTCCGCGGGGTCGAGCTGGGCGTACTGGCCCAGCAGTTCGGCCACGGCGTACGCCTCGGTGCCCGACAACAAGGCGACGCAGCGTTCCCGGCGACCTCGATCGATCAACCGGCTGAGAGCGTCGGCGTAGTCCTCGCGGTTGCGCACCGCGGCGAGCTCGAACGGTTCCTGCCCGGCGACCTGGTCACTCATCGCGCTGTCCTCCCTGACCGCGTGCTCCGGGGCCTCCACCCAGGAGCTCACCTGCGACTCTGCGAGGGTGAAGTACCCCGTTCGGGTCGCGCAGTAAATCTATGTCGGCCGGATTAGACATTCACCGCTGGGTGTGTGTAGAGTCCTCCTCGTACCGAGAGAGACAACGTCAAGCAGGCGCGGGAGAGGACGTAACTACCCGCGAAGTGAGACAAGCGGTCAGGCAGGACGGGGCCAATCGGTGAACAGGTCTCGGCTGGTGACCGACAGCAAGACCCGGGACCGGGTTGTGAAGATGAAGTCAGAGGTAACGGTCCCGGCGAGGTAGTGCAGGACGCGGGCGGAGTTCGAGTGCCCGCGGAGCAAGGCAGTACGCAGTAGTCAGCTAGTCCGCAGTATCAGCAGTACCCGCAGTTGGATAGATCGCAGTATGCAGTGTTGGACAGCCAGGTGGCCGGGACCGATCAAGGTAAGGGGTTCCGGGCAGTGGCCCGCGGTGTTACGCGTGCTGGGGCCGATCGGTGGAAAGGGTTCCAGCCGGTGATGACCGCGACAGCAGTACACAGCAAGAAGGAAACACAGGAAAGAAGGGAAAGGGCACATCATCGGATCGCCCGCAGCGGCTGGGCAGTAGCGCCGCGCGGGTACCGCAGTCCCATCGGATTGGCAGGTGGTTCTCGGTTACGAGTCAGCGATCCCCGCGTCATCGGTCTCTCGGCCGGACGACGCGAGTACAGGAAGCCGGCGGTCGCGTCGGCTGACAATGGTGAAACCCAACCCCGGGGACCCCGGGTGCCGTGCGCGGCACCCGGGGTCCCTTGTGCTGTGGAGGTGGAATGATCCCTGACCAATACGACCCGGCCCGACCCGCGGCCGACAAATTCGATGACGAGCACTACCCCGGCTACACCATGGGCCGAGCCGCCGAGATGCTCGGCACGTCCCAGAACTTCTTGCGCAGCCTCGACGAAACCGGCCTGATCGAGCCACAGCGCTCCGCCGGCGGACACCGCCGCTACTCCCGTCACCAGCTGCGCATCGCCGCACGGGTACGGCACCTCGTCGACGAGGGCACGGCCATCGACGCCGCCTGCCGCATCATCTCCCTCGAAGACCAGCTGCACGAAGCCCAACGACGCAACACCCGTCCCCAACCGGCCGCAAGCTGAGCCGCGAGGTGTACCGCGAACACCTCGCGCGCGGTGCACCTCGATCGACCGCCGAGGTCCGCTCCGTTGCTCGTCCCTGGCGTCGACGCTGGGGAAGAGGTGCGTCTCTGCGGGGTGACTTGTTCGGTCGCCGTGCGAACCGGACCTTGCGACGGGGTGCCGTGTCCCGTCCGGAATCGGAAGTCGGCGCGACTCGCACCGGCGAGACCGTCAATCCGGCTCCGGCCGGGCGGTCAGGCTGCGCACACCCGAGCTGAACACCGCGAGCAGGGGCACGGCGAGCAGGGCGCCGACGATGCCCGCGGCGACGAGCCCGGCGGTGAGAGCGAGGACGACGGCCAGCGGATGCAGCCGGACCGCCCGCCCGAGCAGCAAGGGTTGCAGGACATGGCTTTCGACCTGCATGACGCCGACCACGACGGCGAGCACGATGACAGCCGACAACGCGCCCTTGGTCACCAGGGCCACGAGGACGGCGACCGCGCCGGCGATCA